>JAENYX010000063.1 GCA_016841565.1 Clostridium thermobutyricum | reverse complement strand
CCGTCCCCTGTTTTTTGTACCGGTCAGCTATGCCTTTTCTTTCTGTCCAGCCCTTCCGGTTCCAGGGCTATGCCTCTGCCCTGCAGCAATCCTGCAACTCCGGTGCTCCTGCTGCCTTCACGGCAGTCGGGGCAGCTGCACTCTTCTGCGATATATTCCGGCTCCATATAGGTGGTTATTACGCCTTCGTAGTTTCTTAGTACAACCTTTTTGTCCGACATGGAAATCAGATACTGGGGCATAACGGGTATCTTGCCGCCACCGCCCGGGGCATCCACCACAAAGGTAGGAACGGCAAAGCCGGAGGTATGGCCTCTAAGTCCTTCAATTATTTCTATACCCTTGGACACTTTAGTCCTGAAGTGCTCTATGCCCATAGAAAGGTCGCATTGATAAATATAATAGGGCCGGACTCTCATTTTAACCAGCAGGTGTACAAGCCGCTTCATAACATGAACACAATCGTTAACGCCCCTTAGCAGTACCGTCTGGTTGCCCAGGGGTATGCCTGCGTCGGCCATAAGCCTGCAGGCTTCTATCGAGGCCGGAGTTACTTCACCGGGGTGGTTAAAGTGTGTATTAAGCCAAACAGGGTGATATTTTTTGAGCATGTCTACCAGCTGGGGTGTAATCCTCTGGGGCATTACCACCGGGGTTCGGCTGCCTATCCTTATAATCTCAACGTGGGGTATTTCTCTTAAGCTTTTCATTATAAATTCCAGCTTATCGTCGTCTATGAGCAGGCCGTCTCCTCCGGAAATCAGTACATCCCTTACCTGGGGCGTATTTTTTATGTAACCGATAGCCTTTTCTATCCTGTCTGTGGGCATTGCCATATCGGTCTGTCCGGCAAACCTCCTCCTGGTGCAGTGCCTGCAGTACATGGAGCATTGGTCGGTTACCAGAAGAAGCACCCTGTCGGGATACCGGTGGGTAAGCCCCTCCACCGGAGAATCGGTGTCTTCATGGAGGGGGTCCTCCATGTCGGCTTCTCCCCTATGAAGTTCAAGGGAAGTAGGTACTGCCTGTTTTCTTATGGGGCAGCCGGGGTCATCCGGGTCCATAAGGGAAGCATAATATGGGGTTATCCCCATCCTTAGAAGAGCAAGACTTTCATCTATTGCCTTTTCTTCCCGGTCGGTCAGGTTTATTATTTTTTTAAGCTGCTGTATGGTGGTAACTCTGTTTCTCACCTGCCAGCGCCAATCGTCCCATTCCTGCTGTGTAACGTCTCGATAAAGCTCAATATCGTTATGGTTTCTCATTAGCACTCCTCCTTATTTACTAGGTTCCAGTAGTTCGCAGCTCTTGTAAAAGAATTGTAGGCTTTTTCCCGCTTCCAACATCCCACATCACACTTCATAAAGGGGATGTCCCATATTTAATGGTATGCTTTTATGACGGGTAATATACCGTAATGCAGACAATCCGTAACCTGCACGCCGGTGGGCTCAGCGAAATGCCCCCATGCCACACACCTCGGTGTTACATGCCATATTATCTTATGTCGTATTTAAGTATTTTGTATTGAAGGGTTTGTCTTGGAAGGTCCAGCAGCTGTGCTGCCTTAGTGGTATTCATATCCGAGACTCTGAGGGCATCCAAAATCATACTCCTTTCCACCTGTTCAAGAGTTTGCTTAAGAGAAGGACTGTTGTCCTTTACGGCAACACCGCTTCTGAAGTACTCGTTAAAGCCATGGGGCAGGTTATCCGGAGTAATTATATGTCCTTCAATCATATTCATTGCCCCCTCTATAACATGCTGGAGCTCTCTTACATTGCCGGGCCAGGAGTATGCAAGAAACATTTCCTTTACTTTGGAATGGATACCTGTCACTTCTTTACCCATGGACCTGTTATACATCCGGATAAAGTATTCTGTCAGCAAAGGCATGTCGTCCTTCCTTTCCCTTAAGGGCGGTATCCTTAAAGAGACAACATTAAGCCGGTAGTAGAGGTCTCCCCGGAGACTGCCCGACTTCACGGCATCCATAGGGCTCCTGCTGGCTGCGGCAATTATCCTGACATCAACGTATACGGTGCCTACATCCCCTATCCTCCTTATACACCCGTCCTGGAGAACTCTTAGCAGCTTGGCCTGCAGCTCGATGGGCATAGAATTGATTTCGTCCAGGAAAAGGGTGCCGCCGTTGGCCAGTTCAAAAAGACCCGGCCTGTTATCGGCTCCGGTAAAGCTTCCCTTTACCGTTCCGAAAAGTATACCTTCCAGGAGAGAGGCCGGCAAAGCTGCGCAGTTCTGAGCAATAAAGGGCTGGCTGTTCCTTGCGCTGGCATTGTGTATGGCGTGTACAAACAGCTCCTTGCCTGTACCCGTCTCACCATAGACCATAACCGGTGATGAGGTCCGGGATGCCTTGAATGCCTGGGATTTAAGTTCCAATATGTGTCTGTCCTGGCCAATTATATCAATAAAATTATAAATGGCCCTGTTGCTTCCCTTCCTGGCGGGGAAGTCCCTGGCGGCACCTCCCACCAATTCGGCTTCAAGGTCGACTATCCTCTCGGAAAGGTTTTTAACCTGGGTAATGTCCCTGGATATCTCCACCGCACCCTTAATTTTGCCCCTTATTCTGACCGGCAGAGTTGTGTTTATGGTTGTTATTTTGATTCCATTATAGTTGACGAAGGTCTGAAGGTAATCTATAATGGGCTGGCCGGTTTCCAAGACCTTTAGAATTGTGCTGGTTTTATGATCAAGGGAAGGGTATATCTCCAGGATATGCCGCCCCACCGCCCTTTCCCTGTTGAGCTGATCGAGGTAGGCCACCCGTTGATTGCAGTATATAATTCTGCCTCTGTTATCCACTATTTGAATCCCAGAATCTATATGCTCCAGGAATTCCCGGAAATTCTCACTGTTTAATAGTTCTATCATATGAGATCCCCCCCACCGCTGGCTTTCCAGCATTTCAGGTGCCGGATTTTGGGCTTGCGATTGATGAAAAAAGCGGCAGAGCCGCTCTCTTTTTATGAAGTCTGTCAACGGGCAAACCTCTTGACAATATATTGCCGATAGGCTTATATCCTTACAAAGCCTACATCCTTTCGGGTGCCGAGATTGATAGAAGGCCAAGAACATTGGCTATGACTATCCTTGTGGCTTCAATAAGCGCAATCCTTGACATCATAAGGCTCTCATCATCTATCATAACCCTGCACGAGTTATAGAAAACATGGAACAGCGAAGCCACCTCCAGCACATACCTGGTAATCCTTGTGGGTTCTATGGTTGTGGCGGCACGGGTAATCTCCTCCGGCAGCTCGGCAAGCTTGCGCATGAGATCCACTTCGGCATTCTCCCTGAGCAGGGTAAGGTTTATGCTGTCTATGGCAGGAACCTGTATGCCATCCTGTACAATCTGATTTAAAATACTGCATATCCTTGCATGGGCATACTGGACATAGAACACAGGGTTTTCACCGGACTTTTCAACGGCCAGATCCATGTCAAAATCAAGATGGGTATCGGCCGAACGCAGGTTGAAGAAGAATCGTGCCGCATCCTTTCCAACTTCTTCAATAAGATCGGAAAGGGTTATTGCCTGGCCCCTTCGTTTTGACATGCGTACCACTTCACCGTTCCTTAAAAGCCTTACCAACTGCATTATCATTACATCAAGCTTGTCGGGGTTCTGCCCCAGGGCGGCAACAGCACCTTTCATCCTGGCAACATGGCCGTGGTGGTCGGCACCCCATATATTTATTACCCAGTCGTAGCCTCTGGTAACAAACTTGTTTCTGTGGTAGGCAATATCCCCGGCAAAATATGTAGGTATACCGTTGTTGCGTACCAACACCTCGTCCTTATCCATGCCGAACTCTGTAGCTTTAAACCAGACAGCGCCTTCCCGTTCGTAAGTGTGCCCCTGCTCTGTCAGATACTCTATGGATTTTGCGATATCATTGTTGTCATAGAGAGACTGCTCTGAAAACCATACGTCAAAATCCACTCCGAAGTCGGCAAGGTCTGTTTTTATCTTATGCAGATTCTTTTTCAATGCATACTCCGTGAATAATTCTTGCCGTTCCCGGGACTCCATATCCAAATACTTGTCTCCGTCCTTTTCCTTCAGCTCTTTCATCAAATCGATTATATCTTCACCTTGATATCCGCCTTCCGGAACTTCAGTCTCCTGACCGAAAAGCTGCAGATATCTGGCCTCCAAAGACTTACCGAATTTCTCTATCTGGTTGCCGGCATCGTTTATATAGAACTCTCGGGTTACCTTATAGCCTGCTGCATCCAATACGGCGGCAAGAGAGTCTCCAAGGGCCGCTCCGCGGGCATTGCCCATGTGCATGGGACCGGTGGGATTCGCACTTACAAACTCCACCATAGCCTTCTTGCCCTCACCTATGTTAACCCGCCCGTACTTCTCCTTTTCGTTATGTATTATCTCTACCGTTTTGTACAACCATAGGTTATTCAGCCTGAAGTTTATAAAGCCCGGCCCGGCTATGTCCATCTGCTCTACATAGGTGCCTTCATAATCTGCATTTTCCACTATATCCCTGGCCACCGCCGCAGGACTTTTTCTGGCTTGCTTTGCCAGAATCATGGCTATATTGGTCGAAAAGTCTCCGTGGTCCCTTTCCCGTGGTATCTCTACCTGTATTTCGGGGATGTCTTCTATGGCAAGTATCCCTTTATCTATGCAGCCCTTTACGGATTCGCTGACTATCTCACGTATCTGTTGTGTTATCTTTTGAACCATATTCATTTATTGTTACCTCCCAACAGTTTGGAGTCTACACTCTCCCAATGCGAATACATATATTATATATATTACTTCCCTGTTAATCAAGCTAAATATACCCCTGCTTGAGCTTGGCTGACAGCATCAGTCAACCGTCCAAACCATCCTATGGTCCTCAATATAGCTTTTGAGTATACCCTTATCCGTCATATAGGATAAATAGGCCGAAAGACAGGACTGGTTAAGGTAGTATTGGTTGGGATTGAGGTTGAAATTGTATTTTTTACTTATGCCGGCCGCCAGTTCTTCCCTTGTCTTTGGCCTAACAAGTTCCCACCTGAGAATATCCATTATTTCATTTATGGCCTTAAGGTTTATATCAATAACCTCTTCTATACTGCTGTCCAAGTCACCGTGGCAGGGCAGATAATAAGAGTAATCGGTACTCTTAAGCTTTTCCAGGGTATCCAGCGTGTCCCCAATGTTTGTGAAGTATAACAGCTTGTATTTTTCGGTTATATGGGCAGAAAAATAAGCATCGGCCGTCATCATCACCCGATCGGGGGTGACCACTCCTATCTGACCCGGGCTGTGCCCCCTTAGGTCAACTATGTCAAGCTGGGCCGAACCAACATGGAATTGGCCCGGTTCAATAATCCTGTCCACCCTGCCGGCCTTACCCATCAAAAATTTATTCTGCAAAGCCTTCGGCGGATGGGCAGAGTACAGGTAAAAGGGCTCCAGATACGGGTTTGAAATAATGGCGGCCTCTATAGCGGTGGCCGCCACATCTGCTCCGGTTTTTTTGACCAGAAACCGGTTTCCTCCAAAGTGGTCGGCATGGGAATGGGTGTTAATTATCATTTTTGCCTCTAATCCTTCGGATTCAAGAGCCCTGTATATCTTTCTCCCCCAGTCTTCATCACTTCCCGTGTCCACAACTACGCAGTTTTTTTGATCGTATATGTAAATACAGGTATTGACAGCCCCTTTAATATAATAAGTGTTTCCTTCAATCTTCTTTAGTAATTCTCCCATAGGTTACTCCTTTCAGGCTTAGATGCTATATATAACACATTAATAATATTACATTCCTTTGTATGTCATTTAAGAGGGACAAGCCCGAAGAATCTTCCTGGAGATAGACATATGATCCTTCGCTTGGCTCAGGATGACAAGCGTTTCGCTCAGAATGACAAGTTGGAAGATGTAAAGTCTTAAGCACGTTATATATAGTTCGTAGCTCATACCTAGATATTCATGCAGGTACTGCGCAGCGTAGATGACGGATGCCGATGCCAGTTCGTAGATCACAGATCACGGATCACAGATATCCGGGCTATGCCTTTGGGAGTTTTACCCATTTACCTTTTTCCGACATCTGTCCTTTGTTATCTGTAATCCAATATTTCCTGGCCGCTGTTATACCAGCGCCGTGTTTACTTTTTGAATGTGCCTTTCCAAGGCCAGCTCTATAAGCTCATCCAGCAGTTGGGAATAAGGCAGTCCCGCCGCTTCCCACAATTTGGGGTACATGCTAATCTTGGTGAAACCGGGTAACGTATTTATCTCGTTTATGTATACCTCATCGGTTTTCTTATGCACGAAAAAGTCTACCCTTGCAAGGCCGCTTCCCTCTATGGCTTTAAATGCCTCTGCCGCCATACTCCTAACCTTTTGTGTGGCCTCGGGGGATATGTCGGCAGGAATTACAAGGCCGCTTTTCCCGCCGTCAAAATACTTTGCCTCATAATCGTAGAATTCATTGGAGGGCAATATCTGCCCCACAACCGATGACTTAGGCTGGTCGTTGCCAAGAACCGAACACTCTACCTCATGTCCGTCTATGAATTCCTCCACTATTATTTTTCTGTCATACCGGGCGGCAAGCTTAAGCGCCTGTTCCAGTTCCTGTCTGTGGTGGGCCTTGGTTATTCCTACGCTGGACCCCATATTGGCCGGCTTGACAAACACCGGATAATTGAATTTTCCCTTTATTTCCGAGACAACACTTTCCATATTCTTTTCAAAGCTTGCTTTCATAATAACCATATAATCGGCCTGTTTCAGATTTGCCCTTTCGAACACAAACTTGGAATAGGCCTTATCCATTCCCAGTGCCGAGGCCAAAACTCCACAGCCGACATAGGCAAGCCCTGACAGCTCAAACAGCCCCTGTATGGTGCCGTCCTCCCCCATGGGCCCGTGAAGCACCGGAAATACAACGTCTATATGCTCTTTAGGAGAGGTTTTCCCGGAATTCAAAAAGTAGTACTTACTGTCCTCCAGATCTACGGCGTTTTGTTTCCATTCTCCTGTTATAATCTTGTCGACAGGACCGTCATAATGTTTCCATGCACCCTGTCTGGTTATGCCTATCATTATTATCTGGTATTTTTGTCTGTCAAGGGCATTTATTATGGATGTGGACGACATAAGAGAAACCTCATGCTCTCCCGATTGTCCTCCAAATACTACGGCAACCCTTTTCTTGGTTTTCAATAAACTTCCCCTCCCTTAACTGCAATTTTCTATCTTTTATTATTCATATTCTACCCCTATTTAATTTATTATTCAACATTGCAAACTATTATCATGCCTTCCTTCTTTTGTATTATTGCCTCTCTTGTAACATTTTAAGCCAAATACGGCAAAAAGCCAGAGGATAACCCTCTGGCTTTTTGCCGTTTATTTCCTTACATTTCTCTCGGCTATTTCAATGGCTTTTGTTACGATATTGCCGCAATCCCTGGAAGTTACAGAACCCCATCCCTCATTGCTCACCACGTTGTATACTCCTAATTCCCGGGCAATTTCCTCTTTCAGGTTTTGAGACATAATACCCCTTCTAGCCATTTGAAACCCTCCTCGCGTTTATTTCAAAGGCCGGATAACCCTTTTCTCCGGCCTTTGAAACTTTGCAATAATATTTTTTGCAAAAACAATTAATTTATTAGTGTTAATTAATTGACCTTTATCCATTGTTAATTTATGGTATATTTATTTTTCTATATGGTCAGGATACCGTTCTCGCTTCGCAGCATTTTCAGTATTCTTTCTTCTTTTCCGGTAAGTGCGTTAATATAAACCAAAAAATCATCCCCGCCGAACTTACCCCTGAACTCATAGCAAAGGACTTCGTCCTTATTTTCAAGGGGTATAAGGGTGAGCTGAACCGGCTGGCCGGTCTCCATCCTCATGCTTATGCTTTCCCTGGCCTGTTCAACTGTCAGCTTGGGCTCGGGAAGATCCCTTTTGTGATGAGCCTTTAGATACCCTTCGGCTTCGTAGCCTATTATCTCGCCTTTGTCCAGGGCAACCTTGACCTTGATAAGGTCGGTGTAGACAACAACATTGCCGTCAAGATAGGCAAAATTTATTACCGATATATTGTCATACCTCATGGAGTAAGTGGATACCATGTTGTCATATCCGTTCTGCTCCAAAAACTTTTTGGCGGCATCCATGGCCTGGTTTGGTGAGATGTTGACATTGTCCACATCCCTCTGGTTAAGCATCCATACCACATGCCCGCCCTTACGGCTTATATCTATATATATCCTGTTTTCATCCTCGGCCGTTACCTCCAGGCCGTAGGTGTTTATATCTCCGTTGCCGTTACCCACCTTTTTAATATTTTTTATATCAATGCCCTTAAGGAAATCCCGCGCCACCTGCTCAGCCTTCTCATAGTCTATGCTTTCCCCGGTCAGGCCTTTTGGTTTTATATCCTGTATGTGTTCCGAAAAGGGACCGTCGTATATAAGGGTGGGATAATCTACCATCTCCTGCTCAATTCTGGTAAATTCGCGTTCGGGCAGATTAT
The DNA here is from genome assembly GCA_016841565.1 of Clostridium thermobutyricum. GTDB lineage: Bacteria > Bacillota > Clostridia > Ch29 > Ch29 > JAENYX01. The sequence goes on along the minus strand of JAENYX010000063.1, from coordinate 2,661 downwards.
TGGATGCCCTGGCGAATATATAATCCCCTTTCCGGCTCAGACTGGCCAGGTTTATATTGTTTTCCTGTATCTCCTTCCTCAGCTTTTGCAGCTCCACCGTCAGGTATCCCGCATAGGTGTGGAGCTCTTCGAGATTGGTCCAGTCTTCTGCAGAGACTGGACTTCCATCGATATTTTTTTTGGTAAGGCTGTATCCATAATCCCCCACCTGGGTCAAAAACTTGGATGTATTGCTGAGCGTCAGATGGGATATGGGAAGCTGGTTTAGCTTTTCCTGAGCCGAGAAGGCCTGTCTCCAAACATCCGAGAATAAAAGGGTGCTTTGCCTGGGAGAATCTGTGACCATTGTTTTGGCAAGGTTAACCTCGATTGTTTCCACATGGTCTATCAATTCATAAAACATTCTGTGATACTGGTTTTGGAGATAAACATGGTACCCGGTCTTCTGGCGGTATTGGTCATAGCCCCATATACCGGCTGCCAGCAGCGCAATCAGCAGCACTAGGGTTATTGTCCTTTGTCTTTTCACATCCATCCACTTCCTTTCTCATGTTCTATTTGGCAAACCTGTGCTTGCCTATAACCTTCACCACCGGTCTTGAGTATATCCAGTTGTTTGTTGTTTTTGCAGGATTGTAGTAATATATGGCGCCCCCCGACGGATCCCATCCATTGAGGGCATCCCTTGCCGCCTTCACTGACGCTTCATCAGGCGCCAGGAACATTTGTCCGTCGGTAACAGCGGTAAATGCGCCGGGCTGGAATATAACCCCTGCAATACTATTGGGAAAGGACGGATGGTTAACCCTGTTCATTATCACAGCACCCACGGCCACCTGGCCTATATATGGCTCACCCCGGGCTTCTCCGTTTATTGCCTGGGCCATAAGATATACATTGTCCCTGCTTGAAACACCCCGGGTGGGTGTATAGTCGCCTCCCCCATCGGCCGCCGGCATACCCAGGGCAGCTCTTGTCTGGGGTCCGACGGTACCGGTTGCTGCAATCCCGTTGTTTGTCTGAAATTTCTTTACCGCACTGAAGGTTTTGGGGCCGTATATGCCGTCAACCGCACCGTCATAATAGCCCCAGTTTTTCAGCCTTCGCTGAGCTTCCCGGACTTCCTGACCCGTTGAACCCCAGTACAGGGTTGCAGTCTCTATAGATTGACCAAGATAGAACGAGTATCCAATATTCAATGCGAAAACACAAATAAGCACTATTGTTAGTACCAGCACCGCTCTTTTCAATACCCTTCCTCCTTTCATTTGGTATCGGGTATATTTTCTGTAATTATGCAAAGCATTATTCAATAATACCTGTGCATTTCTCAATACTTCTGATATTATTGAGATAGTACGAAGCTTCCGCCAGAGGGTAAGTTTGACTGCGGTTGGCCAAACCATAAATCCTGGTGCCTGGCGACCGTCAGAGACGACAGTGAAATACTGCGGCCGCTTACATCAGGTGCAAGTCCTGTATGAGGAGGATTACTGATGAACGTATTAATACTGTCCATTTCGGTGGGCGGCGGCCATATGAGAGCTGCCCAGGCTGTCAGGGATTATATGCAAACCCATTACACAGATATAAATGTCGAAATAGTTGACTGGCTTAAATATATTAACCCTGTAGTTAACAAAGTGGTGGTGGGAGGATATATCGGCACCCTCAAAACCAGACCCTCTCTGTACGGAAAGCTTTATGACATGGCAGAAAAAGACGAGGGGATTTCGGATATAAGCCTGACAATAAACCGGCTGCTTGCCCTCAGAATGGAAAGACTTGTTGAAAGAAAAAAACCCGGCATTGTCATATGTACTCACCCCTTTCCCCTGGAGGTCATATGCTATCTTAAGAAAAAAAGAAATCTGGCACTTCGCATAATATCCCTTCTTACCGATTTTGCCCCCCACAGCTTTTGGATCAGGGACGGGGTGGATTTTTATATTGTGCCCAATGAGGATTTGGTATACGAAATGAAATGGAAGGGAGTACCGGATGACAAGATATTCCCCCTCGGCATTCCTATTGATGAAAGGTTTACTCTTGAATATGATAAAAAAAGTATCCGGGAGAACCTGGGTCTCAAGAACAAGACCACCATCCTCCTGATGGGGGGCAGCCTTGGAATGGGAGCATTGAAAGGAGCCTTCAGGAGCCTCTTTTCCAGCGCGCTTGATATACAGCTGATTGCGGTATGCGGCAACAATAAAAAACTCAGAGAAGCCCTGGAGACCACCGCCTCTTCCAATCCCGGGCGCAGTATGATATTCGGATACACCGGGGAAATTCCCAGCCTGATGGCCGCATCCGACCTGTTGGTTACCAAACCCGGAGGATTGACGGTCAGCGAAGCCATGACAATGAATCTTCCCATAGCTATAATTTCGCCCATTCCCGGACAGGAAAGGCAGAATGCCCGGTACCTGATAAACAGTGGAATGGCCATTGAATTCAAAGAGGGCGATTACCTGGCCGGCATAATGGCACAGCTGTTTGCCAATCCTGTCAGGCTGGCCCACATGCAGGAGATTGCTGCTCTCAAGGCAAAGCCAAACGCCACCCATGACCTGTGCCGCCTGATTTCATCGCTCATCTAGCTGAAACACAAAGACACGGGGACGGTTCTTCTGTCTGTTGACAGACAGAAGAACCGTC
>JAENYX010000062.1 GCA_016841565.1 Clostridium thermobutyricum | reverse complement strand
ACCATTGAAGAGTGGCTCATGTCGGCCGAATACATACTTTCGGAAGGAAATCACAATGTAATACTTTGCGAACGGGGAATAAGGACCTTTGAAAAGTATACCAGAAACACCCTTGACCTAAGCGCAGTGGCTGCAGCCAAAAAGCTCAGCCATCTGCCGGTGGTTGTTGACCCAAGCCATAGTACAGGTCACTGGAGCCTTGTGGAGCCTATGGCATTGGCGGCTGTGGCAGCCGGTGCCGACGGCCTGCTTATAGAAGTGCATCCCCGTCCGCAGAACGCCCTTTCGGATGGAAATCAATCTTTGAATATGGACAGGTTCAGGGTATTGATGGAAAGATTGATACCGGTAGCCCGAGCAGTCGGAAAGTCGGTCTGAAGGGATTGGCCGAGGGGGTTGACGTTAGAAACAAGATCGGGAGGCAGATGTTATCATGCCGGGACAAAACGTAATTCTTATCGGTATGCCGGGTTCCGGAAAGACTACCCTGGGAAAGCATATATCAGAACGGACGGGTATGCCATTTATTGATACGGATACTTTAATTGAGCAGACGGTAGGAAAGCCTGTGACAGATATATTTGGCGATATGGGAGAAGAGGGTTTTCGCTCTGTTGAACGGGAGATAATAAAGAAGGCAGCCGGCATGAAAAATACCATTATAGCCACCGGAGGAGGCGCATGGGTAGATGCCTGCAGCCGTGAGTATCTAGCCCGGGGCGGAGAGGTTACTTATCTTGCCTGCGACTTAAGAGAGCTGTGGAGAAGGCTGCAAAACAGTCCGGTTGTAAGGCCTTTGCTGAAAGAAGGCTTTTCCGCTCTGGAAAAGTTGTACAATAAGCGCCACAGACAATACATGAGCGCCCATCATATCATTGACACATCAAAAAGCTCGGTTGAGGAAGCCGTGGCCGGGCTTGTGGAAATAAACGAACTAAACGAAATGCGGTGGAATGCTGATGAACCTTTATATAACCAAAGGGTTTCGCTGCAGGACAGGGGTTATGATATTGTCATAGGCAGCCGGGTAATGGACAGCGTAGGAAAGCTTTTGGAGGAAAGATATATGGACGGCTGTGGCAGCAGGCCGAAGCTTCTTCTTGTTACTAACCCCTTTGTCAATGCCCTGTATGGCCGAAAGCTTAAATACCATCTGCAGCAAACGGGCTTCAATGTAAGCCGGTTTATCGTTCCCGAGGGCGAAGATTATAAATCCCTGGAATGGGCAGGCAGGATTTATTCGCATCTTGCCAGTAAAGCCTTTGGCAGGGAGGATGTTGTACTTGCTCTGGGAGGGGGCGTTACCGGTGACCTTGCAGGGTTCGTTGCGGCCACCTATATGCGGGGCATGGCTTTTGTACAGCTGCCCACCACCCTCCTGGCACAGGTGGACAGCAGCGTCGGGGGAAAAACGGCGGTAAATCTGTCGGAAGGCAAGAATCTTGTAGGAGCATTTCACCAACCCGATCTGGTTGTGGCGGAACTGGGGTTGCTTAAGCATCTGTCAGAATACCATTTCAGGCAGGGGCTGGCAGAGTGCGCCAAGTACGGCATACTTGACAGCAGCGGTTTTTTTGATATGCTGGAGGAAAACCTTCCGGCCATTATGAACAGGGAGCCGGAGGTTCTCGGCAGTATGGTTAGAAGATGCTGCGGTATAAAGGCGGGTATTGTTGAAAAGGATGAAAGGGAAAAGGGGCTGAGGATGGTGTTAAACCTGGGGCATACCGTTGGACACGCCCTAGAAGCAGAGGCAGGGTACGGAAGCCTGGGGCACGGCGATGCGGTTGCACTGGGAATACGGGTAAAGTCGTATATTGGCTGTAAAATGAATTTGCTGAATCAACAGGATTACAGGAGAATACTCAAGCTGCTTGATGGATTCGGATTACTTTCAGAGGGAGTTTTCTCCCTGGCGAAGGTAATGGAATATATAGGCAAGGATAAAAAGAGAAAAAAGGGAGAGATCAGGTTTGTTATGCCCAAGGGTATAGGAGCTGTTGAGATTAGTGCCGACATACCTGCAGCACTGGTGGAGGAAGGACTAAAGCTTGTGGGCTGTAAATAGCGGGGTAATGCTGCAGTCGGGTAGTTATTTATAGCGGAATAATCCGACAGAGATCGGAGGTGGTTTTATGAAAAACATAAATATTCACACCAAGCTTGTGGGACTGCTGGGGTACCCTCTGGCACACAGCAAATCCCCGGCAATGCAAAACAGAGCCTTCCAGTCCATGGGATTGAATTTTTTGTATCTTCCGGTGGAGGTAGAGCAAGAGGGCCTTCCGGATGTAATAAATGGAATGAAAAAAATGAATTTTGCAGGTTTTAACGTCACCATTCCCCATAAGATAAGGGTACTTGAATTTATGGATGAGCTTGACTACCTGGCCGGTGTGATAGGCGCCGTCAATACGGCGGTTATTGAAAAGGGGAGAATAAAGGGTTATAATACCGACGGCCAGGGGTTTATCCGCAGCATGGAAGAGGGTGCAGGTCTGACGGTCAGGGGTAAGAGGGTATTTGTACTGGGCAGCGGCGGGGCGGCCCGGGCAATAACCATGACCCTGGCCGCCCATGGGGTGGACAGAATTTATATCTGTAATAGACGGAGAGAGAAGGCAGAGGCGTTAAGCAGCGAGATTAATGCTAAAATTAAAGATTGTTCTGCCGCTGTAGCTTTTGAACCAAAGACCATGGAAGGGATGCTGAAGAATATTGACATATTGATAAACACAACCAGCGTTGGTATGCATCCCCACCGGCACCAAACCCCGATGGATGCAGGACTGGTTGACAGCAGCACGGTGGTATGTGATATTGTGTATAATCCTGCTCAAACAAGGTTTTTAGAAGAAGCAGCCCAAAGAGGATGCAAAACGGTGAACGGGCTGGGTATGCTTGTGAACCAGGGAGCAGAAGCATTCAGACTTTGGACGGGACAACGGCCGCCTATAGAGGAAATGTACAAAGCACTCTCTTCACCGCATGGAGAATAACATTCCCCAATGCTTCATAGTGTCTAATTAATAGCGCCCTGTGTGGTATAATATTTAAAGGTGCTGACGGGTGCCTTTTGTTTCGCATACTGGAAAAGGATGTGGTTTAATGGGAATAAGGTTTGGACCTTCAGGCAATTCCCTTTCTTTTTATGAACAGGGATACAAATCTTCGGTGGAGGCTCCGAAATGGCTTGCCGGCATGGGGTTAAGTGCCTATGAATATTCGTGTACCAAAGGTGTGAATATAAAAGAAGAGACGGCGTCAATACTTGGAGAAGAGGCGGCAAAATACGATATAGCTCTCAGCATACACGCGCCTTACTACATAAGTATGGCCAGTACCGACGCCAGGAAGAGAGATAATTCAATCGAATACATATTGCAGAGTCTGCAGGCAGCCCGATGGATGGATGCAAAAAGAGTGGTATTCCATCCCGGGTCCTGCAGTAAAATGGACAGGGGAAAAGCTCTGGAAATAGCTATGGAGACTTTAAAACGTACAATAGAGGAAGCCGACAGACGGGGGTTGGGAGATATTACTCTGTGCCCCGAGACCCTGGGCAAAAAAAACCAGCTGGGCAGTCTGGAGGAGGTACTGGAAATGTGCGGCATGGACGGCAGGCTGATGCCCACAATAGACTTTGGCCATATCCATGCCTATACCGGGGGAGGCCTTGAAAGCAGCCGGGATTTTGAAAAGGTGATGGACATCATTGAAAGGGAACTGGGTACCCAGCGCACTAAAAACCTTCATGTACATTTCAGCAGGATAGAATTCACCCAGGGCGGTGAAAAAAAACATTGGACCTTTGATGATATTCAGTACGGACCGGAGTTTGAACACCTGGCCCCAGTAATAGTAAAAAAGGGGCTGCAGCCTACAATTATATGTGAATCCAGAGGCACCATGGCCGAGGATGCCGGAAAAATGAAAGAAATATATGAAATGGCGCTTAAAGCACTCTGATTTTGCTATTAATCGGCCAAATAGTATGGTAATATAAATAAGGAAAAACTTAAGAAAAAAATGGGAATGGATACAGGGGTGTCGTTATTGGAAAAGAGGCTTGCAAAGGTAAAGGAATTGTTGAAGCGGGATGGATTGGACGGCATACTGGTTTCCAGTTCGGTTAACAGGAGATATTTCAGTATGTTTACCGGTACAGCGGGACATCTTTTGATAACCGGAGACGTAAACCTATTTGCCACCGATTTCAGATATACCCAGCAGGCATGCCAGCAGTGTCCGGCTTTTAAGGTTGTGGAACTGCCCCGTGACATATGGGACGGGCTTTACAACATACTTGAGGAATACGGTATTAAGAGCCTGGGCTTTGAGGACAGCTATATTACATACAATAAGTATTGTCAGATGAAGGAAAAGTTTGAAGGTGTGGAGCTGCTGCCGATGGGAGAAAAGCTAAACCACATCAGAATGCTAAAGAACACTGAGGAAATTGAACTAATGCGAACTGCGGCAAAGATTTCCGAGCAGGCCTTTGAACATGTTAAGCCCATGATTAAACCCGGCGTAGCCGAAAGAGACATATCCATGGAACTGGAATTCTTCATGAAAAGAGCCGGTTGTAGCGGCCCTGCATTTGATTTCATAGTTGCATCGGGATGGAGATCTGCCCTGCCCCATGGAGTGGCAAGCAATAAGAAAATCGAATACGGCGACTTCGTTACGCTTGACTTCGGTGCCAAATACAATGGTTACTGTTCCGATATGACCAGGACTGTAGTGGTAGGTGAGTACTCTTCAAAGCAAAAAGAAATATATTATATAGTATTAAAGGCTCAGACCGAGACATTGAACCGGATGAGGGCCGGTATGACCGGAAGCCGGGTGGACGGCATAGCCAGAGATATTATACAAAAAGCAGGATACGGTGAATATTTCGGGCACGGCCTGGGCCACGGAGTTGGGCTGCAGATTCACGAAGCGCCTACTTTGAGCCCAAAGGGTGACATAGTGCTGGAGCCCGGGATGGCGGTTACTGTGGAACCGGGTATATATATACAGGGGTTTGGAGGAATACGCATAGAGGACCTTGTAATTGTTACAGACAGCGGGGTAGAAAATCTAAACCGTACCGACAAGGTATTGACCGTTCTGTAAACCAATATAGATAATATGCATACCAGGAGGGATAGGAATGATTTCTGCAGGAGATTTTAGAAAAGGAATAACCTTTGAAATGGACGGACAGGTATATCAGGTACTGGACTTTCAGCACGTCAAGCCGGGAAAGGGAGCAGCCTTTGTAAGAACAAAATATAGAAATATTGTTACCGGCGCTACCCAGGAAAAAGCCTTTAACCCGTCCGACAGATTTCCAAAAGCTCATATCGAAACCAAGGAAATGCAGTATCTGTATGATGACGGAGACCTGTATTATTTCATGGATACCGAGACCTATGAGCAGGTGCCATTAAGCAAGGAAAAGGTGGAAGAAGCCATCCTGTATATAAGGCCAAACGATATGGCAACGGTAAGGTTTTTTAAGGGAGATGCCTTTTCGGTCGAACCTCCAAACTTTGTGACGCTGAAGGTTGTGGAAACAGAGCCCGGATTTAAAGGGGATACGGCTCAGAACACTTACAAATCGGCTACGGTTGAAACCGGAGCTGTGGTACAGGTGCCTTTATTTGTAGAAAACGGAGAAGTAATTAGGATAGATACCCGCACAGGTGAGTATATGTCAAGGGTTTAGGGTAATAATAGGAATAGCCAATAATAAAGAAGGAGGTTGGTAAAATGAAATATCTATATGAAAGGGTTTCTTACTTAAGGGGCCTTACCGACGGCTTACAGATTAGTGAGGATACAAAGGAAGGCAAGCTGCTGGTTCAAATCGTTGACGTTTTGGAAGATTTCGCTGATGCTATGAATGAATTGGCTGAAGTCCATGATGAACTTGATGAATACGTGGAATGCATAGATGAAGACCTGGCTGATGTAGAGGATGAGGTATTCGCGGATTTTGAGGACGATGATTATGAAGACTATGACGACGAGGAAGATTTCATAGAAGTCGAGTGCCCACATTGCGAACATACCGTTTTCGTGGAAGAGGACGTAATTGAAGATGACGATGCCGACATATTATGTCCCAACTGCCATGAGCCCATATATCTGGATTTTGATGATGAAGATGACGATGAGGACCTGGAGGACGACGACCAATAATAGGAAGACAATGTATTTAAACACGTGCCCATGAAGTGCACCCGGAATGTTAGGTAATGAAATCTAATATTCGGGGTGCACTTTTTTATGGCAAAATGCTCAAAAAAAGATCTTTTAGCCCGAAGCGGCCTTACATTTCAATCGTATTATCAGTGAAGAGTTGGTTGGTGAGTATTTTGCCACTGTAAAACAGAAATACAATGTGTTAGTGCTTGATGATTTTGAGAACTATGCTAAAGTGATGTTCGAAAGAACAATAAAGGGCTAAGGGATTTGTGTGAGTACTTTCAGAGAAAGACGAAATAATGCAATTGAGGGTCAAGTTCCTATAAATTGCCCTTGACCCCTAATCTATTTTCAAATTCTATGTCAGATTTACGAGTTCACACAAAACTCGGGGTATTACCATTTTTCTACTCACTACAACGACTTCATGATGTTGAGCAAGCTTTGGTAGCTGTCCACGTCATGGTATTTAACCTTACTTGTAGAAATCTCATTAAAAAGCTTCTTTGCACAGTTGATCTTTGCCTGTTCAATTGGTCTGATGTTTAGGCTGTCCATTGTGCCTTTGGTTTCTGCGATAAAGAAAATGTGCTTCACCGCCCCTCGCTTGAAGGCGATTGCCCAGTCCGGTGAATAATTGCCAACGGGGGTAGGTATATAGAATCCCTTGGGACCGCTTGGCAGTTTAGCATAAACGCACACTTCCTCGGCAAGTTCCAAATCTTTTGCGAATCGTCTCTCAACGCTATTCTCAGTTAAACTGTCTGTGAACACATAGTCCTGAATGTGTTTTTGGGCGCGGAAAGCCTTCTCGTATTCCTGAGAGTTCTTGCTTACTGCAAAGATATTGCTGTCATATTCGCCTTCGATCTGATTGTAGGAGACATGTTCAACAATCATTGTTGCTTTCTCTTCCTTAACCAGCTTTATAACTTTAGAAATATATTCCTCCGGGTTGACGCGGAAAAGGTATAACTTTTCAGGAGAGATTCCTTTCAGAATGGCGGCAACAGTCCTCCGTGTCAGAACCGTTCCCTCCGCGATTTTTCCTATAAGGTCATAGGGGACTTGACTAACCTCTGAGTGCTCGAGCGTCCGCGTCCGTGTTCTATAGGCATCAAATGCTTCGCCGCGCTCCAATTGATATTGGTTCATGTCGGTACTTTGCGTGCCCGTAGTAAGTGTATATTGAAGTTTTGTTACAAAAAGCCCGGCGTTGATGGCGGCAATGGATTTTTGAATCAATTCTTCGGAATCAAAGCCCACTGTGTAGGCATATTTGTGGTTAATATAGCTCCACAGTTCCTTGAACTCCCGTTTGTAAAAATTGTCGTTCAAAGGGTTCTCCTGCACCTTCGTCTTATTGCCGTTATCTATCATCTTATTGAGTACACTGTCATCAAAGATTCCTTGCACAAGCGTATGTACCCCTGCCGAAAGAACAGAAAGCTCTGCAGGCAAAACAGCATACTGACCGCTTTCTTCTGCTATTCGGTATTCATCGGTTATGTTATCATCATCGTCCACATAATTGTTCTTAATTAGATACCGATGAATCCTATCGGCCTCCTGTTTAGTAATCTTATGGGCTTCTTCGCCAATCATAACCGTCTTGCCTTCAAAATATGATGCCGTTGCCTTGCTCGGTCTATCATAAAGCACTTCACGTATCTGTTTCTGCAAATCACCAACGAAATTGAAATAGCTCTCACTGGCAATGACGGTCAGCAGATTGACTTCATGGACTGTCTTTTCCCCGCAAATGTCAGCATCCTGCCGATCTCCTTCGTGATTTACACACAGGCGTAGGCCGCGTCCTACTTCTTGCCGTTTTGCGGTAGTGTTGTCGGAATGCTTCAAAGTGCATATTTGGAACACGTTTGGGTTGTCCCACCCTTCGCGCAGAGCAGAGTGGGAAAAGATGAAGCGTGTTGGCTCCTCAAAGGAAAGCAGCCGCTCCTTGTTCTTCAAAATTAAATCATAGGCCGAAATATCATCAGAAAACTCGCTGCCGCGCTTGACAGTGCTATTTACAGCGTGTCCGGTTTTATCAATGCTAAAATAACCACGGTGTGTATCGTGCACGGAAATCCGGCGCAAATAATCATGATAGGGCGATTCAAACAAAGTAAGGCGATCGTTTAAAATATCAATATACTCCTGTTCGAACATTCTGCCATATTCACCAAGCAATTCGTTTCCATTGTCGTCATACTGCCTGTACTTTGCCACCTCGTCTATGAAGAACAATGACAGACATTTAATACCCATTGCAAAAAGCTTTTCTTCTTTTTCTAAGTGAGATACAATCGTTTCCCGTATCTGAATGCGGCGTATATCAGCTTCAGACACGTCTCCGACAACATCGCCCGTAAAAAGTACTTCGCCGTTACTGAAAGTTACGCTGCCGCGAACCGGATTAATTTCTGCAATAACATAGTCTTTATACGGTTCCAGATTATTCGATTCTGCATACAGGTTATCGCTTATGCCGAGAATATGCGCCTCGCGCTTGATGCCGCTTTTATAATTGACTTCCAGTTCCAGCCGTGCCCTCGGAGGCTTCTTGCTGCTAAGAATGATTCTTTCAAGATATAGATATCTGTCCGTTCCTCGCAGGTTTTTGACTTCAAATCCTTTCACCTCGATTTTTTTCACTAAACGGCGGTTGTATGCGTCAAGGGCGTCCAGGACGAAGACTAAGTTGTGCTGTGTCTTGTGCGTTGCCGAATAGTTAATGGAGAACAGCGGATTGAAATTATTTTTCAATGCGTGTTGAGTTGCCGCACCACCCATTTTTTGCGGTTCGTCGAGAATAATAATAGGGCGGTTCGTCTTAATTACGTCAATAGGGCGGCGTGAATTGAATTCATCGCGCTTGGAATAAATGATTTTCGCTTCCTTGCTCCGCCCGTCCTCTTTCAGCGACGATGCAAACGCTTGCATATTGATAATCATTACGTTTATGCCGTATCCGCTGGAAAACTCATCTAGCTGGTGTAGGTTTGAGGAATTATAAACAAAGAAACGCGCCTTTTTGCCATACAACTGCATGAAATGTTCCTGTGTGATCTCAAAGGTCTTTTTTACGCCCTCACGGATAGCGATACTCGGCACGACAACGACAAATTTGCACCAGCCATAACGTGCGTTCAGCTCGAACATGGTCTTTATATAGGCATAGGTTTTGCCTGTGCCGGTTTCCATTTCTACGTCAAGGGAAATCCTGCCAAGGTCCTTAACAAGGGAAGGCGAGAGTCTAATGTTGTTACGCCCCTGTATCTCGCGGATATTAGCAAGAAGCTGCTCATCACTCAGTTCCACCGAAGCATTCTTATAACCGGTAATGTCATCGGCCAGTTCCATATTTTCGTCATAGCGAAACTGAATGCTGCCTGTTTGACCGGTACCCAGGTCGCGGAGAAAGCTATCCGGCCTGTGGTTGCGCTGCCCGTTAAACACGCTGACAACACTCTCAACAGCCTCTGTCTGGAATTGTTGGATTTTGAAATTAAATTTCACTCTGCATCACCCCGTTTCCGGCGTTCCAGTATATCCCGTTCCCGCTCCAGTTCTCTCCTCAATTCTTCTTCCGTGGGCAAATACAGTTTATATTTTGATGCAAATAAGCGTTCACTATCTGCCAAAACCGAGTATTTCACCATTGTATCGTTTTTATCGGCACAAAGGATAATGCCGATTGTCGGGTTATCCTCCTGCATCTTTACGTTGTCCTCGAAATACCGGACATAAAAATCAATCTGCCCTACGTCCTGATAGGTTAGCTTTCCCGTTTTCAGATCAATGACTACAAAACATTTTAGGATATAATTGTAGAAGACAAGGTCAATATAATAGTGGTCCCCGTCAATTGTAATCCGCTTCTGACGCGACACAAAGGAAAATCCCTTTCCGAGTTCCAACAGAAATTCCTGCAAATTGTCTATGAGTGCCTGCTCCAATTCGCTCTCATGATAATTCTTGTTTTCTTTTATATCCAGAAACTCAAGAATATATGGGTCTTTCAGAATATAGCCGGGGTCGCTTTTAGGCTCCAGAGTTTGGATCTCTTTTTTCACGCTTTCACGTCCGCTCTTTTTAGTGGCAAGCAGACGTTCGTAGAAAAAAGAATTGATTTGCCTTTCTAATTGACGTACGCTCCAGTTGCTTTCGGCGCATTCCGTCATATAAAAATCACGCCGCTTAATATCGTCAATTTTCATCAACAAACGATAATGGGACCAGCTTAATTCGGCACACAATGTGTGCCGAATCGGAAACGTCAAGAAAAATTGACGCATGGCACGCAAATTCCTTTCCGTAAAGCCTTTTCCGAATTCTGCAGTAAGCTGCTCCGACAAATATTTTAAAAGTTGTTTTCCGTACTCCGTTCGTTCCCCTTGTGCTTCGGCAATCTGCCGCCCTATTTCCCAATATGTCTCAACCATTGTAGCATTGATGGTTGTATATACTTTCGTCCGCGCCTGAACCAGTGTTTGGCGGATGTTCTGATAAATATTCAAATTGTTTTCATTGTTTCCCATTATAATACCCTCCTGACCGTAGAGGGGCTGTATGTAGCGAAAATCTGTTCAAAGTTCGCCGCTACGCTGTCGGAAGCAAAGCTTGAGTCGCGGAATACAGCATAGTAAGGTTTTAGCTTGGCGATTTCCTTAATGGTATCATCGCCCACATCATTTTCAAAGCAGGCAATCAGGAAATTTTCTTCGACTGAGAATACAGTCTTGCCGCCGATTTTACGCTGTTCGATTTTGCTGGAAAGCAAGACGCCTAAATCGAGCATCACCTGGAACAACAGGTCTTCCGGTGTCCTGTCCTCTTTTATGTTGTCGATAAGCTTGTCCAGCAACGATAGCTCGTATTTATCGGGAGTATAGTACACTTCTTTCATGTTAGAGCTGTCCAGTTTGAGCACTCGGAAGCCTATGTCGAGATTTGTTGTCGTAAGTGGGCTTTCCTCTTTGATTTTCTTTCCTGCTCGGCGGATACGCTCCTTGCCGATTTCGCATATGTTCTTGTAACCCGCTTTAGCGGCTTCGCTATTCTCATCGATCGCCTCGGGAAGCTGCACCATGATAAACTTGCGCTTACCGCCGTCTTCAGCGTTGAACTGCATGACTGCGTGGGCTGTGGTGGCGGAACCGGAGAAGAA
>JAENYX010000005.1 GCA_016841565.1 Clostridium thermobutyricum | reverse complement strand
ATGGTATATTTCGCCATGATTTTCCATATTCCTGCTTTTTATGGGATATTTTTTTATTTTTTATATCCAATCCTTTAAAACGACGGTTAGCCGGCGGCGTGTCATAAAGTATAAAGTGGCGGATAACATATTCCTTACCACATTTGGTCCCGCTGCACATTCCACTCACCAATGCTTCTGCTCTGAATATAATGAGTATAGTAAACCAAATTGTGTTATAAAGGGGGGGATATATTTGAAGCTTATAACTAAGGTTTCAATACTCTTACTTATACTTGCCCTGGCGTTTAGCTGCCTGTCGGGCTGCCGTGCCGACAAGGAGCTCATAACCATAAGGCTGAACGAGGTGGTGCGTTCCATATTCTACGCTCCCCAGTATGTAGCCATCAACAAAGGTTTCTTTGAAGAACAGGGCTTGAGGGTTGAACTTTCCACCGGTCAGGGCGCAGACAAGACCATGACAGCCCTTCTGTCGGACCATGATACCTAAACATAGGTTTTTGGGAAGGGAACACATAGACATAGATAGTAAATCTTCGGAAATAAATAAATTGTACAGAAAAGAAGATAGTACCATGGATTCTACAAAACTGCTAACACTAACTGGTTTCAAGCCAGATATGACTTAATTCTATACCAAGGGTCTATTAATAACATCGTATATAAACCGGTTCATATCCCGTGTTTGACGAATAAAGTATCTCAGCGGCACGGATATATCTTTGTCGGTATATATTTCAAATGGCCGTTTCTGTCATAGCCACATAAGTAACACGACTGTCTAAACTATGACAGTCGTGTTGAGAAAATGATTAATGTATTTGCTGCAAACGTTTGCTGCGATTTTTCTTATATCACGCAAAGCCGCATCAGAATTGATGATTTTGCCAAGATAGTATTTAGTTTATTTTATCTTTGCGAATGCTTGTTCCAAGTCTGCCAAAATGTCCTCCGGTTCCTCTATGCCCACTGAAAGCCTTACCAGTCCGTCTGATATACCTGCTGCCAAACGTTCTTCCTTTGTATAGGGCGAATGAGTCATTGAAGCGGGATGTTGTATGAGAGAATCCACGTTTCCAAGGCTTACCGCAAGGTGTATCATCTCCACGCTGTTCATAAGAGTAACGCCCGCGTCCATGCCGCCCTTCAGTTCGAAGGCTATCATAGCGCCAAAACCTTCCGCCTGTTTTTTAGCTAGGGAATGTTGCGGATGGGATTCAAGACCGGTATAGTAAACCTTATCAACCTTCGGGTTTGCCTCCAGCCATTCGGCCACTATCATTGCATTTTTCTCGTGTTTTTCCATCCTTACACCTAGAGTTTTAAGCCCGATAGTCAGAAGCCACGCATCGAAGGGGCTAATTACCGCTCCTATGTCCTTAAGCGTTGTAGCCTTAACCTCATCTATGAAGTCCTTATCTCCCACCGTCACCCCGGCTATTACTAAACCGTGGCCTCCTATATATTTTGTCGCGCTGTGCACAACCACGTCGCAGCCCAGTTCCAGGGGCCTCTGCCAGTAGGGAGTCATAAATGTATTGTCCACTATGACCTTTGCCCCGTATTTGTGGGCAGCCTGGGCGGTAGCCGCCAGGTCCACAAGGACCATATTGGGGTTGGCGGGAGATTCTACGTATACCACCTTTGTATTGGGCCTAATGGCTGCCTCTATGTTCTTTACATCTGTTGCGTCTACAAAGGTTGTTTCAACGCCGAACCTCTTTATCAGATGGGATAAAAAGGCGTGGGTGCAGCCGTATAGGGTTTTCGCCGCAACTATATGGTCCCCAGCATTAACCAGAGCCATAATCGGGGCGGTTATCGCTCCCATCCCGGAGCCGAAGGCGGCAGCGGCCTCGCCTCCCTCCAGCAGGGCTATCTTTTTCTCAAAATCCGTTACGGTTGGATTGCCAAGACGGGTATATATATAACCCTCTTCCTCCCCGGCAAACCTCCTGGCCCCTTGGTCAACGTTTTCAAATATGAAAGTCGATGTTTGATATATTGGTCGTACATGAGATCCCGTCAATGGACAGGGCTCAGAAAAAATAGATTTGGTACCCTTCTTTAATTTTTTGACATCCATTTTATTCCCTCCTAATTTCATATTATTATATTTTTGACTGTTTTCCTTTGAATTTCTTGATATTGGTTGTTGAAAACTTATATCAGCCCTGCTGCTTTTAATGAATCTCTAATACGATTAAGACCCTCTTCAAGCACCGTTCGTGGGCATGCAATATTAATCCTTTCAAAACCTTTACCGGCTTCTCCAAACATATAGCCCTCATCCAGCCATACTTTTCCTTCCTTCAATAAAATATTATGTAACCTTTCGCTATCAATATTCAATTCGCTAAAGTCCATCCAAACTAGATAAGTAGCGTCAGGCTCCATAATTTTTACTTGTGGAATATAAGTCTTTAAGTAGTTTTTCAAAAACGTCAAGTTATCATTTAAATATACTAATAATTGTTCCAACCACTCATCGCCGTTGGTGTAAGCAGCCGTTAAACCAACGATCCCGTATACATTAGGCCGCATAATACCCAACCTTGCTAAGAATTGGTCATACCGTTTCTTAATATCCGGATTTCTTATTATAAGACACGAAGTCTGAAGGCCAGCAAGGTTAAAAGTTTTACTCGGTGCAACACAGATTATACTGTTGTCTGCTATATATTCCGGAAGAGTTCCGTAAGACACATTCTTACGCCCTGGAAACACAAGGTCACAGTGTATTTCGTCTGCAACTACCAGAACCCCATTGTCTGTACAAATTTTCCCCATCCGCTCTAATTCTTCTCTTGACCATGTCCTTCCCCCAGGATTATGCGGAGAGCACAAATAAAACGCCTTAACATTAGGGTCTTTTGCAGTTCTTTCAAAATCTTCAAAATCTATTTCATATCTTTTGCTTTTATAGATCAATTTATTAAACACAACTTCAATATCGTTTTTTAAAGCAGAACCGAAAAACGGATAATATACGGGTGAATGCATCATAATCTTATCACCCGGTTTTACAAATGCTTTAGATAAAAAATGCAATGCCGGGACTATACCGGGACAGTGAGAAATCCATTTTCGATCAATCTTCCAATTATGGCGTCGGTCAAACCACCCTATAACCGCATTGTAAAACTCTTCTGTCTGTATCGAATATCCAAAGACGCCATGTTCAGTTTTCTTTTTTAATGCATTAATAATAGGTTTTGCTACTCTAAAATCCATATCGGCAACCCACATTGGCAAAACTTCCGGATCTTCCATGGTATCCCACTTATAGCTTCCGGAGTCGCGACGTTCAATAATATCATCGAAATTATATTCCATAACTAACTCCTCCTATTGTTCTCAATAATTGGCTCTAACTCTTTCTGTATAAAATTCACTGCCAATTTAACGCCCTTTATCGTAATCGGCTCACACAAATGCTTTGGTGCGTCTTCAGGAGTAAACGGGTATGGGCGTAATTCTCTGCAAACAAGGCTACCCATTTCCTTTTCGAATAAAGAACTCCATTTATATATCAACGGTACAATTACTTTTTTATCCAGTCCATTTTGCTTTGCGTATATGGAAGTAAACATAATCCCACCCTCTAAAAGCCCACACTGGGCTCCGTATTTGCCTGCGCCATGCATTGCTAGTGCAGAATCATAGACTTGTTCTTGTAGTTTTACGTCAAATATGTCACTTAATAAAGACAAAGTACCAACCGCACAGTTTATCCCTGCTTCATGGTAAAAATAATGTACTCTTTCTACCACGTATGCTTCCCAGTTTTGCATCATGTTGATAAGTCCCCTTTCTATACTATAAAACGATTTGGACTGAAATCTTCCACATTAAAGGATAGCTTTTCATCAGTAATCATTTCTGACAAAAGTACACCGGTTATTGCGGACAAAGCTATTCCATCCCCCTCATGACCAGCTGCCATAAAGAAACCCAAGGCACCATCAACCGAACCCAACAATGGTTTATTATCGCTTACATACGGTCTAAATCCGGAAAAAGTTCGGATAAAGTGAATATCCTTGAGCATTGGGATATGCCGAATACCACTCTGAATAATACCTTCAATGGCTTCCAACGTTGTGCGTTTATCAAAACCTACCAATTCCCTTGTAAAGCCTAGCAGAATAGTTCCGTCTTTTGTTTGTTCAATGCAGTAGCCAATACCCAAACGCTTGACACGTTCATCCGTAATCATTTCCGGATGATGCTTGATAACCATATACATACCTGTTTGCATTGTCGTATTTATTAGCGGAGCAACAGGTTCGGAAACTATTAACTGACCTCTCCTTGGAACAATAGGAAAATCGTATCCCAACATTTTTGCAATCTCCCCGCCCCAACTGCCAGCAGCATTTACTACTGTATCTGCATAATAATCACCTTTATCTGTATTTACTCCCACTACCTGACCTTCATCTCTTATAACTCCAGTCACAGCAGTATGGTATAAACTTTTAGCATTATTCTTTCTTGCTGCTCTCATATAAGCATATGTTGTTTTAAATGGGTTTACTTTTCCTGCAGAGGGGCAGTACAATGCACCTCTTAGGGTTTTAGATAAAGCAGGTTCTATCTTGCGTGCTTCATTAATAGATAACATGTGGACCTCAAGTCCGCCTTTTTTTAATTTGGCGGCATTTTCACTTACTAATTCAAACTCAATTTCATTCTGACAAACCTGTAAACCGCCGCAATTGTGTTCATATTCCAAATCCTCATCCAATTCATCTTCAAGGGTCTTCCATATCTCTTGACTCTTTATACACAGATCCAAGCTAGGGCCTACTGCTTTAGTGTGAGGAGTGATATAAGCATCACATGCCCCTGTTGTTCCGTTACAAAGGTCGCCTTTTTCAATTAATAATACATTTTTACCTTTTTTACTAAGCTGATACGTTACGGCAGTTCCAATGATACCTCCACCGATCACAATAATATCTGCATCTTTTTTATTCATTAGTCTCCGCCTCCATTATTCCCATACGAATCGGTCGTACTGGAACTCTAAATGTTGCGGGCTTAACATCCGCCGGGTTTTGTCCCGTCTGCTCAGCAATAATTTTCTGGACCAATCTTTGACAAGTTTTACCTTGACAGAGCCCCATGCCTGCACGGGTACGTTTCTTAACTCCTTCAACTGTGGTCGCTCCATCTGCTATTGCATCTAAGATATCTCCATAAGTGACTTCCTGGCACCGGCATATAATAACGTCTCTATCCATCACACGTTTACCCCTTTCTCTATATTTCCTCTATAATCGTTTCATGCTTCTGGCTTGATTCGTATACTCTTTAGGGACTGCCATCTTAATAATACTGGTATTTGCAAAATTCTTAGATATACGGACTCTGACTATCTTCCCCTTGCAAATCACTTCACCGGCTCGATTTACAGCATCCACTATATCATCTTGTTCTGGCAGAGGTAAATATTCATAAGGAAACTCAACTGTAGCTTCAGTATCACCGTATGTCATATCAACTATAAATATAGCAAGTCCAGGGCACATCGCCACACAGTTTCCGCACCCAATACACTTCGCCACATCTAATACAGGAAGGTTTGTAATGTTTTCACCGACTGTAATTGCTCCAGACGGACAAGCAGCCTCGCAAGGATTACAGGGGATATGCTGCACACACTCAATAGCAGCCTTCGCTCCTTTACATAAATCTTTTATATCAGGTACTCCAGGAGCGTCTTCAAGCTCTTTATCCGAAGGATATCCTGTAAAAATTACACCTTTTTCCCTCATCAGTTCTCACCTATCCTATTCTGAAATTTATTAAAATCTTCCACCTGTGATGCTTTCGCGATTCTTCTTCTTTCCCCAAATTCACCTGTTCTAAGCGTCTCCATTCTCTTTCTAATGCTATTCATCATTTCTCTCGCCTGTTCTTCACTTATAACCCTTAAAGCACAGGCCGCAGCAACACCCGCCAGATTTCCTTCTTCCATTGCTGTAGAAGCTTCTTCAACGCCCGTAATGTCACCAGCTACAAAAATACCCGGAACTGTCGTTTCCAAGTTATCATTATGCATTGGAACATGACCGCCTAAAGTAGGTATAAATGTCATTTCACAGCCTGCCATATAAGCAAGTTCACTCATTGGATTCAATCCAACTGCTAGGCAGATGGTATCACATAGTGTATATTGTTCACTACCGGGCACTACATTCCATTTATCATCCAAAGCTGCGATAACCGCACCTTCTACTTCCTTTTTTCCATATGCTCTCAATACAGTATGTCCTGTTTTTATTGGAACACCTGCCCGGCGTATTTTGCTGGCATGGACGCCATAACCGCCAATTCTAGGCGCTCCCTCAATTATTGCTCGCACGTTTGCACCAGCCTGTAAGAGTTGATAAGTCACAATCAGACCTACATTGCCAGAACCTATCATTAAAATATCTTTACCAGGAAGAACTCGGTTAACATTAATCATGGTCTGCGCCGCACCCGCACCCATAACCCCCGGAAGAGTGCTGCCTGGAAAAGCCATATAATTTTCTTTTGCCCCACTTGCAAGTATTATTTTTTTTGCCTTCACAGAATAATACTTCTCCCCTTCAACAACACCTATAGTATTTTTATTAAAAATACCGTATACAATGCTATTCAGATAAACTTCCGCTCCGCTTTTTGCCACTTCGTCCAAAAGCTGTTCTCCTATTGTATATCCTCTTATTCCCGCGCGGTGTTCACGGGATCCAAAAAATTTGTGTATTTGCTTGAAAAGTTGTCCTCCAGGCTTTTTATTTTCATCGAAAACTATTACTTTGGCTCCCAGTTTTGCGGCCTGAATTGCTGCACTAAGCCCTGCAGGACCTGCACCTATTATTGCTACATCTGTACTTATATGTTTCATTTTCTCACCTCCCGATTTACGCCAAATCCATCCTGACTTTGTACTCTCATCCCACCTTCAACATATGTTACACAAGTACGTGTATTAGGCTTTCCATTAACAATCATCATACAATCTGTACAACGGCCAATAGCGCAAAAAATTCCTCTGGGTTCATGTCTTTTTGCCGTTTCACGGAACGCTCTGACGTTTGCATTCATTAAAGCCGCAGCTATCGGCTCGCCTTCTATTGCCTCAATGGGCATATCATTATAATAAATAGTAACTTTTTTGCCCTCAATCATATCGGGTAGTATTGGGTGTTTAATGATTCTTCTGTCTTTTTTCTCCAATGTTAGTAACCTCCATTCATCATTTTGATGAAGCCCGTTTACGTTCAATTATATTGACTAAATTGGAAATTCCTTTGTTATTCGGTTAACAACCAGTCCTACTTGTTGTCCTTATTCCAGATATAATTTGCAAGCTGAAGCCCCAGCATATTATGTAACTTTTCGTGAATTATAGCAAAGGGATATGTCACAAAATATGCTGGAGCTTGATAGATGTAGTTATATTAAAAATCTAACTTAAAGTACCATAGAAATCACCTATATTAAGCATTTGGAATTCGCTTATTATTGATGCTGAAATATTTTTTAGTCATCAGTTTTTACATATATCCTTTATAGCCAGGTGATACTATCGCATCATGTACATATTTAACCATGTTGATTACATCAAATACAGGTAATCCTACCGCTTCTTGAACAGCTTTTGTAAACGGAGGCATATTTGTACACTCTAACACTATGGCGCCTATATCGGGATGCTCTGCAACCATTTTTTTAGCTTTCTTCACCATTTCCTCTTCAGCCAGAGTCGTATTCATGAAGTCATAACCCTCAAAAAAGGTCTTGCCAAATTCTGTATCCTCGACCCCATATACTACAAAATCTACATCTTCAATGCCTACACCTACAAAATGTTTTTCACCCAAAGAAGATGCCTTTGCAGTAAGTATCCCGACTTTTTTGTTCGGTGACAGCATGGAACTCACAAGTTTCACTTGTAACAAACTGGAAGATATCACCGGTACATTAATTGCCTTACAAAGTTCTTTATGGAATATTGCCATAAACCCACAACTGGTAACAATACATTTACAACCTTGTTCTTCCAATTCCCGGGCTGCTTTAACGAAAGGCTCAATCAAAGCTGGATCCTGTTTTAATACAACAGCTTCAGGGCTTGCTTCTTTTACAACCTTATACACTACTGGAAATGGAAATGTTGTGGCATTTCCTATATCACCAGGAACTCTAGGAAAATGGGTATCCAGCATTAGTATCCCAATCTTTTGACCATAGTTAGTTTTGTTACCATAGTAGATTTTCATATCTGACACTCCTAATCAAATAATATAACTTCGTTAACACTATTTGTTGTACTAAAAGAAGAATAGCATCCCAATCCCGAATAAGTATAGAAACAGGAAGCCGGGAAGTGATTGAAGCATTGATTTTACATAGTCAACCTTTTTGTTGATAACACCAGCGACCAGCCCAATAACTACAATAGTACACAAATCAGAAGGCGGGAAGGCCTGTGCTGCCATCGCTATATGAGAGCCTGCTAGAGCAGTTTTCTCAGGTAGCATACCTATAGAATTTAAAGCCGGGCCAAAGAAAGATAGAATTGTACTCTGGGTTGTAGATTGTGACCCTGTCACCATCCCCATAAGACCCATAGCAAAGGAGCCGCCAAGTTTTAATACTGTTGCATTTAATGTCTGAGCCCACGCGGAGATTTTATCAATCACTCCTGCGGCATAAAAACCTCCTAGCATAAGAGCACAGCATGCTTGCACTGATCCACAAGGCAAGAATTTTTTGAAACCAACTTTTACAATATCATTAAATCCTCTCTGCCTAACGGTCTTAAAGAAAAACGCAATGATTGTAACTGTAATTATTGAAAGCACTATTAGATTAGCCATACCGGAAATAAAAGGAATGCCACTTACTACATTGGTTAGAGGTCTCCATAAAAAGCTTACGAAGTCCAGATTAACTGTGCTAGACCATGGGCCAAAACGAAGAATCATAATAATAAGCAGAACACCCATGGGAATTAATGTCTTCCATCCTTCTTTTAAAATCTGACCAGCGGATTTTTCTGGTATAAGATGCTCAGGTAATTCTTTAATCTTTACATATTTATATGCGTAAAAACCAGTAATTACTGCTATACATAATGGCATTGAAATAAATGACCACTTCAATACTGTATTATAATTTGCATTACATAAAGATGCACTTAAAACAATTCCATTAGACATAGGCGGACAAAGAGACCCTAATAGTGCTCCCAAAACCAGTGTAGCAGAAATCTGCTCTCCTTTTAACCCAATATCTGCTAAAGGAGCAACGCAAAGTACTCCTACCACTGTCGCAACTGATAGACCCTCGCCTAACAGAGCCCCGAAAATTATCATAGCCAGCATTGATGCAACGTACAATCCCCTTGGGGATTTCCCAAAAGCTGAACGGCAAGAATCCAATACTACCTCCATGGTTCCCATAGCATTCTGCGTTTCGGCATAAATCATACCAAATATAGCTATCAGAATAACCCATGACAATCTATCTAAACCATCTACCCAAGCCATAAGCCAATCAACAGGATTATATATACCTCCCATCAATAAAGCAGATGAACCTGCCACTAGCAATGCAATATGTACGTTCCCTCCAATATAGGGTATCTTTTTACCCAATACAATAACCAATAATAAGAAAATCGGTATTATTACGCCTAACATAAAACAACCTCCTTAATTTTAGTAGTAAAACGTACAATTTCTAACCAATAAAAATTCTTGCACGTAAACTAACTAACCCTCATAGGCCTTTCACCTCCCACTTTACATAATGATCAAATTGTATTACCGAGCTGACTTTCTACATTAATCAATCTTTTCAGTTTGTTTACATAGTTACCAAACATTACTTCCGTTTAAAGGAATTTCTTTAATAATAAGAGTGGGTACGTAGGCGGAGTTGAAGATAGGCTGCAATTATGCTAGCTACTGATCCTTTTTGATATAAAACTATTGTTTTTGGTTAGCTGCTAAACTATTGTAAGTCAATTATATGCAAAATAAATAAAAATGTCAATAATTAATATAATTTGTCGTTATTTAAATTAGTACCAGCACGTGACTTTAGTTACTGCAAGATTGCTTAAAAAGTAAGTATAGTTAAAATAAATTATATTTCTATTAATATACAGATAATGATTTACAGTACTACGTTTAAAGGTAAGGCGCTTTTATTAATGTTAGAATTAATGATCTTTATGAGGATTAATTATTAGGTTTATATATAATTTGATAATTAAGCGAAATTAATATAGAAACTGCAATTATTTCTTATCTATATATAACGTGCCTAAACTTTTCATTTTCTAACGTGTCGTCCTGAGCGATAGCGAAGGATCTATCGCTGGAACAGATTCTTCAGGCTCCGCCCTCAGAATGACAGAGGACTACGCTTCTCCGGAATGGCAGGTAAAGGAATGTAATATTTTTAATGCGTTATATATATGTAGTATGGATTATATAACTTAGGCTCTTAACGACTCTAGCGTGATACATAATCGTTAATTTTAGTAAGGTCCTAAACCTTTATTGATTGTACTGCCTTAAATCCAGTTTTCTAGGTGTGTAATGGAAGATATAGTATATATAAAAATTACTAGATATTATGTAATATTACATAATATCTAGTAATGAAGTATGCACAAAAGAATTATTGTTATAATTAAGAAGTACAGCTACTAAACCAAGACTGAAAGAAACAGGAAAATTTATACTATGTAACTAATGCTTTATAATGAACCTGTATGAGACAAATTGCTTTAAGTGTAGTGTTATAGAGCATATCAACACTATTACAAAATTTTCTAGCCTTGTTTTGATAGTTCTCTTATGATACACTAAAAATATCGGTCATTTACATGCTTAATGGAGGAATAGTTTTGAAAGAATGGATTGTTACAACTCAAGATTTGCTAGAAAAAGCGGAAATGCTTTATAAATTCGTTGATTTATTTTCAGATTATGAGAATACTCCCAGAGATTATGGCTGCGGTATAGAAATGAATATGGCTGAAGTTCATATGCTTTCCTATATTGATGCTAACCCAGGAATTACAATCACTAAACTAGCTCAACTATCAAGACGCACAAAAAGTGCAATTTCTCAGACCGTATCTAAATTGGAGGAAAAGGATTTCATATTAAGAGTACCTGATAAGCAAGATACAAAGAAGAAATTGTTGTTTGTAACAGCAAATGGGAAGAAACTTAGTGATATGCATAAAAAATTTGACATCCAGACTCTCACAAAAACATTTAACTACCTTTTGAGAGATTGTACCAAAGATGAAATCTTTACATTTTATAAAGTAATAAGTGTATATAATAATATTATGGAAGCTGGTAAACGTAAGCGTGGACGTTTGCAGAAAGAAAAGCAGTAAGAAGTATTTGGGTATTATAGTTCTTTACTAGAATTTTCCCCGATACAGGACCAAACCCTATTACTAATAATCTCGTAAATCCGGAATACATTATTCTGAAAAATATATAACCTCCGAGATAGCCCGAAAAAGGGTGCATCCCCGGAGGTTTTTTTATGCCTCCCGCCTTATCACCAATACCCCACCCCTGAATATAATGAGTATAGTAAACCAAATTGTGTTATAAAGGGGGGGAAATATTTGAAGCTTATAACTAAGGTTTCAATACTCTTACTTATACTTGCCCTGGCGTTTAGCTGCCTGTCGGGCTGCCGTGCCGACAAGGAGCTCATAACCATAAGGCTGAACGAGGTGGTGCGTTCCATATTCTACGCTCCCCAGTATGTAGCCATCAACAAAGGTTTCTTTGAAGAACAGGGCTTGAGGGTTGAACTTTCCACCGGTCAGGGCGCAGACAAGACCATGACAGCCCTTCTGTCAGGCCAGGCCGATATAGGGTTCGCAGGTCCCGAAGCCAATATATACGTCTATAACCAGGGTAAAGAGGACTATGCCGTGATATTTGCCCAGTTAACCCAAAGGGATGGCTCTTTCCTGGTGGGCAGAGAACCTGAACCGGATTTCAGGTGGGAAAACCTGAAGGGAAAAACCATTATTGGCGGCAGGCCGGGGGGAGTACCCGAGATGACTCTCGAATTCGTCTTAAGGGAACACGGCGTAAATCCCTTTGAGGACGTCGAGCTGATAACAAATCTGCAGTTTACCGCAACCGCCGGAGCATTTTCAGGAGGCATGGGGGATTATGTAGCCCTTTTCGAGCCTACCGGTTCCATGCTGGAAGCCGAGGGTGTGGGTACCATCGTGGCATCAATTGGCCGGGCAGGCGGGCCCATCGCCTATACCGCATATTGTGCTCTGGGCAGCTATATTGAAGAAAATCCGGAAATAATTCAGAAGGTTACCAACGCAATCTA
Organism: Clostridium thermobutyricum; assembly: GCA_016841565.1. GTDB lineage: Bacteria > Bacillota > Clostridia > Ch29 > Ch29 > JAENYX01. The sequence goes on along the minus strand of JAENYX010000005.1, from coordinate 94,192 downwards.
CAAAGGGCAGCTGTGGGTGCAGCAACACACTTCCCAGGAGATCGCAGCTGAAATCCAGCCCTTCTTCCCAGACACCGACCTGGAACTTCTGGCAACGGTGGTTGACAGATATAAGGAACAGGATACCTGGTGCTCCAACCCTATTATTATACCCGATACCTTTGACCGCCTCCAGGATATAATGCAGGCAGCAGGAGAGCTGGATAAGAGAGTGCCCTATGACAGGATAATTACTAATGAGTTTGCAGAACAAGCAGTCAAATCTATCAAATAGTACTTTGGGGGGATAATGGTGGCAGAGGATATAATAGTCAGTTTGCGTGGTGTATCCAAAAAGTATCACAGCCTTGAGGGGGAAACCGAGGCAATCAAGAACCTTACTTTGGAGGTGCACAGGGGGGAATTCATAACAATAGTGGGTCCCAGCGGATGCGGGAAAACCACGCTGCTTTCGCTCATATCGGGATTGTTCAAACCCTCGGCCGGTGAAATACTGTTAAGCGGAAAGCCGGTTAATGACACTACCGGTAACGTGGGCTATATGCTCCAGGAGGATCACCTGTTCAAATGGAGGACTATACTTAGGAATGTATTGATAGGGCTTGAAATAAAAAGTACCCTTACTTCACAAACAAGGAAGAAGGCGGAAGCCTTGCTCCATAAATATGGACTGGGTGATTTCAAAGACCATTATCCCCACCAATTGTCCGGGGGTATGAGGCAGAGGGTTGCCCTTATCAGAACTCTGGCGGTTAACCCCGATATACTGCTTCTTGATGAACCCTTTGCCGCCCTTGATTATCAGACCCGTTTGAAGGTAGCCGATGATATATGGAAGATAATAAAAAAAGAGGCTAAAACCGCAATCATGGTCACTCATGACATCTCGGAAGCCATCTCCATGTCCGACAGGGTTGTGGTACTCACCAAAAGACCGGCAAGCATTAAATCCATCCACAGCGTGGAGTTTTCCTGTCCGGAGCGGACACCCATCAAATGCCGGGAAGCTCCCGAGTTCAGAGTATACTTCAACAGCATATGGAAGGAGCTGGACGTGCATGTATGAATACCATAATGAATTAATAAACCAAGGTGCCGATACACCATCCCGGGATCACAGGGATTTTCTTGATAAGGTCAAGCGTGACAGGGTATATGTAAGGGTAACACAGGCTGCCATACTGATTTTATTCTTCCTTTCATGGGAACTGGCTGCCAGATTGGGCCTTATAGACCCCTTCATAACAAGCCAGCCCACAAGGATGCTCAAAACCCTTATAAACCTTCACCAAAACGGCTCCCTTTATATGCATATCGGCTATACCCTCATGGAAACCCTGGCCGGTTTTGTAGCGGGTACAGCCATGGGCATACTCATGGCCATAGTGCTCTGGTGGTCGGATTTCCTGGCCCGGGTACTGGACCCCTATCTGGTGGTACTAAACAGCCTGCCCAAGATAGCACTGGGGCCAATAATACTGGTATGGATAGGGGCGGGGCCCCAGGCCATAATAGCAATGGCTCTTATTATCTCGCTGGTGGTAACAATAATAGGCGTGTACAACGGCTTCAGGGAGGTAGACCATGACAAGATAAAACTGCTGAGAACCTTCGGAGCCACAAAGCTGCAGATACTGCAGAAGGTAATGCTGCCGGCCAGCATATCCACAATAGTGTCGGCCATGAAGATAAACGTCGGTCTTGCCTGGGTAGGCGTCATAGTGGGAGAGTTCCTGGTATCCAAAGCCGGCCTGGGATATCTCATAGTGTACGGGGGGCAGGTCTTCAGGCTGGATCTGGTAATGACCAGCGTGATAATCCTGGCAATCCTGGCAGCGCTTATGTATCAGTTTGTATCCTGGGTTGAAAAAAAGCTTATCAATTGGTATTAAGGCAGACAGTCCGCCTATAAGGCGGGCTGTGCTGCTTCGACAAAATTCACCTATACACAAATTAGAATTTACTGACTGATAATTGCGGCTAGTTGCTTAAGGTCATTATTGCCGCCTGTAATAACAAAGCAGACTTTGTCCTCCGGTGACACCGGAAGTCTGCCTGCGATTGAAGCAGCTATTCCCATCGAAGATGAAGGCTCAGCGACTATCTTTGCAGCCCCAATCAATAGCTTCATGGCTTTTTTAATTGACTCATCATCGGTACTTACCAAATCATTTACCAAAGATTCAATCATAACAAAATTGTCGGGATTAGCTTTATTACATCTGGTTCCGTCTGCAATGGTCTGCACATTTGTAATACTGACCGGCTTACCGGCAGCTCTGCTCTTGGCGTATCTGGAAGCATTTGAAGGCTCGACTCCGATAATACGGATGCCGGAATTGCTCTCCTTGACAGCAGCCGCTATGCCGGAAATCAGACCCCCACCGCCTACAGGTACTACTATTGTGTCTATATCGGGTATATCTTCTATTATTTCGATGCCTATAGTCCCCTGGCCGGCTATCACAATAGGGTCAGCATGGGAATGGATAAACGTGTATCCTTCCGATTGCAGCTCTCTGGCTTTTTCTATACGCTGGCTTGAGAGAGTACCCTCAAGCAGGACAGTACCACCCAACGATTTTACTCCGGCCAACTTTGCGGGATTGCAGTTCGTTGGCATAACAACCACTGCCTTAACACCCAATTTTCCGGCCGCATAAGCAACACCTTTTGCATGGTTTCCCGACGAAGCACAAACAACACCCTTTGCAAGCTGTTCATCAGTAAGCTGCAGTAAGAAATTTGCAGCACCGCGCAATTTAAATGAACCGGAAAGCTGTAAATTTTCCGGCTTTAAAAAAACTTTGCACCCAATGACATTATCTAACTCTCTTACGCGCAGTATAGGAGTATGCAAAATGTAAGGCTTGATACGCTTTTTTGCTTCTTTTATATCAGCAAATGCAATCATTATACACCTCTTAAAAAAAATAATTCTATCATAGAATTTATTTTTGTTATTTATTCCCCAACTATCCTAATTTATAAGGATTGTTAAAAAAGTTATAGAATACTCTATTTTGCTTATCATTATAGAAATCACTTATTGTTCGAATATGTTTTAACATGGTTTTTTCCGCTAACTCAGGGTTTCCAGATAGTACAGCCTCTACAATCTTACAATGCTCCTCATACGATTGCTTTGCACGCCCCGGCAGAAGCATAATACCAATATGATATCGATAAGTAATCCGGTATATCTTGATAATAAATTCTTTAAGAAACTCGTTGCGTGCCATATCCATGATGTGGAGGTGAATATTGTGAGACAAATCATAATATTTCCGTAGATCATCCTTTTCAAGAGCTTGTTTCATTTTATCCAATAAATCATATAAAAGTTCAGCATCCCGGTTATCAGCCTTCTGGCTTGCAAGCCTTGCAACCAAAGCTTCATTAACTTCTCTAACACTAAGTAAATCCTGAACCTCCTCCATTGTAACATGCCGAACAACCGCACTTCGATTGGCAGTATGTTTTACCAGGCCTTCCGAAATTAAACGTTCAATAGCACATCGCACCGGAGTCCTGCTAACCCCATATTCAGATGCTAGCTTTGCTTCAATCAAACGGAAACCGGCAGGATATTCACCTGATAAGATCTTTTCACTTACAGCTTGATAGATATTTATTACTTCCGTTGTTTTATTACTGCTTTTCATATGCTCACCTTTTCCAACTATTTCTGTTCACAGTTATTCTAGCAATCAGATTAAATTCAGTCAAGTGTTATCTTATAATCCGGCATTATCATCTAAGCAGTTTTGTGTTTTGTATCCTTGTTAAAATTGATTCTGAACTCAAATGTATCTGTCAATCAAGCAGGCTAAATATGGCTGAGTTATTATCAAACCAGAGCTAACACAAACAAAATATCTTGTACCCAAATTATTTTGGTTGTCACTAAGAACTTCCTGGTTCTTTTTTTAACACAAACCAGGAAGCTCTTAAATTACAATAATTACTTAACATCTCAACCAAGAATATCATCCATATATCCCCACCGGGTATCGGCTATTATTTGCTAAGCACTCCAATCTCATTATAATACCTCTCTGCACCCGGATGTAACGGAGCAATGCATGAATCTATGATGTTCTCAGGTGCAAGGTCTGTAAAGAAGCTGTGTGCTTTAATCAGGGATTCTTTATTCTCTATTATAGCCTTAGTAATGTTATAGGCAACTTCTTCGTCCATATCCCTGTGGGCTATCAAAGTAGTCCAATTGCCTACGGTAACTGCATCTTCTGTTTGTCCTGAGTAAGTACCTGCCGGTATTGTCATCTTGGAGTATTCCGGAAATTCTTCTACTAATATTTGCATCTGTTCTTCAGTCAATGAAAGTAATTCGAAATCCTTTCCTCCGTCATAGATGTCAGCTATCCAGGCAGCTCCTTTGCCGGTAGCGTCAAAGATTACGTCAACCTGACCGGTCTTCAGGCGTGAAGAAGCTTGTACCCTATTGCCGCTGTATTCAAGGTTAACCTTTTCAATCGGAACACCAAGTAAAGGTAATATTTTCTTAGTACTGAGTTCGATACCGTCACCGGGAGCTATACATTCGACATTGGCACCTTCAAGATCAGTAATATCATTAGCGCCAAGCTTCTTATTAACTAAAATGTGTATAGGAGTAGCATTATAGTTAATAAGTGTGGTAACGTCATCGATAGCATTGCCGGCAAACATATCGGTGCCAGCGACAGCCGAAGCAACTGCGGTAGCCTGTGTCAATGCAATATCAAGCTCTTTGTTGTGCACAGCCTCCACATTATAAGTACTGCCGCCGGTGGCTTGTGCAACTGCTTTGTACCCCAGTTGGTCAATAATTACTGCAGCCATTGATGCCCCCATGGTAAAGAAGTTCCCTCCCAAGCTTGCCGTACCCATACTAAGCCCTATCGGAGTATCCGCTGAAGTCCCCTGCGGTGAGCTTTGGCACGCAACCATGCTCATTATTACAACAACTGTAAGAAGTACTGAAATGGCTTTTTTCATATTCCTCATATTAATCCTCCTTTTTTATATTGAAAACGCAAAACCAAGTTATCAGACCTTTAATAATCAGAGGTAGATATAAATTACTTGGATTACGCGTCTTCTTTCTTAGTATTAATCTCTTTGCCTGTTAAGGGCTAATTCAGAACTCTTAAACCTCCTATACTTATAGAAAAATAATCCAACCGCCAATAGCATCCCAAATAATGATATTTGTACATTGGGAAAGACAAGCAATATCCCGATGAATGCAAATATTAAGCGTTCATAGTTAGAAATAACATCAAAGAAAGCGCCTTCCAAAGCTGAACATAAGTAAATTAAACCAACAAATGTTGCTGTAAAGCCAAATACAGTCTGCAACAGATTTACCGATGGCCCCAATAATAGGTCAGGTATATATATGAAAACAAAAGGCACAATGAAACCTGCCATTGCCAATCTTAAGGAGATAAATCCGGTAGTGTTGGCATTGCCCCCCGACAGGCCGGCAGCTGTATAAGCTCCTGTAGCAACCGGTGGCGTGATGGTGGACATACAGCCAAAATAGAATACAAAGAGGTGAGCGGGAAGTAAGTCAATACCCGCTAATGTCAATGCAGGAGCTGCGCTTATACTTGCAAGAACATAGGCTGCCGATGTGGGTAACCCCATGCCAAGTATAATAGCGACTACCATTGTCAGAAACAATGTTATAATTTTTATGCCGCCTGCCGTCTTAAAGATTAGCCTTGCCATTGTCATGGATACTCCTGTTATCGAAAATACGCCCACAATAATACCTACTACTGCGGTCGCCACTGCCAGTGACATGGCGGTTCTGGCAGATTTATACATTATTCTGCTTATCTTTTCAGGATTAAGCCTGGTTTCTTTGTTGAAAAATGAAATTACCACCGCAGTGCCGATTCCTCCCCAGAAGGCTGCAAATGTGGGAGTGTAGTCCATGATCATGAAAACCACTATACCTGCAAGCGGTAACATCAAGTACGACTTTTTTAGCAAATCTTTTGATCCTTTGGTATCTTCATCGTTCCCACGCAGGTTTAACCGGACGGCTCTAAAATGAACCCCGAAGAAAACACTGGTGAAATACAGCAACGCAGGCAGCACTGCTGCAATGGCTAAATTAATATAAGGGATTCCCAATGTGTCGGCCAGCATAAAAGCAGTGGCACCCATAACAGGAGGCAGAATCTGTCCACCAGCAGAAGCCGCACATTCAACAGCACCGGCAAAATTTGAACTGTAGCCCACCCGCTTCATCAGGGGTATTGTAAAGGCACCGGTTGTAGCCACATTCGCAGAGGTTTCGCCGCTTATCATTCCCATTAAGCTGCTGGACATAACTGCCACTTTTGCCGGTCCTCCTCTCGTTCTGCCGGCAAGAGCATTGGATAAGTCATAAAAATAATCGGCAATCCCCACTTCTTGTAATAATGCCCCAAAGATCACAAACACTACAATAGTTTCGGCTGAAACGCCCAGCGCAAATCCGAAAACGCCTTCTCCGGTCAGGAAAAGATGTTGAACAACCCTTTTTATGGTAAATCCCGTGTGGGATAACCCTCCTGATAAGTATTGACCAAAAAAAACATACATTAAAGCTATAAGTGCAAGAACTATCAGCCCCGGACTGCTTACCCGCCGCGCTGCTTCAAAAAGCAATATTATGCAAATTATACCTATGTAAATATCAATCATGTCATAGCGTCCGCCCATTTGAATCAGGACATCGTACCTAAAAAATGCAATTATAAAAGCAGCCGCAACAGATAATGCCAAAAATACATCCAACCCACCAAATTTGGTCATGTCTGATTTGCGGCCAAACGGTGTTAGGAGAAATACCATTATTAGTGCAAAACCCAAGTGTATTATCCTTATTTTATGCGGGGTCAAATATATAATCTGTGCGGCAGTTAGCATGTGAAATCCAATCCATATTATGGAAAGAAAAATAGTGGTTTTCAGCTGTGCATTCGTAATATTCTTTCGCAAACTGGTTCTACTGGTCTTCTTCTCCATCCCGATCCCCCCTTAAATTTTGCTTCTTCCTCATGTACCCGACTAATCCGCCGCAAATTATAATTTCTCTTATTTCATCGCGGAATCCGGGAATACGTACATTGTAGCCATTTGTTAGATCCTCTACTAAGATAAAGTTTCCATCCATCTTTACGTTCACTGTATCATTCTCATTAATACTGTCGGTATCCATTTCAACAATAAGAATGCCATTGTTGATTGCATTGCGATAGTAGCTGCGGGCAAAGGATTTGGCCAAGATTACCGGGATGTTGTTTTCTTTAACCACCTGAGCTGAAACCTCCATGGCGGAACCGCAGCCAAAATTCTCTCCTGCTACCAGAAAGCTTACTCCCTTTAGTTCATGATAAAATCCCGGGCGAATATCTTCCATGATATACTGTTTAAGAACACTTGTATCCAAGGTATCCTTTTTTCGGCGGGAAGATATTATATAGTCAGTATTGATGTTGTCTCCAAATTTAAAGACTACCCCTTTGCATTCAAGCACGTCTAATCACTTCCTTCGGATCTGTAATATATCCTGTAATGGCCGAGGCGGCAGCAACAATAGGGGACGCAAGATATATGTTTGCAGTGATATTTCCCATTCTTCCAATAAAGTTACGGTTAGCGGTAGATAAAACATTATAATTGTCTCTCGGCACTCCCGGACTGCTGCCGCAGCAAGGGCCGCAACCCGGTGGAAGAATCATTGCTCCTTTTTCCAAAAGCCTGTCGGCAATCCCTTCTTGTATCATTTTTCTATAGACATACCTTGAGGCAGGTACAATCAGCGTCTCAACGGCAAAGGGTTTTGCGGTGCACTTCAGTAAACTGTCTACTCTACGAAAATCGTCTATTCTCCCGTTAGTGCAGGTACCAATCAATACCATATCAATCTTCAATCCTTTAAGCTCTAAAAGCTCGATAGTGTTGGCAGGATTATGGGGCTGCGCTATAAGGTAATTGACGGAGGAAAGATCTACGTTATGAACGGTAAAATAGTCACAGTCCCAATCCGCATCAATTCCTCTCGAAAATGCAATATTGGATTTGATACAATGCTTCTCAGCAACCTCATCAAAGGGCATAATGCTACATTTTCCGCCGCACTCTGCCATTAGGTTGCATATGGTTTTTCTATCATCTATAGAAAGGTGGTGTATCCCATCTCCACCAAACTCAATAGCTTTATAATTTCCACCACTTGGACCAAGCAATTGTATCAGGTGCAGTGCAATTTCCTTTCCTCCTATGCCCGGGGCAGGTTCTCCATTCAGATTTATTTGAATAGTTTGCGGCACCTTAAACCAAAGCTTTCCGGTATTAAGTGCCATGGCTAAATCAGAGGACCCTATTCCAATACCAAGACAATTTAGATATCCATATGTAGTAGAATGAGAATCCCCACCAACGATCAGGGTTCCGGGTTTTACATAGCCCAATTCATCGAATACCTGGTGCGCAATCCCTTCGCCGGCCGGAACTACGGTTATGCCGTGCTTGTTTGCAAAGTCAAATACACTTTGATGGAGTGCTGCCACTTTGTCGCTTGGGCAGGGCACATAGTGGTCAAGCACAAATAGAACCTTCTGAGGATTTGACACCTTATTTGCGTTCATTTTGTAAAAGTATTCAATAGTCAACGGTCCCGATGCATCATTTGACATTATAGCATCGATCTCTGCCACAATAACATCTCCGGATTTTACATCCATTCCTGATTTTAAGGTAAAAATCTTTTCAGTGATTGTTTTTCCCATAGCTCCTCCTGTTTGCCCAATGACTGTTCTGGCATTATATGACTTGGTTGTATTTTCTTAAAAAACTACTTAAACCTTCTCCGATGGTTTTAATATAACCTAAATCAAACAAGGTAGCTTCCAATGTAACTATGCATTCCAGCATATCCTCAACATAGCAATAACCCATATGGGCAATACGTAAAGTAGAGCTTGCATAGTCGCCCAAGCCTCTACTGATTTTTATCCGGTATTTCTCATCCAGGTGTAGCAAAACACGATTAATGTCTATTCCCGACGGTATATTGCAAACAGTCAGAGAGTCAGATCGCAAACCGCAATCTTTGGGGAAAAGCTCGAACCCAAGTGCCACCAATGCTTCTTTAGTAGCCTGTGAGAGCGCATGGTGACGTTCAAATACGTTTTGCAAGCCTTCCTCATCAATCATATTAACTGCTTCGTTTACCGCCAGTATCAAATTTACAGGTGTTGTACCGGGAGTCTGATTTCTGTTATCAAGATTCTTCTTTATATTTTTAAGGTCTATGTAAAAACCCCGGGGCACACGATTTTCACAAACTTCCATTGCCTTATTGCTGATTGCTGCAAAGCTTATTCCTGCAGGAGACATCAATCCTTTTTGTGAAGCGGTTACCGCAGCATCCACACCCCATTCATCAAACTTGAATGGCATGCATCCCAAGCCGCTAACAGTATCAACGATAAATAACAAATCATGTTTCCCGGCTAATTGGCCAATCACGGAAATTGGGTTAACTATCCCGTTGGAAGTATCATTATGTACAGCGGTTATGGCTGTGGCTTTTTCTTCAATAATCAATTGTTCCAGCTGCGCTGTATCAACCTCTTTCTCCCAACTATTAAAAGCTTTTACATAAGGAATATCATTTCGCTCTAGTGTCTTGGCCGCCATTTCACCAAAGCTGCCGTTGCATACACATATAACCTTATCCTTTGGTGTAAGAATGTTGTTGTACACCCCTTCCAGCGCACCACGTCCTGTCGTGTGTATTGGCAGTATCTGCTGTGTTGTTCCGAATAATGGTTTGAGCCGGTCGAGCATATTTACTAATATATTTGAAAACTCATCACTCCTGTGATGATAATTTACAAAAGAAGATGCGACCCGGACACGATTGGGTATATTGACCGGACCGGGTGTAAAAAGCTTTGCCGTTCTCTCTGCATGGATTTTATTCATTGATAACACCCTTTTGGACTAATATTTGATTAATTGATTTCTTGAAGAGTTGCCCGTTGTTTATCTCTTGTATTCGCTTCTCTTCGTTGGCCACCAGTTTTTCTACCTGCGCCAAAACAAATTCAATATCGTCATACGGAACACAAACAATTCCATCTGCGTCAGCTAGAATTAAATCCCCGGGGGATATAGAAACACCGCCGCAGGAAATATTGCAATTAATTTCTCCGGGACCATCCTTAAAACAGCCTCTGGCAGTCACTGCCCGCGCATAAACAGGAAACCCCAGCTTATGTATATCATCCAAATCCCTTACCGAACCGTCTACTACAACTCCCTCTAATCCGACCTTTACAGCAGCATGGGTCATTAGACCTCCCCAACCCGAAGCATTGGTATCTCCATAGGTATCGACTACAATAATATCACCGGGTTTTGACATCTCAAGCGCTTTATGCATCATTAGATTATCAATACCTCTGGTCATAACTGTGATAGCACGGCCAACTATCCTTCTAGTTGCTGCCACCGGCTTGATATCAGCACTCAAAATACGAAACCGTCCCATGGCATCACCTACATTACAGGAACTGAATTTTTTAAAATTTTGAAGAACTTCAGTTGGTATTTCATTTTTCCGTTCGAATATCCTGAAGCCTATATTTCCACTTATCATATTAATTACCTCATTTCATATTAATATTGCATACTATTTTGCAAATTTATTGTATACATTGTTATATTAATATAGCATGCAATTTTTGGGCTGTCAATTCTAAATTGATTGATTTACATTATAAAAATACTGTTTACCCACAAAATAATCAGCCCGCCTTATAGGCGGGCTTTTATGTTTGTGTGGGATTATGGTGTTTTTTTCGCTGCGAATTTATTTCCAGAAATAGCTCATCTATTCCTGCATCAAGTATTTGCTCCAGTTGTTTTGCTCTCTGCAAACTTACTTTCCTCTTTCCGTTTTCTATCATGTTGTACGCACTGGTTGCTATGCCCAGCATTTCCGCCATCTGCTTTTGTGTGAACCTCTTTCTCAGTCTATAAATCCTAAGCCTGTTTGCCATACCATTCACCTCCGATATTTCACGCAAAGCAAACCCTAAACTTTATTATATTTTCTCTTGTTGCAAATGTCAATACATTTTTTGTCATTTTGTGAAACACACTACAACTAAATATTTTTCTGCTATAATGATGATAAGTTCACTATTTGTGAAATGGGGATACTTATGCTTAATACTGTACTGGGCCTGCGTATCAGAAAACTTAGAATAGAAAAGAAACTAAGCCAGTTAGAACTGGCCAAATATCTCAATATAAGCAACACCACCCTTTCCCAGTATGAATCCGGGAAAAGGATGCCCGGTGATGAAATAAAGATTAAAATAGCCCAATACTTTAATGTTTCGTTGGATTATCTTTTTGGCTGTACCGATGTCCGTAACCCCTATCCCGGAAAAGAAGCCGGGACAAAGGACCATCCCGACGACTATCACTTCCTGGACAACTCGGGCTTATGTAAGGAAGATGTCAGTAAGGTTAAAGAGTACATAGATCTGCTCAGGCAGAAATACAACCATGCAGGGAAGCTGAGGAAAAAGTGATGGTGTATTTTTTGATGATTTTGTAAGGAGGAGATTTTTTGCAGGCAGATAAAACAAGAGAAATCCTATTAATAGAAAAATTAGCTATGAGAACAACAAACGGTCAGATTAAATGGAACAGACTCTATAACTCTGATTATTCTCATGAAAACAAATTGCTGCAATCTTATATAGAAGATTACCACATGTCAAACTACAGCCAGTTTAAGATTGATATGCTAAGCTCTTATTATACAAAAATTAAGAACGGATATGTGTTTATATTTACTCTTACCCAAACTGATTCTCAACTTTCAAGTCACACAAAAACCAATATGCTTGCCGTTCAAAGCCGCAGGGATACAAGAGTTGTAGAAATTCATGGTAAAGGAGAATTTCAGTCCGAACTTGCCAGGATTATTAACTTGATTGAAAGACAAATTGATGGGGTTGACAGTTTTATAGAAGAAATTATCAATTATACCGATTAGGAAGCGGAGGGACGGTTCTGTTGCTTCGCGAATGCAAAGGAGCAAGTATGTTGTATGTATACCTGTCCCCTGTTGCACTTTGACTAATCGGAATAGGGCCTGGCAAACGGGTCATGATATACATTGTTCTTCTTTAGCGGCTACTCCAATAGAAGCTTTGAAGCTCTGTCTTCACAATTATGTCAAAACATGAAGTGCCTATTTTACTCATTTTCACCCGTCGGGCTGACCTCTTTACAAGATGGCAATTGAATTTGTTTTCCTATGTCAGCCTAGGGACCAATTCTTCGAACATCTCTCCCTGGCCTTTTACATATTCCGAGGCATCAAGCGGATGCTCTCGCTGCCGCCCATTACAAATGCATGAGAAGTATAGATTAACTAAGTAAGATTAGCAATACAATTGGAGCGATGGCTATGATAATCAGCGCAAGCCGGCGAACCGATATCCCAAATTACTACTCCGACTGGTTTTACAATAGAATTAAGGACGGTTACGCACTGGTGCGAAATCCTATAAATGCGCATCATGTAAGTAAAATAACGCTAACACCTGATGTCGTTGACTGTATTGTTTTTTGGACAAAAAATCCTGCCGGAATGATTGACAGGCTTGATGAAATAAATGAATACAATTACTATTTTCAGTTTACATTGAACCCTTACGGGAAGGATATAGAGCCAAATATCCCGTCAAAGAGTGAGATTGTAACAGAAAGTTTCATCAGGCTTTCCGAAAAAATTGGCACAGAAAAGGTGATTTGGAGGTATGACCCCATATTAATTAATGATAAGTATACCATTAATTATCATCTCCACTACTTTGGGAAAATGGCCGGCAAGTTAAAAGGGTATACTGAAAAGTGTATTATTAGTTTTATTGACCTGTACCGTAAGACCGCAAACAACCTAAGGAATCTCAATATACGCACGCTTGCTGACCGGGACAAAATCGAAATTGCACAGGGGTTTTCCAAAACCGCTCGCGAATTCGGCTTTCAGATTGATACGTGTGCCGAAACAATCGACCTGACCAATTATAATATCGGGCATGCAAAGTGTATTGATGGCAAGCTCATCGAAAGAATTATCGGCTGCAAGCTTAATATGAAAAAAGATAAGGGACAACGGTCAGGCTGCGGCTGCGCGGAGAGTATTGACATCGGTATGTATAATACCTGCCTGAATGGCTGCAGATACTGTTATGCAAACTATAGTGAGAAAACTGCTTTGAAGAATCTTCGAGGCCATAATCCGCATTCTGCTCTGTTATGCGGTACTCTCACTGATAGCGACAGAATATATCAACGCAATGCAAAATCATACAAAGACAATCAGATTTACATGTTTCAGGGTTTAAAATAAGGGGCTTGGAGACATATATGCTGCATACGGCCGATACTACCTTAAACAAAAGACCATATATCTGTTCCTTTGCTCTACAGTACCAATTATGAATTTGAAACAGAGCCCGGCAGCAGTTATAATTATAAATATGGCTATATTGGAATTTTTTATGTATTATCCGGCGTGCAAGAGAAAGCTTAAATTAAAGGAGGTAGTTTATGAATCTTCCCGGAAACAAGCCCATAATAGCTTTACTTCTTACCTTGGTACTAGTGTTTATAAGTCTTACTGGTTGCTCGGCTGCATCACCCGACAAAACCGTAACCGATTTCCTGGACGCAGTAAAACAGGGAGATTTTGAAACCGCATTGCAATATGTGGAAACCGAAGCTGACCAGCCAATTATAAGCCTTGACAGTCCGGAAGAAGAGAAATTGAGTAAGCTGATTTTTTCCAAACTGTCTTATAAGATAGTATCCACTTCAAAGGATAATGATACGGCAAGTGTCCAAACCGAGATAACATCACCCGACCTGTTACGGATAGTTACCCAGGCAATGGGCGATTTGTTTACATTAGCCTTTACCAACGCATTCTCCCAGGATACAAACAGTCAGGACATGGATAAAATTGCAGAACAATACTTCGAAGACAGCCTTTCAGATCCCAATGTTCCAATGGCCACAAATGTAGTAGAATTCACATTAAAAAAGCAGGATAAAACGTGGATTATCGTACCGGATGACGATTTAATCAACGCCCTGATGGGAAATATCGGTGAAGCTTTCGAAGCTTTTGAGCAACAAGAGTAATAAACAGCGGCCCCCCCTTAAAAGTGGGCCGCTGTTTTATTGTAAGCAAATAACATGGCAGACGGGAACCAAGCAGCTACTGCTCCGGGTATCTAACCCAGACCGGCAGGTGCTCTATTCCTCAATGTAGAATATCCTTGTTTCACGGGTTATTTTCCCGCTGTGATTTGCTCCTTCGAAGGTAATGACATGAAACTTCTCCACCAAGGGTTCGGGGACCTGCAGAGACAATACACCCGTTTGGGCATGGTATTCGGGAGTATATACTATACCATCAATGATAACCCGGAAACCCGACTCATCGATGTGGCTCCCTTTGTCTCTCCGAACCCGGGCTGTCAAAAGAGGAGCCGGGCTGTCAAAGCTGTCACCCATTTCCAGATCCGGGATTATTGTAATACCCTGACCTGCATCAGCCGGGCTCTTTTCTGCCAGATTCTGAACTTCCTTCATCACCCTAAGGGAATTCTTCCCAAGGATTTTTTCTATTTCCGCTTTTTTGTACCCGCGCTCAACAAGCTCTTCAGTTATCCTGTAATAGAATGAAGCATTCGGAAGGTCGACAGGCATTCCGCCTCCGTCAAAATCGGAACCCAGGCCTACGTGGTCTATGCCTACCAAGTCCACAACATATTCTATATGGTCTACCAGTTTTTTCAGGTCACGATCCCCGACAGGTCCCAGGTATCCTGCATAAAAGTTCTGCTGAACTATACCGCCGCTATTTGCCAGGGCAATGATTTGCTCATCTTTAAGGTTCCTAACGTGATTGTATAACTCCCAGACGTTTGAATGGGAAGCCATTACCGGCGCTTCGGCCACCTGTATAACATCCCAGAAAGTTTCTTCATTCATATGGGATACGTCAACAATCATACCTAACCTGTTCATTTCTTTGACAACTTCAACGCCAAGCTCTGTCAGCCCGCCTTCGGATGGAGTTCCGTCTACATATCTTTCGTTTACTCCTTCACCCAGTGAATTTGAATTGCTCCAGCACAGACCAACCGCCCTGATCCCCAGGTCGTAATACTGCCTTAATAATTCAATAGCGTTGTACTCTTCCAGGGAGTACGCTCCTTCTATGGTGGGAACGCCTACCGACTTCCCTTCCTTGACCAGGCGTTCAATTTCATTTACAGATGTGGCAAGGCCGAAGTTTTCTTCATTCATACGCTGGCTCCAGTGCAGAGCATTTATCAAAGCCAACAGCCTGCTGTTGGAGCGGCCGGGCTGTGTATATCCCGACGTATATGAACCAAAGAAAGCTACATCCAACCCGCCGGCCTGCATTTTTGGTATATCCAGTTGAGCATTATCCAAAAGGTTACCGATATTATTAGCAGGCAGCCATGTTGTTCTATCAATGACTCTCAGCATTGTGTCATTATGCGTGTCAACCACCGTTGCATCTTCATGAATCTCCAGCGCATTTTCAGGTGTTGCGGGCACAGCCCAGGCAAACGAAGCACATGACATAAAAAGCAGTAGAACCATCATAAACGCAACCAACTTGCCAAGATTTCTCATCAACTCAAAACCCCCCTCTTTTTTAGTATATCTTGTGAGAACAGTACCCTTTAGCCGTCACCTCCTCCCTATCGTCACTTTGCAATCCGCCTTCCGGGACATTTATTAGTATTTTTATGTATCGTCCTGGTATGAATACTGGACATATGTTACCGAAAATTAAACAGCTTGTATTTATAAATAATAATCCATTTGATCTGAAAAATGTGTTGTAACCTGTGACAGGCCTTGGCTTTTATTCCGACAATATTCTTAATCTTTGAGGATGTTGTCAGTATAGATAGTTTCTTCATGTTATATCGAATTATGGTATGATTTGATATGGAAATTATTATCATATGCCAATAACTATGAAAACACAGGGAAAATCATATAAAAAACTACAAAAAACACACAGAAAAATATAAAGAACCGGTTCTTTTATTACATTAGATTGGATTCTTCATTAACCTCTTACTATATAAGTAATTATAAGTGCCGGGGATATATGCAGCCTTATTTACTATGTGCCCTTCATCCCTTATCTTCTAATATATAGCTTATAGCAAAATTTCGATAATAAGCATCCATAAACACAAATGAGTATATCATCTCTAGTGGCATTGACTGCCATTCTTTTATCTTCATGCGCCCTCATCTGTTTATTCTTTTTCCGCTCATAAAGACATATACATAATTGAATATGTATGGACTGTCTGTAGTCCTGTATCTATAATTTGCAAAATGGAGGTTTCATAATGTTTCTTTCAACCGTTCCTTATATCATGTTTTCTATAGGGCTGTTAATGCTTGTTAAGGGTGGAGACTGGTTTGTGGACTCGGCGGTATGGATAGCAAGGATTACCGGCGTGCCAGAGGTTGTCATAGGAGCAACAGTTGTAAGTATTGCAACTACCCTTCCGGAACTCTTTGTATCATCCATTGCTTGTATAGAAGGGCACCCCGATATGGCTATAGGGAATGCAGTCGGCTCGGTGATATGCAACACCGGCTTGGTACTGGGACTGACCACCCTACTTTCGCCCTCAAGGATAATAAATCCACGTATTTTTTGTTTGAATGGATTTCTGCTGGCCGCCTATGGACTGATAATATATCTGATGGCTGCCGACACTATGATAGGGAGCCTGGATTCAGGTCTTCTTTTGTTACTTTTTGCCGCCTATATTATTATCAATTTTGCAGTGATAAGATATAAAAAATCCGAAGGACAAATGAACCACATAGACCACATGACAATTAAACTTAGGGATACCATAGTAAATTTTTCAAAATTTGTATTGGGCATAACTCTTGTAGTCGTAGGTGCAGATATACTGGTAGAATACGGTTCGTACATAGCCATCCTAATCGGGGTACCCGCAGGGGTTTTAAGTCTTACCCTTATAGCCCTGGGCACCTCGCTGCCCGAATTAACAACCTCCCTGTCTGCACTTATTAAAGGGCACAAATTTATATCCATGGGCAATATTATTGGGGCTAATATATTGAACATAAGTATGGTCATGGGAGTATCCTCACACTTTTCCAACATTCCTGTCAAACCAAGAAACCTGTATCTGGATTTGCCGGTATCCTTGCTGCTTATTGCTGTTTTGCTCATACCTTGCATTATAAAAAAAAGAACATCAAGGCTGCAGTCTGCAGTATTGGTTGCGGTCTATACTGCGTATATCCTGCTTCTTGGACATCTTTATCTATAGTTCCCCGTTTCAGTTGGGCTTACTCAATCTACCCAAACCAACCAACCTTACCCCTTCCTTACAGCTTTACGGTTGTATAATGCCTCCCGGCACTTGCCGGTGCGCATTATAGCAGCTTTAATAACCCAAATATCATCAATATTACGCCGGGTAAAAGGCTCGCCCTTTCTTGGATATGATGGTGTGAATATAGCTTACCAAGACTTAGCCCGGTAACTATGCACAAAATATTCAGTATAAAGCAGCAGAGCAGCGTAAGGGGAATATTTATTCCAGACATGGCGGATGCAAACCCTACCGCACCCCCATCAAGGGAAATGGCAGTCCCCAGAAATATGGCCTCCCTGGCATCTATAGTATTCGAATTGTCAAAATCGGCTTTTTCCGGCTGCCGTAGAATCTCAATTATTATACCGAAACAATCAATCTTTACCCTACCGATAAATCTTTTACCTGTTTCATCGACAGGAAACTTGTATTTAATAAAAGCCTGTATGAAAAATATAAGCCCCAACAAAAAAATAATACTGGAACTTATGAGCCTGCCCCAGACTTCGGGCACAAAATATAGAGCTCCATGACCCAGCAACATTGAAGTACCAATAACTGCCACCGAAATCAAACTTATCTGCAGTATTATATGCATCCGTATCTTTATCTTCCTTATACCATAGCTTATGCCAATAATAAAGCTGTCAATACTGGTTGCAAGTGCAATAAGAAACGCATAAAACACCTAAGCCACTTCCCCACCGCAGTAATTACACTATATAATGTATGCGGTGGATAGTATTCTGTTACAGCCCTATCCGTCCTTATCCCGCTACGGTTTTGATTGATAAGCCACCAAATCCGCCATTTTAAACCCTGTGATACCAAAGGGAACCTTAAAGGGTTTACACTCTACCTGGTACACCAGCAGCTGCTTATTATCAACCGGCTCAACGCTCTCTATTCTTTGGGTGGCAATCCGCATTATTGTCAGAGGGACATATTGTCAGAGGGACAGGCCCCTTGACAATATATGTACCATTTTAGACGAAAATTTTCCCGGTTGCCGCCTCAATAGCGTGGAGGAATTTTCCATATGCTGTTGAATATCTCCAAATGGAGGAGAGTATTATAAATAAGATGGAGAGTGGTCTTTATGGCAGATAAGAAGGATACCAAGAAACCCTGCGGTACCGGTAAACCCTCTAAGCCTTCAAAGTCAACCAAAAACCCTAAATAGTCTGACAAGTACCCATAGCTCTGTAGTCAGAATTACCTGTTAACCCTTAGAAGTTCTTCCACTCTCCTCCTGTGGACTACAAGTAATTCCTTCATATCTCTATCCCATTTCTCCTGCCCGGGGAACATCTTATTCATTTTTTCGTCAAATTTGGCAACTAAGGTCAATAAATGGTATACTGGGAATGGTTGGTGAGAGAAAGTCGAGTATATGATGCTCAATATAATCCGGGAGGTATTATGATGGCACTAAAAACTATCAAGAAAGTAATACTGGTGACTGTCGTATTGACCATAATGTTGTCTCTGGCATCCCAGGGTTTTGCTCTGGGAAATAAAAAAATGCTGGAAGCATGGTATATGAACATAAAGATTAGAAGCAACGGTCAGGAAGTATATACTGATACTCAGCCTTTCATCGTAGACGGTATTACCTATGTTCCGGTGCGTATGCTGGCCGACATATTTAACAAAAATGTTAAATGGGACCAGACCAACTACACAGTTTTAATTTCAGACAAGCACGATGCCAGTACTGATTCACTGATGCATCAGTTGCATATGAAAGACATGGAGATAGCACAGCTTAAAACCAGACTCAGTCAGCTTGAGCCCACCACTGGCTCATATATAATGACCAACATGGACTACCTTGAGGACGACCTCAACCATGCCTATGATAAATATAGAAATATTTCTTTCGAAATCGTGCTCTCTGGGGACAGGAATGATATTACCGTAAAAATAAACTTTGACCTGAATGACCATAAAACAGAGTGGAACAGACTTACAACAAGCAATATCAAAACCTATCTGCAGAATATATGCGATGAAATTTTAGATGAATTCCCCAAGGCAAATATTGATGGATATTTCAAGGATACCTCGGGAAGTACTTCCCGCAAATTGTACAAATTTGACACCTCTGCAAGAGGCACAGTTATTCTCAATGCTTCAAACGAAGATGACCTGGGTGACCTTGAGGACGATCTGGATGATTTTTGCTACGATTACTTTGACGACATCAGGCTGAGCCTTAAGCTGGTTGGCGATGAAGATGATATTACTTATAATATATATATAGATTATGAAAGATACGATGATGAATGGGATGACCTGCATAATAATGAAATCAGATGGTTCATGGAAGACGTGTTTGAGAAAATCGAAGATGAATTTGAAGATGCGGATATTGTTGGCTACGTTATCGATGAGGATTCCAGAGATAAATTGGCCAGATATGACCCCGACAGGAGTACAAAATTCTATCGTTACAAGTAATGCAGTACAAAATATCCCCAGGCTGATGCATACCACTGGACATATATCTTAAGAATTAACAGGGATGACCTGTATGGGTCATCCCTTTATAATGCTAAAAATTTAATAAAAAGTTCCTTAGTACCGACACATTCCCCGGGTAAACTCCGAATTACTATTACAAAATCCATGATATAAAGAAAACCCCCGGAAAACTTAATACCACCTGTTCAGAAAAAGGCAAACCTTTTGAAAAGAAGGGGCGCAAAGCTACGAACCTAAGGCGGTAAACCCGCTACGGCAGTCGGGCTGCCTGGATAAGCGAATTAATTACTGACCTATTCCGCTTATTTCAGGCCGAATAGGTCTTTTTATTCACTTATTGTGAATGAAAACTTAAACAAATAATTTAAAAGGAGGATGTACTTATGAATTATTCAAAAAGGTTTTTAGCTTTATTCCTTGTCATGATTATGGCTTTATCATTCCCATTGTATGCTTTGGCTGATGAAGCAGATGACATTGATACCGATGATGGAAACAGCATTGAAACGCCCAATGAGCAAAAGGGCAAGTCTAACGGCAAAGGGAATGCTAAAGGAAACGATGGAAAGGCGGAAAAACCGGGAAAAGCATTAAAAGGCCTTCTAAAAGAGCAAAAAGACCAGGTAGAGACAGTAAAAGATGAGCTGGAACAGGAAATTGATCAGCTTGAGGCTTCATGCCAAGCGGCCGAAGAAAGCGGAGATGACGAGCTTGCCGCACAATTGAGACTGCAGTTACAGGAAATGAAAACCACACAGGAAAGTTACAAAGCTCAGATGAAAGAACTGATAGGACAAATGAAACTGACCATGAGAAACAGGTATACCGAGCAGGAGTTGGAGCAGTTAGGAAATATTGCCGAGGAGTTGGGTCAGGACCCGGATTTGTTTGTTCTTCCTGTGGAGAATGTTATTTCGGACACTGTAAATATTAAGTTTGATACTCCGCCGGTAATAAAGGGCAACAGAACGCTAATTCCAGTCAGAGCTATCGTACAGGGCTTTGGAGCAGAAGTCTCCTGGGATGAAGATACCCAAACCGTAACAATAGTCAAAGGTGACAAGGAAATAGTGCTTACTCTTGGAAGCAGTACTATATATGTAAATGGTGAAGAACAAGAAATAGACGTCCCGGCGGGATTGATAAACAACAGGACATTTGTACCCTTAAGATTCCTGACACAAAATTTGGGGCTTAATGTGAAATGGGACCAGGATACCCAAACCATAGATATTGATGATGGCGAAGATGACCAGGAAGAGCCCGAAGAAGACGATGAAGAGGAAGCAGATGGAGATGACCAGGAAGACACGGATGACAGTATTGAATAGTAATATACAAAAAATCAGGCGCCCCCTACCGGGACGCCTGATTTTTTTTGATTGCACCCCCCGTTAGATTAACGGGAAATATTAAGCAGCATAGCTGGGGTTTAGGCGACATAAAATGCCACCTCACCTTTGTTGTCCTGAAATCCACTGATATCCAAGCATCCAATTATAAAGGTCACATGGCCTTTCATGCAAGCTTTCATCCCGGCTCTACAGACTCATATGCCTTGCTTCCTCAATGTTAATATCCGCATAGAGTATTTCCTGGCTGTCCTTAGCGGCGGGATCTGATAGAGCCATCCTTTTCTCCAAATACCGGGTTCATCTGAACAGCTGCAATCTTAACTATACCTTTGCTCATCCCGCTGTTTGACCTATCCTTCAAAATAACCGCCCCCATGCTAAATTGCCACCTGCTTTACCTATAATTCTATGTGATGACATAATATACTTCAATACATTTTTAGCATTAGTGGTCTATCTCCTGAAGTTCGGGTGGGTACTTATCCGGATAACCATTAGACCTGCACGGGTCAGTTCCTTGGCTATCAACTCAACAAATGCAACGACAGGGGACGGCTCGCCCCTATCGCTGCATTTGTTGTCTCTATATTTCCATGACCGCTCAATGCCGCCGGACAGTTCCCTGTCCTCTCGTCTGTTAGTTAAATTATTCTATGGGCTTATTTTCTGAATTAGTATTGAAGCATTTGAATTTACCTGAGTCCCTCCTGCTAGCGTCTGTAGCGTAACCGCAGCGGCACTTGTATGGTTTCGCACAGTTAGCGTGTCGGCAGCAGCGGCAGTTACAATTACCATTCCCATATTCATTTGCGTTCCGGCACCTGAGCCATACACGCTACCTCCAACCGGAGCGCCATTTTGAAATAGAGTAAATTGGTTTGGCTCTACTCCTGCTGCATAAAACCAGATCGCATAGTCACCAGCACTACCGAGCTGTATTGTGGATGTTCCTGGTGCATGGGTAATGGTACCAACAATAATACCATTGTTGCTGAACAATATATCAGCTTCTAAAGCTACAACCTGCGCATCCAAATTATAAATGTATGCATATTCCGCTAATCCGTTAGTGCCGGCGGGTCCGGGAGGTCCTGGAGGTCCCGCAGCTCCGGCAGGTCCGGCAGGTCCGGCAGCCCCGGCGGCCCCGGCAGGGCCGGCTGGTCCCGCAGGTCCCGCAGCTCCGGCAGGCCCGGGAGGTCCGGCAGGTCCTCTTCTACAGGTAGAAAAAGGTATACCACAACTGTCTGGTTTGGTTGGCCAGCAAGGAATTTTAGGCGGATATGCCGGCTTGACTGGCACTTTGTTACATTTATTTTGATAATCACTACTATCCATAATAATTAGTTCACCTCCTTTCGATATGGTATGTGATGGTATTAAAGATTTCTTCTGGTATACCGCAAATGTCAATGTCTTTTTTTATCTTGAATGTTCAACAAAAAAATCCCCTCGGTTATTAATTCTAATGTGTGAATAGCAGGGAAACAATAATGTCTGCTATGATTACTTATTACGGTATATGTTTTCTTGCATATCATAATACATATTATTGGTATTGATTGGAGAATGACACTCTAGATATTTTATTTATATATAACGTGATAAAAACTTTACACTGCTGTCATCCTGAGCCAAGCGAAGGATCTATCTCTAAGCAAGATTCTTCGGGCTTTGCCCTCAGAATGACAAATAAAGGAATGTAACTTTATTAGCATTTTATATATAGGTTCATTTTCACCAAATTCCGTTATAGCACAAATAGTGAACTTGGGGTTTAATGAAAGTATAGTAAAATTTTCTAATAGCATATATGAAGTTACAAAAACTATGTGCCGGCATATAGTAAATTAGAAATCGGGACTACAGCGTTATACATAGTGCTTAAGACTAAGCTTAATCCAAGCACTGGACAGGAGGCCTATGATGTTTGACGGAAAAACGCTGTTGATAACCGGAGGAACGGGTTCCTTTGGCAATGCAATGCTGAACAGATTTGTAAACTCGCCTATTAAAGAGATAAGAATATTCAGCAGAGATGAAAAGAAACAAAACGATATGAGGCATGCATTCAGAGATCCCAGGATAACGTTCTATATAGGAGACGTGCGGGATTACAGCAGTATTAACCATGCAATGAAGGGCGTTGACTATATCTTTCATGCCGCTGCGCTTAAACAGGTGCCGTCCTGTGAGTTTTATCCCATGGAAGCTGTGAAAACAAATATCCTTGGAGCAGAAAATGTAATAAATGCTGCTGTTGATAATAGAGTAAAAAAGCTTATTGCACTTAGCACCGATAAGGCAGTATACCCAATAAATGCTATGGGCATTTCCAAAGCCATGATGGAAAAACTTATCATGGCAGAATCAAGGACACTGTCCGACAGCCATACGGTATTATGCTGCACACGGTATGGCAACGTTATGGCTTCAAGGGGTTCGGTAATTCCTCTTTTTATAGACCAGATAAAGGGCGGAGGCCCCATAACAATGACAGACCCAATGATGACCAGATTTCTGATGTCCCTTGATGAGGCTGTGGACCTTGTACTGCATGCGTTTAAGTACGGTAAACAGGGAGATATTTGGGTCCACAAAGCGCCTGCTTCTACAATCCAAGACCTATCAAGCGCTCTAATGGACATATTTGATACAAAAGTGAATGTCAGGGTCATTGGAACAAGACATGGTGAAAAATTATTCGAAACCCTTGTAACCAGAGAGGAGATGGTGAAAGCTGAGGACCGGAACAAATATTTTAGAATCAGGGCGGATAACAGGGATTTAAACTACAATAAGTTCCTTGCTTCAGGCCAAACAAAGATATCCGGTCTGTCCGACTTCAATTCTCATAATACCCAAAGGCTTTCGGTAGAAGAAATAAAGCAAAAGCTCATGGCCATTGAATACATTAAAAATGAACTGTCTTCAGCCTCAGACTCTGGAAAGGGCTACAGAGAATAATCAGTTTCACGTGAGGGGTGGAAGGAATGAAAAGGATCTTGGTCTTAGGGTCAACCGGCATGGCCGGGCACGTAATAACAATGTGGCTCAGTAAAAACCCATATTGTAAGGTGTTCAACGTTTCGCGAAGGAGCTGCCTCAATCAGCATACCGTTGTAATCGATGCCATGGATATCGACAGGCTGGATGATTGTTTAGAGAAAGTATCGCCCGATGTAATAGTAAACTGTATAGGCATACTGAACCAATTTGCATGGGCCCAAAAGGATAAGGCTGTATTTTTAAACTCCTATCTGCCGCATTATTTGGAAAGCAAGTATAGAGGGTCATGCACCCGGATTATACACTTAAGTACCGATTGTGTGTTCTCAGGAAAAGACGGTGACTATCCTGAAAACGCCTTTAGGGATGGAGATGACTTTTACGCCAGAACAAAGGCCATCGGGGAGATAGTCAATAATAAGGATATAACCATTCGAACATCTATTATTGGCCCTGATATGCGACCGGAGGGCATTGGATTGTTTAACTGGTTCATGAAAAGTAAGAGTACCATTTACGGGTATACGCAGGTATTCTGGAACGGCGTTACTACGATAGAACTGGCAAAGCTGGTGGAGGTCTTGCTGGACAGCAATACCTGCGGCTTGGTTCATTTCGTTAACAGAAACAAGATTTCAAAACACCGGCTGCTTACAATCTTGAAACAGAAGTTCCACCGTAACGATATCAAAATCGAAGAATTTGAGGATATGGTTTCGGACAAAAGCCTTATTAATACCCGTGAAGACTTCAATTATCCTGTCCCTGCTTACGCTGAAATGATAAGCCAAATGGAAGAATGGGTAGACAATAACAAACATCTATACCCCCATTATTTTACACATTTTTGATAGGCCGCAGCTGAAAACTATTTGGAATGGAGGTTTCAGTATGAAAAAAGCAAAAAGAATTATAGTGGATATTTTGTTTAATGCCTGGAAAAGGAGCTCCCAAATCTATGATAAAGACTGGATAGAAAACAGAATGAAAATATTTATGAATTATACACTTAAGAGCTTATTGGGCCAGAGCAATCAAAGCTTTATTGCACTGGTGCGTTATGACCGCAGTACCGTAAAACTGATAAAGCAGGCGCTTTCGAAGTATCCTCCTTTGCCGTCTAATATTAAGTTCATTGAGGCAAATGTATATAACAGAGAAATCATAAAAAGTGCAAAGGGTTACGACCATCTTTATATTGTAAGGCTTGACAGTGACGATTTGTATAATAAATCATTTATTCAAAAACTACAAGACTATAATCCTAAGCCGGAGACCCAGGTGCTTATATCACGCAATGGATATATATATGATTCTGTCAACCACAGGATAGCTAAATACTTACACAAGTCCCCGCCCTATCATGCGCTTGTATACAGGGTAGAAGATTTCATTAGCGGCAAAAGACACAGGCTTCCTCAAGGGCATTGGAGCGCATTGGAGCTTAAATATGAGCTGCTGGGCGGTGCAAATTTCATTAGCCATGTCCATTCGCAAAATACGCTGTTCACCTTTAACAAGAATTATACCGTTGGACCCATAGTAACCGACCGGGGAGAAATCCGGAGCATCCTTGGAAGCTTTATGTAGTTGGGGGTTACCCCCCCAACTACATAAACGAAAACATATTTTAAAGTGTCATAATCCAATGAAGGCCAATATTATGTAATGCAGATAACTGCTGTCCAAAACGAGCATTGTTATCTCCCTTCTATCTCCATATTTTAGCTAATGACTGAAGCATAGGTTTTGATTACATACCAAATAGAAAGGAGGTGAATAAATACAAATGGGTAACAATAATAACCAGAGCCAACCCAACTATGTACCAATCAAACCCGGTTTTCCGCCTAAAAATCCTTGCTGTCCAACCAAACCGGTCAGTTGGTGCATACCTTTTTCTACCTGTAGAAGAGGACCCGCCGGTCTTCCCGGACCCGCCGGTCCTGCGGGACCTGCCGGAGCTGCCGGACCTCCAGGAGCTGCCGGACCCGCCGGTCCTCCCGGAGCTGCCGGTGCCGCCGGACCTCCAG
Source organism: Clostridium thermobutyricum (assembly GCA_016841565.1). Classification (GTDB taxonomy): domain Bacteria; phylum Bacillota; class Clostridia; order Ch29; family Ch29; genus JAENYX01. Next base: position 67,786 of record JAENYX010000005.1, on the reverse strand, counting down.
GACCTCCAGGACCTCCAGGACCTCCAGGACCTCCCGGACTTAATACAACTGAAACCTCCGGGTTTGCTGCTAACACAGAAGGTGAAGCCATTGTACTAGCAATTGGCGGTACCCCAATACCCCTTCCTAATGAACAAAATTTATCGGCCGATATTACTCCAAACGTAGACAGTACGGTATTCACCGTAGAGCCAGCCGGTAGGTACTATATTTCGTACAATGTGAATACGACTGTTGGCTTATTACTGGGTTCACAGCTGCTAATCAATGGCGTTCCAAATCCTGCATCTATAATTAACCCAGTCTTGGTATTAAATAACTATAATGCGGAAATAATTGTGGACCTGCCGGCTAATTCAACCATTACACTTGAGTTGTTTGGCTTCCTCGGTGCAATCGTCCTTCAAACCGGTGCCGGTGCCAGCCTGACCATTATACGTCTGGCATAAAGTCTTCTACTAACAACAATTTAGGCCTATATTAATATTAATATAGGCCTAAATTGTATTGTTTATGTATAGCAGATAAACCGAGGTAAAAATCTGTAAGCTGTCACCTTTAAGCTGGATACTTAATAATATATGGTATAAAGCTAGTAAGGAGTGTAAAAAATGACAGCTCAGTATTATTTTGTTTTTAACTCCAGAAGTCAGGCCATTTATATGGAATCCATGCTTAAGCAAAAGGGCTATAGCCTTGAACTGCGGCCCACCCCCGGCAAGCTGGGTAAAAGCTGCAATTCTTCGTTGGTTGCCTGGGGCGATTTGATGAGAATAAAACATATACGCGATCAGATACTTGGTTACAGAATGTCCATAAAGGGAGTATACAAAGCTTCAAAAATCGGTCACTCTATAAATTACACCAAAGTTTTTTAAAGATTACTTGAAATAATCCAGTATTCTCTTAATTAGGCTGCGTTCTGAAAGTGCCTTGGAACTCTCGAAAAGCTCAATATGCTTGTTGCTCATCTCTTCAAGGGCCTGTTGATGTTCTTTGAATTTGTTTTGCCAATTGCTTATGGAGGATACTATGCCGGAGTTTTCATTTTTAATCCGTTCCAGTTCTTCCCCCAGTTGCTGCACCTCTTTTCTGAAGTCCTCCAGGTTGCTGTAGGTTCTGTTAATTTCATCGGTCTGTCTTAGTATCATTTCTTCAATTCCTTTTTTTTTGCCTTCAATTTTACCTACCTCTTCAACCAGTTTTCCGACATAGTTTTTAGCTTCAATAGCATACTCAATAATCTTTTCTCCATCAACATCAATGCTCTTGTTTTGGTCCTCCGCTTTTGGATGTTCATTGTCGAGATCATCATCTATAACGGGGATAATAATATTTCCCTCCCTTTCATAACCATAGGCAAGTGCAACTGAGATTTCAGGATACTCCTTAGTGCTTAATACTACTTTATATATTTTTAACTGGCAATCCAGCGGAATATCTATGCGAACCGGACTGGTCCAGTTTTTACCTTCATCATAGCTGAAGCTGCCGAAAAGTGAATTTTTGTGTATCCATACAACCCATAGAGTATTACCGATTATGTAGAAAAGGGGTTGTTTGTTATCTGCTCCTTCCCCGGAGATAATAAAATCGTTTTTCCATATGCCTCTGGGATAGCTTATTCGGGCGCGCTGCAGATATTTGATCTGCATAACACTATTTGTCGGATGGTTCCACACCAGATGCAGGGTATCTTTATTGTCTGTCATGGCATAGTGATAGGAATCTCTCCCAGCTGCTACTGTAATTTTTTCGGGGTTGCCCCATACAGAATAATCTGTGCGGAATTTGCAGTAGTACAATTGCTGAACACCTAGCCTAGGGGCTTTGTAAACAAGGTGAATGGTGCCGGTATGGTCATATCCCACATGAAAGGGATCGATGATGCTGCCTCCCGTTATTCGGACCACCTTGAAATTTTCCCATTTGGTGCCGTTCCAGAAATTATGTTGTATACTGCAAACGCTTGAGCTTTTCAGAGGGCATACGGCGAAAAATGTGTTTATATGCTTACCCCGGCATGAAATTGTTAAATATTTCAGCCTGTATCTATCCAGAGGGAAAGTTGCAAGTACTTTATTATACCAATGGGTACCGTTGTGCACAAAGTATAGTAGTTCACCCTTCGAATTTAAGCACATCAGGTGAAGGCTTCCTGATGAGTCAATATCAATTGAAAAATCGTCCAATACATTGTCCAGCAGTTTGGTATCATCTGCCCAGTCACCATCTTGGCCACGGATTTTATATATTATACTGTTCTGTTTGTATGTAAAGTGCCAAAATTGAGTTTTATTTTTTATAACTATGTATTCATTGCAAATACATTTGTCCATACACTATATCACCACCCTATGGCTTGTTAGTAAATTATATGCTGAATAATCGGATATATGTGCATCAGGGCATGGACGATAAGCATTTACCGGCGTTAGATAGCCGGTTTAAAGGCTTAAACTTTATTGGGTAAATTCTTCACCATTTCATTTACGTATTCATAATATGGAAGTGACAGTACAGATGCATTATCATCGGATTTTATATTAGTAAAAGGGGGATAGTATATGGAAGTCAAAAAAGCAAGGTTTCTGCAACAGGAACCTTATGAGCCAATTCCGGAGTGCGTGATTACCGATAAAGTGTTTTTCCAATGCTTCCAAAGAGAATGCATCCCAGAAGCAATAGTTGAATTGCCGGACAGTGGAGGACCATTTACTTTTGTAGATGCAACGTTTCAGCCGGGATTTATTGTGGAGGGAACATTAAACATAACCCCATTGGAGGACACGGATCCCACGCTAAACAGAATTACTTTCACACTCAGGATACCCTTTGTAGTAAGGGTAAGAAATGCAGAAGGAAGTTTGATTACAGTTGAAAGCTGTGTTGACTTTTTCAAAGATGATGCTGTGAGAATACCTGAAAATCCCTTTGACGAATTCTCCTTTAATATCGTATTGGAAACTCGATCAGAGGCTCTGAGAACAACTATCAGAAACAATTGTTTAGTACTGACAATAGGAGTCCTGGTGGTTATCAAAGTGGTAGGAAGGGTAGAACTTATAGTACTCTCGCTGGGTTACTGCGTACCTGACATCTGCGAAGAGTTCATTCCAAGAGATGTATGCGAAGAGTTCCTTGATTTACCCTTTACTCAGATATTCCCTGAGCAATTGAATGCTTTTTAGTCTACAATGGCCTTCCCGAATAACTTAGTCCGGCTGGATGCAAAAGCTGCTATCTCACGATAGCAGCTGCTTTTATCTATTTCCTTATAAACATCTCGGTATAATAGGTGCCCGATATCCCAACGCCGATATGTGTAAAACCTGGGGTCAGAATATTCTTTTTGTGACCCTCCGAGTTCATGAAGCCTGTGTGCGCCCTATCCACACTTGAGGTCTTTGCAAGGTTTTCGGCTGCGCTTCTATAGGTTATCCCGAAGTCCTTCATCATCTGGAAGGGTGACCCGTAAGTAGGAGACGTATGAGAAAAATAATTATTTGTTCTCATGTCCTCGGATTTAATCCTTGCCACCTTTGAAAGCTGTATGTCAACAGCGAGCTGGTTAAGTCCTGCCTTTTTCCGTTCTTCATTTATTAGGTTTATAAGCTTTTGCTCACCGGCTGTAAGCTGATGCGTGCCTATACCCCCGGGAGGGTCCTGTATTTCAGGCGGCTGCGGTTGTGGCGCGGGCTGCCCGGTTGAAGGCGAACCTGTTCCGGCACCTTTGTTAATAACTATAGGATAGTAGTTTGTGCTCTGATTGGCGGGATATCCATAGTTTACTTTTGTACCTCCGATAGTTGCATATCCTGACGTGGGAGGTTCAGGAGGTGTAATTGGGGTACCGGTATTCCCGCTGCTTCCTGGCTTACTATTAGCAGGTTGAATTTTTGGTTTGCTTACTGAATAGTAATTATTATATGTACTGTTACTCTGGTTATAGGCTATTTTCTGGCCATTCCCCATACTGTAGGGTGCTGCCAGGGCGCTCTGCATAAATAAAACGCTGCACATTAGTGTTATTACTGCGAGCACTTGCAAGATTTTTTTCTTCATAAAACCACCTCTCAGCTTTTAGTTTGAATTGTTTTGTATAAAGCATGCCGGGAAACTTGGGACACCAATGTACATCAATAATATAGTATTGGTAGACATAATGCAAGCAATATGACAAATGCTGCAAATGAAGTTTATTCCAGATTTGAAAAGGGGTTATACCATGAAGGCATTGTTCCAGATAAGGCCGGACTTTCTCACAAATCCGGCCGGAGATAGCATACAGATGGTTTATACAAAGAAATATTTAAGCAGTCTGGGAGTAGAAGTAGATATATCCACCGTATTTTCACAGAACTATAAAGGATACGACCTGGTACATTTGTTTAATCTGACCAGGGTGGTGGAAACCTATGCTTATTCCTATAGGGCATATGAACAGGGGATTCCCATAGTACTTTCTACAATCTATTGGGATAACAGCAATTACTATATGAATAATGATCTTCCCGACTGGAAGCGAAAAGCGTGGCACCAGCAAAATATGCTCAGAAGAATTGTACTTTCAAAGGCATCAATACTGCTTCCCAACTCGCAGTCAGAGGCCGAGGAAATTATGAAAAACTTTGACACGGAAAAACCCTATCATGTAGTTCCAAATTGCGTGGACAGGAGGTTTTCCCAGGGAGACAGAAACCGTTTTTTTCAAGAGTATGGTTTTGCTGATTTCGCACTGTGCGTTGGCAGGATTTCTCCCAGGAAAAATCAACTGGCATTAATAGAAGCGCTTAAGGATACAGGTATAAAACTGGTTTTAATAGGGCCGGTAAACGACCGGGAATATGGGGAAAGGTGCAATAAAGCAGGAAAAGAAAATGTCGTTTTTATCCCGGGACAAAGTTCTGCTCAGCTTAGAGACAGCTATGCAGCAGCAGCTATACATGTACTTCCCAGTTGGTTTGAAACGCCGGGGCTTTCAAACCTGGAAGCTGCAGCAGCAGGATGTTCAATTGCTACTACAAAATATGGCTGTACAGAGGAGTATTTCGGTAAACTCGCCTGTTACTGCCTGCCGGATGATATTGACAGCATAAGGCATTCGGTATTGCAGGGGCTTGAAAATAAAAATGGGGAAAAACTTCAAAAACATATTCTTTCAAACTATACATGGGAACGGGCGGCCCAGGAAACGCTCAAAGCATACCAAAAGGTGCTTGGACAATGAATAGATTTATTCTTCCCCCGGGTTTGAACAAAAAAAAGAGAAGGCCGGTTGGGCCCGGAGTCAGCATCGGTCACCCCAAGGCTAAGGGAGGAACATTTGGAGCTGTTGTAAGGCAAAGGAAAACAGGAGAAGTATTAATACTTTCAAATAATCATGTGCTTGCCAACTGCAGCAGCATACCGGATGTCAGAGCAAAGTTGAGGGATCCGATTTTTCAGCCCTCTGCCATCAACGGGGGTACTTATACAATGATGATAGGAAGGCTTCATAATTGGATACCCCTTATGGATACCGGCTGTAACCTGGTAGACGCTGCCGTGGCAAAGCCATTATCCTATGACTTAATCTCCTGTGAAGTCAGGGGTATAGGCAAAATCGCCGGAACTGCTTCGGGGGTGCCCGGAATGCGGATTAGGAAAGTCGGGTGTACTACCGGCTTAACCCACGGCGAGATAACCGGGGTTAATTATTCCGTAACAATATCCTTTGCAGGGAAAGAATATTTTTTCTGTGACCAGCTTGCAGCCAGGATTCACTGCAGGGAAGGAGATAGCGGTTCCATAGTCGTGGATGAACACAATAGGGCAGTGGGGCTTCTGTTTGCCACAGAAGACGGTTTAGGGATAATTAACAAGATAGAGCATGTTATGCTACTTCTAAACATTGAGTTTGTTTAGCAGTAGCATAACTATAATCAGTTATTTTTTTGAAGGGGATGCCGGTTTTGCAACGGCATCCCCTTGAGTTTCAATTATCGTGATATCTGGCTGTAACATATTTTTTACGAGCAACATAAGAATATACCAGCCTAGTAGTATTATACTTAACTAATTTATGTGGAGGAAAATATATGAGTAAAATTAGAATCTTGGTATTTGCTAAATTGAACAGGCCTATTAACAGGCATCTAAGAGATTTTATTTTAGAATTGCATAATCATGCCAATGTAGTTGTGTGGGAAAATGATGGGTGGGGACTTAACCATGTTTTGAAGATTCTTAATAGAAGAGGCTTCCGTCCTGATTTTATATTTTATTACGATTTTGTTTACAGACATGTATATGCCCCCAGGGTTTATGGCCTTGGGTGGACCAATATACCAAAGGGAGTCTACTATATAGACCTTCAAACCCAAACTTCGGAACGAAGGGAATTTATAAAGAATAATGGAATAGACCTCATATTTAGCCCGTCTAAGGACTTCTTCTTCAGAACCCTTCCTGAATTTAAGAACAAATTCAGGTGGCTGCCCTTCAACAACAACCCTGCGGTATTCAAGGATTGGTCCCTGAGAAAGGATATTGATATTTTGTTTATGGGGCGAGTTAAGAAAGAAATGCATCCTTTCAGAAACAAGGTATTGGAGAGATTTAAGGGGTATAGTGGATTTGTTTATCACCAGCACCCCTACGATATGAAAGAAAGAAGTGGCAGAGTATATACAGGAGAAGAATACGCAAAAGAAATTAACCGGTCCAAAATATTTATTACCAGCGGTACCAAGTATGGCTACCCGGTTGCCAAGTACTTTGAAGTGCTTGCCTGCAATACCCTGCTCATAGCAAAGGGTAATAAAGACTTGAAAGAACTTGGCTTTGTCAGCGGCCAGAACTTTGTGGAATGTACCGATGACAATTTCTATAACCTCGCCATGTATTACCTGAAAAACCATAAGGAAAGAGAACGGATAGCCAAGAACGGATATAATCTGGTGCATTCAAAGCACACCAACAGTATAAGGGCTAAAGAGTTCATTGCAATTATTCAGAAGCACCTGAATGGTATTAGAGCCAGAAAGCAGGGAAATTGATCTGCAGGTCATGAGACTGCTGGGATTGGGGTGGAGAATATGCCCAGAAGAAAAATACTTGTGCTGGCAAAACTCAACAACAAAAGGTTTATGCATTTTAAGCATTTTATAACAGAATTGAGCATGCATGCTGATGTAATGATATGGGATAAGGATAGATGGGAAATGGGACGGGTTTTTAGGATATTAAGCGGCAGAAAATTTTTTCCCGATTTCATTCTTTACTATGACTTTGCATATAATTATGCTTTAGCGCCGCGGGTATACGGTCTTGGTTCTACGAATATACCTAAGGGTGTTTACTATATAGACCTCCAGACACAAACAGAAGAGAGAAAGAAATTTATCCGTGAAAACAAAATAGACCTTGTTTTTAGCCCTACAAAGGATTTTTTTTACCGCACTCTCCCCGAATTAAGAAGCAAATTCAGATGGCTGCCCTTCAGCAACAATCCCAGCCTTTTCAAAAACTGGTTGTTGAAAAAGGATATTAACTTTTTGCTTATGGGCAGATGTTGGAACGCCTGGTACCCCTTTAGGGATCTGGTATTAAAAAGAATGACAGGTCTGCAGGGTTTTGTCTATCATAAGCATCCTTACGAGACAGGCCCGGAGAACAAAAAAATATATACAGGGGAAAAATACGCCAAAGAAATCAACAGAGCTAAGATTTTTTTCACCTGTGGCACAAAATTCAACTACCCGGTCAGGAAATACTTTGAAGTGCCCGCTTGCAATACCCTGCTCATAGCAAAGGGTAATAAGGACTTGAAAGAACTTGGCTTTGTCAGCGGCCAGAACTTTGTGGAGTGTACCGATGACAATTTTTATGACCTCGCCATGTATTACCTGAAAAACCATAAGGAAAGAGAATGGATAGCCAAGAACGGATATAATCTGGTGCATTCAAAGCACACCGATAAAATAAGAGTGAAAGAGTTTTTGAACATGATAAACCAGTATTTAAAAGATAGAAGGATTTAATTATATATAACGTGCTTAAGATTTTATATCTTCTAACGTGCCATCCTGAGCAGTCTTTTTGTCATCCTGAGCGAAGCGAAGGATCTTATGTGTATATCAAGGAAGATTCTTCGGGCTTCGCCCTCAGAATGACAAATAAAGGAATGTAATATTATTAATGCGTTATATATAGATTACCCCCAGTGATTTTTAAAAGGAAAGGAGGACCAAATAATTGATACCAATTACCGATCTATCGGCACAGTATAAGAGCATAATGGAAGAGATACAAAAAGAAGTATCCGGAGTACTCGAATCCGGCAGTTATATTATGGGTAAACACGTCAGGCAGTTTGAAGAGAGCTTCGCAGCATATAATAGCTGCAAATATGCCATTGGTGTTGCCAATGGAACCGATGCATTGGTTATTTCATTAATGGCTGCAGGCATTGGAAAAGGTGATGAGGTTATTACTACATCTTTTTCATTTTTCGCAACTGCTGAAGCCATAACAAGTGTAGGTGCAAATCCTGTTTTTGCTGATATAGACGCAGACACCTATAATATTGACCCTGATGATATAGAAAGGAAAATTACTGACAAAACAAAGGCTATAGTCCCGGTCCATATATTCGGTAACCCGGCAAACATGAGAAAAATCCTGAATACGGCAGCAAAGCATAACCTTTATGTGATAGAAGATGCCTGCCAGGCGGTCGGAGCTTTATATAAAGGCAAACGGGCAGGTTCCATGGGAAATGCGGGATGTTTTTCTTTCTTCCCTTCCAAGAATCTTGGATGCTACGGTGACGGCGGTGCTATCATAACCAATGACGAGAGGATTGCGGTGATTGCTAAAGCATTGAGCCGTCATGGCGGAGGGAAGACAGGGTTAAGGGCATATAACCTGATTAACGGATCCAATGAAAAAGGAAACCCGGATAAATACTGTAATTATCTGATTGGCTGCAACAGCAGGCTGGATGAAATTCAGGCAGCAATTCTAAATGTTAAACTGAAACACCTCGACAGGTGGAATGAACGAAGGAGAGAAAAAGCCCATCTTTATAACAGCATATTCAGAAACTATCCTGTTAATATTCCCAAAGAAGAAACCGGGTCCCAATCGGTATATCATATTTATACTCTCAGTGCCCGAAACAGGGACGGCATCTTAAAAGCTCTGAGGGGCCAGGAGATAGATGCAAGGGTATATTATTCAATCCCCCTGCACCTGCAGAAAGGTTTGGAACACCTTGGCTATAAGAAGGGAGATATGAAAGTAGCAGAGGAAGTAATACCATGCATGATTTCTCTTCCTTTATACCCGGAATTGACTACAAAGGAGCAGAATAGAATCATTAAATGTATAATAAACACCCTAACATAAATAATGGGGGGATGGACTTTGAGAAAATTAAGATTGGGAGTGATTGGCTGCGGGAGTATAAGGGAAAAACATATACAGGCCCTTATACTCAACAGAGATGAAATCGCTCTGACCTCGGTATGCGATATATGTGCAGAAAGGGCTCAGGGTTTTAAAGATTCATATTTATCTTTGACAGGCAACGGTGAAAATATATCCATATACACAGACTACCGCCAGATGCTAAATATAGAAAAGCTTGATATAGCAAGCGTTCTGACCGATAGCGGCAAACACTATACTGTTGCTTCCGATTGCATCAAATGCGGAACAAATGTACTTGTGGAAAAACCCCTTGCCCTTTCGCTGGGTGAGGTTGACAGCCTTATAAAGACTGCTTCAGTGAACAAAGTAAAACTGGGAGTTGTTCACCAGTATAGGTATAATCCTCTGATAAGGGACCTTAAGAACAGCATTGATACAGGGTGTTTCGGAAAACTGTTCTATGGAGTGACAACTGTAAGGTGGAACAGAAATAAAGAGTATTATAACAAGGCTAAGTGGCGCGGTACAAAGCATTCGGACGGCGGAGTGCTTATGAACCAGTGCATCCAAAATGTAGACATTCTTCAGTGGCTGCTGGGGGAAAAGGCAATAGAGGTGTATGCTTATAAACAGAACTACGCGCACCCTTATATTGATACCGAGGATACAGTACTGGCTTTAGTCAAATTCGGTAATAGGATGCTGGGTATGGTTGAAGGGACAGTGAGCATATTTTCCGGCAACCTGGAAAACAGCATTGCGGTTTTTGGAGAAAAAGGGAGCGTGAAAATCGGTGGGAAAGCTTTAAACAGGATAGAAGTCTGGAACATTGAAGATAGCGATTCCCAGGCAGCTTGTATCCGGAATGATGATGAGATAAAATCCGGTCTGAACTCTTACTGTCACAGCTATGTATATAAGGATTTTATAAGAAGATTAAGGTCCCGGGAAGAACCGTCCATAAACGGCACAGAGGCGAGGAAAAGCATAGAGATTATCCTGGCAATACAGCAATCATCAGAACTTGGATTGCCGGTAACCCTGCCGTTGAAAGGGGGTAATGCTAATTGGGAATAAACTTAATAGCAGAGAGCGCCAAAGTGGGCAGCGGCTTCAAGGTAGGTGACTTCAGTAATATTGGAGAACATGTAGTCATTGGGAATAATGTTACAATCGGAAACGGAGTAATAATTCATAACGACACCCGAATTGGTAATAATGTCACAATACAGGATAACTCCGTTGTTGGAAAAGATTCGGTACGTGCAAAAAATAGTGTGGCAAATATTATTGGCAGTAAAGACAAGGAAACTGTTCCTACAGTCATTATGGATAACTGTATAATAGGAACCTCCTCCATACTATACAGGGGATGCACTCTGCACAATGATTGCTATATTGCAGATCAAGCCACAGTCAGGGAAAACGTAACAATCGGGGAAGGTACAATAATAGGCAGATGCGTATGCATAGAGAACTGCTGTGACATAGGTAAGATGTGCAAAATTGAGACCAACGCATACATTACTGCTTTTTCCCGGTTGGAGGATTATGTATTTATAGCTCCCGGAGTAATTACAACCAATGATAATTATCTCGGAAGAACAAGCGAAAGGTTTGGCTGCATAAAAGGGGTTACGGTAAAGCGCGGCGGAAGGATTGGGGGCAACTCGACCATTCTTCCCGGCAGGATTATAGGATGCGAAGGGCTTGTCGGAGCAGGCAGTATTGTAACAAAGGATGTACCGGAAGGTACTGTAGTAAAAGGTAATCCGGCCAGTCCGTATAGAATAGTACCTGAAAAGGAGTTGCTTAAAACACAATCTTTAGAATAGGTTGATAAGCAGTAATCGATAGTTTATTGCAGTATACAGGTAATTTATTGTTAAATATAATATGTAGGGGACACTCCCTTTTCCGGAGTGTCCCCTGCCCTATTCCCAGTAACAAAACGCCATAGGCGTACATAGACTATAGTGGAAATTACACTATTGGGAGACTAAGACTCTAAAGACATATCTTCAATCATTGAGATGAGTATTATTGGAATGGAAGTGTTATATAAAACCGGACTGCCCAACAGCATGAGCATATAGATATGCCAGGTCAACAGAATTCAAGCAACCTTGAGGTGTTATTATTGAGTAAAGGCGACAAAATCCTAATGGAGCATTTCCTGAAAGAGCATAAAATTCTGGATGTTGAAGAGGTTTATAATTTAATCAGAAACTCACTGAATAAAAAAGATAAGCTGTCTATGGTCAGAATTGGCGACGGTGAAGCACTGACCCTGGCGCAACAGATAGTACTACCGATAAGCGAAGTTAAAAAAAATGCATTCTTGACTTATGCCGGTGTCCGTATCCCTGACATAATTGGCAGGGATATGCTGGCAGTTTCGGTAAGAAAAGCAGATATTGTAGGTGTGCCTTTAAATCCTGCGCCGTACTTTTTACCTCTTTTCCTGAAAGCATGTAAAGCCCATGGTATTGACCTTCATTCCCTAAAACTAACCAATGCATGCGTGAACTACTTTCTATGCAATTCCGGAAACCTGGATGCTCTTTTAACTGAAGGAAAACCCAGAGTACTGGTAATAGGCAATAAAGGAAAGGCGCTGGCTAAACTGCTGCAAAGCCAGGGGGTCAATGTTAGCGGAGTCATTTCCCCTGTCTATGGATTGAAAGATGTAAACAGGATAGTAAGAATAGCAAAAGACCACGGCTTTGAGATTGCCCTGTCAGCGTCAGGAGTGGCTGCGGTTGTCATATGTGAAAGGATTGCAAACAGTCAGAAAAAAGTGGCTCTCGATATCGGCCATGCAGCGGATATGCTTATACGTAATGGGCAAATAAAGAAGAAAGGATAGATTGTATGGATATTGTATGTTTCTCTTCAACCCGATGGGATTTCCTATGGCAGAGGCCGCAGCAATTGATGAGCCGTTTATCCGATCGTCATAACATTCTATATGTTGACCATTTTCAGCCTTGCACTGCGGGCACCCTGGGGCAAGTAAACTATGAATATTTCCTGACCAGGGCAAAGAAAAATTTGCATGTTTTTTCTCCTCACTATGCGACAAGAACATGGCTGCTGAACAGCCTGGATAAGATATACAATGAGATTGGAATAAACCGCCCGGCCCTCTGGGTTTACTATCCTACAATAGTTCCTGCCCTTAAGTTTATGGAATATTCACTTCTGTGCTACGACTGTGTGGATGACTTTTCGAAGTTCAGCTGGAGTCCGGCATTAAACAACTCTTTGGAAGACAGCCTTATAGAGAAAAGCGATATAATATTCGTTACTTCGCAAAGGCTCATGAAATTAAAAAAGAAGTCCAAACAAAACCCATACTTAATACCAAACGGAGCCGATGTTGAGCATTTTTCCAGGGCTTTGGATCATACTACTGTTTGTCCACAGGAAATAATGATGCTAAATAGGCCTGTTATAGGATTCGTAGGTGCTATATACGAATGGATAGATTTGGATTTAATACAATGTCTGTGCAGGCTTAGGCCGCATTGGTCCTTTGTGCTTGTTGGGCCTAAAGGAGCTGGGGTATCTTCCTTAACATGTCCTGAAAACCTGTATATGCTCGGTAAAAAGGAGTATAAGGACCTTCCCGGGATTACAAAAGCTTTCGATGCCTGTATAATACCCTTTAAACTCAATGACCTGACAGCAAGCGCAAACCCTGTAAAACTCTACGAATACCTGGCAGCGGGAAAGCCTGTGGTATCTACTCCTATACCAGAAGTACTGAAGTATAAGAACGTCGTGAGTATTGCTAAGGGATCGACTGAATTTGTCAGAGCACTGGAGAAGTCCATATCCCAAAACAGCCCTGAGAATGTACAAAAAAGGCTCCGGGTAGCCCGGGAAAATAGCTGGGAAGTACGAATAGAGCAAATGGAAAACATTATAGAAAAAGCGCTGGCTGCAAGGCAGCAGTATAATTAAATAGACCCGGGTAGTCTAAAGCAAATCAACACATTAGTTCAAAGTGTTTGATTGGAAGCATTAGTATAGTATTATATATATATAACACATTTAGAACTTTACATCTCCCAGTGTGTCATCCTGAGCGAAGCGAAGGATCTTATGTCTATCTCCGGAAGATTCTTCGAGCTTCGCTCTCAGAACGACGGAGTCGGATTCTTCGGGCTTGGCTTCTTCGGAATTACAAATAAAGGAATGTAATACTATTAGTGTGTTGTATATAGATAGAATATTCATCGAGGTGATATCATGAAAAAGAATGCAGGAAAATGGTTGTGGGTCCTTGTGATTGCCATCGTACTTACCGCTTTGGCTCTTCCGGCAGCGGCCAACATGGCACAGCCGCTGGATTTTCCCACGGACCAGATGCTTTTATTCAACGAGAGTCCCGACGCCTCGCTGGTGGAGGAGGCTATACTCTTTAATTTCACCGGGGACAGGCAAACCAAAGCCAGAGTGGAGGTAAGCTATATACTGGAAAACCTGCTGGAAAACGAACAGCAGGTTGACGTTATGTTTGTTTCACCGGATTTTGCCGATGCGGAATTTGAAGTATTTATAGATGGGGAGAGGATTAGCGACGTGAATCTGGATGAAGATATTGGATGGCCGGCCAACTGGCAGCCGGTGGTATCGGAAGAGATTGTTGACCCGGTGAGCGGTAATCCCTTAAAAGTAAGCCCGGGCTCCTGGGGTTCCCGATACCGCACTTTTTCCGGGGCAACCTTCCCGGTAGACTTAAAAGCAGGCGGAATAACCGATATTAAGATATCCTATCACAGCCAAAGCGGGTATTACCGGTACAGTGACGTAATAAATACCGTGTACAACCAGCTTTATTATCTCACCCCGGCAAGGTTCTGGAACGGCAGTGCAAGGGTAAACCTGCGGGTTGAATTCCCCGAAAAAAGCAGTATGGCGGTTCACTCCAACATACCATTGGAAAAGGAGAATGACCATACATTTGTGGCAGCCCTTGACAGGGTACCCGATAGCGAATGGACCTTTTCCTGCGTTGACACCAAAGGGCTTATATTCGGCACCAACGACCTTAAGAAACACGATATACTGGTATTGGCGGTAACGGCTGTTCTCCTTATGGCGATACCGTTATCAAGAAGGTACAGCAAAAAGGCCTTTGTCACCTGCCTTGCGGCCCTGCCCGGCGCGGCCTTCTTTGTTGCAACCGTTAAGGTCACCTACGGCTTCATGTTCTTGTTATATATGTTTGGTCCGTTTATTTTGCTGGCTGCCGGCGTCCTGTTAATATTCATGGTAAAAAAAGGGCAACGTGGTGGAAAACTATCATAAACCACTTTCTAAGGAGGGCTTCATGAAAAAACAGCGCGTGATTATAATGATAAGTGGCATTTCAGAAGGCATCAAGTCATCTGTAGCGGAGTTTTTGCACGCACAGTTAAAAGGAGCTCAGATGGCGGAGGGCCGGAATTTCCAAGTGTTTGAGCCGTCAGGCGAGTTTTTGGAAATTGCCGAAGCCATCAAGCTCAATTAGCAGAAAGGGGACACACCGCTGCTATGCGGGTATTCCTTGCCGCGGAATGTCCCCAATTGATATCCTTTCGGGTCGGCGTGCTTTACGCAGCGTAGATGGCGGATGCCTTAATTAATTCACTTACTCCTACATTTTTGCTAAAACCTTATCCAGTATCCCCACCGCAAGGTTTGCCTCTTCCTTGGTTATAATAAAGGTTGGCAGCAGCCTTAGTACATTGCCGCCCACACAGTTGATTATAAGGCCCTCCTTCATGCACTCTTCCAATATCCTGTTACCGTCAGCCTCTACCTGTATGCCTATCATCAGCCCCATTCCCCTGACTTCCCTAATGAAGGAATACTTATCCTTAAGCCCGTCAAACTTGGTTCTGAGATACTTGCCCATTTCCAGTACATGGTCCATAAGATTGTTGTCAAGAATATAATTAATTACTGCCAGTGCCGTACTGCAGGCAAGGTGATTGCCCCCGAAGGTGGATGCATGGTCGCCGGGAACAAAGCCGGCTGCTACCTGGTCGCTTGCAATCATGGCGCCTATGGGGAAACCCCCGGCCAGGGATTTGGCCAATGTCAGGATGTCAGGCTGTATCCCATAGTTCTGATACGCAAACATTTTACCGGTTCTTCCAATCCCGCACTGCACCTCGTCGAATATAAGCAGCAGGCCTTTTTCATTGCACAGCTCTTTTACTCCCTTTAAGAATTCCGGTAATGCCGCATTTATCCCCCCTTCTCCCTGTATGGGCTCCAGCATAACGGCACAGGTTTTGTCGGTAACCTTTGACCGTAAATCCTCCAGGTCGTTGAACTCCGCAAATTTAAAACCGGTAGGTAACGGCTCAAACCCTTTCTGGTATTTGGTCTGTCCCGTTGCACTCACAGTGGCAAGAGTCCTCCCGTGAAATGAGTTGCTAAAGGTTATTACCTCATATTTATCCTGGCCCATTTTGGCTTTGGCATATTTCCTGGCCAGCTTGATGGCCGACTCGTTGGCTTCGGCGCCGCTGTTACAAAAAAACGCCTTTCCAAGACCGCTTTGCTCCACAAGTATCTGCGCTATTTCTACCTGCTGCTTAATCCAGTACAGATTGGAAGTGTGCATTATCTTTGCTGCCTGCTCGGATATGGCCTTTACCATTACAGGATGTGCGTACCCCAGACAGTTTACCGCCAGACCGCTTAAAAAATCCAGATACTTTTTGCCGTCGGCGTCCCATAACCAGCTGCCCTGGCCTTTTTCAAAGGCCAACGGAATCCTTTTGTAGGTATTCATTACATAAGCATCACCCTTGGCTGTTATCTGTGCATTATTCATAAAATATTCCTCCCCATAAATTTTCATTTCTCTATCATTGTTCCTATACCGCTCTCGGTAAATATCTCAAGCAGAAGCGAATGCAAAACCGTACCGTTTATTATATGTATCCTCTCTACACCCTTTTCAAGAGCTTCAAGGCAACAGGTAACCTTGGGTATCATACCACCGGTAATTACTCCTTCCTGTATCAGCCGATGTGCCTGTTCCCTGTTTATTGAGGATAACAGACGGCTTTGACCATTACGACTGTCCATCACACCTTCCACGTCGGTAATAAGAACCAGCTTGTCTGCCTTTATTGCCCAGGCAATAGCCCCCGCCGCATAATCGGCATTGATATTGTAGCTTTGTCCCCCGGGGCCTGCCCCCACCGGAGCAATAACCGGTATAAACCCATTGTCGGTTAAAACGTCGAGTATGCAGGTATCAACTTCCCTCACCCGACCCACCAGTCCAATATCCATCTTCTCGGTACCGTTACCGTTGTCAACCTCCGTCAATTGCTTTTCCGCCATTATAAGGCCGGCATCCTTGCCGCACAGCCCCACCGCCCTGGCGCCATGCTTATTCATAAGTGTGACTATTTCCTTGTTTACCTTACCCACAAGCACCATTTGGGCGATTTCCATGGTTTCTTCATCGGTTATCCTAAGTCCGTTTACAAAATCACTCTTTTTTCCCACCCTGCTCAGCATGCTGCTTATATCAGGGCCTCCCCCGTGAACTACAATGGGCTTCATCCCTACGTATTTCATCAGAACTATGTCCTGCATTATAGCATCCTTGTACTCCTGGCTTACCATTGCGTTGCCTCCGTACTTTATGACTATTTTTTTACCGTAGAATTTTTTTATATAGGGCAGCGCTTCCATCAGAACCGATGCTTTTTGATGCCAGCCGGAAATCATTAAAATATCCCCCTTATTATCAAGTTCTGTAGCTCCCGTTTATCTTTACGTAGTCATAGGATAAATCACACCCCCAAGCGGTAGACTTGTATTCGCCGCAGTGCAGATCCACAACCACCTCTATATCCTTCTCGCTCAATATTAAAGCCGCTTTTTCTTCATCGAAGTCCAGTCCTTCTCCCATGTTCACAAGCTTTATGGTTCCCTTTGAACTGCTAAAATGCATATCTACCTTGGACGGGTCAAAATCAGCTCCTGAATAACCAAGTGCGCATAATATCCTTCCCCAGTTGGCATCCTCTCCGAAAAAAGCTGCTTTAACCAAACTGGAAGACACAATAGCCTTTGCGCCAATCCTTGCATCTTCTATAGTTGGAGCATTAATCACCTTAACCTGCAGGAACTTGGTAGCCCCCTCCCCGTCCCTGACTATTTCGGTTGCCATGGCTTCTGCCGCAGCTTTAAAGGCTGCCAGCAGCTTGTAGTAATCCCCGTTCTTCCGGGTAATCACGGTATTGCCGGCGGTCCCATTGGCCATGGCTATTACCGAATCATTGGTACTGGTATCTCCGTCGACCGAAATCATATTGAAGGTATCATTCACTGTCTCTTCCAGTATCTCCTGGAGCAGCCCTTTTTCAACAGCTGCATCGGTGAGCATATAGCAAAGCATGGTAGCCATATTGGGATGAATCATCCCCGACCCCTTTGCTATGGCACCCACCGTCACTTCTCCCCCCTCAAGCCTTAGCTTCAGCGAAGTCTTCTTGTCCCTGGTATCTGTGGTCATTATTCCCCTGGCTGCTGCATCTCCTCCGTCGGCAGTCAGACTTTGAACAGCCTTTGCAATCCCGGATTCTATATTGTCCATGGGCAGCTGTACCCCAATAATCCCTGTGGAACTGACCAATACTTCCCGGTGGTCCACTCCCAGCAATCGGGCGGTAATATCTACCATTCTAAGAGCATTCTCCATACCCTTTTTGCCGGTACAGGCGTTAGCATTACCGCTGTTTACAATGACAGCCCTTGTGACAGGGTTTTTTATATTGTCCAGATCGATTAATACCGGAGCCGCTTTGGTTTTGTTGGTTGTAAATACCCCCGCCGCCACCGCCGGTACCGCTGAGAACAGCAGTGCCATATCCTCTTTCCCGCTTTTTTTTATCCCGCATTTTATCCCTGCATATTTATAACCCTTTATGCCGTTTAATCCCTTGCCTGTTACCTGTAGGCCTTCATTATTCATGCTTCTCCCTCCCATTCATTTATAGGTATGCCGGCGGCATATCCAGACCTTCTTTTTCGTCAAGACCGCACATTATATTCATGTTTTGCACCGCCTGACCCGATGCCCCCTTTACCAGATTATCAATGACACCGCAAACAACAACTCTGCCTGCCCTTTGGTCAACTGCTGTGCCTATATCGCAGAAATTCGAGCCTGTTACCTGCCTTGTAGTCGGCATCTTCCCATTTTCCATTACCCTTACAAAGTACTCGCTTTCATAATAGTCGGTGTACAACCGGTTTAGCTGCTTTGCATTAACGTTCTTCTTCAGTTTCCCATATACGGTAACCAGCATGCCTCTGTTCATGGGCACCAGATGCGGAGTAAAACTGATTGTTATCCCTTTACCGGATATTGCCGAAAGCTGTTCCTCTATTTCGGGCGTATGCCTGTGGCCCGCCACACCGTATGCCTTAATGCTTTCATTACACTCACAGAAATGGCTGCCCGGCTTTAATGCTCTGCCGGCACCCGATACTCCTGATTTGGCATCAATAATTATTGAATTCCCCTCCAGCAAATCCTCCTTAAGCAGCGGAGCCAGAGCCAGAATGCTGCAGGTGGGATAACAGCCGGGGTTGCCCACTATGCCGGCATCCCTTATAAGGCTTCTGTTCAATTCTGGAATTCCGTAAACCGCACTCTCTAACAGCTCTGGGTATGGATGGGCAGTTTTATACCATTCCTCGTATACTTTTGCATCTTTAAACCGGAAATCCGCCCCCAGATCAATAACTATTTTCCCTTTTTTGTTGACCTCGTACACCAGCTCCCCCGAAAGGCCATGCGGAAGCGCTGCTATAATCACATCCGACCGGTCTATCAAAGTGCTGTCGGCAAAATTCTCGCAGTCCAGTTGGGTAAACCCTCTAAGATTTGCATAAATATCCGTGTATTTTTTGCCTGCACCGCTTCTGGCCGATATTCCCTCAATGCTGATATGCGGATGCCTGCACAAAAGCCTTACCAATTCCTGGCCAGTATAACCCGTACCTCCTACAATCCCTGCCTTAATCAATCCAGCACCTCCCCTTCTATGTATCAGAATATGAATAATCATAATTATACACTCTATAGTATATTTATGCAATACCCGTAGAAATTTTTTTTGGCTGTGTAAAATCATTGGCAATTATGCTATACTATTGAGTGCGATGTAATATACTAAATACTTCCATATGCTTAAATTGCGTATTTTTTACCGGCAAAACAGCTTGTGGTATTTCCATAACTTTTTTAGGGGGTAATCTCTTGGCAGATATGAATGAGCTAATTACTACAGAGTTTCTAAAGTCAGGCAAGGTCGGCCTGAATCTGACAATCCAACAGCTAACGGATATCGTTGTACAGCGGGAAGGAGGGTTTATTACAGAGAATGGAGCTCTATGCATAAATACCGGCAAATGTACCGGAAGATCGCCAAAGGACAGATTTTTTGAAGACCAGCCTTCGGTGCATGATTACATAGATTGGAGCTCCAATAATTTACCCATTAACGAAGGAAACTTTCAAAGGCTATACAATAAAGCAGTAGATTATATGAGAGATAAAGAACTATATATATTTGACGGATTTGTATGCAACCATGAGAAGTACAGGATGCCAATAAGAGTAATTAATGAATACGCCTTTCAAAGCCTGTTTGCACAGCAAATATTTATAAAGGCAAAACCGGAGGAACTGGAAAATTTCAACCCCGGTTTCACTGTCATTGCGCTGCCCGACCTTAAGGCAGTGCCCGCAACTGATGGTACCAATTCAGAAAAATTTATAATTATCAGCTTTGAAAAAAAAGTGATAATTATCGGTGGAACCAAGTATTGTGGTGAGATAAAGAAATCCATATTCACTGTGCTCAACTATATGTTACCTTTTCAAAATGTATTGCCAATGCATTGTTCGGCTAATGTAGGTAAAAAAGGTGATGTGGCTTTATTTTTCGGATTGTCGGGTACAGGTAAAACCACCCTTTCTGCCGATAATGACAGAAGGCTTGTCGGAGATGATGAGCATGGCTGGACAGAAGACGGAGTATTCAACTTTGAGGGAGGCTGTTATGCAAAGTGCATTAACCTTTCCAGAGAACGGGAGCCTCAGATATGGAATGCCATAAGAAATGGGGCTTTGCTGGAAAATGTGGTAGTCAATGAAATTACCCGTCAACTCGATTACCACGATGACCGGTACACTGAAAACACCAGAGCTACTTTCCCGTTAGAGCATATCGACGGTATGGCCCCGGGAGGGAAAGGGGGAATACCCAATACCATAATGCTGCTAACAGCCGATGCTACCGGTGTGCTTCCTCCCATTTCAAAGCTTACCCGGGACCAGGCAATGTACTATTTTCTGTCGGGTTACACCAGCAAACTGGCCGGCACCGAAACCGGCATAGTAAAACCCCAGGCAACATTTTCCACATGCTTCGGGGCTCCCTTTATGCCCTTGAAGCCCCAGGTATATGCTAAACTTCTGGGCCAAAAGATTGAACAATATGATGTAAATGTTTTTCTGATAAATACCGGCTGGACCGGAGGTCCCTATGGTGTAGGAGAAAGGATAAAACTGGAATACACCAGGGCAATGGTTAGAGCGGCAATAGACGGACGACTGGATAACATAAGCTATGCTGAGCATCCTGTCTTCAAATTGAAAATACCGGTCAGCTGTCCGGGAGTACCCGACACTGTGCTATATCCCGCCGACACTTGGCAAAATATAAACGAATACAATAAGAAAGCCAATGAACTGGCTTATCATTTTAATCAAAACTTTATGAAATTTCAGGATATCCCTGAAAACATTAAAAAAGTAAACTGGGAAATAAGCAGTGAAAACAATATAGCTTGATATGACGGATTATCTTTATTTATGATAAACCGCATCAATAAAAAATGCCCTGTATGGGCATTTTTTATTGACTATATATTAACCTCTGTCCTATATTGCAAACCTCTCGATTGTGCTTTGCAGCTTGTTGGCAAGCTCGGCCAGATGCTGGGAGGAAGACGCTATCTGCTGTATTGCGGCCGTCTGCTCCTCTGTGGCAGCAGCCACTTCCTCGGTACCCGCCGCACTCTCTTCTATTATACTTGCCATATTGTTTGTGGTCTCGCCTATGGAGACCGAGTTGCTGTTAAGCAGCCTTGCCGCTTCGGCTACTTCTTTCATCCTGTCGGCCAGTTCGGTGCTTGCGTCAAGGATATCCCGGAATGCTTCGGTGGTCTGCATAACTGCTTTTTCCTGTTCTCCCACTATGACTTCGGTGGATTTTACCTCCTCTACAGACCTTTGTATACCGGCCTGTATTTCCTTTATCAGGTTTCCTATCTCTCCCGTCGCGTTCATAGAATCCTCGGCAAGCTTCCTTACTTCTTCGGCCACCACCGCAAAGCCCCTGCCCTGCTCGCCGGCACGCGCTGCCTCGATGGCTGCGTTTAACGCCAATAGGTTGGTCTGGTCGGCTATATCGTCTATTACGTCTACTATCTGGCCTATCTTTTCCGACCGCTTTGCAAGGTCAAATATCTCGGTTCCTACGTTTTGTGCCGCCCTTTTGTTCTCGTCCATCTTTGTCTTTTGATACTCTACTGTCTTCACTCCCTGCTCTACGGTACCCTTTACCTTACCCGTCAGTTCATCGGAGTATTCTATACTTGTTGAGAGCTGGCCGGTGGCGGTTACGGCCTGGTTTACCATATCGCTTACCTTCTGTGTTTCTTCGGCCTGCTCGGAGGCTCCCTTTGCCAACTCGGATACGGTGTTTGCCACCTGCTCGGTTACCTTGCTGGCCTCCTGGGACGATGCCATCATCTCCTGGGATGCTCCCGCCACCGTCGTGCCCATCTCACGGGTCTCTGCCAGAAGCGTCCTCATGTTTTCTATCATGTTGTTGAAGTTGTCGGCCAGTACACCAACCTCGTCATTGCTTTTTGCATTCACCCTGACTCTCAGGTTGCCGCCTGCTACCTCCTTGGTGATGCCTACCATGTTGAGTATGGGTTTAACCGACCTTCCTACCAGGATATTTATCACTATGCACATTAGCACCAATACCACCGCCCCGGTTCCAAGGGCTGACGTCCTTAAAAGGTTTAGACTGCCCATTACCTCGCTCTCCACTGCTGTCATGGCCACCGGCCAGCCGGTGGACGGAAGTGCCCTATAGGCCTGAATATAATCCCTACCATCCGCATTAAAGTATTCAATCCCTTCTTCTCCTGCCACCATTTTTTGTGCTATTTCCACAAGTCTTAAGTTTTCTTGTTCCAAAATATTGATCTCTCGTAAAACTATGCTTTCATAAACTATATTTTCATCGGGATGGGCCATATATCTTCCTTTTTGATCCAACATAATGGCATAACCGCTCTCTCCCAGTTTTTCTTCATTTATTATATTTGTAATACTCGCAAGGCTCATTTCGCCGGCCGCAACCCCAGTGACTTCTCCACGTTCGTTCATAATCGGAGCTGCTATTACAATTACCGGAACACCTGAAACTCTGGACATAAGAGGCTCGGATACCACGATATCCCCTGCCATGGCTTTTTCAAAGTATTCCATGTCGCCGCAAAATCCGTGCAATCCGTTATTACCATGGTACTCACCGTATTTGCTTGCTAAAAAGATCATTTCATAATCGCCAAATATGCCGATGTTAGCATCAATATAATGAGACAGACTTTCAATATCAATCCGGACAGCCTCATCGGTTGTGGCGAGCAGCTCAATTTCCGTACTCCAGGCATCAATTTTTTCTTCAGTTACCGCTACTATCTTATCCACTTTCATCCGGGCTGTTTCTTCAATGTATTCCAGCAGTGCATCACTTGCTATAAAATACCCACCGGCGCCCACAATTCCAAGGCCCAGCACTGCAAGCAAGAGTACAGGTATAAGTATCCTTGTCTTAAGCTTCTTCATATATTTTACCTCCAAGTCTCTTAAATATTTCACGACCACCGTGTGAAAAAATTTGTCAAAGTGTCTATATTCAGATCCATAGCTTTACGTCCTCTTTTTTCAGTATTTAACACTATTTGAATTCGATAATATTTTCTATTAATTGGTTTCTATGCTTTATTAATAATTCCTGCTATATTATGTTATATTCTGTTATTTATTAGTATTATTTCGTATTTTTTTGTTGCACTTTATAGCCCAGCAATATTAACTGCCCCATCTTTAACATCAATATCAATACCGGAAGAGATAAAAAGAAAGGGAGCAATAAAAAATGCCCTGCATGGGCATTTTTTATTGACTATATATTAACCTCTGTCCTATATTGCAAACCTCTCGATTGTGCTTTGCAGCTTGTTGGCAAGCTCGGCCAGATGCTGGGAGGAAGACGCTATCTGCTGTATTGCGGCCGTCTGCTCCTCTGTGGCAGCAGCCACTTCCTCGGTACCCGCCGCACTCTCTTCTATTATACTTGCCATATTGTTTGTGGTCTCGCCTATGGAGACCGAGTTGCTGTTAAGCAGCCTTGCCGCTTCGGCTACTTCTTTCATCCTGTCGGCCAGTTCGGTGCTTGCGTCAAGGATATCCCGGAATGCTTCGGTGGTCTGCATAACTGCTTTTTCCTGTTCTCCCACTATGACTTCGGTGGATTTTACCTCCTCTACAGACCTTTGTATACCGGCCTGTATTTCCTTTATCAGGTTTCCTATCTCTCCCGTCGCGTTCATAGAATCCTCGGCAAGCTTCCTTACTTCTTCGGCCACCACCGCAAAGCCCCTGCCCTGCTCGCCGGCACGCGCTGCCTCGATGGCTGCGTTTAACGCCAATAGGTTGGTCTGGTCGGCTATATCGTCTATTACGTCTACTATCTGGCCTATCTTTTCCGACCGCTTTGCAAGGTCAAATATCTCGGTTCCTACGTTTTGTGCCGCCCTTTTGTTCTCGTCCATCTTTGTCTTTTGATACTCTACTGTCTTCACTCCCTGCTCTACGGTACCCTTTACCTTACCCGTCAGTTCATCGGAGTATTCTATACTTGTTGAGAGCTGGCCGGTGGCGGTTACGGCCTGGTTTACCATATCGCTTACCTTCTGTGTTTCTTCGGCCTGCTCGGAGGCTCCCTTTGCCAACTCGGATACGGTGTTTGCCACCTGCTCGGTTACCTTGCTGGCCTCCTGGGACGATGCCATCATCTCCTGGGATGCTCCCGCCACCGTCGTGCCCATCTCACGGGTCTCTGCCAGAAGCGTCCTCATGTTTTCTATCATGTTGTTGAAGTTGTCGGCCAGTACACCAACCTCGTCATTGCTTTTTGCATTCACCCTGACTCTCAGGTTGCCGCCTGCTACCTCCTTGGTGATGCCTACCATGTTGAGTATGGGTTTAACCGACCTTCCTACCAGGATATTTATCACTATGCACATTAGCACCAATACCACCGCCCCGGTTCCAAGGGCTGACGTCCTTAAAAGGTTTAGACTGCCCATTACCTCGCTCTCCACCGTTGTCATGGCCACCGACCAGCCGGTGGACGGGACGGGTTGAAATACCATTATGCTTTCCTGGCCGTCCAGATTTAAGTGCTCTACTCCTTCTTCACCAGCCACCATTTTTGCTGCTGTTTCTGCAAGGGCGGTATTCTCGTTTTCCAACATGCTGGACTTTTTCATAACTATGCTTTGATCGGGGTGGGCCATATACGTTCCCTTCTTGTCAAGCATAATTGCGTAACCGCTCTCCCCCAGTTTTTCTTCATTTATCATACCGGTAATCTTATTGAGTCCAATTTCCCCGGCCACAACACCCACCACTGTTCCCTGGTCATCTCTGATCGGTGCTGACGCTACAATTACCGGTATTCCGGTAACCCTGGATACCGCGGGCTCGGATATTACCGTCTCCCCAGCCATAGCCCTGGAGTAGTACTCCATGTCGCCAATGTAACCGTATGTACTGTTATTACTGCGGAATTCTCCGTAGCCGTCGGCCATAAAAACCATTTCATAATCACCCAGCATATGCTTCCTCTCTTGAAGATAGAGCAGAAAGCTGTTAGCATCCACGCCGGCAGCCGCATCGGTGGCAGCCAGGAGCTCAATCTGGGCCTTCCATGCATCAAGTTTCCCCTCTGTGGCCGCTATTATCTTCTCCGCCTTCATATGGGCGGTTTCTTCAATATATTCCGACAGCGCATTGCTTGCTATCAAATATCCGGTGACACCTACCGCCCCGATACCTAGTATGACTAAAATCAGTACAGGAATCAGTATTTTGGACTTCAAGCTTTTCATATATATTCCTCCTTATACTAAGAAAATGTTATTGGATTTCTGCTCCTCTGCGTTTGACAGTGCTCCCTCGGCATAATTCATATTAGCCTTGTGGCGCTTATTCTTGCCATCCAGATCATGTAATGAAATTCTTTTGCATAAAAAACTGTCTCTGTCATTACTATCCAGACAGAAACAGGAACAATGCATCAGTGTTCATGCAGCCCGGCGATCATAGCGTCATACTTTAGACCCGTAGCTTTGCGTCCCTGTCTTTCAACAAGTTTGCCCATATATGGATACAAAACCATATATTTATTATGTAAAATTCTACATATTTCGCAGAACTCCTTTATTTATATTGGAATAATTTGCTGTTTTCTTTAAGATTTATTCTGATTAAAGTGTTTAAGTGCCGAATCCCCCCCAACCGGCACTTTTTCACATCTAATCCTTATGTTTTTTAAAAACTGGCAAAGCCCGGCATTCTATAATATAATTTTTTATAACAGCAAACTACGATACGATAGTACTTTGCATTGAAGCATTGATAATGCTAATACTATGATACAAAGATTGTGTTCCCCTGCCTGTCCATGGAAAGAAATTCAGTATGGTAAATTTACCTGCACTAAATGTACCCATAAAGCAGTGCGACTAAGGAGGAATGGGGTTGAGCAGAGAACTGATTTTGGTAATAGACGATGAGGCGCATATACTCGAGCTTATCAAGTACAACCTGGAGAAGGAAGGCTATAGAGTGATTGTATGTGAGTCGGGGGAGGATGGACTGCAGGTAATAGAAAAGCAGCTTCCCGACCTGCTGATACTGGATATTCTGCTGCCGGGCATGGATGGGCTGGAAATATGTAAGAAGATAAGGAGAGAAAGCCCGTCGGCTAACCTCCCCATACTCATGCTTACCGCCAAGGGAGAAGAAATTGATAAGGTAGTGGGTCTGGAGACCGGAGCCGATGACTATCTTACAAAGCCCTTCGGTATACATGAGCTGATAGCCCGGGTAAGAGCCATCCTGAGACGATCGTCCCATGCCACCGACCAGCCCGATGTAATCAATGTGGGAGACCTTACTATAGATACTGCCGCCTTCAGGGTTTACAAGGGCAAAAGGGAGATTGACCTCACCAGCAAGGAATATGAATTGCTGAAGATTATGATACTCAACCGGGGCAGAATCCTCACCAGGAATTATCTGATGGATAACGTTTGGGGATACGACTATTACGGCGAGACCAGAACGGTTGATGTTCATGTGCGGCACCTGAGAAAAAAGATAGAGGATGACGACAGTAACCCAAAATATATTCAAACGGCCAGAGGCATAGGCTATAGCTTTAATTACAAAGGAGAATAATCTCTCCTCTTTTTTTTTACATAGTTTTAACCTTCCGTTTATTGTCACTTAACATGGGGCTGGTATGTTTATTACAGCAACAAAAATATTGTTTCAGGGAGGATTAATCGGATGAGAAAAGCTATTATTTTGGGAATAACGGTTTTGATGCTGGCCCTTGTACTTAGCGGATGCCAAAATACAGCTCAAGATGAACAAGATACAGCCCGCCAGCCCAACCAGGAAAACCTTTCGGGCAACATAACCATTGCAGGCTCCACTTCTGTACAGCCCCTTGCCGAAGAACTGGCCGCAGCATTTACGGCAAAATACCCCGCTGTCAGGATAGACATCCAGGGTGGGGGATCTTCGGTAGGAGTCCAATCGGCCAACGATGGAGTAGCCGATATAGGAAATTCTTCAAGGGAGCTTAAGGACAGCGAAAAACCCTACAATCTTCATCAGCATGTTATTGCCAGAGACGGTATTGCGGTTGTAGTCAACCCTGCCAACAAAGTTGGCGAAATAACCATAGAGCAGGTACAAAAGGTGTTTACCGGACAAATAAGCAACTGGAAGGAACTTGGCGGAGATGATGCCGGTATTACTGTTGTAAACAGGGAGGAAGGCTCGGGTACCAGAGGAGCCTTTGAAGAAATTGTAATGGGTAATGTCAGACCAACCGATAACGCAATTATTCAGCCTTCAACGGGAGCTGTAAAACAGACGGTATCCTCAGACCCATATGCAATAGGGTACATCTCCATGGGAGCCTTGGCCCCTGATGTAAAGGGGCTTATTGTGGACGGCATCCGGCCTACCTCCGACAACGTTTCAAACGGTAGTTACAAAATAGCACGACCTTTCATCATGCTTACAAAAGAAGCTCCCCAGGGAGCAGTTAAGGCTTTTCTGGATTTCATCTTCAGCCGGGAGGGTCAGGAAATAGTAGGACAGGAGTTTATAAAAGTAAAATAGCCCCCCTTAAGCAGCTGCCGGCCGGTGTAGCATGGGGAGACGCCCTCCGCCGCACCGGCCGGCAGCCTGATGATAAACACACATAAAAAGGGGGTTTACCGGTGAGGTCATATGAGAAATGTATACAAACAATATTATTGATATTTGCAGCGGTGGCAGTATTGACGGTACTGGCCATTACCTTCTTTATATTCCGGGAAGGCCTGCCCATAATTTTGGAAAAGGGATTGATGGAATTTGTCGGAAATGTCGAATGGGCCCCCCTATCGGGAAGCTTTGGCATACTTGGAATGATTGCAGGCTCAATACAGGTGACAATCGGCGCCATAGCTTTGGGCGTACCCGTTGGCCTGGCCTGCGCCGTATACCTTGCCGAGATTGCCGGCCCGAAGGCAAGCAGGATTATACGGCCGGGCATAGAGCTGCTGGCCGGTATCCCTTCGGTGGTCTACGGCTTTTTCGGTCTGTCGGTGGTGGTACCTTTTTTAAGAACATATTTCCCCGGAAATGGGTTCAGCATTCTGGCCGGCTCGATAATACTTGCAATAATGATACTGCCTACGGTGGTCAGCATATCCGAAAGCTCCATACGAAGTGTACCGGTTGATTACAAGTCGGGCTCACTGGCTCTTGGGGCGTCCCACTGGCAGACCATTACAAAGGTAATTGTCCCCGCCGCCCGCTCGGGGATTGTGACATCGGTGATACTGGGCATGGGAAGAGCCGTAGGGGAAACCATGGCGGTAATAATGGTTACCGGCAATGTAACCAGGATTTCCCGGAGCGTATTTGACCCGGCAAGAACCCTGACCGGAAATATTGCCATAGAAATGGGATATGCTGCCGGCCAGCACAGGGAAGCTCTCTTCGCCACCGGGATTGTACTGTTCTTATTCATTATGCTTCTCAACCTTGCAGCCATGTATTTCTCCCGAAAGGTAGGCGATATAAAATGACCGACAGAAACCTTGTCCAAAAAGCAGCTTTTATGGCATTGAAGGCGGCGACCTTTTGTATGCTGGCTGTACTTGCGGTGCTGATATTCTATATAATGTCCAATGGACTGAAACACATAAACCCGGTATTTCTCACCCATAGCCCCGCAAGCATGGGCAGGGGCGGCGGTATATTCCCCTTTATTATCTCAACTATATACGTCACAACAATGTCCCTGACAATAGCCGCTCCTGTGGGTATAGGGGCAGCCCTATACCTTGTCGAGTATTCAAAGGAAGGTATACTGATAAGCTTTATCAGATTCTGTACTGAAATCCTTGCCGGAATACCTTCAATAATATTCGGGCTGTTCGGATTTGTATTCTTTGTAATATACATGGGAATGGGCTGGTCGGTTCTCTCCGGCAGCCTTACCCTTGCGTGTATGATACTTCCCACCATAATAAGGATTTCCGAAGAGGCAATAAAAGCCGTTCCGGTATCCTACCGTGAGGGGAGCATGGCTTTGGGGGCAACCAGATGGCAGACCATCGTTAAGGTTGTACTGCCCGACAGCATACCCGGCATAATAAAAGGGATAATACTGGGCATAGGCAGGGCGGTAGGAGAAACTGCAGCTGTAATACTGACTGCAGGCAGCTCACTAAGAGCTCCTGCCTCCATATCAGACTCCGGAAGGACCATGTCGGTCCATCTTTATATACTGACAATGGAAGGCATATCAAATGATAAGGCCTTCGCAACTGCCACTGTGCTTATACTGCTTGTGCTGGTCATTAACCTTGCGGCGAATAAATCTGTAAAACTAATAAAAAGGTAGGTGAACACCATGAAGCCTGTTATCAATGTTAACAACCTAAATTTTTATTACGGTAAAGTCAGGGCCTTAAAGAATATAAGCATTAATATCCCCGCAAAACGGGTTACCGCTCTGATCGGACCTTCGGGCTGCGGAAAATCCACCTTCCTCCGGGTGCTCAACAGAATGAACGACCTGATTGAGAACACCAAAGTGGAGGGGGAGGTTTTGTTCAATGGAGAAAACATATATAAAGATTTTGATGTGATAGAACTCAGGAAAAAGATAGGAATGGTATTTCAAAAGCCCAATCCTTTCCCCATGTCAGTATATGACAATATTGCCTATGGACCCAGGCTCCACCGAAAGATCAACAGCAAAGAACTGGACGGAATAGTCCAAAAGAGCCTGAGAGGTGCCGTCCTGTGGGACGAGGTTAAGGATAGAATAAGAGATAATGCACTGGGCCTATCGGGAGGTCAGCAGCAGAGACTTTGTATAGCCAGATCCCTTGCCGTTGAGCCGGATGTGCTGCTGATGGACGAACCCACCTCTGCCCTTGACCCCATATCAACAGTCAGGATTGAGGAGCTTGTCAAAGAACTGAAGGAAAAATACACCATCATAATTGTTACGCATAATATGCAGCAGGCCGGAAGGATATCCGATAATACGGCATTCTTCCTCAACGGGGAGATTGTTGAATATGGCCCCACCCAGGAAATTTTTTGCCGGCCGGGGGATAAAAGGACTGAAGATTATATTACCGGAAGATTCGGTTAAAGGGAGGTTTGATTATGGTACCCAGAAGCTATTTTGACAAGGAATTGAACCAGCTAAACGATATGCTGCAGGAGATGGGACGTATGTCCAAAGAAGCCATTGACAACTCAATCCGTTCCCTTGTGGAGCATAACAGCCAGCTTGCCCGTAAAGTCATTGCCAATGATGACCTTATTGATGATATGGAATTTGAAATTGAGGAAAGATGTATAAAGCTGATTGCCACACAACAGCCTCTCGCCGGGGATCTAAGGAAGATATTCACCACACTTAAGATAATCACCGACCTTGAGAGAATAGCCGATCATGCAGTGGATATTTCAAAGGTGACCATAAGACTGGACGGCCAGGAATATATTAAACCGCTTATAGACATCCCCCGCATGGCTATGCTGGCAAGAGAAATGGTGGAGGATTGCATCAATGTATATATCAACGGGGACCTGGAACTTGCCAAAGGGATAAGCCAAAAAGACGATGAGATTGATGCTCTGTATAAGCAGATATTCAGGGAGCTGCTTGTCTATATGATGGAAAGCCCCAGGACTATTAACCAGGCAACCCAGTTTCTAATGGTCTCAAGATTCCTGGAGCGGATTGGGGACCATGCCACCAATGTGTGCGAATGGGCGGTATATGCAGTAAGCGGCAAGAGAACCGACCTAAATGCATAATTCCGATACTTTTGATATCACCGGCAGTTAAGATACTCCTGCTGTATCTGTCTGCCGCCCTTGACGCTCCATTTTTTTGGTGATAAAATTTAAGAATAACCAAATAGTATATCTCAAGGTCCCGGAAGGGATAAAAGGGAAAACGGTGCAAGTCCGTTGCAGCCCCCGCTACTGTATGCGAAGACGACCCCGAAACGCCACCGGAAACGGGAAGGCCGGGTTAGGATGATACGCGAGCCAGGAGACCTGCCTTGAGATTGTATGCTTGGCCTTCGGAGGGAAGGTGCGGTAAACCGCTTATCGCAGGACCTGCCCCTTGGAGCAGGTTTTTTTATTCCCTCCCCAAAAATAATAGGGGTATACCTTCTGGCTGAAGCTGGTTTGGGCGGCCGGGAAATATGCCCGGAAAAGGGGAGAAGAAATGAAAATCTCAAAAAAAGCACTTTTTCTGCTTACCATTCTTACGGCAGTTGCCATGCTGTCATCCTGCATGCATACCGTCAGTCAGCCTGCAGAAAGTCCGGATGCCCAGGATAACTCAGCTTACCCTATGTTGGTAACCGATTTTGAAGGAAGGAAAGTAAATGTTGAAAAACCGCCCCAGAGAATTGTATCCCTTGCTCCCGGCATCACCGAAATACTTTTTGCTTTAGGAGCAGGAGATAGTGTAGTAGGGGTTACCGATTTCGATGATTATCCCCGGGAGGTTGTAAACATTGCAAAGGTAGGAGATTTCCATGGTCCCAATATGGAAGCCATTGCCGCCCAAAAGCCCGACATCATATTCGCTTCTACTCTTTCGGGACAAAATAACATGGAAGCTCTACAAAGGCTGGGTATACCGGTTCTTGTGCTGGAGGCCAGAGACATAGATCAGATTTACAGCTCCATACAAATGATAGGTGAAATAACGGGTAAAACTCATGAAGGCAGCATGCTGACATCGGATATGAAAACCCGGATGGAAGCCATCCGGGAGAAGGTTGCCTCTTATACCAAGCCAAGGGTGTTTTATATTGTGGATTTAAACGGAAGCTATACCGCCGGAAACGGCACCTTCATTGACCAGCTTATTACGCTAGCCGGTGGCATTAACGTTGCCTGTGACGGTGAAGGCTGGGTACAGTACAGTATGGAAAAACTTGTTGAAAAGAACCCCGAGGTGATTATTGCCGCCCCCCATGCCGGAGATATAAAGTCACTGAATAAAATGACCGGCTACAAAGACACCGAGGCGGTAAAAAATGATAGAATATTCGTTGTCAGTAGTGACAACATAATAAGCCGCACCTCCTACAGAATAGTACTGGGACTGGAGGAAATAGCGAAATTTTTACACCCTGAAGCCTTCCGGGATTGAAATGGGTACTATAAAAACTGTATTTGTCGGAGGTAGGTTTTCGCCTTGAAAAGGTTTGCAGCTCTTATAATCTTGATTTTAATATTGTTCTTACTGCTGATTACAGCTTCGACGGTGGGTAGCGTAAAAATACCCATGGGGGAAATTATGCCCATTCTCCGGGGCGGCGGGGAGGAAACTTACAGGATTATACTACTGGGCATCAGAATCCCCAGAATACTGCAGGCAGCCGTAGTAGGAATGGGCCTTTCGGTCAGCGGCGCCTTCCTGCAGGGTCTTCTGGGCAACCCCCTGGCCGATCCGTACATACTGGGGATATCCTCCGGTGCAGCTCTGGGCGCAGCCCTTTCAATAGTACTTGGGCTGGGCATAATTGCCACCCAGCTGCTTGCCTTCGGAGCGGCTCTGGTAACCATATACCTTGTAATATCGCTGTCCAGGCTTGGGACCGGAACCGGAAGTACCACCCTGCTTCTCTCTGGGATTGCAGTGAGTACTTTTATCTCGGCAATAATATCCTTTATCATGCTAATAAGCAACCATAAGCTTTCAAGCATTGTTTTCTGGATGATGGGCGGTTTCAGCACTATTTCATGGAATGAGGTTATGGTCTCAACCCCGGCGATTCTTGGGGGAGCACTGCTTATGTACTTTTATTCCAATGAGCTCAACGCCATAATAATGGGCAGGGAGACGGCCCAGCATCTGGGAGTGGATACCGACAGGGTATCCAAAATAATACTTATATGCGGCTCCCTCGTCACTGCCGCTGCCGTTGCAGTAAGCGGTATTGTGGGATTTGTAGGTCTTATGATACCCCATATTACCCGGATGTTTGTGGGGCCTGATAACAGGATACTAATACCCTTCTCGGCAGTCATAGGCGCAACGTTTCTTGTTTTCGCCGACATCCTGTCCCGCACCCTTATACAACCTGCCGAAATACCCATTGGAATTATCACTGCCATATTCGGCGGCCCGTTTTTTCTGTATATTATGAGGACCAACAGAACATTAAAGTAAAGGATGGTAATATTCATGAAAGCAATAGAAATAAAAGACCTGACGTACAGCTATCCGGGAAAACCGGTCTTGTGCAATATATGCTTATCTCTTTCGGGGGGCAGTTTTACCGCCGTGCTTGGTCCCAACGGATGCGGTAAAACAACGCTGCTTAAAAATATTTCGGGGTACTTAAAGCCGCAGCAGGGAGAGACCCGGCTGCTTGGCAACCCCATACGGAAGCTAAATCCAAAGGAAAGGTCAAGGATGGTAGGGTACATCCCGCAAAATACTTCTCCGGGGTTCAGCTTCACCTGCCATCAGGTGGTAAGTATGGGACGTCTGCCCTACCTGGGCCGCTTTCAGTGGGAAACCAGGGAGGACATGTCAATAGTAATGGAAGCCATGGAACTCACCGGAACATGGAGCTTAAGGGGCAGACCTTTAAGCCGCCTTAGCGGAGGCGAGATACAGCGGGTCCTGATTGCCAGAGCTCTTGCGCAGCAGCCCAGGATCCTGCTGATGGACGAACCGGTTTCCCATCTGGACATAAAATACCAGATGGATATATTAGGCCTTGTCGACCGGCTGTGTCATACTATCGGAATCACTGCGGTGACCGTTCTTCACGATATTAACCTTGCAAGCCGGTACTGCAGTGAGATTGTGCTTATGAAGGAAGGCAGGATAGTATCTACCGGCAGTCCTTCATATGTGGTCACAGAGAAAAATCTTGAAGATGTGTTTGGAATTCAAGCGGAAATCATCATGCCCCACCATCTTGTTGTTCCCAGAGTTGACCGGTTAAAGCGCAATATAATTTAAAGGGGGCTCACCAACAGTCCACCCCCTTTTTGCAGTCACTTTAGTTTTAGCCCGCCTTACTTTGGATCAATTACTCCCGCCATCCTTACTACCTCCACGCCTCTTGCTTCCAGTTCATTGAGTATTCCGTTCATACCTATAGAATCGCTTGCCATATGGCCGGCTACAAGTATGTTCCCAATATTTTGCTCCTTTACGGCCTTTATTACATCTTCCTTGGCATGCATAACCACCAATGTCCCTACTCCGGCTTCAAAGTAGGCTTTGTATACATCAATACCTCCGCCGGTACCGCCTGCCATTGTCACAAACACCCTGCCGCAATAGTCTTTTTCGCTTCCTACCCTGACAACGGGTCCGGCCAGAGTTTTCTTATATTCGGGAAGCTCCAGGAGACAATCTGTAAGGTCCTTTATGGTTGCCTTTGGATTGTCGGCAAGTGATTTATCAATATGTTTCTGCACAGTACTCTGGGCAATCAGGTCTGCAGGTGTGTGAATGTTCATAAAGGCAATTCCCAGCAACCTGGCGGCCGAATATGCCTTGTCGTAATTGGTAACATGAAGTCCTCTCTCCACTTCATCCATCTTTTCCCTGATGGCTTTCTGCGCTTTGTTAATGGGTACTCCTGCCTCCACCATCCTGTCAATTTGGCCCAGCATAACCTTGTGCAGATTTACCCTTGGTGAACCGGTCATAGGGTGGTGGGCTATCACAAGGTCTGCTCCCAGCTGTTTTGCAAGCATAATTTCAGCGGTATCCATGTCCACTCCGGTAAATACCTTCTTTATGTTGTCTCCTTCTATCAGGATTCCGCTGTCTTCCGGGATTTCCTCAAGTCCTGCCAGCTGCAGTGCCAATTCCATAATATTCCTGGTATTCACTGTAATCCCCCCATTGTATTCATTCCAACAGTAAAGATTATACCACATTTTGCCTATTATTATTACTGGTTTTTCTGTCTCAGGAGCATGTTTCGTTTGACACACAACGACATGTGGTTATGGGACAAGGGGACAGGTGCATTGTCCCACGCCGTCCACCATTAGCTTTTTTACATGTTTTGTCACCTGCCCATCGCAGGAATTTAAATGTATTTGTAGAAATTATAAAGCAGAGGATGCAGTTACCATAAGCGAAAAGACTATGCTCTGCACCCACCAACCGACCCATTACTGAAAGGAGCAATGATATGAATAATACACCAAAATCCGTAAGAGTAGCAGTCGTACAGGCTGCGCCGGTAATCATGGACCGTGAGGCCACTGTGGCAAAAACACTTACCCTTATTAAAAAGGCCGCTTCAAAGGGAGCGCAAATGGTGGTTTTCCCTGAAGCCTTTATCTCGGCCTACCCCAGGGGATTGTCCTTCGGGGCGGTGGTGGGCAGCCGGCCTATGGATTCACGGGAAGACTGGCTTCGCTATCACGAAAGCTCAATATCGGTACCCGGTGAAACCACTGATATACTGGGACAGGCGGCAATGGATGCAAATGTTTACCTTGTAATAGGCGTAATAGAGAAAGACGGCGGGACCCTTTACTGTACCATGCTGTATTTTGGACCTGACGGCAGGCTCCTGGCCAAACACCGTAAGTTAAAGCCCACGGGGCTGGAGCGCCTGGTCTGGGGCGAGGGAGACGGAAGTACCCTTGCTGCGGTGGACACCCCCTACGGCAAGCTGGGGGGACTCATCTGCTGGGAAAACTATATGCCCCTAGCCCGTACCGCCATGTATATGAAAGGGGTATCCATATATGTAGCCCCGACGGCTGATGCCAGGGACGAATGGCAGTGCACCATGAGACACATCGCTCTGGAGGGCAGGTGCTTTGTCTTGTCCTGCAACCAGTTTGTCACCAAGAATATGTATCCTAAGGACCTCATGTATTACAAGGACCTGGAAAACCAGCCCGATATAATGTGCCGCGGGGGAAGCACCATAGTGGACCCCCTTGGCAAATACGTGATGGAGCCGGTGTACAACCGGGAGGAAATATTAATCGCCGACCTTGATCTTGATATGATAGTTAAGAGCCGGCTTGATTTCGACCCGGTGGGCCATTATGCAAGACCCGATATATTCGAGCTGACAATCCACGAATAACCGGGACAAGGGGGCAAGGGTACAGGTGCCTTGTCCCACCCTTACGTTCCTTATACATCTCTTGCAGAGTCTATGGCCCGACCATCACATCCTAATGCATTCAAGCAGGCCTTTGGTATATATCTCTGGATTGGTGAACAAACCTTCATGGTCGCATTCAACTTGGACTATGGGATTGTCGCCCAGAGCCCTGAACATTCCCACAAAGGCACCCGGCGGCACCGAAACGTCCTGAGTGCAGTATAGCAGCACCTTGGGAATATCCAATACCTCAAAGTCTCTGGCGTTAATGGGTGTCTCCATAATAACCAGAGGTTGGGTGACCAGTATGTCCATCAGAGCATTGAACCTTTCCTCGCTTGCCTTGGTGGCAAGCATCCCCCTGACAAAGCCCGGGTCAATGGGTATAGCCCCGGTGCCGCTCTTTTTGGCTTCCTCTCTCATTGCATACTTTATCTCATCCGGAACAAAATCAAATTGTGACTTGCCGTGGGGCAGTATCCAGGCATTGTTGAATATTATCTTTTCGACTTTCGTGTGCACCTTGGGGATGGCCATTTGTATTACATGGCCGGCGCTGGAGTGTGCCACAACAATAACTTTTTCCTCTTCAACGCTTAACTCCTTTACAAGGTAATCCACATAATCATCGTAGGATACGTCCTTACTGTCTTTTTCCCCGTTCCCCGGCAGCGTAAGGGCTTTGGTTTCATACCCTTCCTTTGCCAGCAGATCGGAAACCTCCTTCCAGCAGTGTCCGTTGTGCCAGGCTCCATGAACCAGTACTATTTTACTCATTTACCATTCCTCCCTATTTGAATTTATTATTGACAAACATGTATCCTTCCCTGACCAGATTACAAATCACCGCCGTGCTCCCGTCCTCTTTCCGGAAATACTTTTCGGTCAGCACTGCTATGGTTCTTACCAACCCTTGGATAAACTCTTTTTCATTGGTCTCGGAGAGCCATATATTAACAATCGATCTATCCGTGCTCTGCCCAAAACGAACCCCCGCTTCGTCAAAATAATCCACCACAATATTAACCCTTTTGGCATCGATGCCCATCTTCTGCGAAATCTCGCCGGCAAAACCGTCAAGGTCGATCCTGTGCCCGGCCTCTCCTGTCCGAATGTTTATTAAAGGCATAAAAATCCCCCCGCATCTACTATTTGCAATTATCCTGCCATGTCTTGCGGCAGTCCGGTTTGCTTAAGAATAGGGGGGTTATATTATATTTATCGCGCAGAAAAGCTGTAAACAATCTTTACACTCGTCCCTTTGTAAATTATATTTACAGCCAAATCCTTAATCTCTTTTCAGTTTTTTGTAAAGCGTCGGACGGGATATGCCCAGCCGTTTTGCGGTAGCCGACATATTATTTCCTTCCTCCTTAAGTACCCTCTCTATTATTACCTCCTCGACAATCTGTAACAGAGTTTTGCCCTCGGGTAGCGGGTCGGCGAACACTTTCTCCAGGTCCTTCCTGAACTTGGCTATGGTATAGAGTTTCAGAATACCCGGCGAAAGCACCGACTGGTCTATTATACCCTTTTCCGACAGAACCAAAGACCTCTCGATTATGTTTATCAGTTCCCGTACGTTGCCCGGCCAGTCGTAGGCCTCAAGGCATCTGAAAAATTGGTCTTCTATACGGTTTATCCTTATTCTATTCTTATCTGAGAATGTTCTAATATAGTGCTCGGCTATGGGCCTTATGTCCTCTTTCCTGTGCCTTAATGCCGGTATCTGAAGCTGGATTACATTAATACGGTAATACAGGTCTTCTCTGAAATTCCCCTTTTTCACCTCGCCATGCAAATCCTTTTTGGATGCCGCAATAAGCCTTATATCAATAGGAATAGGCTTGTATCCTCCCACCCTCGTTATTGATGATGAGGACAGGGCTCTCAAAATCTTGGCCTGCAAAGACAGGGGCATGCTCTCCACCTCATCCAGAAACAACGTTCCACCCGATGCGTATTCAAAAAGCCCCTTCTTTCCCTCTTTAACCGCCCCTGTGAACGAGCCCTTCTCATAACCGAACATCTCGCTTTCAATAAGCTCGGTCGGGACAGCAGCACAGTTAACCGCAACAAAGGGCTTGTCTTTTCTGCCGCTCTCATGGTGGATGGCCTGGGCAAAAACCTCTTTCCCGCTGCCGCTTTCCCCGTATATAATTATTGATGAATTCACCTGCGCCGCCCTTTTGGCCATTGATTTTGCCTGTTTAATGGGTATGGAATCCCCCAGAATATGGCCAAAGGTATAAGAATCCTCCCTGTGCCTTTTCTCCCTTGTCCGGGGCATTTCATCCGTCGCAAACTTTGCTCTGTTAAGAACCAGGTTCTCGTAGATTCTTGCCAGGCTGTAAATGATATTCAGGGTGTCATTGTTGACCGATGTATGAGTAAATGAAGCGTTTATTGTACCTAATACTTCGTTGTTTTCATTATAGAAAGGAGCCGCCGCACAGCTGAATTTATGGAAAATGTATTTATAGTGGTCGGACCCCGTTACCATAAAGGGTTTATTCTCCAAAAGGGCCATGCTAGTAGAGTTTGTCCCTATTTTGTCCTCGGATGCATCCAGGAAATACCCAATCTTGGGATACAAATCATCATACGCATCATCGTAGTTTACGATGTATCTCAGCTTGGCATTATGGTCGTAAATACTGATATTCAACTCAAGGTGTTCCACAATGCTGCAAAAATCCCTGTACCGGGCTTCCTTGTACTCCGGAAGATATTTCAATACATACTCTCTTTTATGCTTTGGATGCATCAGAATGCTCTCGTCAAACTGGTGAAGCGAAACATTTTGCTGCTTGCAGCGCTTCCATGAATTTAAAATATCCTTCTTGATAAGGTTCTGGTCGAATTCTATGCCGCGGACAAAGGATTCCCATATATTTTTATAATCCTTCATTAAAACACCTTCCCGCTGTGATATGCCTTGATTATACCACCCAAAAGAAGATGTGTAAAATAATTTTACACCGTTGCTGTGAATTGCATAATATTTGATGAGATGTGGGACAGGGTAACTATCCCATCCCCCTGTCCCGAGCCGGATTATTCCAGTATATACACAACGCCCTGGCCTCCGTCAACAAGGACCCTGTCACCCGTCTTAAGCCTTGTGGTGGCGTTTCCACACCCTACAACCGCCGGTATGCCAAGCTCCCGTGCCACAATGGCGGCATGGGACAACGGAGCACCCACGTCGGTTATTACCGCAGCAGCCCTGGGGAAGAGGGGTGTCCAGCCAACATTGGTGGTTGCGGCAACCAAAATCTCGCCCGGTTGAAATTCTTCTCCTTCTTCAGGTTTTGTCAGAATACGTACAACTCCTTCTACCCTGCCTGCCGCCCCTGCAAAGCCCTTTAGTGTTTCAGAATCGGATGCAGCAGCAGCCGGCATGGTTGCGTCATAGTAGTCCATTCTTCTATTTGGGTCCTTTGCCCACTCGATAGGATCAAACCTTCCCCGTATAATGGATGGGAAGGGCGGCAGCGCCTTATATCTTTCAAAGTTTTCTTTTCTCGCCGGGATGTGCTTTAAAGCTGATTT
This sequence comes from Clostridium thermobutyricum, assembly GCA_016841565.1. Lineage (GTDB taxonomy): Bacteria > Bacillota > Clostridia > Ch29 > Ch29 > JAENYX01. The sequence goes on along the minus strand of JAENYX010000005.1, from coordinate 27,679 downwards.
ATCCCCTTCAAGCAGCTGCTCCACTTCATTGATATACAGGAAGAAAACATCCTCCCCTATGCCAGCGAGTCCTCCCGCCTTAAGAGCAAATGCCCGAACCACCCTAAATACCCTTACAAATTCCGACCGGGCTGCTTCCCTTAAACGGGCGCTTTCCGATACTTTTTTCAATCGCTTGTCCAGCCATTTTGCCTTATTCGAGAAACTGCCCTCAAACCTCTTCCTGGCAGCCTGGTACTGAGCATGCTGTTTGCTAAGAAGTTCCTCCGTATCGGCATCCGACTTTTTAAAATCAACAATCTGTTTCTCCAACCACGCTTCATCCTCTAAAGGGTCAGGTATAGACAGTTCAAATTCATGGGGCCCCCGGTGGCCGTATCTAATCAGGTATTCCTCCCGGCTCATTTCACCTTTTACAACCTTTGATATGCCAATAACCGGTCCAAGGCTTGCCATACCCGAATCTTCCCTTAAATAAGACAGAAGTGCATTGGCGTCTTCCGTTCCCACCAGCTTTGCAAGCTTCTTACCTAGTGTTAAAGCAATGACAGCACTGGCACCGCCGGCCATAAGTCCCCACCATGACTCTTTGTTATAGGGCTCAAGTTCATGCTTCCATAAGCTCAGCAGCTCTTCCCTTGTGTTTTTTATCTTAATGGCTTCCTTCGTCCTTCTGCACCAATCCGGCGTGTCCTGAATGTGCCGAGACATATTTTTTGAAGCTTCACGGTTCTTTTTCAGATAGTATTTCACCCTGGGAAGCATTACCTTCATTAATTGGGTCCTTGAAATGGGCCAGGCAGGTATCGTAAGTCCCTCCGGTAGCTGACCAAAAACTTCGCCAAGCAATTTAATGCCCAGTTTTGTGCTCCCGTACATTGTTGTTATGGCGGATAACCGTTTGCCGATATTCGTATAAATCCTTCCGCAAATATTGCCCGACCATAGATAGTATCCGGGAATAAGATTGGTTTCAATATCCAAACCCCTTACTATACTCCAGGTAAGGGGTGTGACAACGTCGGGAATCGCCTCCCCCACATTGGTATTTACCCAAATTGTATCTTCGACCAGGCTTTCGTTTATTTCATAAGTATCCAAATTGCCCGAAGTCAATGTGGTTATTGGCCTTGCCTGGAGGATGTATACCTTTCCCTTTGCCACCGCCCATTCGATATCCTGGGGGTTGCCAAGCTCCTTTTCAAGTCTGACGGCGTACTTATACAGCTTTGAGGCGTATTGCTTAAGCGCATCTTGGCCTTCATATTTACCCTTTGGCCGCATCAATTTAAAGGTATACGCATCGGTTTCTCCCGATACAAGCTGCTCGCCCAATCCATGCACATAATTACCAATCATGCTTGTAAAGCTTCCCGTAATGGGGTCGGCGGTAAACAGTACGCCGGAAACTTCAGACGGCACCATGAGCTGTATAACCACTGCTATTTGGTGAGACTGATCTATCCCCTGAACAGAACTGTATGCTTTTACTCTCTCCGATTGCCTTGACCTGAGAACGGTATATATAGCTTCCTGTATCTCTTTATCCGTTCCTGCATTGAGAACCGTTTCAAATTCTCCTGCAAAGGAGGCTCTAGCCGAATCTTCACTTAAAGCAGAAGACCTTACCGCAAACTCTGCTTCCTTATAATTCTTTCTGATTTCATTCAAGAATACAACTATCTCATCCCAGGCCTCACCGCTCAGTCTTTCTCCCTCAAAAGCCGATGGTAAGACAACAAAACCTTCCGGTACCGGGTATCCGTCCTGAAACATCCTGGCCAGCATACCGCCTTTTCCCCCTGCAAGGGTTTGAAGCTTTGGAGTTAACTCTTTAAAGCTTTTTACCATATTTTTCATGAAATCGCCCCCTTCTTTAATCTTCTATTCCGTATCGAACCATGGAAAGAAAACTGTTTCTTTCTTCAAGAAAACTTTTGAGATACGTTTCATCCAAATTGCCATCCTCCGGCAGCTCTGCTATATACCTGTTTTCGAAATGCTCCAATATGATAGTGATTAACCTGAATGCCTCATCGCGGTCTACGCCTTCCTTTAGTGGAACCCTTTCAAACAAATGCTTTAACTCCTTGTCCTTGTTGGCAATCAGCATTCCATACTTGGCTTGGATTTCACTCTTCAGTTCATCCGGTGTTTCATAGAAGGCTTCTCTTACAAACCTGTAAAGATAAGGGTTTTTCCTATAGTAATTGAATTTGATAATGCTTAATTCCTCTTTGGCCTTAAAAAAATCCCACTCCCCCGGCACGTTTCCAAAGCCCATTTCTATACTTCCTTTTTCAAAGCACCTGTCCAGCGCACTCAGGTACAACTCTTTCTTACTCCTGAAATGATGAAATATCAATGCCTTGGATATACCGGCCGATTCTGCCAGCATCGAAGTCGAAGTGTTTTCATATCCATGTCTGGCAAACACCGACAAACAGGCATCCAGTATTTTTTCCTTGTCATAAAGCTGTAAAGGCAATATCCATACCACCTTTCCATTATGCTAACCACTCGGTCAATATGAGTATACTACAAGCTAACCGCATGGTCAATATATGCTGTGCAGTTTTCACTATATTTATACCCTGCCGGTTAAGGAGCCTGCCGCAACTACAATAACAAATAACCAGACATGGTGCCTGTCCCTCTGTCTGGTTTTACCTCCCTGTTTGTCATGTTTATTATTCGCCAAATCACAAATACTAGAACGAGACTTATTTCAAAGGTGATTAAAATGGAGTTTTTCGAGACAACCTATGGTTATATTCTAAATACAGCCCTTGGTATTGCCAATCCCGTAAAAAAAAGAATCATCAAGACCGAATGCGAGGTCCACAGGATTATAAATGTCCAGGCCTTAAATATCCTGAAAAATGACGGTCACACCGAAGAGTATATATTTTTCATCAGTTATATTTCGGACATTGGGAAAGGAACGGTATGGGCCGACCAGGACTTTAAAAGTTCAAACCATTTCTATAATCCATATAAACGAAAGGGTCTTTACGGCAGGAAAAACGCCATGGGCCTGGGGGTGGACTATTACAATAGGTCCATTAAGCTGTGGCAGAAGGGCGAATTTAACCAATCCCTGTTTTTTCTGGGTGCTGCCCTGCACATAGTTCAGGATATGACAATCCCCCAGCACGCCAACATCCGGCTGCTGGACAACCACCGCCAGTATGAAACCTTTGTCAAGCGCACATACCAACACATAGGGGATTTCCAGGTGGAAAGGGGTGCATACCTATTGGACACCATAGAGGAATATATCCGCTTCAATTCCCGCATCGCACTTAAGGTACACAAGCGGTTCAAAAAGGTAGCGGACGACGAGCGGCGCTTCCATCTGGTGACAAAATGCGCCCTGCCTCTGGCGAAAAAAACCACCGCCGGCGCAATGGTCATGTTTTACGGTGATATTTTTTCAAAGCCATAGAAAATATTTATACAAGCACTAATAGTATTTCATCCCTCTATTTGTCACTCTGAGGGCGTAGACCGAAGAATCCGTCTCCGTCATTCTGAGGGCATAGCCGGAAGAATCTTGTTTGGAAATAAATCCTTCGTTATCGTTCAGTATGACAAAAATATCGCTCAGGATGATATTCTATGTGATGTAAAGTATAGATCCGTTATCTATTTAAAAGACTTTCCTTTCAAAGGTTTTCCCGTTCGTATATTCTACTTCAATTACCAGGTGGGAAATGTCCTGGGAACCGCCATCATAGGTTAAGGAATAAGTCCTTGTAGGGCCCGCATTATCCTGCACCTCCACAGCCTTTTCTGCGACAATTTTGCTGCCATTATAGAATTTTGCCTTTATGAATTCAAACCTGTTAGCATTGTGAGTGTATTCGTATAATGATATGTAGTACTTATTATTATTTATGTCGATATTTCCCACAATTGGTTCATATTTTATTTTTGCTAAATAGGCCACGTCAACGTATGCAATTTCACTGCTCCTTATCACGTCGCCGGTTTTCATGCTTACATAATAGCTAACTGATTGATAATCCTGCCTCGGCCGTTCAACTACGTGTTCAGAAGTCGCCGTTCCGCCCATTGTCCTTTTACTCACCCCAATTTCCCAGAAGGGCTCCACCGTTATCTCAAAGGGAATTTCTATTTCAAAGAAGCCGTCACCGATATTTTTGGCCGGAACAGCTGTAAACTCTCCGCTCTCATTTTGGCGGTAATGAAATACAACCTCTGCACCTTCCCTGAAGTCTTTGATTTGCCAGTTTAGTACCGCCAGCCCCTGTTCCCCATCAACTTTGGTTTTTTCATCGTCCACCCGTACCGGCGTAATCCAGCTTTGCTCTCTGGTAAAGCGGTCCAGGGTACTGTTTACATTACCCGATATCGAACTGATGCCTGATTGAAGACTATTATAGTCGTGCCTTAAGTTTTGAATTTGATTGTTTAAATCTCCAACCTTTCCAAGAAGAATGATGTTAATAATCAATACTATGACCAATATTAAGAACAAACGTCTGTTGGACTGCAATTGGACTCCCCCTATGTATTTAATGACCACTCTATTATAACATGGAAAAACAGCCTGTTCCAGGCTGCAATATATCACGGGGACAGGTACATATCATTAATAACTACTGTCAATCAACCTGTCCCCCCTGTCCAGGTCACACCCGACGGTTGTGGATGCTATGACGGCGATAGACGACTATAGCTATGAGCAGCACCGCTATACCGGCAATCAGGGGCAGGTAAGGAAAAGTATTTGTTTTACCGGGAGCGCTGTTGCGTGCCATCAGCTCCCCGCCAGCATCCACGTCCATTGCGGTAAAGGCAGCTTCTTCAAAAATCACCCATACCGAAGGCAATTGGGCAATCTCATGGATTTGATCCACCGTAACGTCAGCAGCTACCGAAGCCCCGTTTTCTTTATAGGTAATGCCCATACTGTCCAGTGTCTCCTCAATGCTTTCCAGTGAAGGGATAACAGCCTGCATGCGGATTTGTTCCAACTCTTCCCAGAAAGTGCCGTACTCCTTCCAGTATTCTTGGTCCGGTATGTTGGCCATGCTTCCGGTACCCTGCTTCTTCAATGGCACTACCGGCTCTGCCGGTTCAATAGCTGCGTTTCTCACCGGTTCATCCCCACCCGGTACCCTGTAACCCGCCGAGGCCTCTCCTGAAGAAACCCCCAGGTCGCGCATATCGGGAACGGTATAGCCATACCCGTACAAAAGCGCCTCCGGCAGCTCCATACCCAGCGTATGCTCGGGATATTTTTTCTTCAAGGCGGTAAATCCCGTCCTTACCTGGTCTGTTTCCACCGGAGCAGGCTCGATCCACACCGTTACTTTTTCCCGCCGGGACAGCTCCTGTAGCTTGAGGTAAAGTAAAACATCCAGTTTTCCTGCTTCTTTCCTCAATCGCTCCCATTCCTGCTCGGCCAGCTGCCATTCAGCCCGATAGTAATTTTCCATACCATCGGGTTCCAGTATTTCGCCCGTGTCGACGCAGATGTAAATATCTCCGCAGACATAACCCTCATCAACCATATCCCGAGGCAGTGCCTGCATAACAGGCTCCCTGCCGTCGGTTTGTCTATCATAGGCCGGCAGAGGCATTATCTCGGACGAAGGAAGCGTCCCGGTTTCGCCTTTTCCGGAGAAACCCGACGCTGTTTCTCCTTCGGGTACAATTATATAATTGCCATACCAGAATGACTGGGCAGTAAATTCCAGCTCAGTAATGCCTATTTCATTCAGCCCGATTCTTTCCTCCGGGACACCATGCTTTTCAGTCAGATAAGCCAGAGCAGCCTCGCGGTGACCGGATGCCAGCACAAGGGAAACCATACATGCAAGTAATAGGATTATAGAAAGTAGTAGAAGTAATTTTCGCATTTTCATACCTCCAATATCTCTTTCTTGCATACTTTGACGTCAATGCGAAAAAAGAGTTCCCCGCCGCTGTATGCAGGCTGACCTGTACGGCGGCTTCCCGTTCAATTTGCCGGCTATCACCGGCATACCCGGCCAAAGGCTCTTCCGGTCGCCCCGTCAGGCCGTCGGCCCGGCGGCTTCCCCGTTTAATATACCTATAAATATAAGGTATATTAGCTTATTTTTATTGATATTTTAGCTAATATACTGTAAACTATAGCTATTATAGGAGGTGATATTATGCGCATAAATACGACCGATCTGCAGAATTCCTTCGGAAAGTATCTTTCCCTGGTGGAAAAGGAAGACATTATTATTACCAAAAACGGTAAGAGCGTTGCCAAGCTCATACGTTACAACGAACCTGATTTTTTCATTGTCCACGAAGAATCCTTGAAATACAGAACCACCAGAAAAATCAGCTACGAGGAATACATGGAGCTGGTTGAATCCTCCGACCAGAGATATGAGCTCATTGACGGTGAGGTTTACCTTTTGGCTTCACCAAGGTTTGACCACCAGGTAGTAGTGAGTGAAATATCATGGCACCTGAGTAACTACTTCAAGGGAAAACCCTGCAGGTCATTGACTGCGCCTTTGGACATAAGATTGTTTGGATTTGCGACAAAGTTCGAGGAAGACCCCAACGTTGTCCAGCCGGATGTTGTTGTGATTTGTGATAAGGACAAGGTCAATGAGGATGGCAAATACGAGGGCATACCGTCTCTGGTAGTCGAAGTGCTGTCCCCGTCCACCAAGGGCAAGGATATGGCAGCAAAATTAAACCTGTACATGAAGAGCGGCGTTTCGGAATACTGGATAGCAGACCTGAAAAGTAAAACTATCTTTCAATACTCCTTTTCGAAGGACAGAAGTGTAGAAAACCTGACAACCCTCACGAAAGAGGATGTCATAAAATCAACGGCTTTTGAGGGCCTGGAGGTTTCACTGAAGGAAATCTTTGCGGAGATTTAACCAAACAACGATTCCATAAACAGGCCTTTGTCAGCCTGCCGCCTACCCAATGCCACGCGTTTACTGAATAATTAGCACCTGTTAAGATATATTGATAATTCCCAATAAAATAAGGAATGGGCATACTGCTTTTACCAAGCATGTGTTACCATTCCTCTCCTGATATATATAATATTTCGAGAATATAAACCGCCTTTTCCCGTCACAGCCAGGTATTGCTCAGGCTTTATCTGCCATAGTGTTTTATAAAGGTTCTGTACATTATAAAGATATATGAAGCCGCAAATATTACCCACACCACCGGAAGATAGGCCGAAAAAAAACTTGTAAAATACACTCCGAAGAGTATGCCAAAAGAGAAGAGACAGAGTTTCAATAAGCCAAAATCCCATACGGTATATTGCCCGGCAGCTCCAAGTACTTTGCTGATAAAATTCTTCATAGTATCACCCCTTTACATATAAGAATGTTAACACCATGTTAAGCAATTACTGTTATTAGGTTTATACCCGTTAATGCTTAAGGCAATCATATTTTCAAAGTCATGGTATTAAAATCCTCTGCCTCTATTATACCATATAAACAGCTTTCTTCTTTATACCAACCCCCTGGCTATTTTTTTTCTGAATATTAGAAACACCAAAACCGACAGGGCAATAATCCACAGGGTATACCCGGCGATTTCGCCCCACGCAGCACTGTTTGTAACAATTTTTGTTAGTCCTATGGTACTCCAGTATATCGGAGACCAGTACAAAAATACATGCAGGTTTTGTGGTAAAACCACTGCTCCGATAAAGGATGCAGACACTATAAGCATTAAAAACTTCATATTGGCAATGGCAGTTATCTGGTTGCTGCTCATAACCCCCATCAGGAAGCCCATAATAACAGCCACCAAAGAGCTGGCAGCGGTCATTACAAGGACCATTCCATAGTCTATCCCGGTAACACCAAGGACCCATAAAATAATCATTGTTTCCGCAACAGGAAGCACTACTCCCATAAGGCTTTTGCCCAGAATGAATTCCATCCTCCCCATGGGGCTGACCCTTAGGGCGCTTATTGTCTGTGATTCCTTCTCTTCAACAATATTCAGCCCTATCACCATGCCTGACAATATAATTGCCATTATTACCACCGCACCGGCGCCATAGACGGCAACAGGCGACATCCTTGTCCCGATATCGCTAAAGCTGACCGCCATGCCGGCCGTTCTGCCTTCCAGCCTGTTCAGTATCTGTTGCGCTATATATTTTGTGCCTTCCTTTTCATTTCCCTCCAGTATAACGACATATTGCCCCTCTTCGTTCTGCGTAATGCCTGTAATATCATCTATTTTGTCAACTCTGTTTTCAATGTCCGCCCTTCCCTTTAACAGTTCAACCTTGCCGTATTTTTTGAAAGCATCAATCGCTTGATTATTCAACTTTTCATCCAGGGCAAATTGGAATGAAACGGCGTTCACACCGGGAATAAAAAAGCGTAAGCCGACGGCAATAATTATAGGCGCCAATATGATATACAGCAGCAAAAAGTCCCTGGTTCCGCTTTTTACGTCCCTTTTGAATATAGACAGGATTCTTTTCACCTTCACTTACACCTCCCTAATCCCTCAGCAAATTGCGCCGGTAAGACAGAACCGACAAAACAAATAATACCCCACTGATTGTCAGCAGCGCTGTCATGCTTTCATAGAATATGGCATTGTTTCCGCCGGGGAATATCGCCTCCCTGATTGCAAACATAAGACTGTAAGTTGGAATAATGGTTATCACCGGCGGCGCAAAGCCCGGCACAAAATATGAAACCATGGGGGCCGTCAGCAATAGGCTAATTCCAACCAGCCAAATCATAGCCTTGGAAAGGGTATCGATAAAGCTTGCTATAAATATGGCAACGGTGGAGCTGAACAGGCTGCCTGCTATTGTAATGCCTATTAACATGGGCCAGTTTATTCTGAATCCCATTGTAAAAACAGCAATCAATACCGAAGATAACAATCCCAATACACATATCAGTATAATCTTAGACCCTAAATATTCTGTTAATCCACCGGGAGAAACCATATAAGCCTTTATGGTGCCCTCCTCTTTTTCCATAAATATCAGCGTCGCAAGCAATATAAAACCCAGCATAACCGGTTCATTGAGAATCATAAGGGGGACAAATCTTTTGTTGAAAGGGATTTTGTCAAAATCTCTCGGTTTGTTCAGAACCACAGTTTGGATATCTGAATTGTCTAATTGCTCAACATTTAACATGGCCTCAAGGGACAAGGCCAATGCATTTTTGCTTTGCCCGCTTTCGTATCCCTGCAGGATAACCTCAAAGACAGTTCCCCCCGCGTTTTGCATAATAACCAGTCCCAGGCTTTCTCTGTCGGCTTCCATCCCTTTTATTACCCCGGCCCTTCCATCCACCTCTTCATTTATTTCCTGTTTACCAAGGAATTGAAGTATGGGCCGGATTTCCTCCGGCTGCTCCCCTTCAACCGCATAAAAGATTTTGGGATCGGTGTTTACCTGCTCGGGTATCAAATAATTGACAACAGAGATTAACAGGACCGCAACGAATATCACAATCAGGAAATAGTAATTCCTGTAGGCTACCATAAAATCCTTCTTCAAAAGCCCTGACAGCCGCTTCATATCACTTCAGCTCCCTGCCTGTTATCTTTATGAAAACTTGCTCAAGAGTCGCTTCCCGCGTATGCATGGTTTCTATTTTGGTTTTTGACAAAAGTTCATTGATACGCTGCATGTGGTTTTCATCGGTTAAGGACAAAAGCTCCTTCTTTGCGGTGCCGCCCTCCCTGTACTCAATGCTAACCAAGCTTTCTCCATACTTCAGTTTCAGGCTTTTGGGAGAATCTATAGCGCTGATTTCCCCGTCTGTAATAAACGCTACCCTGTCACACAATTCTTCGGCAATATGCATATTGTGAGTAGTCAGAAAAACTGTGGTGCCCTGCCGCTGTTTTTCCTTTATGATATCCTTAATAATACTTACGGTATTGGGGTCCAGGCCGGCAGTAGGCTCATCCAGAAACCATATCCTGGGGTTGTTAATCATGGACCTTGCAAATACCAGCCTCTGAAGCATGCCCTTTGAATATCCGCCTGCCCTTTTATGGGCAGCCTGCTCCAGCCCCACCATTTTAAGGAGTTTTAACGGATCCGACGTGGGCACATTGAACATCTCGCTATAAAACTTAAGGTTCTCCATACCGCTGAGCTTTTTGTATACATTTGGACTCTCAAAGGAAACGCCTATTGAGTCAAACAGGTCTCCGGCTCTTTTTTTAATATCCCTGGCGTCAACACGTACTTCCCCTTTTTGCAGGGGCAGAAGGCCGATAAGGATTTTCTGGGTCGTAGACTTACCGGCCCCGCTGGGACCCAAAAACCCGAAAATCTCGCCCTTATTAATTTCAAAGCTTACATCCTTTACGGCATAGTTTTCATCATTGGAATAGGAATGATACAGGTTTTTAACCTTGATCATAATGTAGCCTCCGTTCATTACTCCTGGTCTTCAATTGCGTTGTTTTTATTCTGGAGTATTTTCTTCAAAATCCTTAGTTTAATCGGTATCATAATTGCCGACAGTATAACTATAAGAGCAATCCATCCCCATAACGGCATATCGCTCGCCTCCTTCTTATTTTTTAAAACCGTTCTCAATTATAAACAGTATTTTACCCACATTATCCATAAGTTCATCCTTACTCTGCAGTAACTCCTCATATTGCATATAGCTGAGCAGATAATCTATAACTGAAGTGTTTAAGCTGGTAATGATATAGGCCCCAACCCTGGTGTCTATTTTGGGGTTTATCTCTCCCTTCTCCTTAGCCTTCTCGATCAGTATTTCGAAGAACTGATTGCTTTTCTCAATGCTAATCCCCATAATCTCTTTCTTAAACTTCATATCATTCTCTTTCAAAAAGTTGTTTGCTATACCGGCAAGCTTTGGATTGTCGCTGGCAAACTCCAAGCCTTTTATATAAAGCTCCTTAATAACGTCTATAAAATACAGATGCTCCAGACTGTGCAAACAGTCAATCAAATACTCCTGTTTTTTTTGTGCCGAGATTTCCAGGATGTATTTATACAGATCTTTTTTATTTTCAAAATATTGATACATGCTTCCCTTGGCAACATCGGCCTTAGCGGCGATTTTTGATATGCTTGCACTGGCAAAGCTGTTCTGCGAAAATTCGTCAATGGCTGTCTCAAGGATTCTATTCCTTCTTTCCAGGGGCAAATTTAAAAATGTTTGTTTAGGCATAATTATTCAAACCTCCTTACATGACCGTGCAGTCATATCATCTGCAAAAAAAATCCCTCTATCCCTTTAATTCTTTTATCTATATATAACGTGCTTAAGACTTTACATCTCCTAACGTGTCATCCTGAACGTAACGCTTGTCATCCTGAGCCAAGCGAAGGATCTTATGCCCACCTTCAAGTCAGATTCTTCGGGCTCCTCCCCCTTAAATGACAGGTAGAGGAATGTAATATTATTAATGCGTTGTATATATTTGCGCATGTGACCGGGTGGTCGCTTTATGTTAATATTATTATATGACCACTCGGTCATAATGTCAATATTAATAAACCACCACTTTTCACCGAGTGGTGGTTTATTAATATCTTGTATTGCAGCAATGTTAGGGAAGAACCCTTCTTGCTGTATAATAACTGTTTGCATGGTATCCCGACAGGAGCGTCGTTGTCTTTACCACGTCTCCTGACTTAGGAGCATGTACAAACTCGCCATTCCCCACATATATTCCTACGTGGTTTATATTTTTTCCGTCCCTGGCGAAAAACACCAAGTCTCCATAAACCAAATCCGCTTTTGCTATATATGTCCCCACGCCTGCCTGAGCCTTTGATGTTCTTGGCATTTCTATCCCAAGCTTATCAAACAGAGAATACACCAGACCGGAACAATCATACCCATCGGGCCCGGTTCCACCCCATTTATAGGGTTTGCCCGTTTCTTGAGATATTAGGTTTTGCAGTTTCAATCTTAAAACATTTTCCTGTCTCTGTGTATCACCCCGTGATGCAGCCAAGTTGTACTCTGAAGACTTCTGGAATTCCAGAATTTTCTCGTACATTCTCACTGCAAGAACAATTGCTTCTTCCCTTGAAGCTTCTCCACCGGGATTAAATCTGCTGTCACCTACCCCGTTTATAATCCCTGCTCCGTACAAATAGCCGACAGCTTCCCTTGCCCATGATGAGATATTATTGTGATCTGCAAATATGTTCCCGTATGAATCCCAATATTTATATTCCGGTTTTGCTGCCTGCAATGTACGATATAACATTACACTGATTTCTTGGCGGGTTACCGTGCTGTCGGGCTCAAACATTCCCTCTCCTTTACCCTGCACTATTCCCAGCTTGTTTGCTATCAGGACCTTTGTATTTTGCGTATCAACAAAGGGGTTTTCTTCTTTCAAGCTACCTTCTTTACCGCTTAATATTTTATACAATTCCACAGCAAGCTCACAAAACTCTTCCCGCGTGATACTGCTTCTAAAATCTCCATCAATTTCCCCGGAAAGCAGGTCAAGTTCGTGAGCTTTATCAATTTCTGCCTTGGCCCAACCACTTGGAGCATTCACGTTGCTTTGTGATAAAGCCGGATTAGCATATGTAATCTGGGGCATAATCGCAATGATAATGGTTACAACCAAGAAAACCGCGTTTAATTTATAGTTTCTGTTTCCCACCGGCCACTTTATCCTTTCCAGTTAAGTCAGTATATGAAAGCCACTTACCGGACGACTTAACACTTCCGGTTACTTTACATAATACCATAAAAATTCTTTCTTATGTTTTCTTCATTATTCCAATTTTGCATCAATTACCCTATACCTTTGCCATTAACCAACCTTCTATTTTTTGCAGATGGATTGGATACTCCTGATAATTTCCGTCAAAGGCTTGATTTTTTTAACAGGTTGCTTATGAATTGGTCAGCGGCAAACCGGCTGTCAATGAATGATACCGCCTTTGTACCGTTACTCCTAAGCTCAGTGGAAATTATCTTTTTGAAATCCAACTCTCTTTTTTCATCGGTATAGTGCTTTGCCTGTTTCTTTAGTTCCCAGGCTTGCCTGATAAAGCTTTCTATAATAGTACCGGTTAATCTTTTGCATTTCTTTTTTAGTATTACCCTATTACTTGAAATATAAAAGACCTTATATCCACCCTCTATTTTTTCTCCCATCAGGATATCCCTGTCCTCAAATTCACTTTTCTTGTTTGAACGGTTTTTATTGATGTATTTCACATGTTCTGCAATATCTCTGTATATTGAGGCCGTCTCATATTGAAATCTTATAGAGGCCGCCTCCATCTTCTTTTCTATATCGGATAAAAATGCCTCCAGGCACTCTTCTCTGAAGAGTATCTCCTTCAGGCATTCTCTGTTTTCCTCATAGTATTCTCCCTGCGGAGAACGGGGCAGTACGCTGTATTGGAACTCATAGCCCCGGCCGCATTTTGTTATGGGATATATATTTTCAATTATATTTACAGCCTCCGCAAGTCTTGCCCTACTTCTAAAAGGCCCCGTACAATATTCATTCAGTCTTTTGCTAACTATCGACAGGGGCTTATGTCTGCTATCATCCTCTATCCTTAGATATACGTATTTCCTGTCATTTTTAAACTGCCTGTTATATATAGGCTTCAAATTTTTAATAAGTTCACATTCAAGAATCTGTGCCTCCAGATGCGTATCGGTAACCGTGACATCAATGTCATGTATACGGGGTACCATCTGCTTTATCTTTTCCTGTTTGCACTCTGTATAGAAATAGGACTTTACCCTGGACCTAAGTTTCTTGCTTTTGCCGACATATATAACATTTTCATACTTGTCCTTCATCTTATAGATGCCGGGTTTCTCGGGTACTGTTTTAATCCTTTCCTTTAGATGTTCAGGTATTTTTGCCAAATTGACCACCCTCTGAGCCATCAATTTTGTGTCACGGTGCAGCCTTCTACTGCTTTGTCCCAACCTGCAGCATATTCTTATTATAACAAGTATGAAAATCTTTATAGGTGTAAATATTGGTTCTTTCGATATGAAAGCTTGCCGGAGAACCGGCCATCCTTTCAATCGGATTGTAATTTTCCGAAGTACAACCCGTCATAGTACAAATCATCTACAAAATAATAATCCCTTAATCTTCCCTCCAGCTTAAACCCGTTCTTTTCCAGCACCCGTACCGAACCAATGTTTGCATCGGCAACACGGGCATGAATCCTATGGAGCTTAAGGGATTCGAATGCAAAATCACTCATTAGGGCAACGGTTTGAGTGCAATACCCCCTGCCCCAATGGCGCTTATGAAAAACATAGCCGATTTCGGCATGCTTGTCCTGCCATTCAAAATTAAAAACCAGTGCAGTTCCAATAACCTCATTGGTTGACTTAAGAATAACCGTTGCGTATAGATGAGTCCCTGCCGCCTCACGTTCCAACATTTCCTCAATGTGCTTACGGGTGTCACTTACGGTATCCATCAGCGGCCAGCCGATAAAACGCGAAACATCGGTATCCGAAGCATACTCATGTATATCCTTGGCATCATTTATGGACAGCGGCTTAAAGCAGATACTTTCACCTTCCAGCCTATGGAATAAATCCTTATCCATCATAACCCCTCCAGTCTCTTCTATTTTCTTTAAACCGGGACAAGGGGACAGGTCCCTTGTCCCAATAATACACCCTCCCGCTCAGCTGCACACCTGTTTCCGGAAAAAAGATAGCAAAGGACATTTTTAACATTTCTATAACCTTGATTCTATTTTTTACTTATTTATACAAAAATTTTTGGAAAATTGCAGGAGATTAATTATTTTGAATAGAATAATTATTAAATAGAGAATTTCTTATTATTTTTATTAAGGAGGCTGGAGCATGAAAGTTCTTTTGAGACACGAAAGTGGGGTAACAAAAGAAGTTAAATGTGGTTTCTCCTGGACAACCTTCTTCTTCGGGTTTATAGTGCCGCTTGTGAGAGGAGATATCAAATGGGCTCTGATTATGGTTGTAATTAGTATTGCGGTAGGTTCATTCACCTTTGGTATTGGTGCAGTAGTTTCCGGCATTATTTTTTCTTTCGTTTATAATAAGATTTATATTAAAGATCTACTTCAAAAAGGCTTTAAACCGGCAGACGAAAATGCTAAAAAATTGTTAGAAGAAAAAAGTATAGTTGCTGCTCAATAATATAGAATATTAGGAGCCATGGGACAAGGGGACAGGGAGCAGTTCAAACAGGCCCCTTGTCCCATTTATTATATTATGCTCTCTCGCTAAGCTGCATAGCAGTACCCATAAAAACCAATCCCATAAGAAGCATTACCGCCGCCGGCAGGTAAACCACTTCAAAACCCTGGTTATAGACTATCATGTCTTTCAGGGCCTTCATGGCCCAGCCGGTAGGCACAGCTCTGGATGCGGCCAGCATTACCTTTGAACTGACAATCTCAAGGGGCCAGTAACATCCTCCCAGCATCCCCATGCTGACCAGAATCACCGGAGCTATTACCTGAAGTTGCTGACTGGTTTTAATTCCAAAGGACAGCAAAAGCCCAAGTGAAACAATGCAGAAGCAAAAGGCAGACAGTATAACGGCAGCTCCCCCCGCATTCTCAAGCCAGCCCACACCCAGTACCAAATCTCCCACCAGTACCATAAACACCATCTGGGTCATGCCCAGCACGAAGGCATACAACAGGCTGCCGGCCAGTATCTGAAATCTTGAAACCGGAGATACGTTTATCCTGTCCCATACCCTGAAGCGCTTTTCCTCCAGTATCTCGGCAACGGCAAAAATCATAGCAAACATGGTAAATGCAAGCGTAAAACCTATGGAGGTCTGGGTATACATATCAAAAGAAACTCCCTGGCCTCCGCCTTTTAACGTACTGCTTACCACCCCTATGGGCAGCTTCTCTTCCCACTCCTGGGTCACCAGAGAATATACCCTGTTTTCCAGCTTACCCTTCTGCTCATTGTCAAGGTCAATATATTTGTCCAGCACCTCCACCGTTCCTTTAACAATGGTGGTGTTGTACGCCAGCCTCTGTACGGCAGCCGTAAGAACTCCCTGGATAGAATACCCGGTGGTTGTTTCCCGGGAAATAACAAGGCCAAAACTCGGGACCTGACCCCCGGCTACCCAAGCCTCAAAATCGGGTGGAATGACCAGCCCGGCTTCGGCCCTGTTTTCCATCACCATCTCTTTTATTTGCTCCGGGCTGGCAAGACTTATATTGTAGATTCCAATCCTCCTCAGCTCGTCAACCAACGCACGGGAATACTGTGAATCGTCCATATCGGCAACCGGCAGGAAAACTCCATTTTCACCGGTATCCACAACCGCTCCGAATACAAACATCAGTATCATGGGCAGTATCAGCATAAACGCGTAGGGCAGCCAGTTTCTCCTTAGGTTCAGCAGCCTTCCGTATATAATAGTCAGCATGGTTATCGCTCCTTTACCGCTGCGGCGACAGATACTCCCGCCGCAAAAAATACCAGGGTTATGGCCGTAAGGGTAAATAGTGTGCCTGTCAGTTGTTCCAGGCCATATCCCATCATGAGTTTAAGGTATCCCTGCATAGCCGTCCCGTTTATGGTAAGCCTGCTCAGCTTCTGCATGACCGGAATACCGCTTACCGGGAAAAAGCTGCCCCCCACAAGGGCTGAAAACTGAATGACCACAGCCTGAAATATGGTGGAAGCCTTGCTGTTTCTAAGCCTTAAGTTTATGGAGGACAAAAGCACAGAAAGCCCTCCCACCGCCACCGCAAGGAACAGCGACAGTACCGCCACCCCGGCAGGGCTGCCCCAGTCGGTCTTAAACACCAGTCTGCTGTAGTTTACCAGAACAATAAGCTGCATTATGGCAAACAGTGTGGTGGCTGCAAACCTGGAGACAAAAAATCTGAATCTCCCGGCACTTGCCATAATAAGGCGGCTGTACGTTCCGTTGTGCACTTCGTCTATGGCATACTGCGCTCCGTCGGCAGCTACGTACAAAATGAACATTACCGCCATCCCCACCGCAAAGTACTGGAATGAGGAAACTGTTCTTTTGCCTTCCTCAGTTACCTTGTCAAGCTTTATCTCCTTGACTCCTATATGGTACATTTCTCTGACCACCGACTCAATTTCATTCATGGCCATATCTCCCACATTATTCTCTATGGAAGCCTCAAGCAGTACGTTTTTGGCAATAATCCCGGCCGACAGCGCATCGGTAAACCCTTTTATCATACCGGCCACCGCTTCTGCCTTTATACTATGATCGGGATGCTTAATTATCTCAATCCTTATGGGATTTCTGAAGGGCATAACCAAATTCATAAAGGAATTATAGGTAAACCCCCGGGGGATTACCACCACCGACGCCAGCTCACCCTTATCCATCAGTTCCCGGGCTTTTTCCAGGTCCATTTTTTCGTAATGGACAAACTCTCCCACCTGGGGGTTATCCAGAACTTCTTCATACAGAATGCTTTCGAAATCCAATTCATCCAGCACATCAAGCAGCCCAGCCTTTTGCCCTTCATCAATCCTTCCTTCCATTGCAGTACTGTCCAAAAATTCCTTTATTCTTTCGATATCGTCCTCCCTGCTGCCCATACTAACCACCGCTATGTTGGCCCGGCCGATGGAGTTTCCGACCATCATCATATTTTGAAAAGCGAACCCCAGTATGGTGGTCAGTACTGCCGGCATGCACAGGGTTATAATGAGAGATTTCCTGTCCCTCAGTATAACCATCAGGTCCTTCCAAATCATTGTAAACAACATATTTTCACCCCTAATCCCTGAGCCCGCGGCCTGTAAGATGCAGGAATACATCCTCCAGGGTGGGGGTTTTTATATCCAATGACTTAAGCCTCACCTTGTTCTTCTGGGCTGTTTCAAATATATCCGATAATATATCACAGTCCTTTTTCACAACCAGGGTTACACTGCTGCCCTCCTGGCCGGCGCTTTTTACTTTGACATTACCCTTCATGTCTTTGATAAACTGCTCTTCAATCCGGTCCACCTGCATGGTAACAATATCATCGCCCCCTACCAGGTCCTTCAATTCCTCCTTGGTACCCGAGGCAATTATTTTACCGTGGTCCATTACATATATCCTGTGGCAGAGCTGCTCCACCTCTTCCATGTAATGGCTGGTATATATAATGGTCATACCCTTTTTGTTCAGTTCTTTTACAGTATCCAGTATATGACTCCTGGACTGCGGGTCTATTCCCACCGTGGGTTCATCCATTATCAGTATCTCGGGGTGATGCAAAAGAGCCGCCCCTATATTGACTCTTCTTTTCATACCCCCCGAATAATTCTTCACCATGTCCTTTGCCCTTCCATTAAGCCCAAGGAGGTCCAACACCTCCTGTATCCTGGCCTTGAGTGTGTCTCCTCTTAAATCGTACAGCCTGCCGAAGAACTTAAGGTTTTCTGCCGCCGAAAGGTCGGGGTAAAGGGCCACATCCTGGGGCACGATACCCATTACCCTTCTAATGGTGGCGGGGCTTTTCAGAATGCTGACTGACTTAAACAGGATCTCGCCTCCATCCGGCTTTATCAGCGATGATATTACCGAGATGGCTGTCGACTTGCCGGCGCCGTTAGGTCCCAGTATGCCCAGTATCTCGCCTTCCCTTACCTCAAGGTCAATGCCGTCTACCGCCCTGACCTTCTTATAATATTTCCTGATGCCCTTTGCCTGTATCAGCATTAGTCGGTTTCCCCCTTAAACATGTTTATTCCGTCGGAATTCTCTTCCTTGAATTTCTCCAGTGTCATGCTGTTTTCAGAAGTTACTTCAGGGAAATAAATTTCCTGGTCCCTGTTAAGGTCCCAGTTTCTAATGACCATTTCCATGCTGTAGGCATCCGGCGTCCCGGCCTCGTTGAAATGATACAGTATGTCCATGTTAAACCTTTCTTCTATTATATAATTGTCCCGGTCAATAAATGCTGTCTGAGTGAAGGTCTTTATGGTGGAGTTTTCTATTGTATCCATGTTGGACCGTAAGGCCTCTTCAAAGGAAAAGTCTTCTATAGTGAATTCATCTCCGTCGGCAAGGTCGCGCGCGTAGTCTTCCATTGCAGAGCGCATAATGTCCCCGATACCCTCCATAAAAGCGCTGTCCTGCATGGCTATCTCCATGGTCTTTTTAATGGCCGGCTTCAGCTGCTCATCCGACATATTCATCTCATATCTTGTAGCCTTAACGCTGCCCTCTGGGGTATCAAGAACTATCTTTTCCAGGGCCGACACGTTGTCGTCGCTGTAAAGCGACTTCCATACCTTTTCTATGGCATCAAGGCTTTCCTGCGAGAGGGCGGGCATATTTTCAAGGTCTTTCGCCGCCAAGCCGGGATGGATTAACTCCCCGCCATCTATCACCACAATCTTGGGTATAAGCGGCGTTATAACATAGGACACATCCCCTTTTGTATACACCTTGGCGTCAAATCCGGTATCCTTTGTCTTTACGAATATTTTGTTAAGACTCTCTTCCTTGTCCCTGTCGTACTGGCTTCTCAGTTCAAAGGTCATATCCTCAAACATTTCCAGACCGTCGGATACATCCCCCGGCAGCCCTTCTTTATTGAATTTGAGCTGCATGGTCATGCTGATTTCCGTCTTACCCCTTGCCACCGCATCAGTCCTTTCGGACGCTTCCATGTAAACCTGGTAATCGCTTTTTGTGCTGCACCCGGCCGACCATGCCAGCAGCAGGGATATGATAACAAGCACTATCACTGTTTTTTTCATAATAAAACCTCCTTCGGTATCTCTGATATTATTTTAGACCCCATGAAGAAGGAGCACATGTATATAAAGTAATGATATTTACTTTTTGTACATGACAAAAGTCATACAAATTTATTTTTTACCGCAAATATGGCAAGCTGGGTTCTGTCCCTAAGCTCCAGCTTTACCAGGATGCTTGATATATGGTTTTTAACGGTGCCATCGGTTATGAACAGTTCGTCGGCTATCTCCCGGTTGTTTTTTCCATTTCCGATAAGCTGAACTATTTCGAGTTCCCTTGGCGTCAGTGTTTGTATCCTGGGATCGGCTTCCCCGGTCTTCCGGTCCATACTGCGGAACTTCTCCACCACCCTTGCGGCTATCTGCGGCTGCATCATGGCTCCACCGCTGTGGACGTCCCGGATTGCTTCCACTATTTTGGCGGGCCGAGCATCTTTTAACAGGTAGCCCGACGCTCCGAACCTGAGTGCCTGGAATATATACTCATCCTCGTCAAAGGTGGTGAGGATTATTACATTTGCATTTGGAAAATCCCTTTTGATCCTCCTTGTAGCCTCCACACCATCCATGACCGGCATCTTTATATCCATAAGCAGCAAATCAACGGTGTGGGCTTCACAAAGACGGTAGCCCTCCTGGCCGTTTGCGCCCTCCCCCACCACTTCCATGTCGGGCTGTGCCGAGAGTATCATCTTCATCCCCTGCCTCAATATCTCCTGGTCATCCACAATCCCTATCCTAATCATTTGTCTCCCTCCATCTTAAACCTTCCTTCCAGCCTAAAGCCCTGACCGGATTGTATATCAAGGCTTCCGCCCATCTCTTCCAGCCTCCTTCGCATGCCGGCTATCCCAAAACCCTCGGTATACTCCCCGCCTGTCCCGTTGTCCTGTATGCAGAACCACACACCGTCATCGTCCCGTCCCGCTTGTATATCTATCCTTGTAGCCTTCCCATGACGGGCGGCGTTGGTTATGGCCTCCTGGATAACCCTATAAAGCACAATGCTTTCCTCGGGTTTAAGGCCCAAACCGGGCAGTTTATAGTTTATGGCAATGCCGGTACTGTTCCCGAAGTCCTCAATCATGCCAATTATGCCGCTCACACTGCTGCCGTCCTTCCCGCTCAGCGTTTTAAGCGCCTGCCGGGTATCGGTCAGAGCACCCCTTGCGGCATTGGCCATACGGTCGAGGTATTCATCTGTCCGGCCCGGCTCATCCTTTATATATCCCTTTGCCATTTCAATCTGCATTATAAGGGAGGTCAGCCGGTGTCCCAGGGAGTCGTGCATATCCCTGGCTATCCTGTTTCTTTCCTCCAGGACCGCCGCCTTTTCCTTCTGGATGGAGAGCTCCTCCAGCCGGTGGTATGCCTCCATCAGCTCGGTGTATAACCTCTGGCTCTTATCCCTCTCCTCCTGCTGTAGCTTGCCGAAATTTATAAGGGTGATCAGGAAGGCAAGGGCAAACAGGTTAAAAAGAAGCTGCGAAAGAGTTGATGCGTTAACGTCAAAGCCCATGGCATAAAAGTATTTGGACAGCGCCGCCGCCGAAAGTATAACCGCCGCAAAGGTGCCTCTTTTCCTGTCAAGACTTATCCCGGCCTCAACTATGGCGGATATGTACAGTATGTGGAAAAAGTAATTGACCAGATACTTTGACTGGTATTCCAGCAGGAGTATCAACACAGCATCCGCCGCATACCAGAAGGCTTGACCATTTTTGAACCTCGGCCTTATAAGTCCCCATGCAACAAGCCCGGCAAACAACAGAACCAAAATAGTGGTCCGCTCGGGAGAAGCTCCCTCAAAGGACAGCGCAAACCCGAATATTATTAGGTTTATAAATGGCCTTATTACGTTGTAGTACCGGTTCATGCTTTGGCCCTCCCGGCATATAGGTGAAAGCTGTTTGTTAGAACTATTCTACATCTTAAACCCATAACCTTCAACACCGCCCAAAACATAGCAAACATAGTGGACAAACACAGGGTAAGGTTCTTTTTGTCTGCACATTATAAACAAGCATATTTTTATAAATATTACTTCCAGCCATTCAACCAAACCTGCTTAAGGAAGTACAGGTAAATATTGCTTTAGCGGCAGGAAAATGGCAGTTTTTGTTGAATGGTAAATGTATGCAAGTAAAGAGAATATCATGCTTATATGAAACCTTGCAGATATGTTTATGATTGTCCTGAATGATAGTGACTAAAATAGATATTCTCGAACCATGGTTCGCAAATCCACCTAATTCGAGCATGATAAACGAACTTATATTCGCAAATGCCATAGTTATGCGCCATTGGCTTTTGAAAGGAGGAAATGAATGTCTTTTAGAATAACTGATATAACAAGAAGAGATATTGCGGATTACATAAGAATTAATAGAATAAGTTGGAATGGAAGACTTGAAGAAACAGAATTTCTATCAAGAATATATGATTTAGATAGTTTACCTTCATATGACTCCCGATTCGAAAGTGTTGCTGGCGATATCTGGCAGCATAGAGTAAATAACCCTCTTGATTGGGATGATAATTGGGTCTTTTCAGATGACCGATTCCAATTAGAAAAAGGGGAAGATGATATTTTTCTTCGATTCCTTTGTGAAATGCTTCATCCTGTAGTAAGAGCAGAAAAGGAAGAAATCACGAGACTAGTACAAGCTTTTAATGATTACTTAAAACATGATGGATATGAAATTATTGAGAAAACAAAGATTTCTGGCAGACCAGTATTCTCTGCAAGAATAAAAAACTCTTCCAAAGACAGAATCGTAAGGTTGAATGATGAGTTAAAAAAGAATTTAAATACAGACTATGTACTTAGTCAAATTACAGCGATGGAAACTGCTATTGAAAACTCACCTCATATTGCTATTGGCCTTTCAAAAGAATTGATTGAAACTGCATGTAAAAGCATTTTAGACGAATGGAATATTCCAGTTAATGAGAATTGGAATCTACCACAATTAATGAAAGAGACAGCAAAATTACTAAAGTTAACACCAGAAGATATCCCGGAAGAAAAACGTGGTTCTCAGACGATTAAACAAATTCTTGGTAGTTTATCGTCGGTGGTACATGGATTATGTGAATTGCGTAACGAATATGGTGGCGGTCATGGAAAAGAAAAGAGATTTAAAGGACTTCAGGCTAGGCATGCAAAACTTGCAGTAAGTGCAGCTTCAACATTAGCAATATTCTTACTTGAGACCAATGAATTACGAAAGCCAACAGGCGCATAACACTACCTTCCCATCCGGCGCGAAAAGTAGGGGCAGCGGGGGAAGGATTGAGGGCAAGGCTGGAGTGTGCGCGCCACACCCCTTCGCCGGGTGACAAGCACCGCCAGAAAGAAGGGCTTTGCGGGTCCGGCTCAGGGGCGTCGGGAAGCCGGAACGTTAAATGAAATTGGTCGCATTTGTCCTGCCGTCCTGACGCAGAGTGAAAAGTTTGGTTCTGTTCTATTAATACGATAAAACCAAATCTATTATGGAATAAAAAAATTAATGCAGTATAGAGAAATGAAAATAAATATCTAGGTGAATTTGGTTCCTATTTTAAAAAAATATAAAATAGTATTTGTATAGAGTCAATCGTCATCGTAAGTAGGCTACAAAACCGTATACGGCAGTGTAGCTCTAATTTAGAAAAGAGGATGATGGCATGAGTTTAACTGATAAAGTTTTGTCTATTCTAGAAGAGGGCAAACCCCTAAAAGCTAGGGAAATTGCTGATCTGTTAGCTAAGGAATTTGATTTAAAAATTGAAAAAAAAGAAATAAACAGGGTTCTGTATTATAGCCTAAAAGGAAAAGTAATTCAGGATAGTGACTATCGTTGGCGAATTATTTCATTTAAGGACGTAAATCAAGAACCTAAAAGAATTTCGGAATCTGTTGATACGCCTCTTTCGAAGCTTTCTTCATATTATTTAGACTGCCTCTCAAGGGACATGGAAGCAGGTATATCAGAATATGCCTCAAGTAAATATGGTAGCCCTAATTACGGGCAATTAACCTGTTTACCAAATTATTGTGATGAAGAAACTGATATTTATTCATCGGAGGATGTAATAAAAACTATAAACAAAGTTAAAAAGGACCGTTACAGACTAGTTTTACAATTAGGATATCCAATCAATTTGCGAAAAGTTATTGCACGGACAGAATTTTATGTAGTTGAGCCATTGCTTTTAATACCTTTTGATCCTGATAGCTATTTGAATAACAGTACACCAAAACTACTAGATGAGCCTCCCAGATTTAACTTTGAGGCTATAAAAATACTCTCTGGATTAGATAAAAATGAACTCTTTGAGGAGGTTGTAAACTTATCAAATGAGCTTGGATTAAATAATCCACTTAGTGAAATGCCCGAATTTGACGAGGTTGTTATAAGATTACAACAGATTAGGCCAGATTGGAAATGGCTTACTGAAATAGATCCGGAGTCGCTTACTACCTCTTTTCTGAAAGAACAAACTAGGGATGGCATATATAATGCTGCAGCAGTATTCTGTTCAGAAAAATCAAGATATACTCAAGGGCTGGAAAAAGAATTAAATGATTTAAGGCACCTCAAAACTGGTGATTATTCAGAATCGGCAACAGATCAGTGGATATCCAGGAAATTTCCAAAGTATGAATATGAAGAAAAGGTATTACTGGAGCCATTGCCATTAAATGATGAGCAAAGACACGCAGTTAGAAAGGCTATGCAAGCTCCTTTGACAGTTATCACTGGTCCTCCTGGTACTGGTAAAAGCCAAGTCGTGACAAGTATTATTATAAATGCTGTATATCAAGGCCAAAAAGTACTCTTTGCCAGTAAGAACCACAAAGCGGTAGATGTTGTTCAAGAAAGAGTAAATGGACTAACCTCAAGGCCAGTAATGCTAAGGTTAGGTAATGATCAATTACAGTACCAATTAGCTCAATATCTAACAGGATTACTATCCGCGAAAACGTCAGCATCAGATATAGAACAACTTGCCCATTATGAGAAGATTCATAAGGAACTTTTAAATAGGATAGAAACAATCAACCAAGATCAAGAAGAAGTAATAAAAATTAGGAATATTACTGATAAACTTGAAAGAAATGTAGAGCAGCACAGGGTATTTTTCGGAGAAGATACATTACGTAATTTTCAGATGTGGGATGACACCAAGATTACAGATGTAAATAATATGATTAAAAGATTTTCTATAGACTTGGTTAATGCTGATAAAAAAAGACAGTCGTTTTTTGCAAAGTTATTTTGGCCGCTTACATATAAGACAAGGCTTGAAAAAGTAAATTCGAGCTATAAATATCTAGAAAACATAATTAGTGATTTAAAGTCTACAGTGAACTCAGGAATAATCACTGAAGATAATTTGTATAAATATTATGAGCTGCATGAAGAACTTCAAACAATATTAAAAAAGGTAAAAGAAGTTATTGCTTACTTAAACGCGTTAAGGACTTTACAAACCAAAAAGAGTATGTTTCAGTTGGCACTTGAAGCAAAACAGATCGAAGAGCGAATAGCCGAAAACTCCCATGATCTTTGGGATGCTTGGTTGAGAATTTTACCGAGCAAGCTTACACCAGATAATCGTAAAGTCTTAGGTGATTATACAGCACTACTAAATTTAATAGTGAAAGCAAACGAAACTGGTTCTACTGTTGAGAAAAGAGCATTTGCACGATACTATGAACTCCTTCCTAAGGTTTCAAATATTATTTCATGCTGGGCGGTTACTTCTCTTTCTGTCAGGAGCCGTGTACCATTTATTAAAGGATTCTTTGATCTCGTAGTAATTGATGAGGCAAGTCAGTGCGATATTGCCTCTGCTTTACCATTGCTTTTTAGGGCTAAAAGAGCTGTTATTATCGGTGACAATAAACAATTGACCCATATATGTTCTATTAACGAAAGGCAGGATCTACAATTATTACAGAAATATAGTGTTGAGGAAAACTATTTAAACTGGAGTTATGCAGGAAACTCTTTATTTGGTTTAGCCCAAAGTATCTGTTCCTCTGATGACCTTGTTGTACTAAAAGACCATCACCGTTCACATGCCGATATTATTAATTTCAGCAACAAATATTTTTATGATGGGACTTTAAGAATAGCCACTAAGTACGAGAAATTAAAAGTCGTTCCTAAAGAGCCTGCCATAAGATGGATTGATATTATGGGCATGGTAGAATCTCCTAGTACAGGCAGCTCATTTAACAAAAATGAAGCCAATGAAATAGTAAAAGAAATCAGAAGGCTGATAAAAACGGGATATAAGGGTTCCCTTGGAGTAGTCAGCCCATTTAGAGCACAGGCTAATTTAATTAGAGATTTAATACATAAAGATCAAGAAATCTCAGAGCAACTTATACCACGAGATTTCTTAGTAGATACAGTACATAAATTCCAGGGGGATGAGAGAGATGTTATAATCTTTTCCCCTGTAATTTCCTCAAATCTTGGACAAGGGTCTCAGCATTTTTTATCAAAAACAGGTAACCTTTTTAACGTCGCCATAACCCGTGCTAGGGCAGCACTTATTGTGGTAGGCGATAGAAGTACTTGTTCAAGATGTGGAATTAAATATTTGGAAAAGTTTGTGGACTACTTTAGTAAGGTGAAAGAGATACGTCAGATTGAATTTGACCACAATATAGATATGGGGCCAGAGTACCCTTCTGTATCATCTCAGGCTCAGGTCTCAGATTGGGAAAAGGTTTTATACAGGGCACTTTATAGAAATGGAATAAGAACAATACCTCAATACCAGATTGAGCAATATTCTCTTGACTTATCTTTGTTTAGCGGGTCTAGGAAATTAGATATTGAAGTTGATGGGGAAATGTATCATAGAGATTGGGATGGAGAATTGTGTATCAGAGATCAGCTTAGGAATAAAAGGTTAATTGAATTAGGGTGGGATGTACAACGTTTTTGGGTGTATGAAATAAGAGACGACATATCGGGTTGCGTTGATAAAGTAAGACGGTGGATGTCGGACTCAAATTAATTAAAGGTAACAGAATTTAGTGTTAAAAAGTAGTTTGTTGCGAGTTATAATAAGCGGCCATCCATTATAGCCTCTGACAACTGGGGCGACCAACTTCACTTAACAAATTAGAGATTTATGATGTTGGAGGGATATAAGACAAGAATGACCCTGCTAGGTAGTATCAGCAAGGCCATCGGCAATTTATTAAGATATCTTAAACATCATGAATCTCCTGTTGTACTGAACCGTCTGCTATACAGAAGCTCTTTATGGGGAATCAATCTTTGACATACCCATATAAACCTCAGAATGACAGTGTATAGGAATAGCAGTATCGCCAGTAGCAGCCTAATAACATGGTAAAAAGGGCAAAGTTAAGCATAGTTCCCCCCTCCCCCAGTACAGGCATGGCAGAATGAATATTTAGTTCTATCCCGAGTTACGGCACAGCATACGCATCACTTAATAGACCGGAAAACACCATAACACCGCCGCATAAAGGGCAGGCAAGGTAATGCTTAACAATCTTGGGCATGGCAGGTTTTAAACCGGCAAGCTTAATACAAAGGGCAAGTTTTGTAGATATATTCCGGCTTGAGAAAATTCCATAGTGCCGGATCTTAGTAAAGCCCGATGGAAGTACATGGAGAAGGAACCTTCTAACAAATTCCTTAATATCAAGTGTCATTATCTTAAGCTTTCCCTTATCTTTGTAGTCCTTCCATTTGAATGATACGCTGTTTTCTTTAAAGCCAACTATTCTGCGGTTACTGATGGCAACCCTATGGGTATATCGTCCCAGGTATTTGACCACGTGACCGGGTGACTTAAAAGGTTTCTTACAGTAGACAACCCAGGTCATATGGTATAAACTGTTAATTAAATCAAGGAAGTTAAAACCACAGGAAAGCTCTTTAGCA
>JAENYX010000061.1 GCA_016841565.1 Clostridium thermobutyricum | reverse complement strand
CTCAGGATGACAAGGCTCAGGATGACAAGGCTCAGGATGACAAGGCTCAGGATGACAAGGCTTAGGATGACAAGGCTTAGGATGACATGTTAAGAGATGTAAAGTTTTAAGCACGTATATATAGTTACATGACCTCATCTAAAGAAGCAAGATTATTTTTAATGAATACAGACAGGGAAAGTGGAAAGCATGCTTCGAAAGAGGGGAGAAGAAGTAAAAATTTTGGAGGTGGCTACCTACTTCGACATTATTTTCGAAAGTGCTGTTGTATAATAACATCATTGACAATTTGCTGTCAAAACAGGTACATAGTTTTAGGATGAGATTATTCTCCCGCTACCCCAGTAAGTACTGCGAGGGTAGTGTTTTCATGTCTGTTCCGGAGGGAAAAGATGGGAGGAATACGTGATGTTGTTTTCAGAGTATGAGATATTGGAAAAGATTGCGGAGACTTCCCGGGCTACCATTTATAAGGCACACCATAAAAAGAATGCTGATGGCTGCCTGGCCATTAAGACGTTAAAGGCTGTCAGTATGTCCGAATACAAGCAGGCACAGTTTGCGCAGAGAATGGAACGCCTTAAGGTTTTAACCCATCCGTTGCTGATTACACCTGATTCTATTAACGTGGAAGAACAAGTCTGCTTTATAATCCAGAATTATTATGGCGGGGTCAGCCTGGACAAGCTGACAAAAACACAGGCGGAAATGTCTCTAAGCGCTTTCCTGACCATAGCCTGCGGGCTGGCCTCTGCCCTGGACAAGGTCCACCAAGCGGGAATTATTCACGGAGGCGTCAAGCCAAATAATATTCTTGTTGAGCCGGACAGCCTTGACATCCGGCTGATTGACTTCATTAGTACCATGGATGTGAGGGATGTAAGTCTTTTTATCTATGACCGTCAGTTTGTCAGGGGTACCCTGCCATATACATCTCCCGAGCAGACCGGGAGGATAAACCACCGGGTGAGTTTTCCTTCCGACTTGTACTCGCTGGGGATAGTATTTTATGAGATGTTAACCGGCAGACTGCCGTTTATCTCGGATGACCCTTTGGAACTAATACACTTGCACCTTGCCGGAGAAGCGCCTGATGTATATGATGTAAGACCGGATATTCCCGTTCCGATAAGTAATCTGGTGGCCAAACTGATACACAAACAGCCGGAAAAACGTTACCAGACCAGCGCGGGGCTACTTGCCGACCTGATCCGGTGCCGTGATGAATACGCAGCCACCGGTACTATAAACGAGTTTCCCATGGAAAGCTGTGTGGGCACCCAAAGGATTACTTTCATATCAAAGATGGTGGGCCGCGACAAGGAAGCCCAGACTGTTGTTCAGGAATACCAACAGGCTGCCGGCGGAAAGTTCAGAGCATTATTCATATCCGGGCTGTCGGGAATTGGAAAGACCCGGCTTATACAGGAACTTCAGCAGCCCATAGTAAAGAACCGGGGTTATTTCACATGGGGAAAATTCGATGTTTACCAAAAGGATATTCCCTATAGCTCTCTTATACAGGCACTTAGAAATCTCATGCGGATTTTTCTTACTGAAGATGATGAGAGGGTTGCACACTGGAAGAATAGAATCCTGAAGGCGGTGGGTAGAAACGGAAAGGTTCTGACCGATGTAATACCCGAGTTGGAAATATTGATAGGACCACAGCCCGAAGTCAACCCACTTCCTCCTATGGAGCTGCTCAACCGTTTCAATGATACCTTCGACCGGTTTTTAACCTGTTTGGCCAGCAAGGATTATCCCCTGACCCTGTTCATTGATGACCTGCAATGGTGTGACATGGCTTCCTTTGACTTTTTGACCAATACTCTTGCAAACTTCAAGGGTCATCCTTACCTTTTCCTTCTGGGAGCATACCGCTATAATGAGGTTGATGCAAGCCATCCTCTATCAAAACTCATCCGGAATTCAAAGGAAAGCGGCTGGCCTTTAAGAGAGATAAGATTGGAGCCATTAAAGCCCGAGCATTGCCGTGAAATGGTTTCATATATACTCGAAACGCCCTATCAGCGTATTAAGGCCTTATCGGATTTTATCTGTACCTTCAGTGAAGGGAATCCGCTTTTTGTCAGTGAGATTTTGTCTTACCTGTGCAATGAAGATCTGCTTCTCTTTGACCAGGGCGGACAGTGGTACTGGGATCTTGACAAGATTGGACAATCGGATATGCCCACCAACGTGGTGGCTCTGTTTTGCAGCAAGATTCAGAAACTGCCGCCCAATCTGATCGATCTGCTAAAATACTGTGCATGTATGGGAAATACCTTTTCTCCTGCCGTGATGTCCGCCATTCGGGGAATGTCTTTGATAGAGTTCTTTGAATTGTTAAAACCTGTTCTCAGGCAGGGACTGCTGGTGGAGAACAGGGGCCAGCTGCAATTCATCCATGACCGGGTCCAGGAAGCGCTGCTTCTCTCCATACCGGTTGAAGAGCTAAAGCCAATTCACTGGAAAATAGGGGATTATCTTTATTCAACCGTATCGGATGCAGATGGGGTCATTGAGGAATCCGAAAACCTTTTTACAATTGTTTCCCACCTCAACCTGGGGAGGAAAAATAATTTGGATCGGGAAACGGCGTATTTTCTGTCCCGCATCAATTATTATGCCGGAAACAAGGCCCTCGATTCCCTGGCCATACAAGCAGCCAATGAGTATTTCCGTATAAGCCGCCGACTGCTGCCCGACGATTGTTGGGAGGATGGAAACTACCAGCTTACCTTCAGGATATACCAAAAAGCCGCCAAGACAGAGTTGATGTGCGGTAACTATGAAAATTCCGAGTGTCTCCTCTCCGAACTACTTAACCATGCCAGGACTTATCTGGACAAGGCCGAGTGCCTGGCCGAGCAGACCACCTCATTATCATCAATAGGCAATTTTAGAAAAGCCATCGAAAAAGCCAATGAAGGCCTGGCCTATTTTGGCAAGGCCATTCCGGACAGCCGGGAAGAAGCCGACAGAGAAAGGAAAGAGCTGATGGCCGAGATTGCCTCAAGGGGTACCGATATACGGCAGGTTATTCTGAACATGCCCTTTACCAATGACCGCAGGGATAAAATAGAGCTTGCCTTTTACAGCGAACTCATTCCCGATTTATACATGTCCGGGCTTGTGCCGCAGCTGTACCTCTCAGCCGCCAAATCGACCCAGCATTGTCTGGCGGGGGGGATGGACGAATCGGTAATTTATTCTTTCACCATCATGGGACTTCAGTTCAGCGAAGAGGAAGAGTTTGAGCAGGCATTTTTATACGAAGACCTTGCCCGGGACCTTTGTGCCAGATATCCTAATACGTTTGGGGCTACCCGTGGGATGAACGGTATAGTATGGTGCAATATGCACTCGAGAAGCCACCCCGACCAGATTGTCGATTATTGCCGGAAGGCCATTCAATGCGGTAAGAACTGCGGCGACCTCTACAATGCAGGCCTGTCATACGGGCCTTTGATGTGGAATCTCCAGGTTAAGGGGGAAGACCTGACCAAGATAGAAGAGTACGCTAATGAGTGTCTTGATTTTTCCAAACGGTATCATCTTTCCTTTTCCGTTGGCCTTGCCCAGGCCATGCAGGCAGGCTGGATACAGCCAATGAAAAAAGGTTTTAAACCGGCATCCATGGAGCAAAGGCTTGAGCAGTGGGAGCAGGATAATCACATTGCTTCGGCGGGGAGTTATTATGTCCATAGAGCTATTACCCATTATTATTTTGGAGAATACCGGGAAGCGGAAAAGTACCTTACTGGAGTCCGGAAGTATCTGACGGGCCTTACCGATAATGTGCTAAAAAGACAGTGGCATGTCTTCCTGGTTCTGAATAAGCTTAAGCTGTATGAAATGGGTATAGGCTATCAGAGCCAGGATGAACTGATGGAAGATATACAGCCAATTATCAATAAAATTGAGATTTGGGCTGCACTGGGACCGCTGCTAAAGCCATATCTTGCCTTTCTCTACGCCGAATTGGAAAGAGTTACGGGTAGTTTTAAGGATGCCAGAGGTCTTTACATGGATGCCATTGATGCTGCCCATGAACATAATTATACTTTGCTGGAGGGTCATATTAATGAATGCCTCGGCCAACTTCTGCTGCAATCCGGCGGGTGCGTCCGGGGAGTATACTTTGCCGAGGCTGCGCGTTTATACAGGAAATGCCATGCAGGACGAAAAGAGACTTATCTTATGAAGAAATATCCCGA
Source organism: Clostridium thermobutyricum (assembly GCA_016841565.1). Classification (GTDB taxonomy): domain Bacteria; phylum Bacillota; class Clostridia; order Ch29; family Ch29; genus JAENYX01. The sequence goes on along the minus strand of JAENYX010000061.1, from coordinate 7,769 downwards.
TTATTTCAATGAGAGTAAGAGGTCTCCCCCGCATTTTGAGGCCGAGCTTCCGGTCTCCCGTACCCTTCCCGACCTTGACATTGGTTATCTGATGAAGTGGTCCCTGGCCATTTCTTCCCAAATAGAGCAGGACGCCCTTTTAAAAAAGATTATGGATGTGGTTATTGAGAGTTCCGGTGCTCAGCACGGCTATCTACTAATCCAGGAGAAGTCTGATTTGTTTGTCCGCACCCAGAGCCATGTCGGAGAAAAACAGGCAGTACGAATAGACAAACAAAAACTGGAGGATGCGACAGATATCTGCAAAGCCATTGTACGTTATGTATACCGGACAGGAGAGAGGTTAATCCTCAGCAATGCTGCACAGGAAGGAATGTTTAAAGACAATCCCGAGGTCCAGAGTCTGCAATTACGTTCTGTTCTCTGTCTGCCGGTAACCAAGCAATCAAAGAAGATGGGTGTACTATACCTGGAGAATAGTATATACGATTCGGTATTTACATCCGAAAAGGCGCAGATGACCGAGCTGCTGACATCGCAGGCTGCCATCTCTTTGGATAATGCCCGTCTGGTGGAAGAAATGAAGCAGGTGGAGGAGGTGCTGCGCCGGTCAAAGGAAGAGCTGGAGATCCGGGTAAGGGAGAGAACCTTGGAGCTGGCCAAAGCCAATCATCTTCTTGAAAGAGACATTGCCAGGCGTCAGCGGGCCGAGGAGTTGGTTAAAGCAGAGCGTCAGCGGTTCAATGATATTCTCGACATTATTCCGGCTTATCTGGTGCTTTTAACACCGGATCATCACGTGCCCTTTGCCAATCGCTTCTTTCGGGAGCGTTTCGGTGAAGCCCGCGGGCAGCGCTGTTTCGAGTATCTGTTTGGACGTAATCAGCCCTGTGAGGTTTGCGGAGCCTCTGACGCTTTGAAGACCATGACGCCCCAGGAGTGGGAATGGACTGGCCCGGATGGTCGTAACTACAATGTTTTTGATTTTCCATTTACCGATGTGGATGGTTCCACGCTCATATTGGAGGTAGGTATCGACATAACCGAGCGTAAAAGGGCAGAGGAAGAGATACAAAATCTCAACCGGGAACTTGAACAGCGTGTTAATAAACGGACGTCCCAACTGGCGGCTGCCAATAAGGAACTGTTCGCCAGCGAGGCACACCTGCGGGCAGCCCTGCATGAGAAGGAGGTACTCCTGAGGGAAATACACCATAGAGTTAAAAACAACCTGCAGATTGTTCAAAGCATGCTCAACCTGCAATCGCTTTTTACTAAAGATGAGCAGGTTATTGAAATGTTCAAGGAGAGTAAAAACAGGATTTATTCTATGGCTCTTATCCACGAGAAACTATATCAGTCGGAGTCGTTGGCAAAAATCGACCTTCCGGAATATATCCACAGCCTGGTGTCCAACCTGTTCCTTTCCTACGGTGCGAGTGGGAAGGCCATAGTCCCAAGAATTATTGTTGAGGATGTCAAACTGAGTATTGATACAATAATCCCCTGTGCACTGATTATTAATGAGCTTGTCTCAAATGCACTGAAACATGCCTTTGGGGATTCTGCACGACATGTGGCCGGGAAAGACGAGATCCGCATCCTGTTGCGTCATGACACGGGCAACAGATATATACTGAGTGTCAGTGACAACGGCGTAGGATTACCCAAAGGATTTGAAATAAAAAAAGGTACATCATTGGGGCTTAAAATAGTGGATATATTGGTAAAGCAGCTCAAGGGCAGTATCCGGATTGGCGAAAACAACAGGACGGAATTTATCATTACATTTGAAGAATTGGTCTAATGGATATATTAACCGGAGGTGAAGGAATGACTGATACAAAGATACTGATTGTCGAGGACCAAGGCATTGAAGCTCTCGATATACAACATAGGCTGTCCAATCTGGGATACCGTACTCCTGAAATTGCATTTTCCGGTGAAGAAGCGGTTAAAAAGGCCCAAGAGACATGCCCGGATTTGGTGTTGATGGATATTATGCTGGGGGGAGAGATGGATGGTGTGATGGCAGCCCGGCAGATTCAGGCCTGCTGTGGAATCCCTGTTATATATCTTACCGCTAATGCCAATGAAGATACCATACAACGTGCCAAGATGACCCATCCATACGGATATATAGTCAAACCCTTCAAGGAAAGAGAGTTGTATATTGCAATCGATATGGCATTGTATAAACACAGAATGGAAAAGAAATTAAGGGAGAGCGAAGAATGGTTTGCAATTACGCTCAAAAGTATCGGAGACGCAGCTATAGCCACCGACAAAAACGGACTCATAACATTTATGAATGTCATTGCAGAAGACCTCACAGGATGGAAGATGGAAGATGCCAGGAACAAGAAGCTGACCGATATATTCAGGATAATTAACAAGGATACACGTAAGACGGTGGAGAACCCGGCCGCAAGAGTGATGCTAGAGGGCACTGTTGTAGGTCTGGCCAACCATACACTGCTTATATCAAAGGATGGTACCGAAATACCTATAGATGACAGTGCTGCGCCCATTAAAGACGAGAGGGGTAACATTATAGGCGTTATTCTGGTATTCCGGGACGTTACCGAACGCGAGCAGGCCGAGGCAGAATTATACAGGGCATACGACGAGTTGGAGAGGAGAGTGGCCGAACGTACGGCTGACCTGGAAGCGACCAACAGGCAGCTAAAACAGGAGATAGAACAGCGCAAACTTGCCGAAGAAAGGCTGCAGGAAAAAAACATTGAACTGGAGAACGCCAATATGGCTAAAGATAGATTTCTTGCCAATATGAGTCATGAACTACGTACACCACTTAATGCTATTATTGGTTTTACCGGTTCCCTTCTTATGAAACTGCCGGGTCCTCTAACAGCAGAGCAGGAGAGTCAGCTCAGGAACATATCCATAAGTTCCAAACATTTGCTTCTGCTCATAAACGATATCCTGGATCTTGCCAAGATAGAATCCGGCAAGGTGGAGCTTAACCCGGAGCCTGTATCCTGCAGGAGCGTCTTAAAGGAGATAACCGATACTCTGGGCAATATTGCAGACGGCAAAGGGCTAAAACTGATCTGTGACTTTACAGGGCAGGACGTAATTGTACACACAGACCGCCGGGCACTGAGCCAGATTTTACTCAATCTTGTTTCCAATGCAATCAAGTTTACCGAAAAAGGTGAGATCCGAATTAAGCTTGGCCGTTTCTGTGACAGCAGTTCTCGGAGAGTTGAATTCAGCGTGACCGACACCGGAATAGGCATTAAATCTGAGGATAAGATTAAACTTTTTCAGGCATTTACGCAGGTGGACCCATTCGGTTTCCACCGGCATGAAGGCACTGGGCTGGGCCTGCATCTGAGTAAGAAACTGTCCGAATTGCTGGGCGGACACATTATTTTCCAAAGCGAGTTCGGCAAGGGCAGTATTTTTACACTGGTAATTAATGAAAAACGGAATGAGCAGGAAGGTGAATAGAACATTGGCCGGACGAATCCTGGTTATTGAAGATAATCCGATAAATCTGGAATTGATAACCTATTTGCTGCGGGCTTTTAACTACACTGTATTAACTGCAACAGACGGTAAGGCAGGAATGGAATTAGCTCATCGGGAGAGGATAGACCTGATAATCTGCGACGTTCATTTGCCTGAATTGAACGGTTATGAAGTGGCCTATCGCCTCAAAAAGCACCCTGTACTTGGCAAAATTCCGTTGGTTGCGGTTACCGCCCTGGCCATGGTGGGCGACCGCGAAAAGGTGCTGGCCGCAGGGTTTGACGACTATATCGGCAAGCCTATCATGCCAGAAGGATTTCTGCGACAAATAGAAGCATGCATACAGAAAAATTATAAGTGCCGGAAGGCATACGGCACCACACCACAAGGAGAGGATTGAGATAGAATGGCAACAATTCTTATAGTGGAAGATCATGCTATGAGCCGACAGGTACTCAACACTTTGCTCAGGTATATGGGGCATAGGGTGCTGGAGGCCGCCGAGGGTATAGAGGCGCTGGCACTTGCGCGGACCGAACATCCCGATTTAGTCATCAGCGATATTCTTTTGCCGGCAATGGATGGAATGGAATTTGTCCGTCGGCTGCGTGCCGAGACAGACCAGGCTGGCATTCCTGTCATTTTTTATACCGCCTGGTGCCGTCATCCGGAGGACATTCACCTGGATCAGACCTTTGAGCCCTGTCGCATCATTACAAAGCCTTCCGAACCGTACTTAATTCTTCAGACAGTTAACGAGTTGTTGGGAGCCTCGGCCTGTAATGGCCATTCCCAGACCGATACACAGGCTTCTTCCTGCAACTTTCCCGAATGCGCCTATTCCCATAGTACGGAACTGCAGCTTTCGGTACTTATGGATTTGGGTTACAGCATGGTAGCAGAGCGGAACTCCGGCCGGCTGCTGAATACTTTTTGCCGGGCTGTACGTGAGATGTTGAACTGCCGTCAGTCTACTTTAGCAATAATGGAGGATACAGGAAGTACCTGTTATTATTCGGGTCAGGCTGTCAGCCAGCCTGTCTACACCTGTCCGGCTCATTTGTTACCCCCGGAGGATATTCTGGAGAGCGTTACTGCCAGGCGTACCCCCGTCCGATGGGGAAATCCAAAAAAAAACATGATGATAGTTCCCTATTTTTCTCCCGACCGCAGTTACGGCTGGATTTATCTTATGAACAAACTGGACAATACAAATTTTACCAAACGGGATGAAGAGATAGCTATGACAATGAGCACACAGGCCGCCCTTGCCTATGAGAACATATTGCTGGTGGAGCAGCTTAAGTATAGCAATGAAACCAAGGGTATGTTTATAACAAACATATCCCATGAGTTGAGAACGCCCTTGAATATTCTGCTCAGCAATGCCCAGCTTCTCAGGCTGTATCTTGAAAATGATGAACATTTGGATAGGGGAAAGCTATTGGGAAAAATCGATATGCAGGTGCGAAGCTGCAATCGCCTGCTTAGACTTGTTAATAACTTTATTGATATTACTAAAATTGATTCCAACTATTTTCTGCTTAAACCGGTTAAATGCAATATAGTGGAGATTGTTGAAGCTATTACCATGTCTGTAGTGGAATATGCCGGTATCAAGGGGATAGAATTGGTGTTCGACACCCAGGAAGAGGAAATGATGCTGGTGTGCGATTTGGATTCTATTGAACGTATTATACTGAACCTGCTTTCCAATGCCATTAAGTTTACGCCTCAAAAGGGGACCATTTTTGTGAATCTTAGAAAGCAAGACGACTGTATCCAAATAAGCGTAAGGGATACGGGCATAGGTATTTCCAAAGACAAACTCGATGTTATATTTGAAAGGTTCAGGCAGGTTGATAATTTGATGACCAGAAGAAACGAGGGAAGCGGTATAGGGCTTACTCTTGTAAAGCTGCTAACCGAAATGCATGGCGGAAAGATTCATGTATACAGCGAATACCGGAAAGGAAGCGAGTTTGTAGTTGAATTGCCTATGAATACGGACAATGATAAGGCTGATGCGGTGCCAAACCATAAGATAAGCAGCTCCAGCGAAGATATTATCCAAAGGATACAGCTTGAGTTTTCGGACATATACTTCTGAATGGGTACGGGTCGGATGGGCAGATGACTCGGTATGGGCGTAATTACTACTGTTAATAATCCATAATAGAGGATTATATAAAATTTTATCGAATAGAGTAATAAATAATAAGTACTATTTAAAAAGGATACTTAGGTATTTAACCGGGGGGTTGCCGGCAGAGGCTATTATCTGGCGGATACCCTGGAAATTGCAAAAGATTGGATAATAGAGCAATAACCCGACATTGCGGCAAGGTTACGTTTATCATAAGGGATAGTAAATAATTACATTGACTATCCTTTTAATTTGCCCGAGGTTTGGGTAAAAATATTATAATCATATATCAACCTAAGGGGCGGCGCAGAAAATGATAGATTTTAAAGAGATTGAGCTAAGCGATAAGAAATGGGCTGATGGGCTGATTGCAGTTGCAAATATGAGGGGCTGCCATCAGAACTTTACAAACCTGTTCATCTGGTCGGGTATTTATAATCAGCGCGTGGCGCGGGTGAATGATTACCTGGTGATAAAGGGAGGCAGAAACGGTAATACACAAAGGTATTACTTTCCGGCAGGCAGTGGAGATATAAAGCCTGTAATTCTGGCCATGAAGCAGGATGCAGCCGACTGTGGGCATGAATTTGTACTGTCGGGCCTGTCGCCCGGGAATGCTTCCATGCTTGATACACTGTTCCCCGGCAGTTTTGAATACAGTGAGTGGCGGAACGGTTTTGACTATGTATACTATCTGGACAAACTGGTAGGGCTGCCCGGGAGAAAGCTCCACGCCAAACGCAATCATATTAATTATTTTAAAAAGAATAACAATTGGAAATTTGAGCCCGTAACGCTTAAGAATCTGGATGAATGCCGTAAAATGAATGAGGAATGGTATATTGTCAACAACTATAAAGATGACAATGGGCTTATGGCTGAGCGGACGGTTGTTGAACGATGCTTTGAAAATTTTTCCGATTTGGGTTTAGAGGGCGGAATGCTCAGCTCTGATGGCAGAATTATTGCTTATACTATGGGAGAAATTCTGAATTCCGACACCTATGTTATCCATGTTGAAAAGGCCTTCAGCGACATACGGGGGGCCTATCAGATGATAAACCGGGAATTCGCGTCTATGATACAAGAAAAGCACAGCCAGATAGTTTATGTAAACAGAGAGGACGATATGGGAAACAAGGGATTGAGAAAGGCAAAGCTGTCTTATTTCCCAGACAAAATGGAGGAAAAGTATACGGCAAGATATATAGGAGAACGGGTGAAGAGCGGTGGCTAATGTGATAAAAGTCAGGTTGGCAAGACAGGGTGACATAAACCGTCAAAAGGAAATTTGGGGTTCCTGCTTCGGCGATGACCCCGATTATATAGACTTTTACTTCGGCAACAGGTACAAGTCCGGTGAGACCCTTCTGCTTCTTTGCAATGATTTAATAGTATCCATGTTAACCATGATAACGGTGCGGGTGGTTATGCCCGACGGGCGGGATCATTCTGCTGTCATGCTGTATGCCATTGCAACCCATCCCGGGTATCAAGGCAGAGGTTTTGCCTCCCGAATAATGGATTTCTGTGACAGATATCTTGCAGATAACCATAAAGAGATGTCTGTTCTTGTTCCCGCCTCCAACGGTCTGTTCGGCTTCTACCGCAAACGGGGATATACCAGTGGTTTTAGTATCAGAGAAATTGTACTGGCCGGTGAGAGCATTGAAGGCTTTAAGAAGCTTGAATACCGTCCTTTCCGGATAGCCCCCGCCACACCCCGGGCCTATAACCATCGGCGTAATAGCCGGCTGCAGGGCAGGCTTCATGTTGCCTATGACCAGGAGGAAATAGCATATCAGAAAAAACTGTCAAACCGATCGGGAGCCGATATTTACGCAATAGATATGGATGGAGTACGCGGCTGTGCCGCGATGGAGAGGATAAATCCCGGCAGGGTGTTCATTAAGGAACTGCTGATGCCCCAGCATCTTGTTCCGGGAGCATTGGCACAAATCATAAGGCTGCTGCCGGCAAAGGAATATATACTGCGGCTGCCGGCAGACATACCCGGGGGTTTGGGCGGTAATGTCCGTCACTTTGGCATGTTTAAGCCGTACAGCCAGTTGCATGCCGGTATGTTCTTCGAAGAGGACGGGTATCTGGGCATTGCCTTTGATTA
>JAENYX010000004.1:78298-108652 GCA_016841565.1 Clostridium thermobutyricum | reverse complement strand
CGGTTATTCCATACCGGTAGCTGTAATCCTGAAGCTTGCAGTTACCTGCCTTTTCGCAAATCAGGCAGTCATAACGATGGTTTGACCATATAAGGGTAAGGATGGTTCTCCGCGCTTGGATCACCCTTTCGCTTTCGGTGTGTACCACCATGCCCTGACCCGCTGCCGTTGAGCAGGAGCAGACCAGGTTAGCAGCCCCCTCAACCTCCACCACGCATATGCGGCATGCCCCGTCGGGTTTGAGACCCTCGCAGTAGCACAGCGTGGGCACATCCCTTCCGACTTTTTGGGCAGCCTGGAGTATGGTCATGCCTTTCTCCACCTCGACACCAATACCGTCAATCGTTAAATGCACCATATCCAACCTGTTAACACCTCCCAAAAGCGTTTTTAACTGTCAATCCTTAACATCGCACCGCAGGCACCTGGATGCCTCACAGACCGCCCTATCCTTACCGGGACAGGTCTCCACCTCATTAAAGGTATATTTCCTCTCCACAGGCAGCAGGTCCTCGGGCTGCATTCTTTTCATTTTTTCCTCAATAACAGGCTGATAATTCTTCCGTACAGTAATCCTATCTTTGAGCTTTTGCTCCATATTGCCGCCTAAGAATTTATCAATTCCAAGGGCTGCCCTTCTTCCGTCCCCCACTGCACCAACCACGGTGTCCGGCCCTCTGGAGCAGTCACCCCCGGCAAAGACGCCATCCATACTTGTCTGCTGGGTATGGGGATCCACCAGCACCCGGAGGTTCCTGTCGGTCTTAAGACCGTTACCGCCGTTTAGGCTTTCAATGTCCTGTATCATACCTATGGCAACTATAACCGCGTCGAACTCCTCTATATATTCGGAACCGGCAATGGGAACCGGCTTCTTCCTTCCCGACTTGTCGAATTCCCCCTGCTTCATCCTTATAAGCTTTAATGCCTGAACCCTTCCTTCCCCGTCGCTTATAACCTCAAGGGGAGCCGTCAGGGGCTGTATTACTACTCCTTCCTCAACTCCGTCATTAATCTCCTTGTTCATGGCCTGCATATCCTGGGCGCTCCTCCTGTATATCATCTTGACTTCCTTTGCCCCAAGTCTTACGGCAAATCTGGCCATGTCAATGGCGCAGTTACCTCCCCCTATTACCGCAACCTTATTTCCGATATACGGAGGATGGCCTGCGTTGGCCCTTTTCAGGAAATCAAAGGAGGTATGCACATTTTCCAGATTTTCTCCCGGTATATCAAGCAGCAGCTGCTCCTGGGAGCCCACCGCCACAAACACCGCGTCGTACTCGTTTCTCAGCTTGCTGAGGCTAATATCCCTGCCCACCTTAACTCCGGTAACAAGGTTTACCCCCAAATCCAGTATCCTTTGTATTTCATGCTTTATAATATTCCTGGGCAGCCTGAATTTCGGTATGGCGTAAACCAGCATACCGCCGGGCTCTTTGTGTTCTTCGAAGATGGTTACCCTGTGCCCCCACTGTTTCAGGAAAAAGGCTACCGACAGCCCCGCGGGGCCTGCACCAATAACGGCTACCTTTTTGCCGGTATCCGGCGCCGCCTTTATTTTAATCTCGGGATGCTCAATCTCCCAGTCGGCTACAAACCGCTTAAGCACCCTGATATCCATTGCCTCGTCAACCTGTTCCCTCTGGCACTTATCCTCGCAGGGATGACCGCATATCCTGCCGCATATGCCGGGGAAGGGGTTGTTCTCCAGTATAATCTCCACTGCCTTGTTGAAGTTCTCCCGTTGTATCTGCTCAATAAACCGGGGTATATCAATCCCTGCCGGACATGCATTGGTGCAGGGAGAGCTAAACAGCGTGGCGCAGCTTGAAGCCGGACACCTTTTGTGCTCAATGTGCTCTTCAAACTCCTCCCTGAAATACCTTATGGCATTGAGCACCGGATTTGGTGCCGTCTGTCCCAGACCGCACAGGGCGGTGGATTTGATAACCTTACCCAGGCTCTCCAGTCTTTCTATATCTCCCCGTCTTCCTTCACCGTTGATTATCCTGTCCAGTATCTGGAGCATTGCCCTGGTTCCTTCACGGCAGGGCGTACACTTACCGCAGGATTCCTCCTGCACAAATTCCAGAAAGAACCTGGCCAGGTCCACCATACATGTATCCTCGTCTATTACTATAAGACCCCCCGAACCCATGATGGTGCCCATTTCCTTAAGGGACTCATAGTCTACCGGAGCGTTGAGCCCGCTCACCGGAATGCATCCCCCCGAGGGGCCTCCCGTCTGGGCCGCCTTTAGCTTCTTACCTTTTATAAGTCCCCCGCCGATATCGAATATAATCTCACCGAGGGGAGTACCCATGGGCACCTCCACCAGGCCTGCATACTCTGCCTTTCCGGCCAGTGCAAAAACCTTCGTCCCGGGGCTTTCAGGGGTACCTATGGTTCTCAGCCAGTCTCCGCCCTTTAACATAATTGGAGGTATGTTTGCCCAGGTCTCCACATTATTTATAAGAGTAGGCTTGCCCCATACCCCCTTGTTTGCGGGGAATGGAGGCTTGATCCTTGGCTCTCCCCTGTTTCCTTCTATAGATTTGATAAGTGCCGTCTCTTCACCGCATACAAAGGCTCCGGCTCCAACCCTAATCTCAAGGTCGAAGCTAAAACCCGAATTCATTATATTATCTCCCAAAAGGCCCATTTCCCTGGCCTGATCAATGGCTATTTTCAGCCGTTCAAGGGCCATGGGATATTCGGCCCTGATATAGACGTAACCTTTCCTTGCCCCGATGGCATACCCTGCAATGGCCATACCCTCAATCACTGTGTGCGGGTCACCTTCTATTATGCTCCTGTCCATATATGCTCCCGGGTCACCTTCATCGGCGTTGCATACCACGTACTTTTCGTCACCTTCTGCCTTCAAGGCAAATTCCCATTTCATACCCACAGGAAAGCCTGCTCCGCCGCGGCCTTTTAAACCGGATTTTTTCATCTCATCGATAACCTGCTGCGGTTTCATCTCGCTGACAACCTTGGCAAGAGCAAAGTACCCGTCAAAGGCTATATACTCTTCTATGCTGGATGGGTCTATAAGGCCCACGTTACGCAGAGCAATTTTTGTCTGACGGGAAAAGAAAGGTATTTCATCCACCGACTTCACCGCCTGGCCGGTATCCGGCATCCTGTACAAAAGCCTTTCTACAACTTGGCCCTGTATCAGATGCTTTTCAACAATCTCGGTTACATCTTTAACCGTAAGTTCCTTGTAAAAAACTCCGTCGGGGTAAATGGTCATTAGAGGTCCCAGTGCGCAAAGACCCATACAGCCGGTTTTAATTACTTTACATTTATCCGACAGGTTGGTTCTTTCGAGCTCGGAATTGAGCTTCTCCACTATTTCCTGTGAATTTGAAGACTCGCAGCCGCCCCCGCCGCACACCAGTATTTGATATTCTCTATATTTCACGTTGTATACCTCCTCTCCGCTACTGGATTAGCCAGGGTCTGATTATTTTCCCCTGTAATACATGGCTGCGAATTATTACCTCGGCCATATCGGGAGTTACTCTTGCGTAGGATACCTCTTTCTCCCCCGGCTGATTTACTGTCATAATGGGCTCATGGCTGCACAGTCCCATACAGCCCACCACCCTGACTTCAATATTCCCAAGCCCATACTTTAAAGCTGTTTGTTTTATCCTCCTTACTACCTCCCTGGCACCGACAGCCTCACTGCACCAGCTGATATTAAGAGATACGCCGCTTTTCTCCTGCTGCTTAGTCATCCTGTTGTCTGCCATTGTCCTCAATTCCCGATAACTTTCAAGAGCACTCATCCCTGTTCGCCTCCCATTCTTCATGCTTTATCAGGGTCTCCTTGATTCTGTCGGGTTTCATTCTTGTATATACTTTTTCGTTTATGGTCATTACCGGACCCAAGCCACAGGCGCCCAAACACCTTAAAACTTCAATGGAATACTTGCCATCATCAGTTGTGTCTCCTCCTTTTATGCCAAGAAGCTCCTCCAGTTTATCCAGAATCTTCTGAGACTTCTTGACATAACAGGCCGTACCCTTACACACCCCGATACAGAACTTCCCTTTTGGTTTCTCGGAAAACAAGGAATAAAATGTTACTACTCCATGTACGTCTGTAACGGGAATGTTCAGCCTTACTGCAATATATTCCTGGATTTCCGGCGGCAGATGGCCTATAACCTTCTGGGTTTCATGGAGTACGGGTATAAGTCTGCCGGGTGTGCCTTCAGAATCCTTGATGATATGATCAATCTGTTTTCTTTGCTCAGCCGTTATATTGGAGAGTATACTTACCGCTGTGCTGCCCATACACATACCTCCTTTTGTTTTGATTATTTATAACGCAAGTTGCATGCCAAAAAAAAAAGCAAACCCCCCGTATGGGGAGACCACTGAAAAAGTCCCTTTTTGTCATCCTGAGCGACAGCGAAGGATCTTTAAGTTATTGAAAGCATTAGATTCTTCAACTGCGTTTCAGAATGACAAGCAAAAAAGCGTAGTTTTTCAGCAGTCTCCGTATGGGGGTTGCTTTTCCGGCAGGTGCCTGATTATTGGTGACGGCCGCCATATGAAGGATTATAAACTATAAATGTCAATTGGCGATTTGTAATTCGTTGTTGATGGCCCGTGATGAAATGCACAGACCGGTTGGCACCAGGCCTTTGTCCATTTAATTTAAAAAACATGGCGCTATACAGCAGCGGTGATTTGGTGTTTGTTTGATGTGCAGCTGCATTATTGATGCACAACTGCATTATTAACCGGCATCATCAGGCGTGTATTTTTTCAGCTTCCTTACTATGGTAGACTGATCCACCTCCAGTATTTCGGCTATCTTATAGGTACTGTTGTATCTTTCCTTTGCCTGGAGCAGCAGCTGCCGTTCAACCTCCTCCAGGGCTTTTTTCAGCGGTATTATCCCCACCACTTCTATATTTTGCCCCTCACAGTTCTTCTTAAGGAAGCCCGGCGGCAAGCTGCCGGGCTGGATTACGCTTTCCCGGGATACTATTATAAGCCTCTCTATCAGGTTTTCCAGTTCCCTTATATTGCCCGGCCAGTGGTATTCCTGCAATATTTTCTGCAGGTCCTCCGAAATAATCTTACTGAAACCGTATTCCCGGTTATATTTTGCCAGAAATCTGTTTGCCAGGGGAATGATATCCTCCTTCCTCTGACGCAGGGGCGGCAGCTCCAGGGGTACAACGCTCAGCCTGTAAAACAGGTCTGACCTGAAGCTCCCGTTGTCTACCATTTCTTCAAGGTTCCTGTTGGTAGCGGCAATAACCCGTATATTAATATCTATGGGCTTGGTTCCCCCTACCCTGACTATCTTCTTGTCCTGAAGCACCCGCAAAAGCTTTACCTGTTGGGACAGCGGCAGATCACCCACTTCATCCAAAAATACCGTGCCGTTATGGGCAATCTCCAGCAGACCTGGTTTACCCTGCCTTTTGGCTCCGGTGAAGGACCCCGTTTCATATCCGAACAGCTCGGATTCTATAAGATTTTCAGGAATGGCCCCACAGTCAATCTTAATGAATGGTCCCTTTCTTCTGGACCCTGTCTGGTGTATGAACCTTGTTATTACGTCCTTGCCGGTACCCGACTCTCCCAGCACCAGCAGAGTAGAGTCTATCTTGGCAAGCTTTCTGGCAACTTCCATAACCGCCTGGAATGCCGGACTGCGCAAATTGAGCAGTTCCTCCAGGTTTTCTTCTTCCGAGTATATTTCTCCCATGCCGTGAACTATTTTGTTCTCCATATCCTTAAGCGCTTTCATATCCCTCATATTGACAATGACTCTTGTCACCTTGCCCTTTTCGTCCATCACCGGGTTGCCGGTTGCCAGCACTTCCCTCCCGGTCTCGTGCTTCTGGAGAAATGTAACCGGCCTGCCGGTCTTGAGCGCAAGCAGTGTAGCCGAAGGATAAACTATGCCCTTCTTTTCCATGTCGGCCACATTCATACCGATCAGTTCCTCCGAGGTCATATGCAGCAGCTGCTCCAGTGCGGGATTGACCTTTGTAATAATACCCTTTGCATCGGTAACCACTATCCCGTCATAGGAACACTCAATTATTGCCTCATTCTCACGGTTAAGCTCCTTTTGACATTCCAGCTGCTCCTTTATGGACTGCATGAGCTGCGTATTCTGGGAAATGAGATAGGGCAGACACATATCCACTTCTGCTATGCCCTGAAACACCGCTATAGCTTTCTCGCGGCAGGTATGATACCCGCAGGCGCCGCAGTTGAGCTGGTCCTCCTGGGTAAGTTTCCCGGTCTGGGCCAGAATTGCATGAATTTCATCTTCGGTGGGCTGGGGGAGAGAGGCTCTTTTATCATAGAATATCGCTTTCAGGTTTACTCTGTGACCGGTTATCTGTTTTTTGCCTTCCTTTCTTTTCTCTTCCGATATTGAATTGAAAAAGCTTATTATTTCGCTTTTTTTCCTGGCAAGGCTTCTTGACGAGCCGCTCATAGGTCCGTCAATACACCCATTGCATAATAAAAGGTCAAGGAATTTAACCTTAACCTCTCCATTGTCCACCGAGGATATGACATCAATACAACGCTCGGGTCCCTCTGAAACTACAAAACTCTGACTGAGAAGCTCCTCTTTCAGTTCCATGCAGTGAAGCAGCCCCCCCGGCAACGGTATGGTATATCCCCTTGATGCACAGGGACTGTCGGGCATGGCCGAAGCCACAGTGTTTGTGTCAATATTCTTTGCTTTCAACAGCTCTTTCATTTCCTCAAAGGTCAGGGCTACGTCAATCAGGCCGTTTAAGTCTTCCCTTTCAATCTCGGCCTTCTTTGCAACACAGGGTCCTATAAATACCAGTTTTATGTCGGGATCGCTGTGTTTGCTCCTGAACATTCTTGCCGTTGCTACCATAGGGGATACTATTGGTGCAAGATTGGGTATCAATGACGGGTAATGCATCTCTACAAGGTTGACAACAGCAGGACAGGGTGTGCTTATATAAAATTTCCGTGACAGGTCCAGCTTCTTGTACGCCTCGCTTATAAGATCCGCTCCTGACGCCACCTCCCATACCTGCTCAAAACCGGCGGCCTTTAGTGCACCTATGAATTTCTCCCCGGACATTTCCACTACAGCGGGATATGAAGGGGCAACAAGGGCAACCACTTTAAAACCGTTGCCCATCATCTGCTGCACCATTGACACGCTGTCCTCCACCCGCTTTGCATTTTGGTTGCATACCTTCAGACAACTTCCACAGCTGATACACCTTTCAACAATAACGCTAGCCTTGCCGTCAACCATTCTGACAGCTTTAACGGGGCAATTTCTGACGCAGGCATAGCAGGCTTTACACTTATCACCATCGGTGGTAATAATGCCTTTTCCCATTGTCTCACCTTCCCCTGTCATCTAGTTAATATAAAATATTCGCCATTTTTTTCCTCTTTCCTCTTTTTTTTACTTAACATCTGCCGTCCGGAATGCCAGGAAATAACTCACCATTCTCCCCACTAAAATACTTGCAAATGCTGTGCCAAACCTTCCAACACAAAGAGGAGGAACAAAGAACCGCCCCTTGCAAGGGACGGTTCTTTGTTCCTCCTCTTTCTCTACCTGGTCAGGTAGTTGTATATCATAACCGCAGTTTCGGCTCTGGTCAGGCTGTTCTTGGGGTTAAAATACCCGCTGCCGCCACCTATTATGTTAAGCCCCTTTGCTATGGCCACATAGCCGACAAGTCCCGGGTTCATGCTGTCCTGGTCCTTAAAGCCGGTCATAAATATTCCCTTTATATCGGCTACGTCCTGGTACTTCAGAGACCTTATAATATACTTAACCGCTTCCTCCCTGGTCACCAGGGCATTGGGGTTTTTCTCATCCTTTGTTACTACCTTCTCGCGGATAAGCAGGTTATACATCTCCTCCATATCCCGGTCGTCGTCATAGGAACCGTAGTTGCCCATAGCCCTTACAAGAAGCCTTAGGAAATCTTGCTGGATAATGTTCTGGTCGGGTTTAAACTCGGTACCCGGCAGAGATATACCATACTCGGCCAAAGCGGCAATCTGATTCTGTGCAAAATGGCCGTCTATATCGGTATACTCTGCAGCCTTCTTTTCCACAAAGGGTTTGCCGGAATGGTCCAGGGTTTCCCCCGAAAAGGCGTCGAATATAATGGGTTTATCCTGCTTTACGTTGTACACCAGCCTGATTTCGGTCTCCCTTGCGTCGGCGATAATTTCCCTGTACTGCTCTTCGAAGACATTGCTGTATACCAGCTCCATACCTATATCGGCAAACAACTTGTCGTATATCTCTTCCTCTTCAAGTACATTGTCCACGGCCGGGAAATCAAGGTCAAACCAATCCATGCTGAAGCTGTTCACCGTACCGTTCACCGCATCAAAACCGACATACACCGAGTTGTCGGGGAACTGTACACCGTTTACCTTCCTTATATAACGGAAACTGTAGGAAGTGGGGGCTGTATCCTTCATGGGATAATAATCCCCCTCGTATACGGGATCAAGCTCCATATCCTTAAACTTATCACCCTGCACCGCCTTTATGAATTTCTCCGCGGCCGCCCTGGCCTGGGCTTGGGTGTATTTACCCTCGGTCTGACCTTCCCTGGGCAAATACCGGCTGTAGCCCTTCAGGTCACCATTTCTTGCATTAATCCTCACCCATATATTTTGCGATGCTTTTTCCCGGGAGGAGGCTTCCTTCTGAAAACTCAGTTCCCAGGTATAACTGTTGCTTACATTCCAGTCCTTTTGCAGATAGGCATTTGTGACCTTGTAATCCCGGGATACTTCCAACTCCTTTATACCCCTTGCAATGCTTTCGGCCCGCTCCCTGGTAAGCATTTCAGAAACTTCATCCACCGCTTTTTGCTCCTCGGGGGTTAGCGCATCCATGTCTGCCATGGACTTTTCCATTGCCGCCCTTTGGGTACCCATACCGTACAGTCCATAGTACGGGCTGATTTTAATCCTTTCTCCGCTGAAGGCATCTATACCATAGTTTGTACCGTATACCGGTACATAGACTGCATACAGTCTGCTATCCTTCTGGTCATAATTATATTCGTAAATTAGCTTTAGTCCCAGCTGCTTTTTATAGGCCTGGGCAGCATCCTCCGGGGCTATCGCATCCTCCGGCTTGGAAAAAGAAAGCTCCTCCGACCAGTTGCAGTAATAGCTTTGCACTTCCCCGGTCTCGCTGTTTACATCTACGTTTACGGTGTTGCCATGGTAGGGAATACCGTTTTCCAGTCTTACGTAGCTAAACCTGTGGGTACGTCCCATCTCCAGCAGCTGGCTGTCTTCCACAAGCCTCAGACCCGAAAGGAGGCCCGGTGCCATCCTTTCAATAAAGCTCTCGGCGGTACTCTTTGCCTGCTGCCTGCTTATCCTGGGAAATTTCCTTGCGCTGTCATAGTCATAGGGCTTATAGAAATTGTACCCGAGTATTGTGCCCTTTTGATCCACCCTGACACTAATATTCCCCTCCAGTCTGTCCTTGCTGCTCCAATCCAGATACCAGATTGTTTTTTTCCCTTCGCTGACCGAGTTGTAACTAAACTCGGTCAAGCTTTGGGGAATCTGTATTTTAGCCCTGACCGCCTTTATGGCCTGTTCCAGCGCCTGCTCTTGCTGGGCCAGACCCTGCACCGGTACCACTGCCATAAAGGTCAACAAAAAAACAATGGTTAATGAAAATATCCTCTTCAATTTGGTCACCCCGTTCTAAAATATTTTCTATAAACATTAGACATATTATGAGGGAAAAAGTTCCTGACAGTTTTGCTCCAGACCCAGTAACCGGCATATTTTTTCCAGGGATAATTCCCGGGCTTGGGGAGAAACCCGGATTTTGTCAGGCTCCCTGACCTTCCATCCCGGCAGCGGGCTGTAAGGTTCAAAGGAACAGCACTGTTCCAGTATGCTTTCCCTGATCCCATTTGCTTCTGAACTCTTAAGCCATATAATAACCTGCTCCTTCAGACGCCCCCAGTCCAGCAGGCCTTCTTCCCCCTCTTTGGCGCTGCCGGCTTCTATTGTTACCTGCCTCCACAAGTCATGCCATTTCTTCTTTTCCTCAAAAAGCTTCAGCTCTTTTTCCTGCAGCAGGTCATCCATAACAATCTGGTCAAACATGCTAAGAAGTATCAGGGCTTTAGTATCAATGATCGAATTTACCATCCACTATACCTCCTTATTAGCTTATAGGTCCTGAGTGCTAGATCACAGATCACGGATAACAGAGAGAGGCATCAAGTCATCTAAAGCATAGTTTTTATGATAAATGGGAAACACCTCTCTGTTGCAAACATACCATATATAAATAATTTAAACGCCAGCCTTTTCATACCTTCACATATACAGTAAAAATTTTCCAACAAATTCACTGTAATTATGCTAAAATCCAAAACGAACCTCCAGCGTTTTCCAAGATATTTAGTTACCAATCAGGGTATTAATGATATTATGATAGTATCTGATTATATATAAGGGAAGGATAGTAATTATGAAACGGAACAATCTGCTACTTCTGATAATAATACTGATTATAACGGCAGCAGCCGGCTCATATTTCCTAAGTATTGGTCTCAATCCGCTGCAGCTTACCTGGCGTATTATTATGATTGTATTTTTGATAAACATATTGCTTATCGCGGTTGTTATCCTTATGGAAAAAAGAAACCCCTACAAAACCATTGCCTGGCTCCTCATATTCATAGCCTTTCCCATAGGGGGATATATACTGTATACCTTTTTCGGAAGGGATATCCGCAAGGATAAAATCTACAAAAACCTTGACAACTACGGCAGATGCAGCGGTATCCTCGAGGCAAACCAGGTAATAACTCCCATGGCCGGCACAACGCCGCCCTGTCCCAAGCTGTCTACTCTCATAAGCACCACCACCGCCCTGCCGGTACAGTTTCACAACACAGCCAGGGTGCTGACCAACGGTCCCTCCACATTCCGGGAGATTATCAAGGAACTAAAAAAAGCCCGGGGGCACATACACATGGAATACTACATAATAAGAGACGACAAACTGGGCAGGCGGATAAGGGATATCCTGATAGACAAGGCAAACCAGGGAGTGGCTGTAAGAATACTGTATGACGGGGTGGGCTGTCTCCAGCTGCCCCGGAGGTTCTTTGACCCGCTCAAAAAAGCCGGTGGAGAGATTGGAGTATTCCTGCCTTTGAAATTCCCCTTCCTGGATTACAGGACAAATTACAGAAACCACAGAAAAATACTTATAGTGGACGGCAGAGTGGGCTTCCTGGGCGGATTGAATATAGGAGATGAGTACCTGGGTAAGAGCAGAGCCTTTAATTTCTGGCGGGATACCCATATCAAGCTGGAGGGGGATGCGGTATACTCCATGCAGGCCATATTCCTGCAGGACTGGACCTATGCAATGGGTAATAGAATGGAATGCCGGGACTATTTTCCCCCCCATAACATCACTACACCCCAGCCCATTCAGATAGTAAGCAGCAGCCCGGATTCCAAATGGGATTCCATGCAGAAGCTGTATGTACAGCTGGTCTCCATGGCTCAAAGCAAGCTGTACATAACCACTCCCTACCTCATACCCGACGAGAGCCTTCTTATGACGCTTAAAATTTCGGCTCTGGCAGGAGTGGACGTGCGCCTTCTGGTTCCCGGTATTCCCGACAAAAGAATAGTACACTGGGCGTCCCGGTCGTATTATCATGAGTTGATGGAGGCCGGGGTGAGGATATATGAATACAACAGAGGCTTTATTCACGCAAAGATTATCCAGGTTGACAACAGAGTGGCTTCGGTGGGTACCGCCAACCTTGATATAAGGAGCCTGCATCTTGGATATGAAGTCAACGCAATAGTATATGATGAACTGGTGGTAAAAACCCTTGAAGAAGATTTTTTAAGGGACCTGAAGCACTGCATGGAAATAGACTTAATGGCGTGGGAAAACAGACCGTTAAGAAAAAACCTCGCCGAATCCACCGCCCGGTTGTTTTCACCGCTTTTATAGTCTGCTCTGGTTTTGGTCCGGGGACATCAACCTGTTCTTCTGCCGCTCAATTCCCCATGCATCATTGAAAACCAACACTCCTATAAGTATGACGGCTGCGCCCAACAGCTGAAACAAGTCAAGCTTTTCATCACAGAATAAAAAGCCCAGCATGGCTGCAATTGCCGGCTCTATGGTAACACAGGACTCGGTCTGGCTCACTTCTATTCTTTTTATTGAGTACATATAAAGCAGGAAGCCGGCCAGCCCCGGGGATAATACAAGGTATACCAGGGATAACACTGTGCCCCGGTCATAAATCCCGGCAGGTACGCTCCAGGGAAATGAAAAGGCCACCAGGAACAACGCTCCAACGCTGAATGTATAAAACACCATGGTAAGGGTGTGGTAATTCCCTGACAGCTTTTTGGCGCACAACGCCGACAGCGAAATGCACATACCGGTCAGAAGACCATATACTATGCCCACAGTATTAAGATTAAAAAAGGCGGCGTCATATATCTTGGCCAGTACCGAACAGCCTGAAACAAGCAGCACCAGGCCTATTAGCTTCCCTTTATAAATCCTTTCTTTAAAGAATACGGCCGCAAGTACAGTGGTGTAAATTGGGTTTGTATATGTAAGCATAGAGGCAATGGCGAGGGTTGTGTACTTCATGGCGCTGTTATAGGTTATATAGCCCAGGGCAGTACCAAACAGCCCCAGCCCTGTTATATACAGCAGGTCGGTCTTTCTCACACGAAACAGTTTTCTGTCATAGAACAGTATCAACAAAGTCATGACCAAGGTCATAGCCACCGCACGATATGTGGATGCCTGAAGGGGGGTAACCCCCGCATCAAAAAGAACCCGGGTGGGAACTCCGGCCGTACCCCAGATCACACCTGCCGCCAGTGCTGTAAAATGCCCCTTATCAAGCCTCATTCCTATACCTTCCCTCTTAGCTTTTCTATGGCTATTCTATCTTCAGATAATTATATACCCCCCCCAGTCTGTCTGCAACCTCCTTTTCCCTGTTATGGCAGGTAAATATTATTATCTGCCTTGTTTTGGATACTTGAATAAGATATTCCATAACCCTTTCCAGACGGTGAATATCATACTGCACAAAGCTGTCGTCAAGGAATAACGGCAGGTTTTTGTCTCCCGACAGCAGGTCGGAAGCTGCCATTCTGCAGGCAAAATAAAACTGGTCGGCAGCCCCTCCGCTCAGCAGGTCTACCCTCACCTGGCGCCCCGTTTCGGGGGCTGTGGCAAATATCTCAAGGTCACCGGTTACACGCAAATCTGTATACCGTCCCTCTGTTATCCGGGCTATTATCTCCTCCACCCTGCGGTTTAACATGGGTGCAAACCCCCTGTGCACCTCGGATGATGCTTCACGTATTATTTCCAGTGCCGTTTGGGCAGCTTCCCTCTCTTTGTCCAGCTGCTCCTTCCGTTCCCTGGCCTTGGACAGCTCCTCTTCCATCCCCGGCAGGTCGGCCAGGCTTTCCTGCAGTACTTCTATACTGCCCCGGGTTTTTTGTATGCTCCCCATGAGGCCGGACTGTCCTTCTTTGATTATCTCAAGCTTGTCTCTGCATTCCTCCAGCCCTTCCCTGCAATATCCGGCCGGCGGTTTGGCCATCCCTTTATCCATACCCCCGGCCCTTGTCCTCAGTCCTTCAAATGTCTCACCGTCAAGCCTCACATCCAACAGCCTGTCGGTTTCCTCCAGCCGGCTTTGTAATTGTTTGAACCTCCCATAGCCTTCCAGCTTTTCTCTGTAATCTTCAACACTGACGGCTCCCGACCGGGCAAGTATGGTCTTAATTCTTTCCTCCCGTTTTTTTTGCTCCTGTTCCTTGTCCGAAATCATGCGGTATAAATCATCTCTGTATCTTTCCATATACTGCTGCTCCAATCCCAGCTTCTCATGGGCTCTCTCCTGTTCTTTGAGCAGACTTTTGTACTTGCCCGCCCGCCTTAAAAAAAATACACCAAATGCCAGCAGCGGTACCATCAACCCATATAGTACGGGTTTTCCGGATATACCCATGGCAGCAGCTGCGATGGCAGCCAGCAGGGACAATAGGCACAGCAGGTAACTGCTGCCCAACCTCCTCCGGTAAAAGACCGGGCCTCTTTTCCCACCCGTATCCCGGGAGTTTGGGCCGGAAATCTCCCCGGTCAGCCCGGCAATATCCAAAGAGGTTTCCTCAATCTTGGCCCGGATCTTCATTATCTCTCCTCTGTCCTGAACCACCAGCCGGTCCAGGGTAAAAAGCTCCTGGCTGTCCTTTGTATCAAATCCGCCGTACCCCCTGGAGCTTTCCAGCTGCGAAACAAGGTTCTGCCGGTCTTCCCTGAGCCTTTGTATATCTTCCCACCGCCCCTGCAGCAGGCTATCTTCATAGTCTTTTATTCTGCTTTCAATCTCTGCTCGGTCTGCCTTAAACTCCTCTGCCTTTGCCTCGGCTTCCCAAAGCTGCCGCTGAAGCGTCCTGAGGTCCTCCACCGCTGCCGCCGAAGCCTCCAGTTCCTCCTCCAGCCGGCCTATCTGCCGGCACAATCTGCCGTACTCCCTGGAGTATGCCCTGTCTGTTCCGATACCGTCCAAATACTCTTTTATTAATTTCTCGGCCTTGCCCACCGATAAACCCATATCTCCCGACGTGCTCAGGTTTCCCAGCCGCGTCTGGATTTCCCCGGCAAGCCCGGCATCGCTTTTATTCCCCATCTGGCATATACTTATGGTGTTTCTGTATATTGTCCGGTTAATACCTAAATGCTGCCGTGCAAAGAGCAGCTCCTTCCTGGCCTTGTGGTACCCGAATTCCCGGGTAACCTCCTGACCCGAAACATGGTCAAAAACCCTGACGCTTTCATTCCCTTTCAGCATATTTCTCTCTACTTTATATGTCCGGTCTCCCGTCTGATATACCAGGCTTCCCTCATAAAGTTGGCCGGTCCACGGCCGGTACAGCTCGTATTCCTCCATCAGCACCCTTCTTTTGACTCCCGGCTTGGCAAAGCCGAAAAGCATGGCTTCAATAAAGCTGTGGATTGTGGATTTTCCCTTTTCATTCAACCCATATACAATATTCAGGCCATTATCCAGCACAATCTTTTTGTCCCAAAACCTCCCGAAGGCCTTTATGTTTAATTCCTTAATCCTCATGGGCCAATCACCTTCCTGCCGTTTAAAGCATCCAAGCCTATATAAAGAGCCCTTTCCAGCACTGCTCTCTTTTGACCGTCGGTCTCCTTTTCCAGCCGTCCCAGCAGCTTCTCGGTAAACACTCCCATAATACCCTCTTGCCCCTCCGACATAATGGCATCCAAATCGTAACCGGGAAGGGTGCTGTTTATGACCTCGGCATGAAAAGCCTGTACGGCCTGCTGCAAATATACCGTGTCGGGCTCGGCTCCCGGGTCAAGGCTCCCTTCCAGTATAAACCTGAACAGATTGTCGCTGCCCTGGGGCGGTATGCGCTGCTGCATCTCCCTGAGTATCATGTCAGGGGTGCAGGAAGGGTCAAGGGATATGCTTTCTGTAATAAACCTCCTCCTGGCGATGGGCTCAAATTTGACACGGCAAATATTCCTGCCCACCCTTCCAATATATATGCCATGCTCTCCTCCCTCGCTGAAATCCAGCGGCTCGGGACTCCCGCAGTACCTCCCATGGCATTTACTGCTGTGTTCTATCTCCCGGCCCTTGTGTATATGCCCCAGAGCGGCATAATCAAAGCCGCCGGCCGCCAGCTGTTCCGGATAAACCGGCAGATAAGAGGATGAACTGCCTTTTGGTACCACGTCACAGTGGAGCAGCAATATATTGGTACAGTGATTATCACCTGCAAAAAATCCCTCAAGAAGGGGATCCCTGATTTCCCCGGCATCCCAGCCCAAACCCCATACAACGGTATTATACTCATCCAGCCTGAGGGCGCTTATTTCCCTGCTCCTGAAAATATGCACATTGGGCTGCCACCGGAATGTGCTGTACAGGGAATCGCCCAGGACGGGATCGTGGTTGCCGGGAGCTATGCAGACCCTGATACGGGGTATCCGGGCAAACTTTTCGTTTATTCTTTTAATATCAGCCGAGGTACAGTAACGGTACTCAAAAAGGTCTCCGGCAATTAACAAAAGGTCAACCTTCTCATCCTCTGCCCTCTCTATAATCCGGTCAAAGGTTTCCCAGAGTTCCTGTCTCCTGATTCTGCCCACATTGGATGGCAGCTTTGAGCTTGCAAAGGACATGCCCAGGTGAAGGTCTCCGGTATGCAGTATCTTTATCCCATCCATATAAATCACCTCTGCAGTTGGTAGTTCGTAGCTCGCGTTCGGGGACATTCCTCATACTACAAAGACTTACCCTGAGGTAGAGGTGTGTCCCCATTCACTATATGTTCTTAGTTCGTAAAATCCTGTGGCCAATGATATATGTACTTATTCGTCACAACTTGTCCTTTACCTTCAAAATCAGCATCAGGTATACCTACAAGTCATAAGGATAATTTTACAAGGGAGATAAATGCTGAATATTGTCGAATTCAATGTTATAATTGGGTTGACATAATACAAATTACAGGGGGTCAACATATGAAAAGAAACAAGAACCTTATTTTTTTGCTGATTATTATAACACTAGCAATGATTGCCGCATCCTGCTCCCCCGGAGACATCTTTCCCATACTCCAGCCCTCGGGTGGAAACCAGGACGGCACCGGTAACCAGAATGAACCGGAGCAAAACACCCAGGATCCGGAGGATCCCCAAAATGAAGACCAGACAAATACCCGGGAAGAGGATCCTGCAGACAAACCGGATATTCTCTATGTGAGCGCCGGTAAGCTCAATATAAGGCAGGAAGCTTCGTTGGATTCCCCTGTGGTGGGTTCTGCGGTGAAGGGCGCAGCCGTGCGAATCCTAAAGACAGTAACCGACCAAAGCGATACCCTGTGGTATCTCATCTCCACCGATGTCCGGGAAGATCGGCAGGACGGCTGGATTGCAGGAGAGTATACCGTCGAGGACAGGTATGAATTGCTTGGTGAAGCTCTCCGGGAGCTGGATTTTTCTCCCCAGCCCAAAGTGGATGAATATCCCGGCAACCCAAGGGTTAAGGTTAAGGGAATATATGTGACCATCTATTCGGCAGGAGGCAAGAGGCTGGACCAGCTTATTGATATGGCAAACAGGACGGGTATCAATACATTTGTAATAGATGTAAAGGACGACAAGGGAAACATGCTGTTCAAAACAAAGGCCGCTGAAAAATACAGCCCAAACGCCAACAGCAAGGCCACCGTCAAAGACATTGACGCATTGATGAAAAAACTTAAAGATAACAATATATATACAATAGCAAGAATAGTAACCTTTAAGGACCCGACTTATACAAGCCACCACCCTGACAGGGCTATTGTTTACAAAGACACCGGCAAGCCCTTCACAAACAGCGACGGCCTGATATGGGCATCCCCCCACGACAAAATGCTGTGGGAGTATGACGTGGCGGTATCCAAAGAAGCGGCGGATGCCGGGTTTAACGAAATACAGTTCGACTATGTCAGATTCCCCGCTTCTGACGGAGGGAAGCTTGACAAGCAACTGGATTACAGAAATGCGGCCGGAGAATCCAAACCGCTTACCATACAAAACTTCCTCAAATACGCTCACAAGGAGCTTTCACCCAAGGAAGCATATATTTCGGCAGACATATACGGCCTGGTAGGCTCGGTGGCCGATGATATGGCTCTGGGGCAATACTGGGAAGGCATAAGCAACGTGGTGGACTACGTATCGCCCATGATGTACCCCAGCCACTACGCCAACCATACCTATGGGCTTTCGGTACCCGATGCCTATCCCTATGAGACCATTTATCATTCGGCAAAGGATTCAGCGGCGCGGAACAAAAATGTAGAAACGCCGGCCATAATACGTCCATGGATACAGGATTTTACCGCCACCTGGGTAAAAGGGTATATAAAATACGGACCCGAGCAGGTCAAAGCCCAGATTAGGGCACTGGAGGAAAACGGCATAGACGAATTTTTGCTGTGGAACCCCAACAACAGGTACTCTGAGGATGCGGTGAAATAAACAAGCCCTTTGGGTATATTAAGAAGACCGGCTTTGACGCAAAGCGGCAGGTGCCAGATAAAGCGCCTGCCGCTTTGCGTTTGTGTGCAAAAAACTTTCCGTCATTTGCCAACATATTTCCCTTAAAATCTCTGTATAATTTTGTGTTTTAGCACATATTTAAGGATTATCGCTTGTATAATGGTAATTTCATTGCGTTTTCTGCAAATAGCTATGTATTTGATTAATTGTTATAATATTGTACATACGTTGGAGACTATGAACCGTATCCCTTTCTCGGGGCACCGGAGATACGGGGAGTTAGTGGTGCGACCGGCCAACTCTTATGGAGGACTGTTTTTTTTGTTTTCATTATGTATAAGCTTCATGACTCTTTAATCAAATGCTCGCGGCGCGTTGCACACAAAACGCCATCGGCAGGCGCTTTAGCACCCGCGTTTTGGCGCACAATCCGCATAAGCGCTCATTGAATTGAGCCTTGAAAATATATAAAAAAAAGGGGGATGAGTTAAGGAATGTCTAATTTCAGGTGGGATAAGCTTACCAACCGACTTACAGTTTTTGTTACTGTATTGGCTTTAATGTTTGGCAGTTGTTTTACTACCGCTGCGGCATACCAGGACAATACCGATAACGTACAGGGAACTCAGCTTAGCGATATCCAAAACCACTGGGCCCGTCAACAAATACTCGACTGGAGCCAGAAATCTCTGATTGCAGGCTATGAAGACGGAACCTTCAGACCTGAGAAAGAGGTGACCAGGGCCGAATTCACCGCCTTGGTAAACAGGGCCTACGGCTTGACCCAGCAATCCCGGGCAGCCTTTTCGGATGTGTCTCCGGGGGACTGGTTTAGCGAAGAGATAGCAAAGGCGGTGGCAGCAGGATACATAAGCGGCTACAGTGACGGAACAATGCGGCCTGCCGCGGGAATAAGCAGGCAGGAAGCAGCCGTTATTCTGTATAGACTATTAAGGCTTATCAGCATAGAAGATGAGAGCTGGGTTGATGAATTCAGTGATTCGGACAGTATAGCCGGCTGGAGCAGAGAATATGTAAACGCAGCCGTAGCCGGAGGATATCTAAGCGGATACCCCGATGCAACCTTCAAACCCGAAAGGATACTAACAAGGGCAGAGACTGTAGCACTGCTCAGCAAAGCGGTAGGCAGACTGTATAACACCCCGGGGACGTACGGGCCGGAAGAAACAAGCCAGACGGTGGCAGGAAATGTAACGGTAAATACCGCCGATGTGGTACTGCAAAACCTGATAATAGACGGTGACCTCTTCCTCACCGCCGGCATTGGAGAGGGCAATTTTGAAGCAGAAAACGTTATTGTAAAGGGCAGGACGGTGGTAAGCGGCGGCGGCGAAGAAAGTGTAGTGTTCAACAATACGTCGTTGGAAGAAGTAATAGTCTTTGTATCAGACGGAAAGGTTAGGGTTGTGGCAAAAGGGGATACCGATATAGAAACTCTCATCATGCAATCGGGCGGCCACCTGCAGGAGGAAGACCTGACCGGAGATGGCTTTGGAGATGTACAGATAATGGTATTAAAGCCCGGTGAAAACATTGAACTGGAGGGAGACTTTGACAGGGTAAGCATTGAAACCACAGTGGATGTCAGTATTACAGGCGAGACACGTATAGGAGAGCTGGAAGTAACCGAAGATGCGGATGGAACTGAAATAAATACCGGTAAAGACACCATTATAGAAACTCTGACCCTTAATGCCGCTACCGGGGTCACCGGCAAGGGTACCATTGAAATTGCCTATGTCAATACCGATGACTACAGCTTTGAAACCGACCCTGACAAATTAGTGATATATGGCAAGGAGAAAAAATCAAGCTCGGGCGGCGGAAGCGGCGGAAGCAGCTATAAACCGATAGTATCTGTTATTGATGTTAGTGTAGTTGATGCAAAAACTGTGGTAGTTGAATCAAATACAACCGAGTTATCAAAAGAGAATTTCGAATTTAATCCAAGCGTTGGTATAAAAAGCGTTGAGTACAGTAACCGGCAATACACATTAAAACTGGCAGACACATTATCTTATGGTAATTATATAATTACCGTCAAAAAGAGTAAGTACAGAGATGGTAGGGCCGACCTGGAATATGCGCCGGCTAATCCATGGGATGGAACCATAGCACATGAAGTTATGCCTGAAGACGACACTTATGAAATTAGATCGCCACAGGAGCTGGCATGGGTAGCTCAGGCTGTTAATAACGGAATTAATGATTTCAAGGATAAAACTGTATTATTAATAAACGATATAAACCTGAACAATAAAGATTGGACTCCGATTGGAAATGACACTTACAAATTCATGGGCACATTTGACGGGAATGGTAAAACGGTCTACAAACTAAAAGGCTCCAATGGCTTAATCGCATGTGCCGGCTCCGGAAGCTTGATTAAAGATGTAATTGTCAACACGGCAACCATTAACGGCGGTACCATGGTAGGAGCAATTGTAGGCAAAGGTTCCGGAATAAAAATTGATGGTTGCAATGCAGTATACTCATCCATTAAAGGAATAGTCGATGATAATGACGGCAACTATATCGGCGGCATATTAGGCTGGGGATACTATACCATGAATAACTGCTGTGTCGACAACTGCGAAATAGAGGGCAACGGCATATCCGTCGGCGGTCTGGTCGGGTTTTCAGGGGAAGGCAACAGTACAATTTCGGAATGTATAGTAAGTGATACAAATGTAAATGGGTATTTTAGAGTGGGTGGATTGGCCGGTCTTCTTCACTACGGAAATAAAGCAGAGGATTCCAATGTATACGGTGGAACGATTACCGGTAAACCCTATAACGGTACAGATGAAACATTAAAAGGCAAAATCATTAAAATTGGCGGATTGGCCGGTGATGTCCACACATCAAAGGATGATGTAACAATAACCAACTGCAGTACAACAGCATCATTGGGCGGTAACCCAAATATTTACCATAACAGCGTAGGGCCTTTCATAGGCCACGTTGATGATGGACCTGACGGAATGCTGATGGTCAGAGCTTGCGAGGAAAATGGAAATCCCTTGGACTACACACTTGTCTCAACAGCAGCGGAACTAATCACCGTCTTGGATACTGCAGACAGCGGCGATACAATTTTATTGGGCAATAATATTGAATTAGATGCAACACTTAATATAGACAGGGAAATCACCATCGACGGCAGGGGATTTTCCATTGATAAAGCTGTAAATATTACTGCGGATAACGTAACCCTGAGGAACATATCAGGAACCGTAGCAGACAGAACTTCTCATAAACTGCCGGGTATAGGGGGCGGCAATGCATTCTATATAAATGGCACAAACATTCTGCTGGACAATGTATCTGCAGACGGAAGCGGTGTATCGGATGAAACCTGCAGAGCGGTAATAGGACATACGGGATCTGAATTTACCGTTACCTATTCCAGCTTTTCAAATGTAACAACAGGCATATTTGCACACAGCGGCTACAGTGCAACAACTGCCAAGCAGGTTGATTTAACTGCCACCGATAATACATTTGTCAATGTATTGTCCGGGATAGGCGGAACCCAGAAAACCAATCTGACCGCCACCGACAATACCTTTGTTTCTATACAGGAAGGCGGCGAAGGAATAGGATTGGGTGATGGAATAGTAATAATGGGAGATTTTTCAGGAAGCGATATCGACTTTCTGGAAAGAGAAAATACATTTGAATATACCGAAGGTAATAAGGTTAAGGATTATCGTTCAAAGGTATATAACATGGATAGCGGTGAAGGATTCGATACCATCATGGCGGCAGTAAATGCTGCAAACCCGGATGACACTGTTACAGTGAGGCCGGGTCAATATAATGAAGATATCACCATAGATGTTAATGGCCTGACACTTAAGTCGGATGCAGGTCCGGAAGAAACAACCATCCTGGGTGACACCATCAATATTACTGCAGATAGTGTGACAATTGAAGGATTTACCATAGATAATAACGGTGGCCAACGTGCCATTGCTCCGAGAAGCAGTGACGGCACAATCATTAAAAACAACATCATTATTAATTCTTGCAGAGGTATCCAGGGTGATTATTATGGAAGACCTGCCAACCTGAGCATCATTGGCAATACATTTGAAACAGACTTTGGTATTGCAGGCACAGAGGATATGAAAGGACTTTTGATTGAAGGCAACACATTCAAGACAACGGCAGAAGGCATCGGGCTTGGTGATGGTGTTCAGCTGTATGGCTGCTCCGGGGATTATATAGAATACCTGCTGGGGAACAATACCTTCCAGGAAGACAGTGGCGGTGTTGTCGATTACCGTTCGGTTGTGTACAATACTACCCGGGGGGAAGGGTATAGCACCATTCAGGCTGCAATAGATGGGGCGGATAAAAGTGACATCATAATGGTTGCTGACGGTGACTATACAGTTACAGATTCCGTTTATATAGATGAAGAAATTACTCTGATTACTAAGGATGCAGTCATTATTGCCGACGGATTGAAAAACGCCTTTGAAATATGCAGCGATAATGTGGTGATTGATGGTTTCAATATTGCAAATGATGGTGAAACTAACAACTGGGGTATTCAAGTATATCACGGGTATACGGGCATTGACATAAGAAACAATATATTTGAAGGTGCTAATATGATGGCTGTATACTTTAACAGGGAGTCGGGGGGAACCGTTGAAAACAACCATATCAATGCAACAAGAAAGGGAATCGGTGCCCAGACTGATGAACAATTGACTATCAAAGGAAATACCATAATAGGTACCACACTTGCAATAGAACTTTATATTGATGACCCGGATACAGGAACCGGAGATAACTTTACATTGAAAGATAATACCCTGGAAGGTAACGATGAAGACATTATTAAACCAAATGGTGAATAGGCAGTTTACAAACAATACCAGGAAAACAATCCCTCCGCTTGGCAAAAGCAAAAGCGGCTGAAAAGTACAGCCCCAGGGGCCTCGGAAGCACTCCCAAGCCCCTGGGGCCTTTTTGAGGTTAATTCCGGGATAAAACAAAACAAACCGTTTATAATCCCTGTAAAAAAGAAAACAGGCACCGGGTAGGGCACCTGTATCTTTTGATTACCTGAATATTAAAACTTAACCTGTATGTTCTGCCTCTCGGTTTCATCAGCCTTAAAGTAAGGCTCCGCTCTAAAGCCGAAAATACCCGCAACAATGCTTGAAGGCACCATCTGTGTGGCATTGTTGTATATCATTACGGTATCGTTGTAGAACTGCCTTGCATAAGCTATCTTTTCTTCCAGCTCCAAGAGCTCACCCTGGAGCTGCATGAAGTTTGTATTAGCCTTTAAATCCGGGTAGCTTTCGGCCAGTGCAAACAAACGGCTTAATGCGCCTGTCATTTGGGTATTTGCTTTCATCATTTCCTCAGGGTTTCCTGCACTAACATATTGGCTTCTGGCTTTCACAACCGCCTCAAGAGTCCCTGACTCATGCTTTGCATATCCCTTTACCGTCTCAACAAGATTTGGTATAAGGTCAAACCTTTTCTTGAGCTGCACATCTATCTGAGCCCATGAATTTCTTACCCTGTTCCTTTTGACTACCAGGCTGTTATAGATGCCTGCCACAAAAAGTATCAGAGCAGCAAACAATATAAATTTTATCAATTCATTACCTCCTTTATAACTTCTTTGTATGGCAAAACACTTGGTTTAAAATGCTCCGGCTCCACCGCCGCCGCCACCGCCTCCGCCGCCGCCGGAGAAACCTCCGCCTTTCCCGCTGCCTGAGGACATTTTTGATATTGCTTGCTTATAGACGGATTCCGTTGTGCTGACCATGGTATCTGTCACTTTGTCAATTGCGTCAAAGTGACGGTAACTGTACCCCAACCGGCCATAGTACATGTACGTCAGGGAACTGTCTTTAAAATCATCCTCTCTGAATACCAACCTCAGCTGGCTTATGACCTCCTTGGCAACTCCCAGGGTTATGGCATATACAAGGTAATGCTCCCAGAGAATTACCGAAGGCAACTCGGCCCTGTCAATCCTGCTGAAATGTGTGAGGAATCTTCTGAAGGCCTTCCATTTCTTGAACTGCAAAGCTCCGTCTCTGGACCTTTTGCGTATGGTCAGCGAGTATATAAACAGTATCAGTGAAAAAATAATCAGCGCAATAAAGCCAACAGTATTGTCGTATGCCGCTGCCGTATGCCATCCGAATACCACTCCTATAACGGCAGCCAATACTCCCATTATATTACCCTTAACCGTGTTTTTGTCAAAAAAGTTAAGCTTTCCTGCTTCAGTTTTTACAGATTTAACCCAGTCGTCATAATGCTCCTTGAAGCTTTGTGCTTCTCTCCTGGTGCCGGAAGACTGCTCTATTTCGTCAAGGGATACACTTACCCCGTTTCCTATCGTCGATATCAGCCAGTCTATCAGGTATTTCTCGTGGGGAGACAGGGCCTGGGAATCAGCTTCCTTATTTAACTCAAAAACATATTCTTCCTCCACCTTGTTTTTTAAAAAGCCCCTTATTTCCCTCCGTTCAACCTTCAACTTCAGATGCTTCCTTCTGACCAGATCCATCATTGTAGCGGTTATATCCCTCGGTTTGACCCCGCCGAAATTCCAAAGCACCGACATAACAGCCGGTGAATATCTGCCGGGAAGCTCCCTGAAGTATTCTCCGGTAAATCCGGTTTTGTACTCTTTGTCATACTTGGAATACAGATATACAATCATGAACAGCTCGAACAATACGTATGCAAATGAAAGACCTACTGCAATCCTTGCCCTTACCCTCCTTGCATTGGCTTTGTCGGCTAAACCCTGTTCCTCTGCCATTATCCCGGCCAACGCTTCTCTATCCACTATTTTCCATGAATACTTAATTAGGCTGGGTGGAAACAGGACCCTGGCTTCTACAAAATTGTGGGGCGGAAGCTCTTCCACCCTCAGCTCCACGTTTTTTGAGTCTATGATTTGGGATATGCCGGACAAGGGGCCGTGCCCGAATACTTTTATATCCTCTTTATCGGCACCCTCCGGCAGTCTTATCCTCACCTCAAAATTATCAATTTTCACTTCGGTGTCGTGGCCCATGAACTTCCAGTAAAGCTCTCCGACATCCTTATATCTTGTAGCCACATTTTTTACCTTATATTTTATCACAAAGGTTTTACTCTCATCCTGTGCAGGAGAGAATATCTTCAGTCTTATTCCATCGCCTTCTTCAATCAGTTGATACGTGCGATCGGCTCCCGAATCATAGCGCTCAAACTCAAATAACTTGCCATGCCATACTCTATACACCTCTATGGATTCTATACCGTCGCTCCCCGCTGTCTTAAGCGTTCTGTACACGCCCCCGAAACTGCCGTCAAACTCATATGTGATTTCCTCCAAGACGCTCATATCTCCCGAACCGTTCAGTTGTGCGTTCACCTTGAAGCTGCTCATATAATAGCTTCTGTCATCGGAGCAGTATGCTGTAACCGGATATAACAGCATAAGAACAACAAAAAATATGACCGTCGCTGTAACTCCTCTTCTCAAATGTGATCTCAAATGTGACCTCACCTCCCAGTTACATATTGTCGGTGCTTAGCAAATCCGAACTCCCTGGCCTTTCTTGGTTTATAGTACCTGGAAACAACATGTAAAGCCACAACCAAGACCCCTGAGAGTAAAGATCTCCGGCACCTATTTTCATGCGTTCAGCTGCTGCTGCCAATTTCTATCAAGTTTCCGGACATCTTCTAATATTGTATACTATATTCCGGCCAAATTAAATATAAACCATCCGGTTAGAGGACACATACTCCCGGGGATTCCGCAAGCATACGGGCATCAAACAAGGTACCTTTCTCCCTGTTTGGTATAAAATACTTTTACTTTGTTAAAGGAATAACGCAACCTGCGTAGAAGTATATATTAAGAAGGATGTCAAAAATTTATCAATATAATACCGCCGCAAAGGTATCCTTCCCTGGCGATAATCGGGGAGTGCATTGCTATGTATAGCTTCAAGGCCCGGAATATCGTTGCATTTTGTTTACTAGCCTTCCTTTTGACAGGCGCAGTGCTTCTGTTCATCGCCTTTATCTCCATGATATTTCAACCCTTTAAAGTAACCAACCAAAGCTTCTACCACAGCGGCTCGGGTCAGCAGCTGGTACAGGAGATATTTGACGACCATCACGCCCCTATAGAACAGGTCTCGGTTCATTTTCTGGATGTGGACAATGCCGACTGCATATTTATCGACGCCGGTGACATTGACATACTGATAGACGGAGGCAACGACCATGACGGCCCATATATAGTGGAATACCTCAAGAACCTGAATACCGACAATATAGAACTGATGATTGCCACCCACCCCCATCTTGACCATGTGGGCGGTCTTGACGATGTCATCGAAGCCTTTGAGGTCAAGGCTGTAATAGACAGCGGTATCTCATCCAGCTTCGGCATATATCAGGATTATATGAAGGCGGTGGAGAAAGAAGGGGCGCTGTTTCTGGAAGACGACGACATGAAGTTTGATCTGGGGCCTGGTATAACCTTTGAAATTATCGAAACCGGGGATAATTACCCCAATATAAATGACAATTCGGTGGTATCCCAATTAACCTTTAACAATATAAGCTTTCTCTTTACAGGAGATATGTGCAAAAACGCCGAGACGCGGAACCTCAACAAGTTTTCGGCCGTTGACGTACTGAAGGTAGCCCATCACGGCAGTCGCAGCTCCTCATGTGCCACATTCCTGGACAGAGTCAATCCCAGGGTGGCGGTAATGAGCTGCGGATTGTGTGACATCTGTGGGAAATCCCACGGGCAGAACCTTGATACCATTAAGGAATTTGAAAGGAGAAATATAACGCTGTACAGAACCGACGTCTTGGGAAACATTGTAATATCCACCGATGGCAGTACCCTTTCACTAAAAACCTTTCCAAGACCCTAATGAGTCTCCTGCAAAAATCCTTCGATGTCCCGGATGACATACCGGGCCGCCGGGCTCCACAGCATGAGGTGCCCCGATCTTTCGTAGAGCTTCAGGCGTTTTACCGGAGAATTCACATTGTTGAACAAATAGTCGGCGCTGCTTGTCTTTACCGTATCATCATCCACGCCCTGGGTTATGAATACAGGGCATATCACATCGTTTACCATTCTCTTGGTCCGGTTAAGCAGCCTGTGGAAGTTTAGCAGTGCCGGCAGGGGAAATGAAGCCGCCGAATTGATGTAACGTCTTATTACACTGAAATCCCCCGTTGTGAAACCATATGCAATGTTAGACAATATCCTCCTGACATCCCAGTAATATATGGGGGTATTGATTGTGACCATGCCGGCCAGGTCATACTTCAGAGCCAGATTAACGGCTATCAGCCCGCCCATGGAAAAACCTATTATATAAACCGAACGGCAACGGGACAACAGATCCAGAAGACCCTGCTCGGCCGACGCAATCCAGTCGGTATAGCCGGCCTTTTTCAGGTCGCTGCGTTTTCCGGTATGACCCTTAAGTCTCGGACATACTATTGTGTATCCCTTTGCCCTGAGACGGGCTGCCAAAGGGCTTATCTCATCCACACATCCGCCAAAGCCATGAATTACAAGACACCCTATGCTGTATTCTCCGTTCAAGCCCAAGCCCCTTTCCAGACCCTTTATTACTGTGATAAACCCATGCAGCCGAGCTTATTCCTCCAATATATATTCTTTTAATATTTCCCTTGTACTATTCGCAAAACTATCGGCAGCGCCCCAGTCAAAGTCAAATATTACACCCTGGGAGCTTCCTGTTGCAATGGACCTTACTTCGCTGAAGCCCTTCAGGTTGTCGGCTATCACCACCAATGCGGCCCTGTTCCCGGCTCTGAAGTAATATTTCTGGAATATCAGAGTGCCTATTGCCCTGCCTTCTCCGATATCGTACAGCTCTTGGTGTATCAGCTCAGTCCCTTGTGCTGAGTGATGCTGTTTTACCAGCTCCAGTGCTTCCGCCGGAGTGATGCTGACCTTAAATGCCAATTTCCTCAATGAAATACCTCCCTGTAATTTTCTAATAGAACCTTGTCAGTGTTTTGACTGAATTTCCCTGGCTCATGTTCCCTCATAATTATATATCATGATTGCCCGGGAAATGAACGTAGCCCTTGCTTTTGCTGCGGCTTCCTTGAAGAAAGCCCTGTTAACCTATATAATCTATGTAATGAAATTAATACAGCGAAAGGTGGTACTGTTGTTTTGAACGAATATGATAAGAAGCTATATGAGTACATAGAACAAAACGGTATCCAGGCCAAACACCTGGTATTTGAAAAATCCTGCCATTCGGTGAAGGAAGCCGCCGAGGCCGTCAATGCGTCACCCAGGGACCTTGTAAAAAACGTCTGTCTTATAGATGATGGGGGGAACCTTATTGTAGCCATAGTAAAGGGGGAGGACCGGGTCAGCACCACAAAGGTGGGACAGGCCTTAGGTATTGCCCCGCCGCGGACGGCTACAGTGGAAGAAATCCTCGAAAAAACAGGATATCCCTGCGGCGGAGTACCCTCGTTCTCCTATGGAGCCTTATATTTGGTTGACACTAAAGTTATGGAAAAGGATTTTATCTATACCGGCGGCGGGTCGGAATACTCCCTGGTCAGGATAAGCCCCGCCGAGCTTGTCAAAGCCAATGGCGCAAAGGTGGTTAAGATAAGGAAGTAATCGGAGAGAAACGCTAGGAATTTCCCCCTAGCGTTTTTTCTTGAGTTTCACAACGAGTCAGCAAAGCATCTCAATAATTATTGAGCAAAATCATACGCATATTAACACTTATTTATATCGAAATCTTTTTAAATCTTAACCTCAGTCAAGCTTGTTTCAATTCCTCCCAGGCAAGCTAATAACGATAATGGGTAAGACCACTATGTCTGAGTTTGGAGGGTTTCATATGCTATCTAATTCTCTAATCCATTTTTCTATCTCTTGAACTTCATGTTCATTTTCGGCTCCTTCATTAAGAGTTCTCATATAATCTAAATCTATATCGCCATAGTTCTCAGCTAAAATGTACATTCCCCATTTCTTCGATTCACTATCTCCCCAATACAATGAAGCTCTGAGCCTATCCATAATTATATCCTCGTAAGATATTATATAAACATATAGTTCTCGTCCTTTATCAATAAACAACTTGCTTATCTTCTCGTGTGACCCTGCAAGTTCGTCATCCGGAAACTCTATGGCAACTTGAAGGTATCCATGAAATAAATGTCTGCCTTCCTTTGTAAAGCCAAGTCCCAGCAGTACTTCTCTGGCCTTTTTTATATCGGATGTCACAAAATCAATATCTCTAGTTGAATAATTATGTCCCGTATATATTTCTACAGAAAATCCACCTACGATTACCGGTTGAATATTATGCTTTTCCAAAAGCTTAGTAATAACAGAAGCAGTACAAATCATGGTCTCGTATTTATTCTCGGGGTTAAGTTTCAGGAGTTCTTTTTTTCCCCAATCAAAGTCACACATATATACACCTACTTATATTTAAATCTTCTTAGAATGTCGGCTTCGGTTTTATCCTTTGGTCTTTTTCTTTCCCGAGTATAGTCCGATGATGATTGAACAATTTTATCGATTTTCTCTAGTAAATCAGAACTTTTATTTTTATCGATTTTTCTATTTAATTCATCCAATGTCATTACTCTCATATAAAATCACCACTTTATAAATAATGTTATTCTTCTTACTGGTATCATCTTTCTGCCGCAATTTAAAGACATCATATGTGAAGGTTTCGGGTCGATTTTCTAGTACTATTATACCATATTCACCGTATTTCAAGACATCGTATGTGAAGGTTTCGGTCATTTTTCTTTTACCTCCTTATATTTTTTATATATATTTCAAGACATCATATGTGAAGGTTTCGGTCTCACCTAAAGCAACAAGACAAGGTTGGTATTACTATTTCAAGACATCATATGTGAAGGTTTCGGTTTTCACAACCCTTCGGTTGCTGTCATCGCATTCCTATTTCAAGACATCATATGTGAAGGTTTCGGCTACTGTATCGCCAGTTGGTTATCCTCGAAGTCCTTATTTCAAGACATCATATGTGAAGGTTTCGGAGTGAATTTATCCTGCACGTCCCAGCACATAATTTATTTCAAGACATCATATGTGAAGGTTTCGG
>JAENYX010000004.1:75401-78198 GCA_016841565.1 Clostridium thermobutyricum | reverse complement strand
ATTTCAAGACATCATATGTGAAGGTTTCGGCTGCTGCGCCGATAGGGAGCATAGGACTTATATTGATTTCAAGACATCATATGTGAAGGTTTCGGTTAAAACTCACCAACGAAGAACTAACAGCAATCCTATTTCAAGACATCATATGTGAAGGTTTCGGGCCCGCCCTGCTATATATGGAGGTGGAGAGAATAAATTTCAAGACATCATATGTGAAGGTTTCGGTTAATTGGCATCGGTCAAAAGAGCAAGGATTACATATATTTCAAGACATCATATGTGAAGGTTTCGGTCATGTCTCATCAGTATATTTATGGCTTCTCCCTGATTTCAAGACATCATATGTGAAGGTTTCGGTATGAGAGCATACTCAGAAATGGATATGAAGAGGAATTTCAAGACATCATATGTGAAGGTTTCGGTATGCCAATATGCAAAGCAGGAAGACTGTACCCTATATTTCAAGACATCATATGTGAAGGTTTCGGACCAAAGGCCCTTGCCTGCTCTAAAAAGGCGTTAAAATTTCAAGACATCATATGTGAAGGTTTCGGTTCTATTAATAGTGCCGCACATGCCGCCAGTATCGGATTTCAAGACATCATATGTGAAGGTTTCGGGTTGGCAGCAGACGAAGGAGCAAGGTATACACAAAAATTTCAAGACATCATATGTGAAGGTTTCGGCATTGCAGGATATATGCCAGTTTTACCGCATATACAGATTTCAAGACATCATATGTGAAGGTTTCGGCCTGTTGCCGCGAGAAGTCGGTAAGCACGCTCTTTTATTTCAAGACATCATATGTGAAGGTTTCGGGGAGGTAAAAGAACTGACGGTAAGCGGAGCCATCTAATTTCAAGACATCATATGTGAAGGTTTCGGATAAAATAAAAATATATTAAAGGAGTGATAGCAGAAATTTCAAGACATCATATGTGAAGGTTTCGGCTACATATAATAGAAGGAATAATATCTAATATACCAATTTCAAGACATCATATGTGAAGGTTTCGGTTCAATCCAAAATAACAGAGTATGCAGCCTATGAAGATTTCAAGACATCATATGTGAAGGTTTCGGACTTTATAGATACCGTCAAATACGGCGGCTGGGACCATTTCAAGACATCATATGTGAAGGTTTCGGTTTAGTATTATATATTCTGGTAAGTATTTATCAAAAATTTCAAGACATCATATGTGAAGGTTTCGGACAGACAAAATAAAAAAATAAAAGGAGAATGAAAAAATTTCAAGACATCATATGTGAAGGTTTCGGTTAGATAATATATATGGAGATAACATCAATAAAGAATTTCAAGACATCATATGTGAAGGTTTCGGGGAAATCATTGCATGGATGCCGTTCCCCGATCCTTAATTTCAAGACATCATATGTGAAGGTTTCGGGATATGCATTCCCTCTATTATGGAACGAGTTGTTTGAATTTCAAGACATCATATGTGAAGGTTTCGGTTTAGTATTATATATTCTGGTAAGTATTTATCAAAAATTTCAAGACATCATATGTGAAGGTTTCGGACAGACAAAATAAAAAAATAAAAGGAGAATGAAAAAATTTCAAGACATCATATGTGAAGGTTTCGGTTAGATAATATATATGGAGATAACATCAATAAAGAATTTCAAGACATCATATGTGAAGGTTTCGGGGAAATCATTGCATGGATGCCGTTCCCCGATCCTTAATTTCAAGACATCATATGTGAAGGTTTCGGGATATGCATTCCCTCTATTATGGAACGAGTTGTTTGAATTTCAAGACATCATATGTGAAGGTTTCGGTATGAAGGCAATAGAGAAGCCAAACGGACAAATATTATTTCAAGACATCATATGTGAAGGTTTCGGGGGAAAATTAAGTTATTAAATCAAATAAATAAAATATTTCAAGACATCATATGTGAAGGTTTCGGTCAGTAGGTATCCATTATCTATTCGCAACAAAGCTAATTTCAAGACATCATATGTGAAGGTTTCGGTGACACCTGGATACAATAATAATATAATCATACATAATTTCAAGACATCATATGTGAAGGTTTCGGGGAAATAATGGCCCGCACAAACATAAACCTGCCTGAATTTCAAGACATCATATGTGAAGGTTTCGGCATATGAAACATGCAAACTGTAGGCATAGAGAAATATTTCAAGACATCATATGTGAAGGTTTCGGGCGTATAGTTGGACTTTTTAACAGGCTCTTTCTGTTATTTCAAGACATCATATGTGAAGGTTTCGGTTATTGCGTGTTCTGCCTGGAAGATACGATAACAGAATTTCAAGACATCATATGTGAAGGTTTCGGATACGGTGCCTGCCCGTTTGAAGCAGGCTGGCGGTAATTTCAAGACATCATATGTGAAGGTTTCGGACGCTAATAAGCTTGCTCCTGACTGTATCCACCGTATTTCAAGACATCATATGTGAAGGTTTCGGTGTTATGGTGTCGACATTAATATAACCCCATAAACAGATTTCAAGACATCATATGTGAAGGTTTCGGATGCCGAAAGGCTTAAAAAATAAGGAGGTATAATTAATTTCAAGACATCATATGTGAAGGTTTCGGTTTTATGGGTGCATGGATAGTAGACAGGGTTAAAAAATTTCAAGACATCATATGTGAAGGTTTCGGCGGGCAACTGTGAATACGGGAACTTTGCTTTGTCCTATTTCAAGACATCATATGTGAAGGTTTCGGAACAACAAGGAAGGAGAATTAACTAATGTTGCAAGAATTTCA
Source organism: Clostridium thermobutyricum (assembly GCA_016841565.1). Classification (GTDB taxonomy): domain Bacteria; phylum Bacillota; class Clostridia; order Ch29; family Ch29; genus JAENYX01. The sequence continues at coordinate 75,425 of JAENYX010000004.1, read as the reverse complement.
AGACATCATATGTGAAGGTTTCGG
>JAENYX010000004.1:73423-75301 GCA_016841565.1 Clostridium thermobutyricum | reverse complement strand
AATTTCAAGACATCATATGTGAAGGTTTCGGCATAATAGGCAAGGTACCGGCGTATGTCCATGGTAGATTTCAAGACATCATATGTGAAGGTTTCGGTTTTAAAGGAGCAGGTAGTCCCTGCCCCTTTAACGATATTTCAAGACATCATATGTGAAGGTTTCGGGATAAAACAGACCTATGATAGTTACGGCAAAGAAGGATTTCAAGACATCATATGTGAAGGTTTCGGGGCTATATGTTTCGAGGAAGCTATAGCGGGAGTCTAATTTCAAGACATCATATGTGAAGGTTTCGGTCACAGTAGAACAGGTAAAGGAAATACTTGAAACAGATTTCAAGACATCATATGTGAAGGTTTCGGAAGAGGGAGAAGGTGAGAGAATGACCAACTATGAATATTTCAAGACATCATATGTGAAGGTTTCGGAGTCTCAGAAAAGCCGGTCTTTTCGGCAATATCATATTTCAAGACATCATATGTGAAGGTTTCGGGGATAAAACCCGTAAATACAACCAGCTCTATGAAACATTTCAAGACATCATATGTGAAGGTTTCGGTTTTACAGTCAAATCAGAACATTTGTTTGTGTTTAAATTTCAAGACATCATATGTGAAGGTTTCGGAATACAAAGAAAAAATTCAGTGGGCAACAAGGAAAAATTTCAAGACATCATATGTGAAGGTTTCGGCAACACCAACGTGGAACACGAATACAGGAAGCATAATTTCAAGACATCATATGTGAAGGTTTCGGGGACCAGACCATCCCTGCAGCTGTCCTGGATACTATATTTCAAGACATCATATGTGAAGGTTTCGGTTATGTGCTTGATTTATTGAGCGAAACAGTATTTTAATTTCAAGACATCATATGTGAAGGTTTCGGGCATTAACACAACTATGGTTTATACGCATGTGTGCAAATTTCAAGACATCATATGTGAAGGTTTCGGCGGCTCTCGATATGCCTTCCACAAACCGCCTTTGGTATTTCAAGACATCATATGTGAAGGTTTCGGTAATAACAGATTGAATATAATGGAGGGATAGCAATAATTTCAAGACATCATATGTGAAGGTTTCGGGGTATGGTGGACCTGGGAGAAATCAGGGAAGTTGTATTTCAAGACATCATATGTGAAGGTTTCGGTATTAAGCCTATTAAGGTAATTCCCCACTATTGCCCATTTCAAGACATCATATGTGAAGGTTTCGGATTGATATCAATCGAATACACGGACAAGGATAAGGTATTTCAAGACATCATATGTGAAGGTTTCGGAATCAGCCAGGTTGGTTTGAAATATCAGAAGCCGTATTTCAAGACATCATATGTGAAGGTTTCGGAGGCGCATAAAGCGTCTTTTTTATTTGCAAAGGTGGATTTCAAGACATCATATGTGAAGGTTTCGGCGCCTTTCTCATTCTTTTTATCTTTTAGCCAGTATAATTTCAAGACATCATATGTGAAGGTTTCGGTATATAGGGGGTGGGGACGGTGCAGGACTTACAAAAATTTCAAGACATCATATGTGAAGGTTTCGGGGATATCCTTCACCAACTCGAACCAGATTCAGGAGAATTTCAAGACATCATATGTGAAGGTTTCGGCGTATCGTTACTGCAGAACGAGAAACCCAATGATTTATTTCAAGACATCATATGTGAAGGTTTCGGGCCGCGACCCCAAGGCCGGGAGGTCGGGGGTAGCTTTATTTCAAGACATCATATGTGAAGGTTTCGGAGATGGGCAGCATGGGACGATGCCGAGTTATCCACATTTCAAGACATCATATGTGAAGGTTTCGGTAACCGGCGCAGTGGGGCAACAGGGAGGAAAGCAAAATTTCAAGACATCATATGTGAAGGTTTCGGT
>JAENYX010000004.1:67497-73323 GCA_016841565.1 Clostridium thermobutyricum | reverse complement strand
ATTTCAAGACATCATATGTGAAGGTTTCGGCCGAACATAGACGACCAAAGAATAAGGGCAAAACTATTTCAAGACATCATATGTGAAGGTTTCGGCAGCACAATCGTAAAACTTACATAAGGAATTTTTACAATTTCAAGACATCATATGTGAAGGTTTCGGTCTCACCTATGCAAAAGGGTAAAGTGTTAAAAACACATTTCAAGACATCATATGTGAAGGTTTCGGTGGTATTTACCTCTAGGCCATTTCCGGCGGACGCCATATTTCAAGACATCATATGTGAAGGTTTCGGGGATGAGCAGGAGGATTATGCGGAAAACTATGTTGAATTTCAAGACATCATATGTGAAGGTTTCGGTATGAAGATGAGTACCCACTTGTAGCAGAATATTTTATTTCAAGACATCATATGTGAAGGTTTCGGGAGATACAAGAAACATAGACCATATAATTTAGGACAATTTCAAGACATCATATGTGAAGGTTTCGGCTTTGCCACGTCCAGGACAGGAAATAGCAATACTAAATTTCAAGACATCATATGTGAAGGTTTCGGAGAGTTCGACAGTCAGAGAGAGGCTGAGCGGTACGGATTTCAAGACATCATATGTGAAGGTTTCGGGTGCCGTGAAGCTGGATTAGCTGGCCGTCAGCATCCATTTCAAGACATCATATGTGAAGGTTTCGGCAAGCCAATAGTGCATTTCTATTACCTGTGTTTCCTATTTCAAGACATCATATGTGAAGGTTTCGGTCTGTGCGGATCGCCTTTGCCCCGCCACTGCGGATATTTCAAGACATCATATGTGAAGGTTTCGGGCATTAAGTTTGTAGAGGACGATACCGGCCCTATAGATTTCAAGACATCATATGTGAAGGTTTCGGGTCGTTTTTAATTATGCTTTCTTCCTGGTAGGCGGAATTTCAAGACATCATATGTGAAGGTTTCGGAATTCATTTATTTCTCTCCTTTTTTTATATATCCCTGATTTCAAGACATCATATGTGAAGGTTTCGGTACAAACATTACTCTTACCTCTGAGTCGGGGCAATTATTTCAAGACATCATATGTGAAGGTTTCGGGCAAGCATACTTTGTCTGGCAATACTACCTACTACCAATTTCAAGACATCATATGTGAAGGTTTCGGCAGAGGAAGAAATGGCACAGGAACAACAACAGCAGAATTTCAAGACATCATATGTGAAGGTTTCGGGTACAAAGATAGAAAGGCCGGCAAACTGGGAGAATTATTTCAAGACATCATATGTGAAGGTTTCGGTGGTATGACCAAAGAACTTGACGAGCGCAAACAATATTTCAAGACATCATATGTGAAGGTTTCGGTATACCTGGTAATAATACGGATCCGTGTCCTTGAAATTTCAAGACATCATATGTGAAGGTTTCGGAGAGTGGAGCTAAAAAATGCCATACTGAAATTGTTATTTCAAGACATCATATGTGAAGGTTTCGGTTGCATTAAATGGGGTATCTTTAACGAGCATTTGTAATTTCAAGACATCATATGTGAAGGTTTCGGGTGGTTTTGCGCCCCACTTTATAACTGGAATGCCGAATTTCAAGACATCATATGTGAAGGTTTCGGACAGTCAGACAGTGCGGCCATACAAAGCAGACGATAATTTCAAGACATCATATGTGAAGGTTTCGGCCATCGAGGAGGAGCTTACCGACAGGCAAAGAGAAAATTTCAAGACATCATATGTGAAGGTTTCGGTTAGGGAAGCGTTAGGACTAAGCGAGGGCATAAAGTATTTCAAGACATCATATGTGAAGGTTTCGGAAAGGAAAGTAAGTTTCAGGATGCGTACCACCGAGGAAATTTCAAGACATCATATGTGAAGGTTTCGGCTTACTACGAAGATTAAGAGGGAGAGGATGAAAGCAATTTCAAGACATCATATGTGAAGGTTTCGGTGCTTTTGTGCAAGTCACCGTCCCATTCGTTGTAAGATTTCAAGACATCATATGTGAAGGTTTCGGTGCTGCTGCAGTGAAGCTTTGGTTTCAGTTTCTCAAATTTCAAGACATCATATGTGAAGGTTTCGGTTCCGACGTCAGAAACCCTGATACAACACCTATTACATTTCAAGACATCATATGTGAAGGTTTCGGACATGGGGTAGTAGCCATGACCGGGGCTGTGTTAATATTTCAAGACATCATATGTGAAGGTTTCGGCAGATGCAAATGGCCGGACTGGGCGACAGCAAGAAAAATTTCAAGACATCATATGTGAAGGTTTCGGTTCTGTCGGCAGCCGGAGTTTGTACTGGTGGAAGGATTTCAAGACATCATATGTGAAGGTTTCGGTTCAAGCTTGACCTGCAAATACTTCAGCTAAAAGGATTTCAAGACATCATATGTGAAGGTTTCGGGAAGTAACAACCTGGATGATGAGGATTGGCAGAAAAATTTCAAGACATCATATGTGAAGGTTTCGGGTACTGTGCTACCACCTTAGCCGCTTTCTTAGTCTATTTCAAGACATCATATGTGAAGGTTTCGGCCTCCCTGTTGCCCCACTGCACCGGTTATGGTACAAATTTCAAGACATCATATGTGAAGGTTTCGGCTATCCCGTCATCCGTCATCTGCTCTTTCATTATGAATTTCAAGACATCATATGTGAAGGTTTCGGCGGGCAACCAAATCAAGCGCCAAGAGAGCTCTTGATTATTTCAAGACATCATATGTGAAGGTTTCGGTGGCGGTCGCACTCGGTTATAAATATAATCAAAAAATTTCAAGACATCATATGTGAAGGTTTCGGCTTGGCCGAGCAGGACATAGCCAAGATACGGCAATAATTTCAAGACATCATATGTGAAGGTTTCGGCTGTCTTCAGGGCATTCTCTGCATCAAGCTGTCTCTATTTCAAGACATCATATGTGAAGGTTTCGGGGAATGAACCTTAAACAAGCGGTAGACAAATTTGTATTTCAAGACATCATATGTGAAGGTTTCGGACTATTGCACCATAGCCTTTATTTATCCATTCTATTATTTCAAGACATCATATGTGAAGGTTTCGGGTAGTAATTTTTAAGCCCAGCATTTACCTGCCCCCATTTCAAGACATCATATGTGAAGGTTTCGGGGTACTGGGCCTGCTCGTTCGCATGTTTCGAACCCCATTTCAAGACATCATATGTGAAGGTTTCGGAAGCCCTCCTACGTGACTTCCTTGCATACCTTAGTCATTTCAAGACATCATATGTGAAGGTTTCGGACCTTGCGCACTCAAGTATGCTATAGCCGTTGCCCCATTTCAAGACATCATATGTGAAGGTTTCGGAGGAGATTCCATGGACAGGTGCCGCATCCAAGACGGATTTCAAGACATCATATGTGAAGGTTTCGGGACCATATACGATAAGTAATATCTGCCATCTGACCTATTTCAAGACATCATATGTGAAGGTTTCGGTGATATATGGATTTGAGACAACCGATGAGGATGCCGGATTTCAAGACATCATATGTGAAGGTTTCGGCATCTGCAGAACCTTAACCTTCTCTGGGTCGGACAATTTCAAGACATCATATGTGAAGGTTTCGGAACAACAGTTTCGTCCACTGGTACCATTTCACTTTATTTCAAGACATCATATGTGAAGGTTTCGGCAACCTCTTGGCTATGTACTCATATGACTTGCCCCTATTTCAAGACATCATATGTGAAGGTTTCGGCAGGAGCTTCTAGGGTATTATCAGCATTACATTCCATTTCAAGACATCATATGTGAAGGTTTCGGCGAGCGTGGCCAGATAGTAGTATTTTGGAAGTTGCTATTTCAAGACATCATATGTGAAGGTTTCGGTCCAGATTGTAGCAGTGAAGGTAGTCTTTATATTAGATTTCAAGACATCATATGTGAAGGTTTCGGACCTCCTTTATATATTTTTCTACTTCTTTTAATATATTTCAAGACATCATATGTGAAGGTTTCGGAGATAAAGAGCACTATGCATCTGCACAGTCAAGACTATTTCAAGACATCATATGTGAAGGTTTCGGGAATTTACCGGCTCATAAGATACTGGACTTTGGCCTATTTCAAGACATCATATGTGAAGGTTTCGGATTAACCACAGCCGGAAAAGGCATATTCCAAACATATTTCAAGACATCATATGTGAAGGTTTCGGCATAACAGTAAGTCATAACAAAACAAGGTATTTATCAATTTCAAGACATCATATGTGAAGGTTTCGGATTGGGAGACCATACAAGCAAGATGATACCCCTCTGATTTCAAGACATCATATGTGAAGGTTTCGGAATGGGTACAGTGCCTTATTTGTTTCACTCTCCCACATTTCAAGACATCATATGTGAAGGTTTCGGGCCCTGCTGAAAATAGTATGATTGCAGCTTATATTATTTCAAGACATCATATGTGAAGGTTTCGGTTTCTTTCCACGGTATCACTCCCCTATCTTGGTTAATTTCAAGACATCATATGTGAAGGTTTCGGGATAAAATTCAGGAAAGATGACTTTCGGTTTATGAGATTTCAAGACATCATATGTGAAGGTTTCGGCATGATAATCCGGAATTATTAGGGGAGGTGTAACCAATTTCAAGACATCATATGTGAAGGTTTCGGTAGTGCGTCCACGGAGGCTAAAACATCCCTTATGCAATTTCAAGACATCATATGTGAAGGTTTCGGGAGACACCAGTCAGCACTTCCGCTATCTGTTACCTATTTCAAGACATCATATGTGAAGGTTTCGGCACCATCGAAGAAGCTATAATGTCGGCGGTAGCCGCATTTCAAGACATCATATGTGAAGGTTTCGGAACACTTCCTTTAGCTTCACCTGTTCTTCATTCCACTATTTCAAGACATCATATGTGAAGGTTTCGGGCCCTGCTGAAAATAGTATGATTGCAGCTTATATTATTTCAAGACATCATATGTGAAGGTTTCGGTTTCTTTCCACGGTATCACTCCCCTATCTTGGTTAATTTCAAGACATCATATGTGAAGGTTTCGGGATAAAATTCAGGAAAGATGACTTTCGGTTTATGAGATTTCAAGACATCATATGTGAAGGTTTCGGCATGATAATCCGGAATTATTAGGGGAGGTGTAACCAATTTCAAGACATCATATGTGAAGGTTTCGGTAGTGCGTCCACGGAGGCTAAAACATCCCTTATGCAATTTCAAGACATCATATGTGAAGGTTTCGGGAGACACCAGTCAGCACTTCCGCTATCTGTTACCTATTTCAAGACATCATATGTGAAGGTTTCGGCACCATCGAAGAAGCTATAATGTCGGCGGTAGCCGCATTTCAAGACATCATATGTGAAGGTTTCGGAACACTTCCTTTAGCTTCACCTGTTCTTCATTCCACTATTTCAAGACATCATATGTGAAGGTTTCGGCTACAATGGTCGCTCCTAAAGGACCTCGGTCCTCGAATTTCAAGACATCATATGTGAAGGTTTCGGCAGAAGGTCAACCGGCGGTATATTGGAGTTTTGCAAATTTCAAGACATCATATGTGAAGGTTTCGGACTGGGAAGCACAAAGTCAAGCCGGGTGTAAGGGAATTTCAAGACATCATATGTGAAGGTTTCGGTTAAAGAATAAATGTCCCCTTTGTGTCCTTTTTTCTATTTCAAGACATCATATGTGAAGGTTTCGGTGGTTTTGGCGCACCTAGGAGGAAAGGTCCCGCCCATTTCAAGACATCATATGTGAAGGTTTCGGATCAAAAAAAGCCGAGCAAAAGGTGTACCAAGACCTATTTCAAGACATCATATGTGAAGGTTTCGG
>JAENYX010000004.1:0-67397 GCA_016841565.1 Clostridium thermobutyricum | reverse complement strand
CTATTTCAAGACATCATATGTGAAGGTTTCGGCATCGAAAAATAGAGGTTTTCTTCTTCGCAATAAACTCTCGATTGATGTTGCGCCAAATATTTGCGCTAATTTCTTCCAACCACCTCTCTATCTCATGAGAACAACAGTTTGACACCTCCAATACTCTTAATTTATTGTGCTTTACAGGGATTACTATATAATAGCGGTTGGAAAAATCAAATAATAATTGCCTCGGGATCTACCCCTGTGTTACCAATACTTTCCTCATAAAAAGATGCTTCGCTTATTGTTCTAATGAAGGTCACAAAATCATAGTCTGGATCAATTACCTTCTTTAACTTTCCTCTAAGCTCCAGGTAATTTGCCGGAGTAATATGTCCTCTAAAGACGGATTTCTGATAGTGCTTAAGATATTGCTTGCAGACTTTAAACACTTTCGCCACTCGCTTTTCGCCAACATCATAAAAGACAATCGCATAATTATAATTTGTTTTACTGCTCATCTTTTATCCTCCATAGAAAATGGGATGAAATCTTTGCCCTCCAGAATGTATTTAATCAGCTTATACCCATCCAAGCGAATTGCTTGCTTATAGCTGATTCTCCTTTTCAAGGTACTATGTTCAAAAGTTTGATGCAACCGCTCATCAAAGGCCTCAATAAACAGCTTACGACCTGCCTCGTTCAGTAATGCATAGTTTAGTTTTTTGTCGAAATGCTTTTCCACTGTAATTTTGCGGTTGTTCACACAATCAAAAATGGTTCTATAAACCAGTATCGGTTTGAATATCTCCGACAGATCTAGACTTAATGAAAAACGCCTCTCGGCAGGCTCGTGCAAAAACGAAATAGTCTGGTTTAAATGCGTATGGTAGATTTCGGTGATAGTCTTCGTATACAGCATGGTATTGCCAAATGATATTAGTGCGTTGATTGGATTGTCGGGCGGACGCTTTACCCGCCTGTTCATTGCAAAGCCTTCGGGCAAAATTACCCTAAAGGTCCGGTAAAACCTTGCCCAGATTTCCCCTTCTATCTGTAATAACCGTTTGATATCGGTAACTGTATCTGCCAGCCTGAGAGCATCTTTATGCAACCAATCCAGAAATTCCTTCAGGTCGTTTTTACCATGCCGGTAATAATGGTATAACACAAAATAGACATTCTTGGCAATTCCTTTTACAATGGACCTTGCAATACTCAACCTATTCTGTTTGTATGCCAAGGCTTGTGCAACTATGAGCCGACCACTTAGTAAGTTTTCCTTTGGGTAAAAAGTACCTATGTAGTTCTCGTAATAACCAAAAAAATGCACGACAATACCTGCCTTCGCAAATAATTGCAGAAGCTTTGTGCTAAGCGTCACCTCATTAAAACAGTATAGTTCCCGCGTATCCTTGATGGGCAGATAAAAATTTCCGTCTTCTCTCCGAAACGCAATAGAAAAGTCCTTCTGAAACAATTCTCCCCTTGAGAAAATGTATCTGGTATCACTCTTCATGCCGCTCCCCCTAAATGAAGCAATATTCGTAGTAGGCGCATTTTTTGCACATGGGCTTCAGTTCAGGTATAGGCGGAACATCGGCATTTAAGAACTCTTCTATGCGTTGGTATCGCTCTTTACGCTCCGCCATTTCTTCTTCTGTAAGGACTATGGTATGAATGCTTTTGCTTTGTTTGTTCTTCTCCAAGCATTCCAAGCGCCCCTTTCGAACAATCCCCTTATCATGCAGAATTATTAAATAGTATTCCAATTGCGCTATAGCAGCCGCAATATCGGCATCGGACTTCTTAATTTCGGTAACATACTCTTCTGTCAATTTATCAAGCTTGATACCATCCAAGGCTACTTCGTCCTTGTCCTTTCTTTTAAGCTCGTGCAATACTCTGCCGACCCGCACATCCTCGGAATTATCCTCCAGATTTAATTTGTGGCAAAATAGCCAGCATTGCCGCTTGCAATGGGTGTAATAATTAACCACTGTCCCCGTCAGCATCACCAAAACATCCCTCCATAATGTTTCTCCAGCGATTCTCTATCCAGCACCCCATCCTCAATAAAGCGCTCGCCTCCATCAAGAAAATAATAACCGCCATATTCCTCGGCCCCTGCAAAAATATTGTTCCCGAAGACCTGAAATGTGAAGTACGACATTCTCAGCGCCAGTTTGGAATACTCAACCATACGTTGCGCATAAGCCATTTCACGATTGCTACCCAACGCCTTAAATTCCTCCCATACCTGATAACCGTCAATGTCATCTATAGTATATGGAACAAAAATCTGTCTGTTTGACTCAATTAAACACATATGCTTCTCAATTTCTTTGAAATTAAGCTGTATGCATTGTCTATTTAAGTTTACAATGTTTCTCTCATTGGATCTGCTTGTTCTGGCAATCAAATCTTTAAACACATGGCTATAAATCTCATCAAAACGCTTTTCTCTAAAGAACCGCTGTATAGAAGTGTCCTGAATGGAATAACGCAATCTAACATCGTTTTTATAGATGGTAGACGCATCATCGTAGTCGAAGAAATAAGCAACAGCACGCTCGGGATTGCAACAGGAGCGGTTAATTCGCCCCAGGAATTGCTCCTCTGCATCGGGGAGAGAAATATCTTTAAAGCCAATTTCCATATCAATGTCAATTCCCGCTTCAATTACCTGAGTGGCAATGAGAACCAGTCGCTCGCCGCTACGTATCCTGTTTATGACCTTTTCGCGTATAGCGGCATTGTCATCGCCTGTAAGCAAAACAGCGTTGCAATCAGTCTTGCAAAGCTGATAAAACTCCCTTGCCGTCTTCTTCTTGATGAATTCTACCATCACCCGATTATCCTTGAAACGTAGCACTTCTTTCTTAAGCTGTTCCAGTGTAATCTTTTCCTGTCCTAACAGAGAAAAATCCAGCATTACCCTATCTTGAAAAAGAGGATTTTGATAGTATTTTTCCGGGATTTCAATCAGACTGATAAATTCCGCGTCCACTACTTTAAGCAACTTATCCAGCTGGGGAAGCGTTGCCGACATAATAATAATCCTGATATTTAGTAGTTTTGCATAGTTTTGCAGGAAACTGATTATCTCTCTCCAGATATTGTTTTTATAGCTTTGGATTTCATCGAGTACCACAACGCTATTGCAGAGCTTAAGCAAAGGAAAACACTGGTCACGCCCACAGCCAAACAGTGCATTAAAGAAATTTATATGCGAAGTCAGAACAATGGGGTAATTATTGAAAATGTAATCCATCCATGCAGCATCATAGTTTATCTGCTCTCCATCATCACCCACGGCAACAGGTGTAATGGAGTTAATAACCGCCAGCTTGTCACCGAAATATGGAAGCAATGTTGTCTTGGTTTGTTCCACCAAAGTATTGAAGGGGAATATGTAGAAAATATTATTGATGCGACTGTCCATTTGCAAGGCACATAAAGTTAGATTAATGGCCATGTTGGTTTTGCCGGCTCCTGTTGGCGCTTCTAGGTAGTATATATGCGCATCCGGATTTGCAATAATGTTTTGCTCACTCTCCAAAAACAGTTGGTTGCGCAAAGAATTGATAGGCTTCCCGTAAAATTCATCAGGGTTCCGTTGATACTTTTGGATAGCTTTGTAAATCTCGCTGTCATAATAGCCCTGCTCCAGCTCTTTGCCTCCGTTTTCTATGATGGAAGGCTCCATTGCGCAGCCTGTCATGTATTCTTGCGTAGCACAATAATCACAACCCACAATAAGCGCATACAGCAGCCTGCACAGGATATAGAAAGCAAAGGAATTGGTAATATCATTATGCTGCTGCATATAATAACGAATATCTGTAAAAATACTATTATCTAACCGGCTATTGCAATACTTTTCATCAAACCCCTCCAACTTATCAAACTCTCTTCCATTGTCGAGCTTACCATGATGCTTGCTAATGCAATATGCAAATGCAGCAATGCACTTCTTAAGCGTAGACATTTGTTTTTCTGAAAAAATTTGATGCATATGGGCAATGTACAAATAAGCCGAGGCAAGGGCATGGTTGGAATCTGTTGCCTGTTCCCGCATACTTCGGAATATATTATTACCCAATACATCGTATTGGTATCTCGGATTAATTTTCCCTGCGTCATGCATATAAATCGCATAAACAAACAGAAGGTAAACTGTTTCTGCCCCTCCCCCATCAAAACCGCATGTTTTTATAAGCTCTTTAACGATTTTATCAATTCCTTTTTTCTCACAGTACCGTTCATAATAATGAAGAGCCAACTCGGAATGCGCCAGCAGAGACTCTTTTTCTTTCCTCCCATTTATCTCCCTAGTATGAGCGAAATAACGCTCATCGCGCATCTGTTCCGGCATGATAAGCATTTCCATTGCAGAACCTCCTTGTTATAGCAGAAAGAAAGCCATTTCCGGCTCTCTTCCTGCTTAGTTTAATAAAAGCTGTATTGCCGTTCGCCATCGCTATAGAGCTGGGGAGGTAATGCATCCTCGGAAACACTGCAATTGGTAAAGATATATCGTCCGAATTCATAAAAATTATGCTTAGACACCAACGCTATAGGCGCTGTCTCAACAAACAGGTATTGTGAGGGGCTGCCACTGTCCAGAGCCTTGAGATCACCGTTGTACAAGAATAAGGAATGTATATGTTGTTGCCGTGAGGGAAAAAGGTCAACTATTTCTACATTGTCAATCTGTGCAGGAAAATCATTGCGGCCAAGGTAAGGCATATAGGTACATTTGCTATACTGCAAATAATCGCGAAGCTTGTTCCAAACAGCATCGCTCAGCTTATGTTGCGCAAGAAATACCGTCCAACTGGGGTTCTCCAGCCATTGCTCCCGAACCTGCAGATTTCCACCCTCCTCTTTGGATGCATAACCCACGCTATTGTTGAAGTATTGCAGTTTTTTTGCAAAGTAGCCGTTTTTACCATTCGGAACAACCGATACCAGCATTGCGGATAGTACCTCATAAAATTCAGGATATTCACGTTCCCCATCGCCATGGAGCTTTTTGTTGCGGTAACCGCTCAGGCCAAGCACCGCCCCTAGCAGCCCCAGTAAGGCTACTCTGTGGATGTTGTTATATGTGAAATATACCTTTGCATTTACATCAGGCTGCCTAAAGCACGCCGCTGACCCGGAAAGCGTGAAACGCAAGCTTTTCATATGAAACACCCCTTAATAAATGGATTGGACGGTGCAGGGAAGCGATGCGTGTTCTACTTCAACAGTCGCAGGATTTGCATAGAGTTCAACCGACTTTATCTCTCTTTGGTGCGATGCGAGAATCCCTGCCAGCTTGGTAAGGTCATACAAGACGCGCTCACCTTTCTTTTCCACCTTGACATACCTATCCAGATTTGCTAAGAAAAGCTTGCTATCTTCCTTTAGTTCAATAAAAAGCGAAAGTTCATTCTCGCAACCACTTTTGGAGTTGGTATTGAAGGCAGTAGTGGCAACCCTTGCAGCCCATTTGAATTTCTCATAAGCTTCGACTGTATAGCCTTCAAAATCATCAGTCAACTCAATGAAATCTTCATAGCTTGCAGGGTTGACTGAGAAGGAATATACATAATGCGCCTCATCCGTTACTATCTTAGTCCCCATAGAAGATGCAAGTTTTTCCTCGCTCTTTTCATTAGAATTGCGGAAAGGCGATAGAATATCCTGTGACAATACATTTGTGTTCTGAAAACGGTTGAAACCCTGATTTATTTGTACCGCTCCCGTAATACTGATATTTTGTTTCTTTTCTGCAAAAGTGGCACCAAAATTCATAACGTCAATAGCCGAAAACAGTTTGCCTAAAACCTCGTTTGAGGAAGTTTTTTCATCCAAAGCACCGAAAAGATGGGTATACCTTTCGTTTAAATCCCTTGGCTGCATTTTCTCACTGCCCTTGCCGCTCTTCATGCTTTTAATATAGAGTACCGGTTCTCCTTGCAATAACCACATGCGTTTCATGGGATATTTTAGTGCTTTATCGCTCCCAAAGATATCATTATTAGTAGTCGTCTTTGGATAGCCCGATAAGTCGGCATTGAAGTTGGCCATATAGGCAGCAACACCAATAATACCATATACTCGATTGGTCTTCTTCATTTTAGGAATCCTCCTTATTTTTATAGTAAATGATGTTTTTCGACGCGAAACCGTAAAGCAATGCATCAAGGTCAATTGGCTCCTCTTTTTCCGGGGTATAAGAGGAAGCAACGCTCAGCATATTATTATAGCGAGGATTGTTATAGTCAATGGCGTATGCATATTTATTGAAATACTTTAGATATTCCTTTTTGATGTCCTCTAAATCCTTTGCAACTGTAATACCCCGCAATAGTACATCGTAATGCAGGATTTGAGCCTGACTCAAGCTGAAATAATAGTACAGTAGCTGACCCACTGCCAGGTAGAACTCCATAGCACTCTGGCAGGAAGCAGTTTTCTTAGTATCCAGCACTTTGTCTTTTAATTCCTCATAAGCGTTTTCTATAGCATAACCCATATCCTTTCCCTCCTCATTAAAATACTTTAGCAACGAAAATCTGACGTTAAGCGCGTAGGCAAGCGCAGGAATATATTCCATATCTTGCAGTCGTGCAAGAAGTACCCCCATGGTTACCTTGTCAATGCAGCTTTTGATGGGCAGAATATCTCCTTTGCGAAACCAAGCCCGCATAGCATCCCTTGACAGCATGATCTGGTCGGCAAGTCCCCGTGACAGCTTGCCGGTTACTTTAACACGCTCAACATCGTAATTACGAACGAGCTGATAAGCATATAGGTTTTTATTGATGTGTGCCTCAGCAGCACTTAGCCTATCAAGTTTTCCACCTTGATAGTTCGGTGCGTCCAGATAATTTTCAAATATGATAGGCCTGTTCATTCTGTCATTGAAACTGGGCAGGAAATCATAATCATCGATCGTAACGCCTATACCTCTGTTAAGATGCAAATAGCTTGCCGGCTTTCGCACGCCTACCTCGTTCGCAACAGAGAATAGCCCCGGCGAATGCTCCCATACGGGGATATAGCCGGCATAGAGAGGCTTGCCCTCCCTTGTCTGTCCATTCAGCCACAAAAACAGCTTATGCAGGAAGACCGCTTGCTCGGTTGTGATGCGGTAAGGCACCTCAAATTCAGCAGTTTTGTGTTCCAGATAAGGTTTCTTTGCATTCATGCCCATGTTGGCGTTGGATAGCCCCAGCACTTTTCCATCGACTGATATATTATAACTATTATTGTTAAATATCTTAGGTAGCATATAGCGACCACTCTCGTAGGCGTAAGCCTCTTTATCAACGTCCAAGAAGAGCTTAATATAATCGTCATCCTTAATATTGTATTGATTAATATGCTTCACAACCACTTCTAACGAAGCTAAAAGACGTTCTTTATTTGCTTGGACGACTTGCTCATTAAGTAGTTCGTAGCCTGCTGAGGTTAGTATTTCAATACTCCTTTTATCATTATTTGACAAAAAGGCATTAAAATGACGATCAATGTATTTATAGTACTGTAGATTAATTCCATCCTCACCAATAAGAATTGCATATTTAGAAAACAACGTAAATATATTATTACTTAGTATTTTTTTGCCTCCTTTACCGCAAACAATAGCTTTATCCACACTGATAAGTGCACTAAAAAAATCCATTTGCTTAAACCATTCGACCAGCGAATCGTTTTCGGATAATTCAGATTTCTTGGTCACATAGAGTTCATCAATGCTATTATCCTGACTAATACGCAGGTACAGTCCGGGCCTTAATTGATAATGCTCCAAAACCATTGTATCAACATCAAACTCGGGATACCGCTCACCGTGATTTAAGAATTCATTTAATATATCCTGTAACATTTTTTCACCTCCTATCTCAATACGCAATATCCGAATCCAATGGGCCCCTTCTCTCCCAATCCTCCGCCCAATGCGGTAAAGGCAAGCCGCTGCGCCCAGTCATTTGGCCGTATGTTCAGACGCACTTTATGCCCCAATAGCGTTGCGCCCTTGTAGTCTACGATGATTGGCTTGTGATTCAATAATTCTATTCTTTCAAAGAAAAGTTCGTCCTGTTCAGTAAATGCAGGATCCAGTTCCTTGCATTTTTTCGCCGCATTCCCATGCAACCTGCTGGCCAATAGTGCAATACCGTTTTCAGGCATCCAACAACGGTTATTAACAGTACAAATTATTGGCGTTAAGCTGGTAAGCTCATTGATGCGCTTTTGTGAATAGTTTTTAATTTCAGCGGATATGACTTTCAGAACCCCTTTGACCTTTGGCAGACAATCCTTCATCACCAGAGCAAATCGTAAGCCCTGCGTCCTCAGATTGAAACAATACATCCTATCTTTGCGATAAACTCTATCCTGCTCCAAGGGGTAAGGTGCACAAAACAAATAACGCTTATATTGATTCTTGTGGTGCATCTCTTTAATCTGCTCATCGAACATCATCCCTGCACTTATAAATTCCGCAATAACTGATTGTATCTGACGCATAGGAATATCCTTTTCAAGACGGATTGTGAATACCACCTCGTGATAGTATGTATCCATTCTATCACCTCCTTCCCTAAATCAATGATTTTAATAATGTAACTCAGAAACCTTATATCTCTAGTAAATGCCGGCAAATTCCAGCTACGAATATAAATTCAATAATCAGTTAATTTTTTTTGAAATCTAAAATACTATTTAATAGGCGTATACAATAGAAGCGAGTTGTGTATTGAAATATGATTTTTATCATGTATCTTGTTTATAATTCGTCCGAAACCTTCACATATGATGTATATTTAACGTTATCGCTACCTGAAACCATCACACTAAACTTGCTTCTCACTTCTATAATGCAGTATCGCCTAAGCGTAATGGAAAGGGGACACTGACATAACTATGCTTATAATCATACAACAATACCACCGACAAATAAGGTCGGGAACGTACATTCTGCTTTACTTCATATAAATGCGTGACATTCTTTCTGCTTCCTTCACAAGCTCTTCTCTCAATTCTTCCGGATACAGCACCTCGGCATGCCCCCCAAAGCCAAGAACCCATCGTTTTACTTCACCTAGTCCTGCAACGGTAATGCGCAGGATGATTGAGCCGTCAGCCTGGGGCTCAATCCTTTGTGTATGATGCCAGCACCTCTCGCGTACCCATCGCGCCTGATGCCGGTCAAAGCGGATTCCTACTTCTTGAGGTTTGTTTCCGGTCTCAATACCTAAAGCACTGGATAAATAATCCTTTAACACAAAATCATCTGGAATATCAAAAGAACCCTCCGTATTCTTCAAATCAAGTATTCTGTCCAATGCAAATATCCTCATTGCTTCTCTTAAATTACAGTATCCGATCAGATACCATGCCCCTTGGTGATACCTGAGGTGATACGGGTCTACATACCGTTCATTTATCTTATCTCTGCTTGCGCTGTAATATCTCATCCATACTTTTGTCTTATTCCCTATTGCAGCAGTAAGTTTACTGTAGTTTTGTAGTACCCTCTCTTCGTCACCTCTCAAAGACTTAACATCAAAGGACACCATATCATTTATTAAGTGCAAACCGGATACATCATCTTCCGGTATTGCGGCAAGAATTTTTTCAAAGGCGTTTTGAATAATTTTTTCAAATGGAGTACCCATGAATTGAGACAGCAGTCTTTGCCCCAGAAATATGGTTGCTAGTTCTTCTTCGGTAATACTTAGAGGTGGTAGCTGAAATCCTTCTTCTCCGTAATAATAGCCTTTCTTCGAATGGTCATAGCAGATAGGAGCGCCTAATCGATCCCGCATATGTTCAATATCTCGCTCAACGGTTCTCTTACTTACTTCAAATTCTTCTGCTATTTTGGTTATTCTAGGATAACGATTTGTGCATAAAAGCTTATGGATATGATATATGCGGGCATAATGGGCACGGTTGAAAGCAGGATTCCGAGAGCTGTTACTAGATGCCACAGACAACATCTCCCTTATTTTTATATAATAAATGAATAAAAAGAATGTGCTAAATATCTTAATTCGGTAAAATATACAAATTACCTCTAAATAACCATAAATTTCTACGCCTAATAGAATGATAATTTCCCCGTTCGCATCTCGTCTACCATCCGTCTCTATCCTAACAGAGCCTACACTTTAGCAATACCTATGTGCCGTTTACTATACTCAAAACCAACCACCCATACCGCTTCCCTCTCTCCCAATACCCCTTATTTCCTACACAATTATTCATTCTAATATTGCCGCGCCTGTGTTATAATGTACACAAACACCAATGGAGGGTTGCATAAATGGAGCAGCTTATATACTACTTACTTGCAGCTATCGCAGCTATGACGGTGCTCATAGTAACCGGCAATCTCAAGAAGAAAGTTGACGAAAACATGAATATGATTGATGAAATGGAGCACAAATATAAGAATAAGACTCTTAAATAGGGTCTTTTTTATTTTGCGCTGCGATTCAAAAAGAGACCCGTATCAGAGTCTCTTTTTGGGGGGTAATGCGGATTATTGCTCTGTTTTGTGAAATCCTTCCACCGTTCTTTTGCAGGCTTCATATATAATGCCTACATCCACCGAATAGGAAATATACTGTACTCCCAATTTGGCCCATTTATAACCGGTGCTTATATCGTCCACGAAAGTCCCGACGCATTTCCCTTTGCCGGCCGCTTTCTCAATTACCTCCAGCATCTTCTTTTCAACGTCGGGATGGTCTACCTGTCCCGGCAACCCGAGGGACTGGGAAAGGTCGTAAGGACCGATAAATACTATGTCAATACCTTCGACTTGTAGTATTTCATCCAGGTTATTTATTCCATCTTGTCCTTCAATATGGATAATAACCATTGTATCCCTATTAGCTCTTTGGAAATACTCGGATTTTTCTATGGAAGTATACCCCGATGCCCTTACAAAACGACAGACTCCTCTCTCCCCTGCAGGAGAGAATTTCGCAGCTTTGACTACCTTTTCTGCATCTGCCCTGGCAGACACCTGCGGTACTTGGACCGCATCCACTCCAATGTCCAGTGCCCTTGAAATCATGGCAGGATTGTTCTCGGTAATTCTCATTACCGCCGCAATGCCAGAAAGATGTGCCGCCCTTACCATGTCCTCTGCCGCCAGGACATTTAACGGCCCGTGTTCACAGTCTATGATTACAAAGTCAAATCCTGCAAGCCCCATTATCTCGACCACCGCCGGACTTGGAAGCTTAAGGAAGGGGCCCACAACAAACTTCTCTGTACTAAGCTTTTCTTTAAGTATATTTGCCATACATACACTCTCCCATAGGTTATTTCGATTACAGCTTGTTCCTGAGGATAAATATCTCCTCCAACCCTTCATTTGTGAGATATTTTTGTGGCCGGCCGGCCTCTCTCCCCGACTTTAAGTCCCAGTATACCATGCCTGCATAGCTGATATCCCCGGCCAGTACGGCACCAACCAGCCTTCCGTCCTTTACAAACACCTTCCTTAATATCCTCTTCCTCCGGTCAAACCGCTCATATACTTTACAGCCTTTTGTATCCTTTTCTCTGACACTTCCCATCATAATAAAGGGTATATGGTAAAACACAGCCGAATTCATGCTTATACCGCCGGTATATTTCCTGTCCGTTCCCAGTATGTTCCCGGCGGCAATCCTACCCTGTACCGCTGCGTCGGGCCAAAGGGTGAATAAACCGGTACCTCCTCTGATGTAATCGGGGGCCTGTGCCACATCCCCGGCTGCGTAAATGTTTTCGACAGAAGTCTTCATCCGCGAATCTACCAGTATTCCTTTCTCAACTCTAATGTCTGTATTCTCAACCAACCCTGTGTTGGGCTTTACTCCCTTGCCTATTATCACCATGTCGGCATTTATACCGGTGCCGTCCTGAAAAACAATATCCCTGACCCCGCTGCCATCGCCCCTAATCCGGGCTGCATTTGTGTTCAGTCTTATATCTATACCATTGGAATTCAGAATATCATGAATCCAGCCGGCCGATGTCTTGTCGGCCATCATGGATAAAAGGCCGGAAGACCCCACAACAATACTGACATCCTTTACCGACTTTTTAAGCGCCATGGCAGCCTTAAGACTTATAAGGCCGCCGCCTAAAACCACGCAGCTGCCGGCTTTTTCAGCCCGGGCTTTTACAGACTGTGCGTCCTCTATATCCCTTAAGCAGAATACGCCGGGCAGGCCGGTTCCCGGTATCCCGATATTTGCCGGAGAAGCACCTGATGTGATAAGCAGCTTATCGTATCCTACCTCATGTCCATTGTCCAGCCTTACCTTGCCTGAAACGGTATCTATGGATTTCGCCTCCCGGTTTATCACCTTCACCCTATTATCCTCGAGCAGCCTTTCGGGGGCAAAACCCAGCTCCGCCAAGCCCACCTCGCCGGCGATAAAGTTTGGAAGCATCACCCTTGAGTAAAACAGGTGCCTGTCCCTTGTGATAATTACTACCCTGTCATGGTTGCCCAGGCCCGGAAGAAGGGTTTGGAGAGCACTTTTTGAGGCTATGCTGCTGCCGATTATAACCACTACCATCTGCCCTTACCTCCGCCCTTTTGAATTAACTGCGCCGCCAGGCTTCTCCTTCGGGCAGTATTGGCCCTGTCGGCGTCCTTAAAACCTATTGCTCCGGTGGGACATATGCTCACACATTTCTCCAGCCCGTCGCAGGTGTCGCATTTATAGTTCCTGTTCTGCCCGCGGCCTATCGCATTGAAGGGGCATACCATTATGCACATGTTGCAGCCTATGCACCTGTCCCGGTCAAGGGTTACATAACCGTCCCGCTGCCTCCTTTCAATGGCTCCCGACGGGCAGGCATCAAGACAGGGAGCCTCCTCACAGTTTCTGCACAAAGTGGGATAAAAGCCCCTTCTATCCCCGTCCGGTACCCGGATCCTTGAGATGCCGGGGTCAAATCTCCCTTCCTTTTCAAAGGAGCAGGCCAGACGGCAGAGACTGCACCCGGTGCACTTGTCTTTTTGTATATCCACAACTATCGGTTTGTGCATTGCAATTAACCCCCAATGATATAAGGCATTATCAGCACCTCTGTATCTTCCTCCAATGATGTGCCGATACCGGCGAGTGTATGAACATTTCTCCTGTTGACCAGCACAACTATGTCTTTTGATACCTCGCCCTGCTCATCCAAAAGCATATCCATATCATGCCCGAAACGCCGGACCAACTGTCTGCAAAGCTCTCCAACGTCCCCGGCTTCAATCCTTATATTCTTGTTGCCTGCAGCCTTACTAAAGGGATGGATAAACCGAACCAAGGCCATATTTATATCACTCCTGCATTACAGAGTTTTTCCCGAGAGCAGTATTGCCGTATGGGCTATTCTTCTGCCCAGTATGTCGGCCTGCTTCAATCCTTCATCATCCTGCATTACGGCTTTCTTATCGGCACCGTCGATACCCATCTGCCACCCGGCGGCCCCTATATATCCGCCTTCATGCCCCGGAGCAACTGTGGCAAACTTATTCAGCAGGAGGAAATGCAGCATGGCCGACAAAGCCATCTCCTGGCCTCCGTTTCTGTCGTATCCCACCGTAACCGCTCCTGCCGCCGTCCTTGACCAGTCGGGTACCGGGTGCGGAAACTCGGGATGCCATATACCCTTGACCAGCGAAGTCCATCTTTCCATAAAGGCTCTCATGGCCGAATTGACATTAAAGAAATACACCGGCGAGCCTAAGACCAACCCATTGGGCACCGGGTCGATGACATTCTTTACAGCCTCAAGCCAATCATCCTTGAGTATGCAGTAGGAAAGCTTTCTGACGCATCCGTCGCAGTTTATGCAAGGCTGTATCTTTTTGCCGCCCAGTGATACAAGTACGGTTTGGGCTTCATATCCTCTCTCCTGCGTCTCGGCCTTTGCAGCATCAAGGGTTCTCTTAACCAAAATTTCTGTGTTGGCATGTCTGGGGCTGGAGCTTATCCCCACATATCGCAGCTTATCCATCTATATCTCTCCTTCCTTTTGATTTACTATCTTCTGGAAGGTTTTCTCCCTTTTCTTTTTATTTACCCTGCTTTCATCCACATAGGCTATTGCCTTTTCCCTGCATACCTTAACGCACTCGGGATCTCCCGAACACAGGTCACAGATGGCTATCTGTATATTCCGGTCCTTTTTAATCACCGATACACACCCGAAAGGACAGGCAATAACACAGGCCTTGCACCCGATACATTTATCTCCATCCCACAGCACGGCACCGGTACCGGTATCCTTATACAGGGCTCCTGCAACACAGGAAGCAATACAGGGAGCATCGTCACACTGCATGCACTTGACGGGGACGCTCAGAGCAAGTTCCTCGATACTTTCCACCCTGATATTGGACAGCTGCCGGTCGAATATCTTGTGTTTATTAAAAGAACAGGCCAATTCGCACTGGTGGCAGCCGGTACATTTTTGAGGATCAATGGTAAATAGCTTCATTCGGAATCCCCCCTTACTTCAATTCTATATAGCCGTTTATTTTATCCACAAATTCTCCCATACCAAGTTTGGCAAGCGTATCTTCGGTGGGCAGACCTGTTTCAATATCCCATTCATGCAGTGCAAAATATTCATCCTTCATGGTATCCAGCATCTGCTCCGAGTTTACGGCATCCTTATGCATGGCATCATGCTGTATCTCGGTCATCAGCCTGTAAGGAAGAACATCATCCTTCCTGGTATATCCAAGCATACCGTTGAAACACCTTTCAAGTGTAACCATCCTGCGGCCCGCCTCCATAATATCTCCGGCAGTAACCTCTATACCTGTGAAGCTTTGGAACAGATCTGCCAAATCCCATTCATCCACCCAAAACTGGGCGGTGGTAGGGAATGCACAGACTCCCAGGGCATCACTGGCACCGTATATGTCCTCATGCCATCTGACTATCTCGGGCCTCTTCCCGGTTGTATGCGGATAGGCGTATTCTTCACTTCCTGTTATCCTTTTTATAAGTTCCCTGGCTTCGGGGCTTCCGCCAAATTCGGCCAGGCATTCGGTGTTCAGATGATCTGGCCCCCTTGAGCTTACCGCAAAGGCCAGGGCATAGCCGTAGGCCGACCTGGTCTCAACTCTGGACTGTTCCAGGCCTCTGGCCTGGATGGCCCATTTGTAAGAGTCTTTGCCCATCTCCTCGGAAGCCACCTTTAGTCCCTTTGCAAGCAAATCTCCTATACCTTCCCTTTTGGCTATCATTTTAATCAGCTCTATCATGGTTTCGGTGTTTCCCCAGCTGAGGTCCAGCCCTGCTGCATCCTGGTCGCTTACTACCCCCCGCTGCTTACATTCCATCAGCCACTGTATGCTGTTTCCCACAGATATGGTATCCAGTCCCAGGATATTGCACAGCTCGTTTCCTTTGATTATTGCCGCCGTATCTGTTATGAAGCACCCTCCGCCAAGGGCCGAAAGAGTTTCATACTCAGGCCCTCCGGTGTAGGTTCCCCGGTGTTGACCCTCATCAACCGTAACGAACCTGTGGCAGGCAACCGGGCAGGAGTAGCATGATAACTTTCTCTTCAGAAATCCCCCTTCAACAAGGTATGGTCCTGTGAGATATCTGATATTGTCAATACTGCCCTGCTGAAAGTTCTTTACCGGAAAGGCTCCGACAGCGTTGGTGGATTCAACGCCGATACTGGTCCCATAATCCGACAGGGGTTTTACCCCCGAAGCACTGTTCATCTTATCCCATAACCGGGAAACCGTTTGGGCAAATTTCTCCGGGTGGGCCACTCCGATACCTTTCGTACCCCTGGCAGCCACTGCCTTAAGGTTTTTGGCGCCCATTACGGCACCGCCTCCGCCTCTGCCGGCTGCATTATATATCGAGACCTGAATGGAAGCATAGGCAACCTTATTTTCCCCGGCGGGTCCTATACAGGCCATCTGAACCTCGGGGTCATCATTCTCTTCCCTGACCAGCCTGTTGGTTTCTCTAACATCCTTGCCCCAGAGTCCGGCGGCATCTCTTATCTCAACCTTGTCATCCTCAATGTATATATATACTGGTTTTTCAGCCTTTCCCATCACCACCAGCAGGTCATACCCGGCAAATTTCAGCTGGGCACCGAAATGCCCTCCCACATTGGTTTTAAAAATCCTCTGGGTGGCCGGACTTTTGAATAAAACGCTGGTTCTGCCCGAGCTTGGTACAAAGGTACCGGTCAGCACGCCCGGGGCAAATATAATGGGAGCCTCGGGCGCATAGGGGTCCACTTGGGGATTGAGGTTTGACAGCAAATAATGCAAGGCTATGCCCCGACCTCCTATATACCTCTTAATAATCTCTTTGTCCCGGATTTGACTCCGCGAAGCCTGTCCGGAGCTTAAATCCACTGTCAATATTTCCACAGGCTTTTGTGTAAGCATAAACTCGCCCCCTCACAAACTATAATTTTACCCTCAACTTCTGTCCGAGAGCTACCGAGAGTACTACTGCAAATATAACAACGGTACCCTTGGTGATGTACTGAAAATAATAGGGTACATTAAGCATTGTAAGACCATTATTAAGCATGCTGATTATTAATGCACCGACAAAGGTCCCGCCTCCGGTAGGCTCACCGTCTCCAAACATTGTTGTACTAAGAAATACCACCGAAATTGCATCCAGCAGAAACTCTTCCCCTGCAAGAGGTTGAGCCGAACCCAGCCGTGATGTCATGATAACGGATGCCAGAGCTACACCCAATCCCGAAATCAGAAAAGTCAAAAACCTGTATTTTTTTACATTGATACCGGCATAGAGAGAAGCTATTGAGTTGCCCCCAATTGCATAAATCCTTCTGCCAAGACTGGTTTTGTTCAATGTAAAAATGGCAATGGCTACGAATATAACCATTAAAATGACCGGGAAAGGAATGGGCCCTACATATCCCTGCCCAATAAAGGGGAATATCTTAGGTACGCTGTCGTCAAAGAATATGGGATTGCCCCTGGTTATCAGCATTTTTATCCCGTACACTATTGAACCAACTGCAAAGGTACCAATGAAGTCGGGCAATCCTATATATGCAATCAGCGTCCCGTTTATTGCGCCTATTGCCATTCCGATTACCAGCGCAGCCGACAGGGCCAGCCAGAAATTGTTGGTATTTATTATTATTATTGCAAACAGGATATTGATAAGGCCTGTTGAGTTGCCTATGGACATATCAAATCCCCCTGCTGCCATAACAAAGGTGAAGCCTAATGATACAATGGTAAGCATGCTCATTTGCCGAAGGAGCATGAGCAGATTTGTTGAAGTAAAGAAATTCTTTGCCGTCAGTGAAAAAACTGTAAATATGGCCAGAGCACCCAGAACCGTACCGTATCTTCTTAAAAGCTCCTTCTTATCTGTTTCCCTGAACAAAGGTATGTTTCCCTTCAAGCCACTCTACCCCCCAACATTGCGTGCATAATCTTTTCTTTTGCATTTTCCTCTTTTGGATCGAATTCGCCAACTATTTTCCCATCGTGTACTACTAAAATCCTGTCGCTGATACTGAGAAGTTCCGGCAGGTACGATGACAATACCATTATTGATTTACCGTTTCCGGCCAGCCGGTCCACAAGGGAATAGATATCTTCCTTGGCTTTGACATCAATCCCTTTGGTAGGCTCATCGAATATACCTATCTTGAAATCTCCGTTCAGCCATCTGGACAATATGACCTTCTGCTGATTACCGCCGCTTAGGAATTTGACAATCTGTGAATGCCCGGTGGTCTTAATAGACATAAGTTTAATATATTCATTGGCTGTATCTATTTCGGCCTGCCTGTCCATAACTCCATTCCTGCACCACTTGCCAAGATAAGTAAGGGTAATATTTTTCATGACAGAATAATTTGGAATAAGCCCCTGGGCCTGCCGCTCTTCCGGAACCAGAGCTATACCGTTGGATATTGCTCTCTGGCAGGAAGGTGAATATTTTTGCCCATAGAGGTATATTTGTCCCTTATGGATTTTATCCAGCCCGAATATTGCCTGAGCTATTTCTGTTTTACCTGCTCCTACAACTCCGGCTATACCTAAAATCTCGCCTTTATGGAGGGAGAGATTAATATTGTCAAGCTTGTCGGTACTAAGATTGTTTATTTCAAGATATACGTCACGTTCTTTGTAACTTTTATCTCTCTTATACTCATTATAGGACTTGTGCCCTATCATCATAGATACTATCTTTTCAGGAGAAGCTTCCTCTTTATACATTGTGCCGGTCTTGCGCCCGTCCCTGAAAACAGTAATCCTGTCGGATATTTCCATTACTTCATCAAGGTTATGTGAAATATAGATTATCCCGATGCCTGTGCTCTTCAAACCCTTAATAATTTCCAGCAGCCTCTTCCTTTCTTCTTCTCCCAAAGAGGTTGTTGGCTCATCGAAAATTATGACCCTTGGCCGGTGAACAAGCACCTTGCTTATTTCCACAATGCGTTCCATGGACGCATTCAGTAAATGGGTGGGTTTGTCTATATCCAGTTCCACCCCAAGAGTTTTTATTACTTCCCTTGCCTTTTTCTTCATCTTACTGTCATCCATTACGTTGACACCCAAAAACCTTCTCTTTTCTTCTGTACCTATAAATATATTTTCAAATACTGAAAAGAAGGGTACCAGGTTTATCTCCTGGTGTACTGTCCTTATGCCCAGGCTTTCGCTATGCTTTACGTTATGCATTACTACGGGGTTGCCGTCTGTTTTAATACTGCCCGCCGATGGCTGATAGACCCCCGACAGTATCTTAATGAATGTAGATTTTCCCGCTCCGTTCTCCCCCACCAGTGAATGTATTTCTCCGGGTTGCAAGTCAAAATTTATATCATTAAGCACCCATACCCCGTTAAACTCTTTACCTAAACCTTCTACCTCAATGATGTTGCCGGTGCCTTGGCCGGTACTTTTGGTCTCCATTTTTCCCCTCCTCGCAGGATATTGGGTAACCAAATGATAAGCAGGACAGCCCGCTTATCATTTGGTTATATAAATCGCTTACTTTTCCGGAGGTATATTATCCTTGGTTATAAGTATACCCGGTACATAGATATGCCTTTCTTCAAGCTGCTTGCCGTTGAGAAGGTCAAACACCTTGTCTACAACCGTCCTTGCTATGGTATCCGGATCCTGTGCAAGTGTTGCGATAAACGGGCTGTCCGGCTTCCTCATTTCCTTATAGGCTTCGGGATCGCCGTCAACACCTACAACCGCGATATGCTCCTGGAGCCCTGCTTCCCTGATTGCCTGAGCAGCTGCCAGTCCTACTCCGTCAAAGGTGGCAAACACGCCGGCTATATCACCAGGGTTGGGGTTTGACTGGATAACGGCTTCCATCTTAGCTTTTCCGTCGGGGAAGAAGTCAGGCCATGCATAGACAAATCCGGCCATGATTTCCACGTCGGGATAACCTTCAACAACCTTGTGCATTGCATCTTTTCTGGTCCTTATCATGGATCCGGCATCATTATAGATCTCTACAATATTGCCCTTACCGCCGATATGTTCCATCAATACTTCGGCCGCTTTGGTGCCCAGCTGGTCATTATCGGATTCTACGAATACGTCAACAAAATCTGCATCCCCTGCATCCATAGACCCGATTATTATGCCCTGGTTCTTTGCCTCTTTCAATGCAGGCGCCAGTTGGTTGATGTCGCCTTCCTGAATAATTATTGCATCAACACCCTGTGCTATAAAGTTCTCTATTGATGCAATCCTTCCAGGCACGTCAGCATTTACTGTGGAAACAACCTTGCCGCCATTCTTCTCAATCTGCTCCATCATGGAATCTCTGCCTATTATAGCGAAAAAGTTTGCCTGCCCGAAGTTGTTTATACCTACGGTAAATGTCTCCTGCTCATCGGCCGGCTCTTTTCCGCCGGCACACCCGGCAAGTACTCCTACTGCAAGTAGTACCACTAAAAGCAATGCCAAAATCTTTCTCATTGAATTTGCCCCCTTATTATTATTTTCCTGCCTGTCCTATTAAAGAACTTAGCAAGACTGGAACCTATTTGTTTGATTTTTCTATGGGAACATAGTCCAAACCGGAATATCCGTATCTGGCTCCGCCCAAAGCTTCCTTTCCCGCCTGGGTAGACATGGTTTCCCTCAGCCTGTCATGGCAGGGTATGCCCACCACTGTTATATCAATACCCGGCTTAAGGTCAACGCTCATAACCCCTTTACCGCTATCGGTATACAATACACAGGCAAGGTCAGGAAATACAACTTTTGCCTCACCATCCTGCCATACAGCCATATACTCATTCTTAACAGCCATATCAAGACCGCTGCCGGTATACTTTTGCGTGCCTTTTACCCGAACCCTGGTCAGATAAAAACCGCCTTTATCCTCACCCACTACCTCGGATATTTCTCCTCTGAAAAGCTCGAAACCATTTACCTCCGATGCGAAAGCCGTCGCGGGATCTCTTCCGTCTTTCACGGCTTGAATAACCGCTTTTCCCACGGCAATTGAGTTGGTAATAGCTCCGGGAACACAGCTGGATTTCAATTGTGCTCCTGTCATAGGATAGTGCGCATTTGCTCCGTAGCCGCCGCCCCTTGTAACAACTATCCTTCCCATTTCATCCGCATAGGTGGATTTATCGGCAGCCTTTACCACAATGGTGTTGCCATAGCGGTCTACCAACGGCATGGGATACAATGAGATACCATGTCCTATGAAGCTGGTCATCTGCGTTTCGGGAGCCGACCTGCCCAGGGCATCTCCGTTAATAACAGGTATTCCAAGCCTTGCAGCAAGAGTCATTATTACCGGCGTATTCAGCCCTCCTGACTCGAAGGGTATTACATAGTCCAATTTCCTGCCTCTTAGTGCCTCCATCTCTTTGATGGCTTTAACAAGCACAAAATCCTTTTCCCACATTTCTATGATTTCATCATAGGACATGCCTTCCAGGGCTTTTACCGAACCCATTATACCTCCGCTGCACACAAAAGCATCATCCTCCACGTCTTGGGGATCCACTATTGAGTACTTTCTTCCTTTGGCAAAATCGTTCTCAATAATTTTTCTTCCCCATTCAGGGTCTCCGCCTCCCCCTGTACCAAATATGCCAAGACCAGTCAGCAGTGCATCCAAATCTTCCTTCTTCAACTCTCTTACAGTCATAAGCATTCCACCCCTTTATTCTTATTTGCCGTACACCACTTTCTAACCGTTGTTGCTGTCGTTATTGGTTTTCTTATATTGAACTTCAGTAACATGGGCTCCTCCGGGAGACAGAAATACGTGGACTTGTGAATCCTCCAGGTAATAATTCTTCAAATGTATAGCCGGAGTAAATTTATCCAGTCTGATGAGCATATCGAAGCCATATGCTTCATCATCAAAACAGGCATGTACAATGTCGGCTATCAGAATAGTATGGTCGCCGGCAGGCATCTTTGATAAAAGCTTACACTCCAGATGCGCTTTGCATTCCTGTACCCCCGGGGGTTGCACCTTCCTGGAAGACAACCTTTTGAATTCCGACCTTTCAAATTTATTCTCTCCCGATTTTGTTTTGTATGAGCACTCCACCAGTTTTTCTGCAATATCCAGAGAAGGGATGTTCACCACAAACTCCCCGGTTCTTTCGATGTTTTCAAGGCTGTGCTGCTTCTTGGGGCTGTTCTGGAGCGCCAGGGCCACCCGCGGCGGCTTGTAGGAAGCAGGGTTTATCCAACTGAACGGGGCAACATGATCCGACCCGTCTTCATTTTTGGTTGTACAGAGTATTGGTCTGCTCGGTTGGAGCAGAAACACGCTGTCATACAGCTTTTCAGGAGAAACATCTTTTTTCATGCGGTACCCTCCCAGAATATTATTTTCCACATTGCTCTGCATACTGTTTCAATCTGCTCAGGCCCCGAACAATATTATCCTCGGATGTTGCATAGGAGATTCGGACATAGCCCTCTCCCTGTTCGCCGAAGGCAGTTCCGGGTATTACACAAACCTTTTGTTTCTTAAGCAGGTCCAGAGCAAATTCTTCACTGCATTTGCACAGCTTCTTAATATTTGCAAAAACGTAGAAGCTTCCTTTAGGCATTACGCATTGGATGCCTTCTATATCCTTCAGGCCTTTGGTCAGTATTTCTCTCCTTTTACCGTACTCTGCCAGCATCTTCTCAAGTGCATCCTGCGGCCCTTGAAGGGCCTCCAGTGCAGCTTTCTGGGATACGGCACTTACACAGGCTACAATATGCTCCTGGAGCTTGACCATTTGGCTTATGACCTCCCGGCTGCCTGCTGCAAAACCAACGCGCCAGCCTGTCATGGCGTATGATTTGGAGAAGCTGTTTATTGTTATTACGTTGTCTCTGATTGCGCTGAAGGAAGCCAGGCTTACATGCCTGGTACCGTCATACAGAAATTTTTCGTATACTTCATCGGCTATTACATACAAATCATATTCTTTAACAATATCTGCTATCTTCTTCATCTCTTCCATACTAATGACGGCACCGGTTGGATTGTTTGGAGAGTTTATCAGCAAGACCCTGGTTTTTGAAGTGATTTTTTTTCGTATATCTTTAGCGGTCAGCATAAATTCGTTTTCTTCATATAGTGGGACGTAAACCGGTTTCCCCCCCGCCAGAATTACATGGGAAGTATAATTGCACCATCCGGGCCGGGACAGAATGACTTCATTATCATTTTCAACAAGGCTAAGCAGCGCCAATGACAATGCCCCCATGCCCCCGCTGGTTACTATGATTTCTGTTTCAGGGTCAACCGTTATACCGTTATCCCTTTCCAGCTTTTGGGCTATTGCACTCCTCAGCTCTTGTAGCCCCGCATTGGCGGTATAATGCGTATAGCCGTCATCCAGAGCCTTTTTAGCCGCTTGTATTATATTCTGCGGGGTATCAAAATCCGGCTCCCCGATACCGAAATTAATAACATCATCCATAGCACTTGCTATATTGAACATCTTTCTTATGCTGGAATGGGGTACTGCCGCAGCGGTTGAAGATATTGGAAATGGCAAGGATATTACCTCCTTCTCATGCTATATTTTTTACCTCTGCACCCTGCCCGAACCGTCGCCTTCCATAAGACCGGTGACTTCTGCAGCGGTCACATGGTTGAAATCGCCGGGAATTGTATGTTTGAGACAGGATGCCGCAGCGGCAAATTCCACCGCCTTCTGGCCGTCATACCCGTTAATAAGCGAGTATATAAGCCCGCCGGCGAAGGAATCTCCCCCTCCCACCCTGTCAACTATGTGAACTTTGTACTTCCTGGAAATGAAAAACCCGCTGCCATCGTACAGCATTACAGACCAGCCGTTATCACTGGCCGAATAACTCTCTCTCAGGGTTATGGCAGCCATTTTGAGCCCATACTCCTCCACCAGCCGTTTTGCAACTTCCCTGTATCCTTCCCTGTTCAGTTTGCCTGAGGTTATATCGGTGCTTTGAGCCTTTATACCGAATACCTTCCCGGCATCCTCTTCGTTTCCTATGGATATATCTACATACTTTATCAGCTGGCCCATTACACTCCTGGCTTTTTCAGTGCTCCAGAGCTTTTTCCTGTAGTTCAGGTCACAGCTGACAGTAAGCCCCATCTCCCTGGCCGTTTTTGCAGCCTCAAGGGTTGCATGGGCGGCGTTATCGCTTAAAGCCGGTGTGATGCCGGTAAAGTGGAACCATTTTGCTCCTTCAAATACCCTCTTCCAGTCAATTTCCCCCGGCTGAATTGCAGATATGGACGAATGACTCCTGTCATAAACAACCTTGGACGGTCTCTGAGAAGCTCCTGTCTCCAGAAAATATATTCCCAGCCTTTCACCGCCCCTGATTATGTGCTCGGTTCTTACGCCAAATCTTCTCAGGTGGTTTAATGCCGCATGGCCTATCGGGTTGTCGGGCAGCTTTGTAACATAGAATGAATCAAGCCCATAATTGGCAAGGGACACCGCAACATTTGCCTCGCCACCGCCATAGGTTGCATCAAAGCTGCCGGCCTGTATAAACCTGCTGTATCCCGGTGTGGACAACCGAAGCATTATTTCCCCGAAGCATACCACTTTATCTGCCATTTCAAGACCCCCTAAAATCGTTGATAATACCGACAAATTCTTTGGCCGTCCTTGTTACTTTTTTATAATCCCCGGTTTTGGCGCCGGCAGTCAGAGCCCCGCCTGCCCCCAGCGCTATACTGCCCGCTTTAAGCCATTCGGCAGCATTGGAAAGGTCCACGCCTCCGGTGGGCATAAGCGATGCCTGCGGAAGCGGACCCTTGATTGCTTTTATTATTTGAGGGCCAAATGCATTCCCCGGGAAAACCTTCACTATATCCGCCCCGGCTTCCATGGCCATAATAACTTCCCTTACCGTCATGGCCCCGGGCATACAGGGCACCTGGTACCTGTTGCACAGCTTTACAGTATCCAAATCAAGGGCAGGGCTCACTATGTAGTTTGCCCCGTTTAGAATGGCTATCCTTGCAGTCTCGGCGTCCAGAACGGTGCCTGCGCCCAGCAATACGTCTTCTCCCTGGAACCTTTTGGCCATTTCCTCAATCAACCGGTGTGCCGAGGGTACGGTAAAGGTTATTTCAATACTGTTTACACCCCCCTCAAGGCATGCCTCGGTGATACGTACAGCCTTGTCAGGGCTTTCGGCCCTGATAACCGCAACAATACCTTTATCCGCGATTTTTTTAAGAACCTCATACTTCTTCATGTTCGGCCTCCTTTGATGTTCCGCATTATGAAACGCTGTTTTACCAGTAATTGCTTTATAAGCTTTGCCTGTTCAAAGCAAAGTTCATAGCATATATAATGCATTATTTCCTTGAAGAAACTTAGACTTATGTCTTATATCCAAGCCGCATGGATATTTTACGGGCCGTATCCATAACGTCTGCCTTCAATCCGTCAAGTCTTTCATAGGTAAAAACATCCAGAGTACCCGAGGTACTGACGGCTGCAATAACCTTACACCTATAATCCATTATGGGTGCGGCCATGCACCTTATCCCCGTCTCGTTCTCCTGATCGTCCAGGGCATATCCTCTGTCTCTGGTAATTTTAAGCTCCTCCATTAACATTTGTTTGTCGGTGATGGTATCGGCGGTTACCGCAGCCAGCCCTCTTGCACTGACTATATCCTCCACCTCCGAAACGCTCATATGCGCCATCATTACCTTCCCAAGGGCGGTTGAGTGAGCGTGTACCCTGCGCCCAATCTCCGAGTACATCCGTATGCTGCTTATAACGTCAACTTTTTCTATGTATACCACCTGTCCGTCTTCCATTCTTGCCAAATGTACAGGCTGACGGCTTTTCTCCTTCAATTCGCTCAGATAGGGCAAGGCTTCTGTTTTGAGTTCAATATTGTTTAGAAATATACTGCCAAGGTCGATAACCTTAAGCCCCAGTTTATACCTGTCATCCTGCGGGTTTTTCTCCACATAGCCCCATTCGGCAAAGGTTGCCAGCAACCTGTGCACCGTGCTTTTGTGAAGACCCACTCTTTGGCCCAGCTCGGTTACTCCCATACCCCTGCCCTCGACAGCCAGTGTCTCCAGTATATCCAGTGCTCTGTCAAGTGCCTGAACTCTATTTGACATATCCACACCCCTGATTGTATTGGTTTTGTATTACGAAACCTTGTTTTATTATTTAAAATTATATTATTATGCTAATAGAATTTCAAGTCAATTGGGCATTTTTATGTTATTCCAGAGTCTGGCACCCGGTACCCTTGACTCCTTGTCTGCTATTCATTAAAATAAAGAGTTAATAGGACAAGTCGTTATAAGCTGCTGTCTACCAACTAAGGAGGTAATATTATGGGTACTGTGGTTCCAACCAGGGAAGAAGCCTATGCGCTGCTGACCGAGTTTAATAAAAGCCAAAGCCTGATTCGCCATGCTCTTGCTGTTGAAGCAGTCATGGTTCATTTTGCAGAGCTTTTCAATGAAAAGGACGTTGAAAAATGGAGGATAGTAGGGCTGCTACATGACCTGGACTACGAGATGTATCCCGACCAGCACTGTATAAAGGTGCGTGAAATACTAACCGAAAGAAACTGGCCCGAGGACTACATAAAGGCAATGCAAAGCCATGGCTGGGAAATCTGCAGCGATGTGGAGCCGGTGGAGAGAATGGAAAAGGTGCTTTACGCCATAGACGAGCTGACCGGGCTCATTAACGCCACCGCGCTTATGCGGCCCAGCAAAAGCATACTTGACCTTACGCCCAAGTCGGTAAAGAAAAAGTGGAAGGACGGCAATTTTGCCGCCGGTGTTGACCGGGGCATCATCCAGAAGGGAATTGATATGCTGGGAATGGAACTGACAGAAGTCATGGACCAGACCATTAAGGGAATGCAAAAAGTGGCCGATGAAATAGGGCTTAAGGGAAATCTGTAATAAAGCGCAAGTTTACATTGGGAAAAAATGTGCCTTCACAGGCAAATGCTATAAGAACCGGAGTGCCAGACCCGGTTCTTATTTTCTATGACAGTCTCCATGCCTGTTTTCTTTAATATGATTGCCCCATAGCGGTGTTCTGCCGCATATTGCAGAACACACCGCAGCTTCTATCCCATCCGAATTACCATAAGCTCCAAAAACAGAATTGCTCATAAGTACATTGCTGGACTCAGTTGTTACAAAATGCTCCCCATAAAGAGGTATCCATCCTACGTAATATGGGGTACAGGAATCTACTATGCTCACCCCTGCTTCTCTTGTTGTATCAAGAAATTTTCTATTTTTTTCGTCAAGTTCTCCGGATATATGAGTTCTTTCATATTCAAAATAATCACAAGCAGCTCCACACGTCTGAGAAAAACATGTGTGTGAAAATTCGGAAATAGGTATGGTTTTATTACTATTCAAATAAAACTTCGAGAAGATCTCATCATAATCCTCATTATCAAAGCAATCTAAATAGTGTTGTGCTCCAATAAACTATGAAGGCACCCAAAAGTATACATTGTAAAACATAACTTTTGGTGTGCCTCCGTATTATCCAGACTAGATTAATTATTATTAATATAATCTACCACTTGACGGACAGTACTGTTATCGACATCAGTTAAAATCCTTAGCAGCTCATCCTGAGCTTCTTCACTCATAATCCCTTTAGTCCTTTTCTTAAGTTTTTTTGTTACCCAGTCTAAATCCACATTATCTTTGGCTTCTCCATTAGGACTAAAAGCTCCTGATCTGTATGAAGCCCCATCTTCTAATACAAATTCCACTTCGCACAGTCTCTCGGCCGGAAATCTTGCTTCAATTTTGTCATCAACAATATAATTAATTTTGTTCATTATATCTATTACTTCTTTTCTATTAAGATTCCCCTCAATTACCTGTTCAAAGCCTAAGTCTCCATCAACAATTGCGGCAGCCAGAGGGAAGCTGATATTATATTGTGCCTCATCAGTCAGTCTCGGTATCATTTTGCTTAGTCTTGTGGCAGAAGTGAAGGTATATACCTTGACTTCTTGGATTTTGTTAATGTCGATATTGTACTTATTAATTAAATAAAGTGATGCTTCTATTGGAGGATGAGCCCATCTACAGCAAGTATATGGCTTGAAATATAGGTTCATTACTTCATAATTCTTGCCCAGAGTGTCCAGCAGGAATCTATATTTTTCAAGTTCAAGCAAATGCGTTTTGCCTGTCACACCTGCAATTGTTTCAAGTACGGCAATGACTCCAATAAGAGTTCCAAAAGCAACTCCATCTTTATTCATAGAAGGATATTCAACGGCTCTCATAACAGGGGTAAGTGGTGCATGGAAATCGGCTATGGATAATGCATTGTTTAACTGCTCTTTATTAAGTTGAAATATCCTTGCCACTCCGGCACTTGTCCCAACTGCTCCATATGCACCGGTACTATGTAAATAATTATAATGATCTTGTATAGCCAAACCACTTCTAATGGCAGTTTCATATGACACTATAAGTGTTGTTAAAAACTCTTTGTAACTTATGTTATTAGCAAGTGCGGCAGCCAGTATTCCAGATACGATAGAAGCACCGGGATGGCCTTTTATCATATTATGCCCATCATCTATGTCAAAGGAGTTAGCTGCATGACCCATAGCCATAGCAGACCCCGCAAAACTAAATGTATCTTTAGAACCGATAACTGGAACTTGTCCCTCTTTATAAAGAGATTTTGCAAGGGCAACCCCTGATTTATACTGTTTGCCCTTGCTTCCAATAATAAGTGCCATCATGAGGTCAATACCACATACAATAGCTCTCTCCTTGACTTCTTGAGGGAAATCATTCCATTTGGTATTTAATATATAATCCTCTAAAATGTATGTAGTTTGAAAATCCATTTTACAAATCAGCCCTTCTTATTATCAGATTATTTAAGGAGACCTTTCTCTTTGAAGAATCTCTCAGCTCCCGGATGTAATGGAATCTCATCAAGTCCTTCAAGTGCAGTCTCTAAAGTAATATCATTTCCTCTGACATGGGCACTTTGAAGAACACCTATGTTCTCGAAGGTTTCTACAAGAAAGTTATATACAAAGTCCTCTGACAAGTCTGCATCCCCAACTATCAAAGCAGGAATGGCAATTGTAGTAACATCAGAAGTCAAACTACTGTAAATATCTTTATCTATACTCATTGGTACGCAATAGGGCGACACTTTTTTCAATTTCTCTATATCTTGTGCTTCAAAATTAATTAGTGTTATATCATGTTGTGAACCCAGATCCATAATACCTGAAGTTGGAACACCTGCCCAAATAAAAGCTGCATCTATAGTCTTGTCTTTAAGCCCTGTCGAGGCATCGGAAAACCCCAAATAATCTTCCGTAATATCATCATAGCTCATACCGTATAGCTCAAAAATAATTTTTGCCATGGTTTCTGTGCCGCTTCCGACAGCTCCGACTGCTACTTTTTTACCTTTTAAATCCATAACAGATTTAATATCCGAGTTAGTACTTACTATTTGAACTGCTTCAGGATAAAGGCTAAGTATTCCCCTTACATTCTCTATGTTTTTGTCAATAAAAGCTCCCTTACTGTTAACTGCGTTATATGTTGAACTTGCATCAACAAATGCCAATTCTGATTCCTTTTCATGAATCAGGAGTATATTGGCAACAGATCCTCCTGTGGATTCAACTGAACAATTCGCACCTTCAATATTATTATTTATAATGCTTGAAAAAGCTCCCCCCAAGGGATAGTAGACACCTGAAACACTTCCTGTAGCCAACGAAATATATGTTTTTTCTGATGTTTCAGGGGTTCCTTCAGAACCCGTCTCACCTGACGAACAACCCGCAAAAGTCGCACACATTAAGCCCAATACTAACATAACAATTAATATCTTCTTCATAAAATTACCTCCTCATTCAGTTTTTTCTAAATTTATTTACTATCTTAAAGATTCTTGTCCGATTAAACCACCCCCCCTTTCTTAAGGTTTTGTATTGTTCCGGCAGCTGGTATCAGTTGGTCTTACATTCTTTAATATTGTTTGCTTTCTTTAATTTTTGCATAATCAAAATACCTAAAATAATAATTAGCCCCAATCCATCTGTATATAACGAAGTATTAATGACTAGTATTGTTCCACTAAACAACAGCAACCTTTGAAACTTATTAAGGTTACCGAACAGATAACCTATCGAGGAACTTGCCAGACAAACAACACCTATAAATGAGCTGATTAACCCTGTTATAATACCCATTGCCGTTACATTCTCGAATAATAATGCGGGATAATAACAGAACATAAACGGAATAAAGAAGGCAGCAATAGAGATTCTAAGCCCTTGTAAAGCGGTTTCCATACCGGGTGCTTTAGCTACAGCGGCACCGGCATAAGATGTTAATGCTACAGGCGGTGTTACCTCAGCTAAAACTCCAAAATATAATATAAACAAATGTGCAGCAATTAATGGCATTCCTAATGAAGTTAAAGCTGGTGCCGCTATTGCAGATAGAACTATATACTTGGCGGTAGTTGGTAGTCCCATTCCCAGTATTATTGATGCTACCATAGTAAGTAATAAAGTTGCTAATACTCGTCCTCCCGAAACCTGTAGGATAAGATCGGAAAGTTTAAGCCCCAGCCCCGTAAGAGTGATAACTCCTGTCACAATACCACACATTCCACAAGCGACCGTTACTGATATTGAGTTATACGCCGCTTTTTCCAACGTTTCAAAAAACTTCCTAGGAGTTAATCTCGTTTGTTTACTAAAACTTGATGATATTAACATAATGGCTGTAGAATACAATGCTGCCTTAAGAGGTGTATAACCCTTTACAAGTAGTACAATGATAACAGTGATTGGTAATAATAATGGGATGCTTTTTTTAAATGCATCCGAAAGTTTAGGCAATTGATCAACCGGTATTGATTTAAGCCCTATTCTTCTGGCTTCTAAGTCTACAGTGAGAATAACAGATAAATAATATAGTACAGCAGGTATGGCAGCAGCCAAACAAATTCTCAGATATGAAATTCCGGTCATTTCCGACATTATAAATGCAGCTGCGCCCATTACAGGAGGCATTATTTGTCCTGCTGAAGATGCCGACGCCTCCACCCCACCTGCAAAAGATGGTTTGTAACCGCATTTTTTCATAAGAGGTATGGTAAAACTTCCTGTGGTTACAACGTTGGCCAGAGAACTGCCTGATATTGTTCCCAAAAGCCCACTGGCAACAACTGCTGTTTTAGCAGGCCCACCGGGGAAACGTCCGGCTAAGGAATAAGCAAGGTTAATGAAAAGCTGTGCTCCTCCCGTAGCTTCTAAAAAGCATCCGAACAATATAAACGCAAATACAAATGTGGTCATAACCGACATTGGGATACCCAAAATACCCTCAAGGGTTATATACATATGGGAGGTCACACGTGAAATTGAATAGCCACGGTGTCCTAATAGTCCGGGCAGGTGCGGCCCAATAAAAGCATAAACTAAGAATACACCTCCGACTACTACAAGCGGTAATCCAACAGATCTGCGTGTTCCTTCCAGGATAAGTACAATAAGAAGAGCCCCCATTACTACATCCATCTGAGAAGGAGATCCCCCTCTTACAACTAAGGAATCAAAACTAACCCACAGATATACAACCGAACAAATAGATAATAGTGCTAATACATAATCATAAGCTGCTACCTTATTTTTATCTTTTCCCCTGAATTGGAAACAGATAAAAGTCAGTACTAATCCAAACCCTAAAGTAACCGATCTTTGAATCAACGCAGGCAATAGTCCAAATAATGCTGTATAGATTTGAAATGATGACCATACTATTGCCATAACAGAAACCATTTTTTTTATATTTGAAGGTATGTTGTTTAGCCTGTTTCCTCCTTCAGTCTCCAAATTATTCACATCAATATCTACAACCTTATCATTGCTAAAAATTCTATCCCACATTTTCAAAATACTCACCCTCCTTCCAATGTCATTACTTTACAAATTGATATTGTATTAATACTCATAGAGGCTATTAACCTCTTCATGCCGGTGAAAATTAATTACTTTTTAGAATAGGTTCCTTTATGAAGGTACTCAAGCAATTCCTCCCTGCTCATATTACCTATACCTAAGTATTCAAGAGAGTATCCTTCCTCGAAATAGTCTTTCTTAAGCATTGCAGATGCAATTGTAATCATAGAGTCAATAACCGGAGTTTTAACGCCGTATTGTAGGCCAAGCTCGTGATAAATCTTACAACCTACCGGCACATCTTCAGTTATATACCTATGATAAATACTATTTGGTCCTGTATTTGCTTCTGTTGTAGGTTCATCCAGCGGGAGATGCATATTGCCTTTACCCATGTATTCTATTGAGAGTACACTTCTTCTCGAGAAAAAATCTTCTCTTTCGTATCTGTCAAGGTCTACACCAATTGTATCTGCAAGAGCAATTTCTTCTTGATAAAATCTATATTGTACTTCACATATAGAAGGGCATAGGGCATGGGCATACATTGAATATCCTGTCTTATCAAAGTCGCCAAAAATTTTTCCCCAGTTTTCCATAGTCGATACGCCCAGAAGTGTGGCAGGAACGTGAATAACAGGATTTATATTACTAAAACCGATATCAAGTACAGTCTCAGCTGTTTGGGGACCATTACCACTGGTAACTGCATCAAAACAACCAATATATTTAACAGTATCCATAAAATCATCAATATCAGTCATAGGCATAGTAGCACCTCTTAATGATATAGCTCTATATTTCATACTGCACTTAGGAAAGATAAATCCTCCCGCAGTCTCAACTCTTGTACCAAAGGGGGCACTTGACCAGCCACCTACTATTATCTTTTTATTACAATTCATTTCTCTCATTAGTTTTCTAAATAGTAATGTGCCAAAATTATCAGTAGTAATATGTATAACCTGTCCATCTTCGAGGTATGGAATCAGCTGTCTAAATACTATTTCATGTGCTATTGCTGGCATTGCTATAATTATTATTCCTGCACTCTTTACAGCCTGTTGAATATCGGTCGTTACCATTGCAAGTTTTGCTATTCCGGACCTTTTAAAATTGTATAAATTCCTCTGGATACCATCAATCTCTATACCTGTTCTTTCAACGTTGCGCAGTGTTTTTTCAGCGAAAGGAAGCATGTCGAAAAGCCTTACTTCTTGTCCCGCTAAAGCGCAATCGGCTGCACAAGTTTTGCCTACCGCTCCTGCTCCCAAAACAGTAATGGGCATTTCTTTCAGATATTCCGTTCTACTCATTTTAATTCCTCCATTTGTAAGTATTAATGTTGAAAAACCTCATTCCCTTACTTAATGTGAGTATATAAAGCAAGATTTGTTCCAAATCCTCAGTAAGCATTAGACATATATTTTCTTAGCTACCTAACGCCTTGATTTACCAGCAAATTTTATATACACTATATTTAAGATTACTCGGAAAGATACTGGAATATTTTTTTCACCATCTAAAGTCTCTGGTAATTCCTTAGCTTTTGTGTCAATTCGACACAAAAAATATGCGCCCATTATACTACTTTCTTCAGAGTGAATGCATTTCTTTATATAAGTGTCAGATTGGAATTATATCTCATATTGACACACTTTGGAGGTGTGCTGATGATGGCAATTAATAAAATAATTGATACTGTCAGAGAACTTGCCGAGGCTACAAAGGCAGCATTTAAGATTGATGTAATGGTTGTAGATGACAATAAAACTATAATTGTTGCTACCGGGGCATTAGAAAGCATGGTTAATAATAAAGTAATTGAATGTGGTTTGATAAATAATAAAATATTCAAGGACAAGCAACACCATTTTATCCTAACAACGCCTGAAAATAATCACATTTGTATTGGTTGTGACAGATATAAAAAAACTTGCTTGTACAAAGATGTTGTAGCTACAAGTATATACGATAATGATATGTTAGCAGGAGTCATATCTGCAAATGCTATTACAGAAGAACAAGTGAACCTAATGAAGGGTAATGAACAAAACATACTTAATTTTCTAAACAGGATTTCCCACCTTCTTAGTTCCAAGTTAACTGAGGATAGAATGGTCAAAGAATTAAAAAAAACCTCTATTTTCCTCAATAACATATATAACAAAGTTAATAAAGGTGTAATAATAACAAGTCCAGATTATAAAATAATAAAAGTGAACGACTACATAAAAAAAATACTCTGCCTAAAGGAAACAGACTTTATTGGAAAAGATATTAGAGAAATTTTTCATGGTATAAACCTATATGATAATGTAAGTAATCTGGATGCTTCAAAATATAACGAAATATCAATGCAAGTTAATGGAAAAAGGAAGTTCTTATTCTATACAACCACTTCAATATTATCAGATGAAAATATAAATTCAATTGTATACTTTTTTGACGATTCCAAAACATTTAATGAAATAATCAACCAATTTTCACCCAAAAGTGAACACATAACTTTAAATGATATTGTTGGAGAGGATAAATCTCTAGTAGAGTTCAAGCAAAAAATTCAAAAAGTCTCTGTTACTGACTCTACTATACTATTATATGGAGAAACCGGTACCGGTAAGGAACTTTTTGCGAGAGCTATCCATAATCATAGCCCAAGAGCATCAGAACCTTTTATTGCAATAAACTGTGGTGCAATTCCCGAGACACTTATAGAAAGTGAATTATTTGGATATGAAAAAGGTTCTTTTACAGGAGCACTTTCAAAGGGAAAGCATGGTAAGTTTTATATGGCTGATAAGGGAACAATACTCCTTGATGAGGTAGAAACAATGCCCCTATATCTTCAACAAAAACTGTTGCGATTTATCGAAAGAAAGGAAATCGAAAGAATTGGAAGCAGCGAGTATATTCCAATCAATGTAAGAATAATTGCGGCAACGAATATAAACCTTTATGAAATGGTTAAGAGAAAAGAATTCAGAGAGGACTTGTTCCATAGACTAAATGTTGTTGGTTTGTTTGTTCCGCCTCTTAGAGAACGGGGGCAAGACCCTCTGGTCTTAGCCGACTACTTTATTAATAAGTTTAATAAGAAATTCAATAAAAATATTACAGGATTAAGCGAAGAAGTAAAAACTCTATTTTTGGATTATAGCTGGAGCGGTAATGTCAGAGAACTTCAAAATGCAGTAGAATATGCCATAAATATGGAAACCTCAAATAGTATTATGGTAGATAACTTGCCTCAAAATCTGAAAAGCTACAGGCAGAATAATTCTAGCGCAATTAATATAGATTCAGGTTTAATTACACTCGAAGACCTTGAAAAATCTCATATTATCAAAGTCTTGAATTCATGCGGCTATAATGATAAAGGCATATTAAAAGCATCAGAAATACTTGGTATTAGCCGCTCTACTATATATAGAAAAATCTCCAAACATAGAATCAAGAAATAACAATCCGATTTTTATAGTTTACATAAAGAAAGCTCCGGACAAAATCCGGAGTTCTCTTTAATCATAGGCCTTGCGCATTTCTTCATCACAGATGACATATTTGATTATTTCCTGCCACGCTTCAGAGTTCCAGGTGGCCAGTTTACTGTGGGTATCGTAATAGTTCTGTGGTATGGGATGGGTTCCCACCACCGTATCCAGCCCGAATTTTTCTTTTATGTACCTGGTGAAATAGTTGATCCTGGGACAGGGCGGATATCCCACCACAAGCCCTGTTGCAAGGTGTACTACCTGCGCCCCGTTTTTCTTCATTTCTGCCGGAGCATACTCCACGTTGCCACCGGGACAGCCATCGCATGTGGTATACCCTACAAGCTCAACTTCCCTGTCCTTGTACAGGCTGAAGGCTCCTTCTCTTTCTCTTAATGCCCTCAGGCACTTTCCTCCTGCACATTTATGATACCGGTTGCATATTATAATGCCCACCTTCACTTTATCTGCCAAACCATGACCCCCTTTTGAAATAGGAAACAATAAAGTGCCAGCCCTGCTTTTGTTTTCTCTCTGTTATAATTGTACTTTCTCAGGGAGTTTTTGTCAAATGCCAATAACCGTGCATTGTTATCGGCTACTTAACCGCCTCGGGCAAGCGTCCGTCGAACTGAGCATTGTACAGCCTGGAGTAAAGCCCACCTTTTTGCAGCAGCTCTTTGTGGTTCCCCTTTTCTTCTATACCGCCCTCAGACATGACTATTATTTCCCGGGCATGCTGAATGGTACTCAATCTGTGGGCTATAACGAAGGTTGTCCTGTTTTTTGCCAGCCTTTCCAGGGATTCCTGGATTATCCTCTCGCTTGTGTTGTCCAGGGAAGAAGTGGCCTCGTCCAATATAAGTATGGGAGGATTCTTCAGGAATACCCTCGCTATGGATATCCTCTGCTTCTGGCCACCCGACAGCTTGACGCCCTTTTCACCCACTCCGGTATCGTACCCGTTTGGGAGCTGCATGATGAACTCATGGGCGTTGGCGTTCTTTGCGGCCTGAACAATCTCCTCATGGGCTGCGTCGGGCCTGCCGTAGGCAATGTTTTCCCGGACGCTTCCGGTGAACAGAAAAACATCCTGCTGGACTATACCTATATTCTCTCTCAGATGCTTCAGCTTTATATTTCTTATGTCTATTCCGTCAACCAGGATAGCACCCTCCTCAATATCGTAAAACCTGGGTATAAGGCTGCACAGGGTTGATTTTCCCACCCCGGAAGGGCCTACCAGGGCTATTATATCTCCCGCTTCCACCCCTAGGCTGAAATCTTTCAGCACGGTTGTATCCCGGTTATAGCTGAAGTTTACCCCCTTGAATTCAATTTCTCCCTTAACCCGTTCAAGAGAAACCGCCCCGGCCTTGTCCTTTATGTCAGGCCGGGTATCAATGAATTCATAATACCTCTCCAGTCCCGACAGGGCTCTCTGGATATGCTCGTTAAGCCGTGCAAGCCTTATTATGGGCTCAACAAAAATCTTCACATATAACAGAAAGGCTACCAGCTCTCCAACCGTCAAGACACCCGTGTAAACAAAGTATCCCCCCGATGCTATAACCAGCAGCATCGTAATGTCTTCCATGAATACGGTGACCGACAAAAATATTCCAAGGTATTTCATTACCCTTGCACTGGATGCAAAATAGTATTCATTGTCCCGGTCAAACCTGTCCTTTTCATATTCCTCCATTGTGAAGGATTGAACCACCCGTATTCCGGCTATGGTATTCTCCAGACGGTGATTTACTTCGGCCATTGCCCTGTTCACCCTTCTGTAGCCATTAAACATCTTGGCGCCGAATTTGACCGAGAACAGGAACAGTATGGGTACCGGCAAAAATGTGATAAGCGTAAGCTTAAGATTTATGGTTATTAGGAACAAAAAGGACCCTGCTATCATCAGAAAAGAAGAAAAGATATCCTCGGGCGCGTGGTTTGTCATTTCATTTACCTTGGAAATATCGTTGGTTACCCTAGACATTATGTCTCCGGTCTTCCTGTCGTCAAAGAAACCAAAGGACAGCTTCTGCATATGATAG
Source organism: Clostridium thermobutyricum (assembly GCA_016841565.1). Classification (GTDB taxonomy): domain Bacteria; phylum Bacillota; class Clostridia; order Ch29; family Ch29; genus JAENYX01. Next base: position 30,390 of record JAENYX010000004.1, on the reverse strand, counting down.
AAAAAATCCCTTCTCATATCCCGCTCTATCCTGTGGGATAAAACATGGCCGCAGTAGGCCTGTCCGAACCGGAACAGGGATTTGAGCACAAACATTACAGTCAGGATAACGGTCAGGTTTAATAGTCCCTGCAAATCCTTTGCGGGGATTATATCATCAATGAGCATTCTAATGAGAATTGGCAAAGCCAACGCCAGGGTCGAAAATACCAAAACCGAAAAAAGGTCTATGACCATCAAAGGCCAATGGGGCCTGTAATACCTGATAAATCTTCTTATCACTTTATTCCCTCCGATTTAAAGAAAGGGTACATATCTTCAAAATGTACCCCTTTTTTGTAGGAAAATCTCCCGTTACATTATATAATTATTAACCATAAAGGACAACCATTTCCGGGTCTGTATCATATTTTCAGTATCCTTCTTATCTCGGGTATCCTTGCTTTGGTTGCAGTGTATCCTCTTTCAATGCATTCGGGAATCTTCCCCATATCAAACAACGATACGTCATAAATATGGGGGTTTAACACCAACGTTTCATGGCTCATAGACGGATACAGTGCCGAGCGTTTGCTGTGCATCAGCTCCACAACGTTCTCCCGGCTGTTCCTGAGCTTTGTCAGATGATACATCATTATATCTATTGTCTGGCTTCCGATCTCCACTATATTGTCCACCTGCTCCATCCTCTGGCCGCTGTATCCTAAGTTTATACCCAGAATCTTCCGTGCACCCATCATCCTTAAAACATCCACAGGCAGGTTGTTGACAACCCCTCCATCCACAAGCCTTCTTTGCCTGCCTTCCACCTCCAGCGTCTTGGGCTTGAAAACCACCGGTATGGCAATGCTGGCCCTCACCGCCTGGCTAATCAAAACATTACTGCAGCACACCGTGTTTCTGGTGGTGATCCTTCCCAGCCTCCTTGAAGCAAAAACCACTGCTGTCCCGTCATTTATATCGGTGGCCGTAATGGCCAGCGGAATATTGGTCTGGGACATTTTTTTCCCATTCGTCAGTTTTTTCATGATTTTTTCCGCACTGGCACCCTTTATTATCCCGTCCAGTACCGGCTGCCCGTTAAACAGCGAGCAAAGTCGCAGTATAGCTCCAAAGGATCCTGCCAAATCAAAATCAAGTATGTATGGAGCATACTTGATGAACGCCTCCTCCATTTTGTTTACAGTCATGCCGGTTGCATACAGTGAAGCAATGATGCTTCCTGCACTGGCGCCGGCCACCATGTCGGGCCGCAGTCCCTCTTCCTCAAGAGCTTTAAGGGTGCCTATGTGAGACGCACCCCGAATACCGCCCCCGGATAATGCCAGCCCAAGAACCATATATCTCCCCCCTTAATTATTTGCCTCCATACTATTTAATACCATTGTATTTATCCGACCATTGTAAAGTGAATAGTTGTTGAAATAGTATTCGGGATGTTATAATATTGAACAGTAGTGTGCTAGGCGGGAACAAAATTACCTTTTCTGGCGTTTCAGAAGAAGACGGAGATGAACATATGCGCAAACAACTCAAGGCTGACTTTGCTTTATTGTCGGTGGCTATTATATGGGGCTCTACCTTTGTATTAACAAAGGATGCAATACAACATATTCAGACCTATAACTTTCTGGCCTTTAGGTTTGGAGTAGCAGCTGCCTTTCTGGCACTGTTCTCTTACAAAAAGCTCCACAAGCTTAACCTGATAACCATAAGAAACGGGATAATACTGGGGCTAATGCTTTTTGCCGGGTATGCCTTCCAAACGGTGGGGCTTGTGTATACCACCGCTTCCAATGCGGCATTTATTGTAGGTTTCAGTGCGGTTATTGTCCCCATTATATCCACTTTGCTACTGAAAAAAATACCGTCACTGACTGCGGTATTAGGTGTATTATTTGCCATAACAGGCCTTGGCCTTCTTACTCTGGGGGATAGCTTTATACTTAACATAGGCGATTTCTATTCCCTTTTGTGTACCTTTTTCTTTGCGCTTCAGATAATCATGATAGACAGGTTTATCGGACGATCCGACGCACTGCTGTTGGCCACCGTAGAGATCTTCACCGTGGCAATTGCCAGCACTCTGTTTACCTTTGTCCTTGAACAGCCAATTATCCCCACGAGAGCAAACGTCTGGATGGCACTGCTTGTCACCTCACTTCTTGCAACTACCTATGCCTTCATAGTGCAAAACGTAGCACAGAAGTTCACCAGCCCTACCCATACGGCGCTTATATTTTTGGGTGAACCGGTTTTTGGCCTGGTATTTGCCTTTATTCTGCTGGGTGAACTACTTACCTTTAAACAGTTTGTTGGATGTGCCCTTATTCTAACCGGTATGCTTGTAGCCGAGCTTAAGCCCATGGGCAAACAAAAAAAGAGCGAAGACACCGCTCCTTGGTAAAACCCTAGAAATCCGGCTAACCGTCCTCCTGCAGATCACAAAGCTGCGCCATTACCTCCCACACCTGGTCCCTTCCTTCGTTTGTGACTGAGGAATAGGGAATTAGTATATCCTCATTATCCATTTTCAGGGTACCTATAATATCGTTAAAGTGTTCCTTCCTTTTGCCCCTGGCTACCTTATCGGCCTTGGTGGCCAATACAATGCCATGAAAACCCGCCTGCTTTATCCAGTCATAGAACATAACGTCAAGCTGGCTGGGTTTATGTCTGATGTCCACCAGTTGTATTACACCCATAAGGGTAGTACGGGTATTCAGGTACTGGTCCATCATTTTACCCCATTTAAGCTTTTCACTCTTAGAGGTCTTGGCAAATCCATAGCCCGGAAGATCCACCATAAAGAAGACCCCATTAATCCGGTAAAAATTAATGGTCCTGGTCTTGCCCGGGTTAGAGCTTATACGTGCTATTTTTTTTCTGTTCAGCAGACTGTTTATAAGGGACGACTTACCCACATTGGAGCGTCCTCCGAAAGCCACCTCCGGCAGTCCCTCCCCCGGGTACTGCTTCCGGGCTACTGCGCTCATTACCATTTCGACCTGCCTGATCTTAATCTCCATTGTTCCTGTCCTTGTCCTGCGCCAGCGCATGCTCCAGCACTTTGTCCATATGCTCCACCAGGACAAAGTCCATCTTTCTCCTTACGTTGGCGGGTATTTCTTCAAGATCCTTCTTATTCTCTGCCGGTATAAGAACCTTTGAAATGCCGGCCCTGTTTGCTGCCAGGCACTTTTCCTTTATGCCGCCCACCGGGATTACCCTTCCCCTTAAGGTTATTTCCCCCGTCATGGCAATATCCTTCCTGACCGGTGCGTTGGACAGAGCCGATATAACAGCGGTAGCCATTGATATGCCGGCCGAAGGCCCGTCCTTGGGTATGGCGCCTTCGGGTATGTGTATGTGAATATCCAAATCCTTATAAAAATCCGGATCTATATTCAGCTGCCCGATCCGGGACCTTATATAACTGATACCGGCCCGTGCGGATTCCTTCATTACATCTCCCATCTGCCCGGTAAGAACCAACTTTCCTGTACCCTTCATGGTGGTCACCTCTATGGAAAGGGTTTCGCCTCCCACCGGGGTCCATGCAAGCCCTGTTACCATACCCACTTCGCGGCCCTGGTTTATCTTTTCGTACCTGTAAGCGGGAATGCCAAGGTATTTGTTAAGATTGCTCCCCGTTACCCTAAGCTTTGTTTTTTTATCTTCCACCACCTGCTTGGCAACCTTTCTGCATACATCGGCTATTTTCCTCTCAAGGTTCCTGACGCCGGTTTCCCGGGTATAATAGTTTATTATATCCCTGACGGTGGCCTCGGATATCATCAGGTTGTCCTGCGTAAGGCCGTGCTCCTTGAGCTGCTTTGGCAGAAGGTATTTCAGGGCAATATTCAGCTTCTCCTCCTCGGTATAGCTGGAAATGTATATTACCTCCATCCTGTCCAGCAACGGCCGGGGAATGGTATCGGTTGAGTTTGCCGTGGTTACAAATACAACTTTGGATAAATCAAAGGATACCTCCAAAAAATGGTCTCGGAAGGAGCTGTTCTGCTCGGCATCCAGAACTTCCAGCATGGCCGAAGCAGGGTCCCCTCTGAAATCATGGCTCATTTTGTCAACCTCGTCCAGCAGAAATACCGGATTCTTTGAACCGGCCTGTCTCATTGAATATATTATTCTGCCCGGTATGGCTCCTACATAGGTACGCCTGTGACCCCTGATTTCAGCCTCATCCCGTACTCCGCCCAGGGACATCCGGACAAAATTCCTGTTAAGCGCCCTTGCTATGGACCTGCCTATGGAGGTCTTGCCCACTCCGGGAGGCCCTACAAGGCAAAGAATAGGGCCCTTCATCCCAACGGCCAGCTGCCTTATTGCAAGATATTCAAGCACCCTCTCCTTAACCTTGGAGAGACCGTAGTGATCCTCTTCCAACACGTTTCTTGCAACCTTTAAATCCAGGTTGTCTTCGGTTTCTTTATTCCACGGAAGCTCCAGTATCCAGTCGAGATAACCCCTTATAACCCCTGTTTCGGCCGAACCGGGGGGCAGCTTTAACAGCCTCTCGGCTTCCTTTAATGTCTTTTCCTCAACGTCCTCAGGCAGCCCTATTTTTTTAATCTTTTTCTTGTATTTCTCTACTTCAGACAGTACGCCTTCCTCTTCTCCCAGCTCCTTCTGGATAGCCTTTAGCTGCTCCTTCAGATAGTATTCCCTCTGCATCTTGTCTATCTGCCGCTTCACCCTTAAGTTTATTTTTCTTTCCACCCTTAATATATCCAGCTCCTTTATCAGTATGGAATGGAGCCTTTTAAGCCTTTCCAGCGGGTCAAGGGCTTCCAGTATCTGCTGCTTTTGACTTATCTTTAAGGAAAGGTTGGATACCACCACATCTGCAAACCTGGCAGGATCCTCCACACTGCCGATGGTCACCAGGGCGTCAACCGCCGTTCTGTTGGTCAGCTTAACGTATTCCTCAAAGCAATCAAATATCCCCCTCATCAGGGCTTCGGTTTCAATATCCTTTGAAGTGCTCCCCAGATCCGCATGCTCCTCCACCTCTACCTCGAAGAATGGATCATCCTTTACAAGATTAACAATCTTGCCCCTGTTAATGCCCTCTACCAGCACCCTGATGGTATCCCCCGGCAGTTTAAGAAGCTGCTTAATCTTTGATACGGTACCCACCTGGTAAAAGTCCTCGGCCGACGGCTGGTCGGTGGAGGCATCCTTCTGGCTTACCAGGAATATAAGCTGGTCCTTTACCATGGCCTCGTCAAGAGCGCTTATGGATTTGTCCCTTCCCACGTCGAAATGGAGCATCATATATGGGAAAACCGATATACCCCTTAAAGGAAGAAGGGGCAAAACCCGGTTTTTGTTTGTTTTTTGCATAAACAATCACTCCCGCAGATTAAGTAATATTAGTGTACCCCTTTGCATTGTTGGTAACAATGCAGCTATACTATATAATAACCGCAATAGATTTTTTTTGCAACAAAGACAAACAGCCGGCACCATTTCTTATTGTTTTAACGGGGATGCGCTTAATAAGTCGCAGCCGGCGGCGGCAGCCCGGTTGTCGGCCGGTTCTCTTTCGACTATTGAATTCCTGAGTACCTCTTCAATCCGGGATACCTTTATTATTTCGATATCAAAATCCCTGAAGGAATCCTGCCAGTTTGACGCCGGTATTAGAACCCTCCTGATACCTGCATGGCAGGCTGCTTCCAGCTTTACCGGTATCCCTCCCACCGGCTTTACCTCTCCACGGATTGATACTTCTCCGGTCATAGCCATCATATTGTCTACAGGTTTCTCTGTTATAGCCGAATAAATGGCGGTGGCTATTGTAATTCCGGCCGAAGGCCCGTCTATGGGAACACCGCCGGGGAAATTGAGGTGTATGTCATAGTCCCTTGGATCAGCGCCCAGAAATTTCCTTATGACGGTTATTACATTATCAACCGAACCCTTTGCCGTACTCCGCCTTTTAAACCGTTTTGTGCCGTCACCGGTTTCCTCCTCATCCACTATACCGGTAACAGTGATTGTCCCCCTTCCCTTCTCTACCGGAATTGCCGAAGCTTCTATTTCCAGCAGTGCCCCGCTGTTTGCTCCATACAATGCCAGCCCGTTTACGTATCCAACCTGCGGCAGTTCCTTGGGCCTGTTTTCCATCCTGGGAGAATAATGACTGCAATTTATCACCCACTCGATATCCACTGTGCTTATTTCTTTTCTGCCCTCGGTAATGCATATGCCACCGGCTATTTGTATCATGTTGACGGCATCCCTTCCGTTTGAAGAATACAGGCCTATCAGTTCCACCGCCTTGTCGGATATCTCAAGCCCGCTCTTTGATGCCGCTTTTGCGGCTATCCTTTTTATATGCTCCTTCAAAAGGGGCTTAAAATATATTTCTATGCACCTGGACCTGAGGGCCGCCGAAACCTCTTCAGCCGGCCGGGTAGTGGCGGCAACCAGGCGGAAGTCGGCCGGCAGTCCGTCCTTGAATATCTCATGTATATGGAGAGGGATGTTAGAATCCTCGGAATTATAATATGCGCTTTCAAGAAATACCCTCCTGTCCTCCAGTACCTTCAGCAGTTTATTCATTTGTATGGGATGCAGTTCCCCGATTTCATCAATGAAAAGTATACCTCCATGGGCCTTGGTAACTGCACCGGGTTTGGGTTGTGGAATACCGGCCGCTCCCATGGCTCCTGCTCCCTGGTATATGGGATCATGCACCGAACCCATAAGCGGATCGGCAATTCCCCTCTCATCAAACCTGACCGTTGTGGCATCCACCTCAACAAAACATGCCTCATGATTAAAGGGCGAAAGGGGGCTCTTTTTCGCTTCTTCCAGCACCAGTCTTGCTGCAGCAGTTTTGCCTATACCCGGGGGGCCATATATTATCACATGCTGCGGATTTGGGCTGCACAGAGCCGCCCTCAGTGCACGGATTCCGTCATCCTGGCCTTCAATTTCGCTGAAGTCGGAAGGCCGGGTTTTTTCGGACAGGGGCTGCGTCAGAGATACTCTTCGCATTCTGTCAAGTTTCTCCATCTCTTTTTTTGATTCTTTCTGTATGGCTCCTTTACTCCCCTGCTGGTTTTTCAAAAGATTTAAAAAATATAGTCCAATCACTACTGCGAAGAAGAACTGGACTAAAAAAAGAATATCCGACACCTGCGGCACCCTCCTTTCTGTGCTTTTCTACAGATATTATTTGCAAACACGGTTTTTTTAGCAGGCTCAGAGGCACAACATTATTGGAATCATGGGAAAGAAATGGATAACAATTGCTATATATAACGCGTTTAAAACTTTACATCTCCTAGTGTGTCATCCTGAGCGATAGCGAAGGATCTTGTGTCTATCTCTGGGAAAGATTCTTCGGGCTTCGCCCTCAGAATGACAGATAGAGGAAAGGGGACAGCGCTTTTTGCAGGTATTCCTTGCCGCGGAATGTCCCCGATTGATATACTTTGGGGTCTGCGTGCCTTACGTAGCGTAGATGACGGATGCCTGTCACTGGTAATCTACGATTGAAATCAAAAACACCCCCAGGACCTTTCGGCCTCGGAGGTGCTTGCATTTACTTAACTTACGCAGTTTCGTTGGTTTTGCTGGTGGTCCTTCTGGTTGTTTTTTGCTTGGTCTTTTTCTTAAGACCCGGGTCTACAAAAACCAGTGTAGGATCGGTATCGTTCTCTATTGTCTCTTTGGTTACCACACATTTTTCAACGTCTTCCCTCGATGGTATATCATACATCACATTACGCATGATGCTCTCAAGTATAGACCTTAAGCCCCTGGCCCCTGTTTTTCTGTCCAGGGCCTTTTGGGCTATTACCTCCAGCGCACTGTCCTCAAAATCCAATTCCACATCGTCCAGCTTAAACAGCTTTTTATACTGTTTGACCAATGAATTCTTAGGCTCCTTCAATATGGATACCAGATCTTCCTTGTTGAGCGGATCCAATGTCACTATTACAGGAACCCTGCCTATAAACTCGGGTATAAGCCCGTATTTGAGCAGATCCTCGGGTAGTATCTTCTTCAAAATCCGGCCGATATCCATATCCCCTTTGCTTGTTATATCGGCACCAAACCCAATGGCCTTCTGTCCTATCCTCTTCTGTATCAGTTTTTCCAGGCCGTCAAAGGCACCTCCGCAGATAAACAGTATATTGGTGGTGTCAATCTGTATAAACTCCTGATGGGGGTGCTTCCTCCCTCCCTGGGGAGGCACGCTTGCAACGGTACCCTCAAGTATTTTCAGGAGTGCCTGCTGTACTCCTTCACCACTGACATCCCTGGTAATGGAAGGATTTTCCGACTTCCTTGCAATCTTATCTATCTCGTCGATATAAATAATCCCTCTTTCGGCTCTTTCTATATCAAAATCGGCCGCCTGTATCAGCTTTAACAGTATGTTTTCCACATCTTCACCGACGTACCCTGCTTCGGTAAGAGAAGTAGCATCGGCAATTGCAAAAGGAACGTTAAGCATCTTGGCCAGAGTTTGGGCCAGCAGGGTTTTACCCGAACCGGTAGGCCCAATCAGTATAATATTGCTCTTCTGCAGTTCAACGTCATCGTCCTTGCTTGCTTTGTTTATTCTTTTATAATGATTGTATACCGCTACAGCCATGGATTTCTTGGCATCGTTCTGACCTATTACATACTGGGCCAGGAAATCGTTTATTTCTCTGGGCTTGGGTATATCCTGCAATACCTCGTCAATATCCTCTTCGAATTCCTCTTCAATAATCTCCTGACATAGGTCAATACACTCATCGCAGATATATACTCCCGGGCCTGCAATAAGCCTTTTGACCTGTTCCTGGGTTTTCCCGCAGAAAGAGCACCTGAGCTGCTTCTTATCGTCAAACCTGGTCATTATTCCACCTCTCTTAATGTGTTATTACCTGGACGTGATAACTTTATCAATCAAACCATATTTCACTGCTTCGTCGGATGTCATAAAGAAGTCCCTGTCGGAGTCCTTCTCAATTTTCTCCAAGGGCTGGCCGGTTCTTTCACTTAGTATTTTGTTCAAGGTCTCTTTCAGCTTTATAATTCTTTCGGCATGTATCTTTATCTCTATCGCCTGGCCTCTTGTACCTCCTAATGGCTGGTGAATCATTATTTCGCTGTTGGGCAGGGCAAACCTTTTGCCCTTGGCCCCTGCAGCCAGCAGGAAAGCACCCATGGATGCAGCCATACCCACGCAGATTGTGGATACATCCGACTTGATGTACTGCATTGTGTCATATATGGCCAACCCCGCCGAAATGGAGCCTCCGGGGCTGTTTATATAAAGATGTATATCCTTATCGGGATCTTCCGATTCAAGGAATAAAAGCTGCGCCACCACAAGACTGGCGGTAACATCATTAACTTCATCACCCAAAAATATTATCCTGTCTTTCAGCAATCTCGAATAAATATCATAGGACCTTTCCCCACGGCTGGTTTGCTCTACAACTATCGGAACAAGTGACATATTCATTACCCTCCCCAATTTACGGTTATTTAATTATTGAGCTTTCAACCAAAAAGTCTATAGTTTTCCTTATTATTATACTCTCTTTAATATAGTTTAGTTCGTCTTCCCCCAGGGACTTTTTGAACTTGGACATATCTTCCTGCTTATACTGTTTTGCCATATCTTCTATCTCTTTGTCTAATTCTTCCCGTGTCTCGGTAATTCCTTCTATTTCCGAAACTTTTTCCAGGGTAAGCTGCGTTTTAACCCTCTCCTGAGCATCATTTTTAAGTCCGGCCCGGAAATCATCCCTGGACTGCTTGAAATGCTCAAGGTAATTCTCCATATTCAAGCCCTGGTACATAAGCTGTATTTCAAAATCCCTAACCATTGCGTCTATCTGTTTTTCTACCATTACCTCGGGTATGTCAATGCTGGATAATTCCGTTACTTTCTTTATTACTTCATTTTCGGTTTCATTCTTTACTCTTAGCCGGGCCCTCTCCTCCAGCTTGCTTCTTATATCCGCTTTAAGCTCCCCGAGGGTATCGAATTCGCTTACATCCTTGGCAAACTCGTCATCCAGTGCCGGCAGCTCTTTCTCCTTTATTTCCTTTACATCCACCTGGAAAACAGCCTCTTTACCAGCCAGCTTTTCAGCCTGGTAGTCTTCCGGGAAGGTAACGGTTACCTTGACGCTATCTCCGGCATTTACACCAATCAGTTGGTCCTCGAAGCCCTCTATAAAACGTCCTGAACCGAGAACCAGGGACTGGTTTTCAGCGGTACCGCCTTCAAACTGTTCATCCCCTACAAAACCTTTATAGTCGATTATGAGCATATCGTCCTTCCTGGTCGGCCTTTCCTGGGCTGCAATCATCCTTGCATTGGACTGACGCATATTGTCCAGTTCGGTCTCAACTTGCTCATCGGTAACAGGATATTCTTTTTTCTCCACTTGTATTCCTTTATATTCGCCCAGAACAACTTCAGGCTTAACTGTAACGACTGCTTTGAAAACCAAGGGTTTTTCTTTTTCTATCTGAACTATATCTATTTCAGGTCTGTCCACCGGCTTGAGGTCATGCTCTTCCACTGCAGCCTGATAGGCATCTGGGCACACTTCATTTATTGCATCCTCATAGAAGATACCCTCACCATAGTGCCTCTCAATAATGCTTCTTGGTGCTTTGCCTTTTCTAAAGCCGGGTATATTGAACCTGCCTGCGATTTTCTTATAGGCTTTTTTGATGCCCTGTTCAAATTGCTCCTGACTTACTTCTATTTCCAGTGTTGCGATATTATTCTCTATTTTCTCCAATTTCGAAACCATATATGCTCCTCCCATTTCCTTGATTATATGTATATAGCTTTATTAGTTATGCCCGATTTGACTAAAACATTATAACATAACAACATATTTATAACAAGCAACGTAAAAAACAGACCCCGGTCAAGGTCTGTCCAGGTGGAGCGGAAGACGGGATTCGGACCCGCGACTTTCGCCTTGGCAAGGCGACGCTCTACCACTGAGCTACTCCCGCATGCCGGCCAATAATGGCAGTTACATAGAGTATATTAGCATAAACTCCGGAGCAATGCAATAGTGAAAATCTTCCTGGTTTTGTCCGGGATTATCTTGAGTTTGCTTTTTAATTTTCTGCAGACTGCCGTATCTGCGCTACTTTTTCAGACAGAAAGAGGACCGGCCGGCCCTCATTCCTATCATCTGAAACTTTTGTCCTTAAAAGTGGTACAGCAGGTTCCTTCACTTGTGCGGGCATGACCGTCTCCCATTGCGTTGACCTCCACAGCGTTTGCCGTACAGTAATGCTCCCTCCAGTATTCACAGTTGTCAACTCCGCATTTTACCTGCATTTTGGGTGCCGTCACGTTTACACCTCCCAACTTTTCTGCCTGTACCATTATTATTTGCCTGCCGGGAAAAAATATATGAAAATCTTCTGCATAATACGGTAATATTTACATTTTTCTTAGGCCATTACAAACAGAGGACTCATTCAATTGTCGGCGAACCTACAGGCCCCTGTTCTGGTTGAGTGTTTTTTTGCCTGCCGGACTTCCGGACGGCAAACGCAGGTTTTTCACCTCTCCTTAGCTCAGATTCCCCCGGTCTAAGTGCCGTCATTTTCCGAATGATGGCTGTTGCGATAAAATGTTACATGTTTTGACTTATATCGGTAGAATGCGTTATTATAATGTTGGGAGAATATTCCGATAAATACTTTATGAGATCAATTTTTATTTTTGTGGGGGGGCTTTTCCTTTGGCTGGTTTTGATATCAAAATGCTGGACGCCATACTGACAGGAACTATTCAAAAGATACAGGACGGCAAGAATGAAATAGATGAAATCAGTGGCCAGATCAGCGATGAATGCGATAAGATAAAAAACGACCTCCAGGAGATTAGCAAGAAGGTCGATTTGATAATCGATAAAGTAGACGGCTTTCAGTATAAGGAAAAACTTGCCAGATATGAACTCTATGTTACCAACAAGGATTTCGACTCCCACGGTGAAGAGGAAATGAAAAACGCCTATGATACGGCCCTGGAGTTAAGAGACAGGTACCATGACCTGCAGCAGCAGGAAAGCCAGCTCCGGCAGGAAAGGGATAAGCTGACCAGGAGATATAGAAAGCTGTCCAAGACCGCAGAGAGGGCAAAAAAGCTTTCGGGACGGGTTACCGAAGTGATTAATTATCTGGCCGACAGCCTTATGGGCATGTCGGGCTATGTTAAGAAAATGCAAGGTAAGGATGATATGGTTATTTCCATTATAAAAGCCCAGGAAGAGGAGCGGAAGGCAATAGCCAGAGATATCCACGACGGCCCCGCCCAGGCTATTTCCAACGTTGTCATACGGGCCGAGATATGCAAACAGCTGGGTATAGAAAATGCTGAACTGCTTGAAGAGCTCAACGGTCTTGTAAGAACTGCCAACGCCAGCCTTGAAGACATAAGAAGGATAATATTCAACCTGCGCCCAATGCACCTTGACGACCTGGGCCTTATCTATGCCATCAACAAGTACTGCAACGAATTCGAAAAGCATACCGGAATAATCGTTAATGTAAACCCCTCTACCTGCGATAAACGGTTTGACGATACCCATGAAATATCCATTTACAGAATCATTCAGGAGATATTGAACAATGCGCGCAAACATTCAGGAGCAGATTTTATTGAAATAGACTTCAATATATCGCCCCTTGTAATCGGAGTCCGAGTAAAGGATAACGGCATTGGATTTAATCCCGACAAGGTTGACTATACAAAGCATTTTGGGCTGAAGGGCATAAAAGAAAGAGTAAACCTTATGGAAGGGAATATAACCATTAATTCTGCCGAAAACAAGGGCACTGAAATATTAATGGAAATTCCCTGTAGTTAAGGAGGGACGACATGGACCCCATTAAACTGATGGTTGTAGACGACCACCAAATTGTTAAACAAGGCCTTATTAAACTAATAGAAATCAATAAAGAATTCAAAGTAATAGCCCAGGCTTCCAACGGTCTGGAAGCAATACGTCTGTGTGAAAAGCACAGGCCTGATATTGTTCTTATGGACATAAATATGCCCGATATGGACGGTATCGAAGCCTGCCGGAAAATTACAGGGTCGCATTTCGGTTCCAAGGTTATTGCCCTTACAGTATGCGAAGAGATTGATAAGATAACCGATGTTCTGGCTGCCGGAGCAAAGGGATACATACTCAAGAACACCGATTTGGAAAGCCTTACCGGTATAATCAAAGAAGTCTATGATGGCAAGGCATATATAGACCCGTCGGTGGCCACCGGCCTTATAGACCGGTATACCAGCCTGGCCCGGCAATCCCGGGATCGCAATATCTGTCCTCTTTCGGCAAGAGAAATAGAGGTACTGCAGTGGGTGGCCAAAGGCAGGACCAACAAAGAAATAGCCCGGGAGCTGTATATAAGTGAGAAGACTGTAAAGAACCACGTAACCAATATATTAAGAAAGCTTGATGCTGCCGACAGAACCGAAGCCTGCGTGATGGCAATGAAAGAGCATTTCATATAATCCGGAGACAGTCCTTTTGATTGCAGATGAAGGGTCCTATTTCTCCATAGGCCTATAGGCCTATTTTAAAAATAAGCCCATACAAAACTCAAATAGGCCGAAAGGCAGATGTCAGCCCCTTTGAACGGTGGTATCATGTATATTACCAAATAATATCAAAGGGAGTGTATGGTAAAATGCTTAAAACCATAAAGAGCTTCCTGAACGATGAACGAAGCGAAACGTCACGTGAGTATGCTATAGTATTCGGAATAGTATCCGTTGCTCTTATATCAACTTCGCTCGCACTAAAGGATGAACTTGGCCATGTAATCTCTATAGCTGCATCCAAGTTTAATACTTAAGCTCCCACCTTATAACAACCCCCTTGTCCTGCTAATACAGATGGCAGGACCTTTTTGGAAACCGGAGGGATTTTATGAAATACATTCTCCTTCTTTGTATAATTGCCCTATGCACCATAACCGATATAAAGGAAAGAAAAATTTACAACCGGGTGCTAATTGTCGGTATAATTATGGCCCTTCTGCTTAATGCCTATGAACATGGATTTAATGGATTGTTTGAAACTCTTAAGGGTCTCATTGTAGGAACTCTGCTGTTCTTCATCCCCTATTTGCTGGGATGGCTGGGGGCAGGGGATGCAAAGCTTACCGGAGTAATTGGCGCCTTCGGGGGCTGGCACTTCGCCTTATACGCCACACTGTGTATTGCGGCGGCGGGAGCCATTATATCCATATGGCTTCTTATCAGGGATAAAAAAACAGGCTCAAATCTGGAGAATCTGCGGATGCTGTTCTTCGCCCGGCCGGCCTTTTTTGCCCGTGAGAACCACAGCCAGTACACATTCCCCTATGCAGTGGCAATTATGCTGGGAACCATTCTGGCCCTTGGATTGCAGGTGATGGGTTATGTTTAGGAGGTTTTGGCGCAGGAGTGAGGGTCAGTCCTTCGCGGAATTTTCAATATCACTGCCGGTACTGTTGTTTCTGATTGCCGGAATATTTGAATTTTCCAGGCTTGGCGGCACCCAGCTTTTAGTCAACTATGGAGCCCGGGAAGGAGCACGGGCAGCCTCCCTTGGTGTCAGCGACAGCGCCATAATTGAACAAATCAAGCAGGCCACCATACTGCTGGATGACAGTAAACTGGTTGTTTATATTTCCCCGGAAATAACAAGAAAAAGCGATGAAGATGTAACGGTTACGGTTCAGTATCCGGTGTATATAGATTTACCTATAATAAATAAGATTACCGGTACTCCAAAATGGGTCTCCGGCAGTCTGACAATGCGTGTAAAGTGACCAACTGTGTTCCATGCATATGCTGCACAGGAATCCGGCCAATGACATGCCGACCTGATTAAACACTTTCTATTTGAATACTTAATTGGAAAGGACGAAGACATATGAGCATCAAAGTATTGATAGTAGACGATATCCCGGAAACCTGCAGCAATATCTCCAGGCTGCTCTCCTTTGACGAGGAAATCGAAGTTGTGGGGACTGCAAACAACGGTAAAGAATCCCTCAGCTTTCTTGAGAAGGTAAAACCCGACGTAATCCTGATGGACATAAACATGCCGGTGATGGACGGTATTGAGGCTACCGAGAAAATTTCCTTTGCCTACCCCGGGATATCCATCATCATGACAACCGTACAGAGTGAACTGGAGTATATCAAAAAGGCCATGATTGCGGGAGCAAGGGACTATCTGACCAAGCCCTTTTCGGCCGACCAGCTGATAAGCTCGGTCAAAAAGATACATCAACTGGACAGCAGAAAAAACAGAAAAAGGGCACCTGCATCCTTTTCAGACCCTAAAGTGATTTCGGTATACAGTCCTAAGGGGGGCATAGGCACAACAACCATTGCTGTCAATCTGGCAGTAATGCTTCATCAATTAACCGGGAAAAAGGTTGCGCTGCTGGATATGGACCTGCAGTCCAGCGATATTGGAGTAATGCTGGATTTAAAACGGAGGAAGACCGTAAACTGCATTGTTCAGGATATTGAAGGTCTTGACCAGGAATTGCTGAATGAATGCCTCTGCAAACACAGTTCGGGCATAGATGCCCTTTTGGCTCCCCCCGAGCCCCAATATGCGGAGTCGGTAAAGCCTGAGCATCTGGAAAAGATACTCAAACTGCTGAAACAGCAATACGACTTTGTGGTTATTGACACCTCGTGCATTCTTGATGCCTTTACCCTTTCCATAATGAATATGTCGGACGAAATCCTGATGGTACTTGCCCTTGAACTTACCACCGTCCGAAGGGTAAAAAATATAAGTGAGCTGTTGAAGAAACTTGGCGTATCAAGCAATATCCGTTATGTGTCAAACCGGTCATCCGACGAAATCGGTCTTAACAGACGGGAAGTGGAAAGACACCTTAACATAACAATAGACAACCATATTTCTTCCAACGGCAAGGTAACGGTTAATGCATTAAACAAAGGCGTCCCTTTCGTACTCAGCAATCCTACCGCCAAGATAAGTGATGAGATGAAAAAGCTTGCGCTTAACTGCGCCGGAACCTTGCAGGACGGTGAAAAGAAAAGGCTGGTTTCCTTATAACAGTGTATATTGGGTGCTTGAAGAGCCCTCCATGTCCCCTCCCAGGCTTATAAAATCCTTCCAGAAATGCGGGTAGGATTTTTTTACTGCGCCGCTTCGGGTTATTATAACAGGCCGGGTGCATTTTATGGAAGCCACCGCCAGTGCCATGGCAATCCGGTGGTCGTTCCAGCTGTCCACCCTGCCGCCTTTTAAGCTCTCTTTTCCTTCTATTATAAGGCCGTCGTCCAACTCGATGACATTGGCACCCAGTTTATTGAGCTCTGTTGATATTGCCCTGAGCCTGTCGGATTCCTTTATCCTGAGCCTTTCGGCATTTACTATTTTTGTTGTCCCGGTGCTTAGTGCCCCCAGGACGGCAGTAACGGGTACAAGATCAGGGCACTGGGAAGCATCAATCACCGTTCCGTGGGTTGCTGACCTCACGGCTTTAATAAAATCCTGATGGGCTTGTATATTGGCCCCCATTCTTTTAACTATGCTGAGTATATCTCTGTCCCCCTGGGCCGAATTAAGATTCAAACCGTTGCATACTATCTCGCCGCCCAAAAGCCCCGCCACCAGCCAGAATGCTGCCTGGGAGTAGTCTCCTTCCACCTGGTAATTCGTGCTTTTATAGCTTTGTTTTCCATTAATGCCAAACTCCCTGAAATCCCTGTTGTGTATGTATATGCCGAACTTCTCAAGAACATCCAGCGTCAGTTCCACGTACCCCTTTGACTGGAGCGGAGTGGTTACTTCTATTTTTGAATTCCCATCAAGGAGGGGCAGCGTCAGCATAAGCCCCGTTATAAATTGTGAGCTTACATTGCCTTTAACTCTGAAAGTCCCCGGCTTTAATACACCCTTCACCGTTAATGGAAGCCTTCCGTTGTTATTGGAATACTCTATGCCCTGCCGGTCAAATATTTCATAGTATATATCAAGGGGCCTTTGGACCAGTTCTCCCCGCCCTGTAAAGGTCATGCTCTGCCCGGCAAGGCCTGCAAAGGGTACCAGAAACCTCAGTGTAGACCCGGATTCGTTACAGTTGATGGTATCGTTTTGGACCTTTACCCCGGCATTCCCCTTTATTCTGACGGTACAGGTTTCTTGCAGAGACCCGGTATTAATGAATTCAACCGACGCCCCCAGGGCCTCAATACCGCTTAGAGTGGCTTTTATATCCTCCGAAAGTATCAGGTTGTCTATAATACTTATACCCTCCGCAAGCCCGGCACATATTACCGCCCTGTGGCTGAGGCTTTTTGAAGGAGGGATATTTACCTTTCCGGCCAGACCGGCCGGATTTATTGTGACAGTATCCATCCTGGCTTCCCCTTTCATACACCTTATTTTATGCTTTCTCCGATCCTGTTAAAATTCCTTCCTTTTTAGCGCACACCCGGTCAAATATTAGCTCAAGTATTTCCGGTTTGTTGTCTGTTATGGCTCTCTTTATTTGGGCCAGGTTATATTCAAAATTTTCTATCTGAGCCAGTATGTTTTTATTGTTTTCCAGAAGAAGCTCGGCCCATAGCTGTGAGTTAATCCTGGCCACCCTGGTTGCATCCCTGTAGCTCCCCGCCTCAAACAGATTGGTATCATAATCATCGACGCCGCTTATAAGAGTGGCGGCAATAACATGGGGGAGCTGGCTGGACAGGGCTATAACTTCATCGTGCTTTGCCGGGCTCAGCCTGACTATCCTTTTAATGCCCAACCCGGTAACCAGATCTTCGATTGCCGCTATGTTTTTTTCTTTGTTTCTGTCGGTGGGAGTTATTATGTAGCTCGCACCGTCAAATATTGAACCGGATGCAAACTCCAGGCCTTTATACTCATTTCCTGCCAGGGGATGCCCTGCCACAAAGTCCAGATCCTCACGCAGTATTGAGTTAATTTCCCTTACCGGCCTGACCTTTATACCGGCAGTGTCGGTGATAATTGCCCCTCTTTTGAAGCACTGCATATTATCCCTGATAAAACTAATGGTTATGCCTGGATATGTGCACATTATTACTATGTCTGAATTACCCAGCGGTGTTTGAGGGTCCATGTATCCCTCGTCGATTATACCTCTTTCCCGGGCGGCTTCCAAAGCGCCACGGTCCACATCCACCGCCCACAGATTTGCAGGGTTTAGTTTCTTAAGGGCCATGGCAAAGGAGCCGCCTATCAGTCCCAGCCCCACAATAGTAATGCTTTTTCCCGGTTTTTTCATATTTGCCATCCCCCATCTATTCGTTTATTACCCGGGCCATTTTCCCCAGTATATCCATCAAAGCTTTAAATCTCTCCGGTTTGATGGACTGCTGACCGTCACATCTGGCATTTGCCGGGTCGTTGTGCACCTCTATTATTAATCCGTCGGCACCCACCGCAAGGGCAGCTTTGGCCAGGGGCTCCACCAGCCACCAGTACCCCGATGCATGGCTGGGGTCTACTATTACCGGCAGATGGCTGTACTTTTTAATAACAGGTATGGCGCTCAAATCCAGCGTATTCCTGGTGTATTTTTCAAAGGTCCGGATTCCCCTTTCGCAAAGTATAACTCTCTCATTCCCCTCCGACATTATGTATTCGGCCGCCATTAGCAGCTCCTCGATGGTGGCCGACATACCCCTCTTGAGCAGTACCGGCTTGGATGTTTTTCCCACTTCCTTAAGCAGGTCAAAGTTCTGCATGCTTCTGGCACCTATTTGGATGATATCCACATCGGCCACGAACTTCCCGATTTTATCCGGAGACATCAGCTCGGTAACAATGGGCATCCCGGTTTTCTCCCGGGCCAGTTTGAGCAGTTCAAGTCCCTGCTCTCCCAGGCCCTGGAAACTGTAAGGAGAAGTCCTGGGCTTGTATGCTCCCCCTCTAAGGAAGGCCGCTCCGCTTTCCTTAATGCTCTCAGCAATGCTCACTATCTGCTCCTCGCTCTCCACCGAACAGGGCCCGGCAATAACCGTAAACTCCCCGCCGCCTATTTCTTTGCCTTCCACATTCACAACAGTTTTCTCGGGGTGGAAAAGCCTGTTTGCTTTTTTGTATGGTTCCTGAACCGATATCAGCCTGTCTACATTTCTGTTTGCCTCAATCAATGAGGGGTCGATACAACTGGTATCCCCCACCAACCCGAAAATATGATAGTTTGTCCCCCTGGACTCATGGATTTCACAGCCCAGGCTAATCATTTTCCTTTTGATTTTTTCAACATCCTCTTCAGCTGCATTTTGGTTTAATACAATAATCATACCCATTGCTCCTCTCCCATAATATTTGTAGTGTTGTAGACATTCCCCCTTCTCCGGAGACATGCTTTGTTAATTGGGGGCATTCCCTTGGGATGTGGGATGTAGGATATGAGAATTTCAGAGCTGCTAAAAAGCAGTGCAAAACCTCACGTCACACCTCTAACCTCTCACATCTCAATAACGGTGAGTCCCCTTTCCTTAAATAAAAAAGAGGACTCATCCAATGAGTCCTCTGGTATTCCTATCTATTACTATAAAGGTATGGTAATTCCTATACCTTTATTGGCTTATACCGCACCAATCTTTTCATATCCTCATTAGAAAAGGTTTTACATATTCTGTTGCAGGACAAACAGCCGGCGCTGTAATAATAGCCCCCGACGTAATAATAGTAGTAGCTGTTTAATTGTCCGGCATTAACCTTTCCAATAAGGTTTTCCATAGAGTTTACCTCCGGTATAATCACTGTATCTGTGTATTGGGAATAATTCTATCAGGTTACGTATAAAAAGTCAACTGGAAGCAATAGAACCGTCCCCGTGCTCCGGAAGCACGGGGACGGTTCTATTGCTTCCCCTCCTGTGCTTCCCCCAGGAAAATAATAATCCACAATAGTGCGGATAATCAAAATAAAATGGATATCTTCACCGTTGTGGATATTACTGGTGCGGGAGAAGGGACTTGAACCCCCACGGTGTTCACCACTAGATCCTAAGTCTAGCGCGTCTGCCAATTCCGCCACTCCCGCATGTTTTATTGTTTTGGTCACAAGTGATATAATACCATATAGCCTATGCTTTTTCAATAGAAAATTATACAATATGGATTTCAGACTTTTTGCCCATGCTTGTTGATAGCTTGCGCTCATCCTTACGGAGTTTATCAGGACAGAGCAGTTGTACATAGCAGGAATCTCTCAATTGTAAGCAGAATAAATTCTTTATGACGGTAATTGGAAGGAGTGATCTTATGAAACAGCCTGCAAGCATTTTCAACGATGTTATTGGTCCTGTAATGATTGGCCCGTCCAGCTCTCATACTGCGGCATCGGTACGTATCGGCAAAATCATCCGTCAGATGTCCGGTGACCATCCGAAGCGGGTGATTTTTGAATTTGCCGCCGGCCATTCCCTGGCCCAGACTTTTCGCACCCAGGGATCGGATTTCGGTCTGGCCGGTGGAATTCTGGGATATGATACATACGACCCGCGTATAGCGGATGCGCTGGAACTGGCAAAACAATCCGGGATTTCAATAGAATTTCGCATTTCTGAATTTACCGCCGACCATCCCAATGTTTTCAGGGTTACGGCGTTTGATTCAATGAAGCGGCATATAGAAGCAGAATTTATTTCCCGTGGCGGCGGCATGATTGAATTGCGCCAATTGGCCGGCATTCCGGTATCCATTGACGGCGGCTTTCATGAGACGATACTGTTGTTTGGCAATTGCCCGTCTGATACGGTGGATGCCTGCCGGGATTATATCGGCACTCACAGCCGCAAGCATGACACATTGCTTGTGTCTCATAATGATGCAGGGCAATACCTTATAGATTACCGTGCTCAGTCCCAAATGCCCAGAAGCCTACTATCAGAACTCAAAGAGAAATTTCCCGTTAGACATGTCATAACTCTCACTCCTGTACTGCCGGTTAAATCGAAGAGTGAGTATTCCGGCCTTTTCAATACGGCTGATGAAATACTTGCCATTGCGGAAAAAGAGCAGCTTTCACTGTCAGATATCGCAATCCGTTACGAAACAAACCGGAGCGGGCTCAGCAGGCAGGCAGTTTTGTCCAAAATGGCAGATATGGTATCGATTCTTAAACAGACCATTGATGACACTGCAGCAGCCAAAGAAGAATATCCCGACCGGATATTGGGACGGCAGGCACAGCTGCTTTCGGAAAAAAACATGATAAGCGGCAGAATGATGCATTTCATAATTAAAAATATCACCCTTATGATGGAGGCCAAAAGTTCCATGCGAACCATTGTTGCATCTCCTACTGCCGGTTCGTGCGGAGCGGTGCCGGGCACATTGATTGGCGCCGCTCATGTCCTGGATATGCCGGATGACGCAGTCGGCAAAGCCATGATGGCGGCAGGAATGGTTGGCGTCCTGATTGCAGAGCACAGCACTTTTTCTGGGGAGATGGGCGGATGTCAGGCCGAATGCGGTTCTGCCTCGGGTATGGCAGCGGCGGGTTTGGTACAATTGTTGGGAGGTACGGCAGAACAGGCTCTTGATGCAGCGTCAATGGCATTGCAAAACGTGCTTGGATTAACCTGCGACCCGGTGGCCGGCCGGGTAGAGGTGCCCTGCCTCGGGAAAAATATAATGGCCGGCAGTAATGCTTTGGCAATGGCCGAATTGGCATTGGCCGGATTTGACAAGGTAATACCGCTGGATGAAACAATCGCCGCTATGTATAAGGCGGGACTGATGCTGCCCGCAGAGCTGCGCTGTACCGGTAAAGGCGGCCTGTCGCTTACCCCCTCATCCCGGAGGATACAACGGAAGCTGGAAGGATAGATATACCTTATTGTCCTAATAGAAGCAATAAAGAGAGCCTATAGGCTCTCTTATCGGGTAATTTCATACCCATTACATCAGGCTATTCAGCCTATCAATAGAACTCCTGTCCTTGTGTAGTATCTCACCTGCAATATCCCTGGATTTATCATCCAGGTTACCCCTTAGAACCTTTTCTGCCATATTAACTCCCCGTGTTTCGCCTTCCAACGCTTTTTTGATAATTTCAGCCGTATGGGTCTTTGAGCCCAAATCCATACCCACCTTCATATTGCCAAGCTTACCCTTCATCCCAAGATTCTCATGCGGCTGTCCGTCAATGTCCTGAATATAGCTTGCCAATGTATCAATATTTTGCCTGTGCTGCTTTTGTATCTCTTGAAGATTTTTCTTAACATTCTCATCTTCTGTCTTGGAGATAAAGGTATTGAAACTCTCCACTGCCATGTACTCTCCCTGCAAAAGCTGGTTTAGGGATTTTATTGTTTCGGTATTATCTGGCACCCTTTTTAGCCTCCCTCATGATGGATTTACTGTTGCTTGTAATATATTTATTTTCCCACCGATTCGGAGACTAATACAATCTACACTCTAAGTTGAGTTATAGAACCCTGTTCTTGTTATCCTTTTTGGCAGATTACCATTAACATATCCCATGCCCCCTAAATATTATTAACTGAACCGGCAGATAAGATGGTACAACTCTCATGTCCATAAATACAGGAGACGTGCAGCACATGCCGGTGAGCCCTTATATGTCCATGACTATTGTGCCAAAACGAACTCTGCCACTTATAACCACTATTATTAATTCTCACAGGGAAACCTGGTAACTTGAATGAGATTCAAGAAAAGGCACCACCTGAATGGTAGAGCCCCCGTTACCCGGCTAGCGTACTAAGCTATAATTATTTTTATTATCATAATATTCTTTGTAGCTGAAATTGACCATTAGGCTCCACTTATCATATTCGTATCCAGTTAAAGCCCATCTAAGCCACAACGCTTACCTCCTATTCGCCCCTTAGCCGGACGCCTGTATCGGCCCCGGTGTTAATCTTTTAGACCTTGTAAAAAATATGCGAAAAAATAATGCCACTACGCCTTCAGATGATCCTGGGGCATACTTCCCTGGAAATGACAAGGAGATATTCACATTTAGCTTCGAGCTACACGATAAAGAATTTTAGAAATTTTTCAACTTTGGATAGAATGAGAGGACAAAATATAAAGTTATAATTATTAATACCTAATAAAGATGAGCCAGTATTTTTGTAATTAGAATTATTTTAGAAGTTTGGTTATAGTAAAACATCAAAAATGAAAATATGACACAAAGTTTGATATAATACTAGATAGTTATATATATTTTCAATGATATTTTGACGGGTGAGGTGTTAAAATGAAAGAGTCAAAAGTTGAAAAATTAATATATGGATTTTACCGAAGAAAATATAATAATGTACTGAAAAAATTAGATGATGGAAATATAACAAATTTAAGAAAAAATGTAAAAATATTAATTGTTGACGATGAGAAATTTGAAATAATAGATATGCTAAAAACTAGAGAGTATTCAGTATACTATAAAACAGATATTGAATACATTATTGATGCAGAACCTTATGATATTGTGATTTTGGATATTAAAGGAGTAGCTAATACATTTGGTAGCACATATCAAGGATTAGGGTATGCAATAGAAGTAAAGAAAAAGTATCCTCATAAAATAATTGCATGCTATTCAACTATAGCAGATCCTAAATATAGTCAAGAACTTGATAAAATAGACGGTTTTATAAATAAAGACCTTGATATTGATAGATGGTCTGATAAGATAGATGATTATATTAGGAAATATGCTAGTATAGATTATCACTGGGATTTGATTAAGAAAAGATTAAGTCAAATAAATTTAGATGCCGATACTATTAGTAGAATTGAAAGATTATTTAGAGATAGTTTTAAAAATGATGAATTTGATATGTTGAAAAATAATTTAATGGAAAATATTAATAATGTAAAAATTACATTAGATATTTTAAATATTTTAACAAAAATAATTTGTCTCTTTATATAGGGGGAAAGAAAATTGAAAGAACTAAATATAATACCTATGTATATTATAGGTATTGGAGAATTAGTTGATGGAATAGGTATAAAGTGCCATCAATATTGTAGAAATAAGAAAAATTCAAAATGTGATAATTATTATAAAAGTATCTTTGGGGAAAAAGAAGGCCTATATACATGTCCGTATGGATTTAATACATATTTAGTAAATTCAGATGGAAATTTGGCAATATTTACTAGTATTAGAGTAAAAGAAAAATATAACAATAAAAAGGTAAATCCTAAAATTAGTAAGATTGATAAAAATAAAATCATTGAGGAAGATGAGTTAATTAGATATATAAGAATATATAAAGAATATTATAGAAAATCTAAACAGTTGGATTATCTAACAGAATTTGTTGAAAATATGATTCATGATGTTAGAAAGTTTAATGCACATATAAAACAGAAAAGTAATGTTATAATTTCTAAATCAACGAGCAAGAAAAAATATAATGAATTTGAAAAGTATGGTATGAATATTTGGGCTATGAGTTCATATATAACAACAAGATTAGATACATATAATTTTCTTTATAACCCTCAACCTATGGTGAGTGGGTTATCAAGTTGTAATTTTTATAGAATATTTGATAAAATTAGAAAGTGTTTTAATGAAGATTGTAAAGAAAAAAATAAGAAAATAATCCTAAATTGTAATGGAACATGTTCAGATATTAAAGCTTATGATTCAATAGATTTAATTCCTTTTTTGCTTATAGACAATGCAATAAAATATTCGAAAATAAATACAAATATAGAGATTAATATTCAAGATGAACTTGATTATCAAAATATAGTATTAAAAAGTATGGGACCTATACTTAAAGAAGGAGAAAAAGACACAATATTTGATAGAGGTTCTCGTGGCGAAAATGCTAAAATGATGTGTCATGAAGGTTCAGGAATAGGTTTATTTATCGTTAAGCGAATATGTGAAGTGCATGAAATGGAAATACTTGTCGAATGTTCTAGTACTCCTATTGTGACATATAAAGATATACCTTATGGAGATTTTATAATAAAATTAAAATATAATAAAAATAATATTAAAGAAAAATAATAGTTTTAAATTAATAAGTAAATAGGGTGATTAAAATGTTAAGTTCATCACAAATAGCAAAAGCAGTACTAAATTGCAATTCTTATACGCATAAAAAACTTCAAAAGTTATGTTATTATACGTATTGTTGGTATTTAACAATTAAAAAAGAGAAATTGTCTGAGACGAAATTTGAAGCATGGATACATGGGCCCGTTTCTCCAGAAATATACCAAGAATACAAAATGTATGGTTGGTCTATGATACCAAAATATGAAAAGAATTTACCTATTAATAGTAAAATATTAAAGTTTATAAAACAAGTTGTGGAAGAATATCAGATCTACGATGCTGATGAATTAGAAAAAATGTCACATAAGGAGAAACCATGGAAGAATGCCAGAATTGGATATGGTAAATATGAATCTTCAAATGCAGTGATTATTGATGATGATATCATAAAATATTATGAGAAACATGAATTGTATGATAAATTCAAGAATTGTGAACTGAGATAATAATTGTTAGAATTAAATAACTGTATTGTGTAATTAGTGGATATGTAAATAATTTTGTGGTTTTGATTTGTTAAGCTTCTTCGTTGGCAAGAAAACTTTATACATTTCAACAATTTAGTTACCGTTATATTGCCAGACTTGCCCTGTTTTTATGCACAAAAGCGGGGCGGCTTTGGCAATATTTTCTTAACAGCCCAAACAAACCGGCTATTTTGTGAGGTCTAGCCCGCCCGGCGATGAGGGCAGGTTTTTAGCCTTTTTCCTTAAAGGTAAATAGTGGCTTTAAGTCATCCCACCAGGTAGTGTCAATATTTTTTCGCACATTTTTACGGATATCTCCAAGCAGTTACTGGATGCTACCCAACATCATGCTGGTCTGTAGCAGTAAATTGACCTATTAATAAGCTCATATTCAGGTAACGCTTTGTACCACAATTACTTGATGCTACGTGACGAAGACGGGCACATACAAGCATTAATGCTGAATTGCCATCCGGGAAACTTCCGACTACTCTTGTCCGGCGGCGGATCTCTTTCATGATACGCTCTATTCCGTTATTTGTCCGTATCCGGATCCAATGCTCGCTCGGGAAATGCATATAGGTCAAGGTTTCTTCAATACTACTTTCAACCTTTTTTGCAGCTTCAGATAGCTTCATATTGCGTAGTTTTTCAGCAACTGCTACTGCCTTTTGCCTTGCACTTTCTAAATCTTCCTGTGCATGGATAGCTTTTAGCATAGCAGCTACATCACGCATTTTGCCATGTGGTGTATTTGTCAACTGAAAATTAGGTCAAAAGCTCACCGAATTTTAGGTCACTTTTCTAATAATATAACGCCTCAATAGTTCTTGGCCAAGAGGCGCATATTTCATTGATGTATTGAATTTCTAAACTGTCTTGTTAGTGATATCAAAGGAGGCTCCATTTTCTCTCAAGGTCTCTCTAAGCCGATATGAATCACCTTCCATATCTACAAGAATAGCCTTGTACGTGAGCCGATCTACCATGGCGCTGGTAACAGTTGGGTCACCAAATACCTCCACCCAACGCTCAAATGATAGATTGGTAGTTATGATGGTTGACTTTCTTGCTGCCCTGAGGGAAAGGTTATTGAACAACAAATCAGTCCCTTCTCTGTCAAATGACGTATAACCCAACTCATCTGCGATAACAAGGTCATATTTTTCAAAACGGTTTTCAAAGTACCTTAGCGTCTTTGCGCTGTTACTTTCCTTTAGGGTTGTAACGAGTAGTGGCACCGTTGTAAATAGCACCTTGTAACCACTCATACAGGCTTTCAGACCCAATGCAATGCTTACCATAGTCTTGCCAGTACCAGGATTTCCGGTCATTATGATGTTTTTACCTTTTTCAATGAAATTAAGTGTCGCTAACTCCGGCAATTTCTTTTGCATATCCACAGGAAGACAGTCCAGTTCAATGTCTCCCATATACTGTTTGTACGGGAAATGGGCATTGCGAATCCGGCAATCAATGGAGCGTTTGTCCTTTTCCTTCAGCTCATATGACAAGAGTCGGTGTAGGAATTCCTCATAATCAGTAGATTCTGTTATTGCCTCCTCAAAGCGTGCCCTGATTCCTTTTAGTTTCAGTATGTTGCAATACTCTTTTATCTCTTCATTCAATTTAACTTTCATCTTATACGGCCTCCTTTTTCAGTTTCTTCGATTGGAGCTTAGCAAGTCCATCATAAGCGGACAGAGTGCTCCGCGCTTTCTCAGTGAGGTGATCCGTACAAGATATTGTTGTCTCATTTTCTTTCTCCTGCCTATGTTCTATGATTACTTTCACTTTATCTGAGCTCATGTCCATTGGAGAAAGCTGCTCAAGCTTCTTAAGTGCATCAATCACTTCATTAGTGCCCTTTTCGTAAATAATCTCCAATATCTGTAGAAAAGTCTTTGCATCATTGATATAATAGTTTTCATAGATATATTTAATCTTGGTGTCCGCTTGAAGCAGTGCTGTGCTTCCCTGCAGGGCACCTGGTTTTTTATGTAAGGTTCGCAAATAATGGCGAATGTCAATTTTCCAATTATGGCACTTAAAGCTTCTTTCATGCACTGCAACAATGCTGTTATCGTAATATACAATGATCTTGTTTGTGTATGTCTTGACGTCAACCATTTTACCCACCAGCGTATCCGGTACGGAATAGTGGTTTTGGCAGATCATGATAGTTGAATATTTGTCTACCCGATTATCTGAGTACATGCAGCTTTCAAATTTAGGCAGATGGGGTAGCAGGTGCTTCTGCTCTTTCTTGAATACTTCCGCCGGTATGGTTCCATTGTATATTGGGCGGCTGTTTAGGGACATGCAATTTATTAAAAGAAATCGGTTTGCATCTTCAAGTGTGTCAAATTTGTCACAGCCGGGACCGCTAAATACCTTCCTCCTGACATATTCAACACTCCGCTCAACGTGGCCTTTCTCATTTCCACAGGCTATATTTGCGAAGCGAAAGGTGTATCCGTAATAAATTGACAATTCGGTAAGTGCTTTTGTCGGCTCCTTTTCATTGAGCCCTACAAACTTTTTTATTGCTACCCGCATGTTGTCATAAACCATAACTTTATGATTACCTTTGCAATGCTTGAAGAATTCTGCATGAGATTCTTGAAACGCGGATGTATCCTGATTTCCAAACAACATACCATAACGATAATTGCTTTTGGCAGGAGTAAAAACCGCCATTTGATAAGCCTTATACCCGCTGTCTCCAATATCTAGTTTTACAGTTCCCCAATCAAATTCACATATATCCCCATACTCATACTCCTGACGGATAAATGCTTCACGGTGCCTGTCCTCAATAGATTTAGTCAACCTTTTTACTGTGGAATAGCTGATATCAAAGTTCTTCTTATTCAGCAGATATGCGTGAATATCGATTTTCTTCATCTGCTGTTTAGACATCCCGTTTGCCCGGCGAGATTCATTAAGTTTTAAGCATTCTTCAATAGCTTCCATTATATCAGGTGTAACCTTTGCAGGCTCTCTGTTTCCAGAATTGTACTTCGGCTTTTCCACAATTGCTTGTATAAGTTCCTCAGTATCAGCTTCCGGATTCATAAGTAGGAGCTGCGCCTTCTGTTGTTTATACTCATTCACATATTTATTGACAGTATCCTTGCTCATATGAAGCTCTGCGGCTATGCTCCGGTTACTCTTGCCATTAATGTGACTGAGAATGATTTTCTGCTTCTGTTTCAATTTGACCACTTCCTTCCAGGCCTCCCTTAAGTTAATACAAAAGGATACCATGTTTTTATTGGAAGTGACCTAGTTTTCAATGAGCCGCATGACCTAATTTTAGATTACCATATGCATGTGGAACAACTGAGAAGACATTCCTATAAAAGTGGACAATACATCGCTGGTACTTAGCCTTTGGGAATACTTCTCCTATGGTCTCAACTAAGCCGATACATTTATCACCTACAAATAGCTGTGTACCTGAGAGCCCTCGTTCCTTAAGGCCTCTTATGAACTCTAGCCAGCTGGCTTTATCCTCACGGCCGCCTTCTGCAGCACCTATGATTTCACGGTAGCCTTCACCATCTACTGCTATAGCTACCAGGATAGATATGTTTTCTACCTCACCGCCCCAACACCTTTTTAGGAATATACCATCTAAATATACATAAGGATATGTTCCGGAAAGTTTGCGGTTACGCCATGCTTCAATATGTATATATGCTTTTTTGTTGAGCTCACTTATGGTTGCTGGTGAAACCTTGGTTCCCCAGAGAGCTTCGGTAATGTCTTCGATTCTGCGTACCGAAACGCCGGCTAGGTACATTTCTATCAATGCTTCTTCTATACTGCTTTCACGGCGTTTGTAGCGTTCTATAATTGCAGTCTCAAAGGGTAGGTGGCGCAGCTTGGGCATTTTAAGGTTAACCTCTCCTGCTTTAGTTAAAAGCTTTCTGTTATAGTAGCCTGCTCTCGTATCCTTACGGCTTTCGGTGTGTTCGTAGCGGCTGGCATTGGTTAGCCTGTCCGCTTCCTGGTCGAGTAAGCTGTTTAACGTTTCTTTTACAGTGCCACGCACCAGTTCAACAAGTTGATTCTTTAATAGGCCTTCATTCAGGTGTATAATGTTGTCAGACACGGATATAACCTCCTTTAGTGTTGTTTTTGTCTCTCAACTTAAATTTACACTTGGAGTTATATCCGTGCAACTACATATTTTAAAATGTGCGCAATTTATTATACGTTATCTTTCTGTACCGCTGCGTCCACTTTGTCATGATATTTTTTGTGGTCAGGTAAAGCATTTTTTCCAATGCCGCATCACAGGGGAATACTGACTTGGATTTGGTCGCTTTCCGAAACTGCCGGTGCAAATCCTCTATGACATTTGTGGTATAGATGATCTTTCTTATCTCATCCGAGTACTTAAAAAAGGTTGAAAGCACATCCCAGTTTGTCTCCCAGCTTTTTAAAGCATAGGGATACTGTTTGCCCCATTTATCCTTAACTTCGCACAAGGCATCAAGGGCGGCTCCTTCGCTAGGAGCCTTGTCAACGGCCTTGAAGTCTTTGGAGAATTCCTTCAGGTGCTTATACGAAACATACTTAAATGAGTTTCTCAGCTGGTGTATTATACACCTTTGGATGTCTTTACATTAATTAATTTAAAATCCTATTTGGTCTACAGCATAGGTTGCTTCTTCGGTAGTAAATCCTTCAAACTCTAATTGCTCTATTAACCCGCTTTTAGAGTAAGCCATGATATTTAGATATTGTTTGCCTTTTTTTACAGCCTGCTCTTTCCAGTCTACATTTAATTTATTT
>JAENYX010000060.1 GCA_016841565.1 Clostridium thermobutyricum | reverse complement strand
TGATGGTACTGAGGTGGTGACGCCTTGGGAGAGTAAGTCGCTGCCGGGTTTATTGAAAAACAGCCCGCCCAGTGGGTGGGCTGCAAACAAATGTTCCTCAGTAGCTCAACGGTGGAGCACTCGGCTGTTAACCGAGGGGTTGCTGGTTCAAATCCAGCCTGAGGAGCCATTTTTATTTTTTGCAAACAATATAGTATGAAGGAATATGTATAATTAACGTAGAATATATAACAATCACTGATTTTATCGGAGTACAAAATAATATATTTAAATTAAAAAAACGCATACGGAACAATATAGTAGAATATACGTCTAATTAATGAATATATTATATTTTTGAAAATCGTGGGGAGTGGGGGAGTGATTGGATTGAAGAATAAAAGAGTTATAATAATAGTAACTGCCCTGATTGTACTAGTATTGGCACATACGGCACAAGCAGAACCGGTCCAGTCATGGGAATCTCAGCTATCATCCCATGGCAGCTCATATACTACTTTAGTGGATGGGCGTCTGGAATTTATTTTAATGGACGGATGGGCCTTAACCAAAGGTGACAACGGCGAGTATATAATAACAACAAATATGGACGGCGAGTTGAAAGAAATAGGCGGGATTGAAGTATTAAACAGAGGAAGAAGCGGTTCTCCCAGTAAAATATTTACTAACCTAAAGGATAGTGGGGGAAACTATATTCTTATTGAGGACAAATTGCTGGATAAAGAATGGCATAGCCAGTATCTTATAAAATGGATCAAAGATAAAAAATATTATGTCGATATATATATCATGAATAGCGGGGCTACTTCATATCATATAACTTTAGCGATAGAGCTAAAATACTTTGAAAAGGTATATAAACAGTTTGAGGGCTTCCTGGCAACTCTTGATGTGAGGAAGCTGGATGTAGATACAGAGTCTGAAGGTTACTATAATAATGTAGACAAGTATTTGGTACATCTTCCCGACGGCTGGCAGGCAGACAACCGGAATGAATTTGCGGGGACAACATTTACCAAGCCCGATACAGGGAAACTATATATATATAAACAGGAATTAAACGGAATAACGCCGAATACATATATATGGTACAGCAACAAGAAGATTTTTGAAGGCACTGCTGATATACAGCTTTTGTACAGGAGTGATAAGGAGGAGAACGGAACCCGTATAGTGGAATACATGTGGACAAGACCAGCAATAGAAACAATAGAGCAGGATTTTAATTACTATTGGGAGATCAATATAATACCCCAGAGCCAGGAGTATGTGCTGACTTATCTGATGAAGACCGATAAGGAAAACATGGAACAGGCCTTTGGGGACTATCAAACCATATTGAGCAGCTTTACTCCGACAGATTATAATATGGCTGCATTGCAAAAAATAAAATCAGATTTCCATGAAAAGGGGATTGAAATAAATCTGGAAGGCAATGGAATGCAGATCTCAATACCCGAGGATAAAACACTTTGGGGAGTTTTCAGTGATCATACTCCAGGGGATTACCTGAATGATCTGAAAAAAGCCGAAGCAGATTTGGGACACAAATTCGAATTTGTGATGACCTATTCTTCCTTTGACACTGAATTTCCAGAGAAGGATGCAAAGGAGATATACGCAGATGGGAGGGTCATGATGCTGACCCTGCATCCATGGTCCTATGGCAACACCGAGGATATCATGATACCGGGCATTGTAAGAGGCGATTATGATGAATATATTAAGAGATGGGCTGCCAAGATTAAGGAATTGGATGGACCGTTGTTCTTCCGGTTCGGTAATGAGATGAACGGAGACTGGGATCCATGGTGTGCATGGTTTTTCGGAAAGGACCAGGACCTTTATATTCAGGCCTGGAGGAGGATTTACAACCTGTTTAAGGAAGCAGGGGCCGATAATGCGTACTTTGTGTGGAATCCCCACGACAGGTCATTTCCTGATTTTAAATGGAATAATCCTCATTTATATTATCCCGGAGATGAATATGTGGATTGGATTGGCCTGACAGGATACAATAATGGCACAAGCTACGATTGGGATGAATGGAGAGACTTTGAGGCTATATATGGGGATATATATCATGAATACGTAAAGCTTTATCCCGACAAACCATTAATTATAACCGAGTTTGCGTCCAATGAAGCAGGTGGTAAAAAAGCTGACTGGATACGGGAGGCTTTTAACGGGCTTGCATACAGCTATCCAAGGATTAAGATAGCCGTGTGGTTTAACCAGGTTGACGGGAGATGGGAATACCCAATCGACTCCTCCCCTGCAGCAAAAGCAGCCTTTTTAAACGGGCTAAAGCAAAACAGGTTTAGGTTTAATGCAATAAAGAAATAAACAGGTCCATTAGACCTGTTTATTTCTTTATTGCAGATATATCAACTATTACGCATTTGCCGTACGTTTTCCTTTGTTTTGGTAACAATTGCGGCGATATCCATATAGGCTTTACTGCATCCCTTTAAGACTATTGGGCGGCCTATTGCAATCATGTTTAACCTTCTCGAAAGAAAGCCGCCGATTTTCATGGTGTTATTTACAGCAGTTGAAGCATTAATGAATATTACATGGTTTTCACTTCCTGTTAGTATTATGCATAAATCCTTTAAGGCCCGGATCATAATGCTTCCGGTAAATTGGCGGCTGAGAGTGTATATATTGTTTCCATACTCATCAATTCCCCGGTGAATTATACGACCGTATTCCTGTTTATCGGTATTATCAAAATACGGTATACTTAAAAGCTCTTGAACTGTAGCAGCTCTGGTTTTCGGAAGCAGGCCTAAATGAATTGCCGAAGCAATTGCCGATGAGTGAGTACCCCCAACACAATGGTATATTATGTGCATTACGCACCTCCGGTTTGTGGTTTTTCTTTATAAGGTTTCCCTAAAAATAATTAATTTATAATTTGCTCGACAACGGGTTTTGATTTGATAATGGGGTATGATATAATTAAAATAATATAAAAAAGCCGAGAGGGGAGATTGCCTATGCTTTTCAGAGATTGTGCCGGCGGCGTGGTCTTCAACAAGGATAGAGTACTCATTCTAAAGAACCATAAAGAAGAGTGGGTGCTGCCTAAGGGAGTAATAAGGAACGGGAATATTTCAGTGGAGACAGCTAAATCCAGAGTTAAGACAGAGGCTGGGATTGAAGCTGAGGTCATATCGCCGGTGGGTGAAACAAGTTATGAATTCTTTTCTATAAGTCGACAAAAGCCTGTTTGCAACCAAATCACGTGGTTTATTATGAAAACAAATCATGAAGAAGCCAAAGTGAATAAAGATGAAGGTTTCACACATGGAGGCTTTTATCCGATAGAAGAAGCAATTGAAAAGATTACTTACAGCCAGGATAAATCTTTGGTTAATCTGTCCTATAAAAAATATAAAAGACTATGCAGTGAGTGTGTTTAGAGATGGATTATTTCACTGCCCAAACCGGGTAGAGAGATAATCTTATTTAATATATGAGCCGGTGAGCAGCGGCAGGTGGCCGGAGTTTGCTGCCCGGAGTCAGATATTAATTAAGGAGGTAATCTTTTGGCCAGGATAGCTATGGACAAGTTAATAAAGAGAATGTTCAAGGAGAAGATCTGGGCAGTTGTGGGTGCATCGGCCAATCCCGACAAGTATGGATATAAGGTTTATAAGAGACTATTAAAGGAAGGGTATGAAGTCTATGCGGTAAATCCCAATTGTGAGGCCATTGAAGGGGTTAAATGTTATTCCCGATTAGCAGATCTGCCCCGGTTACCGGGTGCGGTCAGCGTGATAGTTCCCCCGAAAGCAGGGATTGGCGTTTTAGAAGAAGCAGCCGGCCGGAATATAAAAAAGCTGTGGTTTCAGCCCGGCGCTGAAAGCAGCGAGATAATAGGAAAAGCCCAACAATTGGGCTTGGAAATAGTTTATAAGGAATGTGTTTTAATTGAATTGGGCTAAGGGGTTAACCGGGTTCCTTATATAGTATCTCTATGCCTCCCATTATAAAAAGGAAAACTCCAAAAAGTCTGGATAAAACCTCGGCCGGCAGTTTAACGGCAAGTCCGGAGCCTATTATGGCCCCGGTAAGGCCGGCCAGTATTAAGCTTATAGAATAACCGGTATTAAGGTTTTTTTTCCTGTAGTGTATGAACAGAGCTATAATCGCAACAGGTATGAAACTAATGAGATTTATACTTTGAGCTACATGCTGCCTGGAACCGGAAAACAATATTAAAGCAGGAATGAGTATTGCACCCCCGCCGATACCCATGGCGCTGACTATTCCTGACAGCAGTCCGATTAATACTATAAGCAGTCAAAACACCATCCTTATTGCCGCAATAATCATAAAAGTACCGAAAATTTTTCTTAAAGCCGAGGGTGGAATTCTGTTGAGTAACCGTGCTCCGATAAAGCTTCCTACTACACCTCCGGAGATCACCTTAAGGGTAGTAGGCCAATCGATATAGCTGTGCCTGTAGTAGATTAGAGTACTCAGCACTGTAAGAGGGAGAATAACCATAATGGCTGTGGCATGGGCCTTATGTTCTTCCAATCCCAGAAAAAAAACCATACAGGGGACCAGGATTGTACCACCTCCTGAGCCGAACAGACCATTGCATATTCCTGTAATTAAGCCTATTGTAATGAGTTTTGCAGTCATTGAGTCCTCCTTTGCTTACAGCATCATTATCTAATTTTTCCAACTCAGGCTAAAATATTCGTTAAGAATGTTGTGTTTACTTGATAATGGGTCTGTGTTAATATACTTTTAAAGCAATAGATAGAGGTGATAATATGGTTGGGACGGATGTAGATGTAAGAATCCAAAAGACAGTGCAGTGGTTAAAAGACAAAGTGGCGCAGACTAATACAAACGGTCTGGTGGTAGGAGTTTCGGGCGGAGTGGATTCTGCCGTCGTTGCTTTTTTAATTAAAAAAGCCCTGCCGAAGAATTCTCTGGGGGTAATTATCCCCTGCGGGAGCAGTAAGGGCGATATTGAGGATGCCGGACAAGTTGTAAAAGCATGCGATATAATGGCAATGGATATTGATTTAACTCCCATTCACAACAGCCTGATAAATATGGCTTTTCCCAAGATTGCATACGTAAGAAAGCAGGGCGGCAATAATGACAGATTGGCACAAGCCAATTTAAAGGCCAGATTGAGAATGAGCACATTGTATACAATTGCGAACGCTATGAACTACCTTGTGGTAGGTACCGACAACGCTGCCGAAACCTATGTCGGATATTTCACAAAATACGGGGATGGAGGCGTGGACCTGCTGCCCATTGCACATCTGACCAAAAGGGAAGTAAGAGAATGGGCAAGGGTACTGGGGATTCCTGCCGGAATAATTGAAAAGGCGCCAACGGCCGGTCTCTGGGAAGGCCAGACCGACGAGGGAGAAATGGGAACCACCTATAATATGGTGGATGATTTTCTGGAAGGAAAGGCTGTACCCCATAAGGACAGACAGATTATAGAGAGGCTGCATCGGGTATCCGAGCATAAAAGAAATCTTCCTCCCTGCCCGCCCAAAGAATGGTATGGCTGGAATTGAACCATTTGTGGGATTGTGTTAATATATATAGGGCATTATACAGATCACAGATCACAGGTTCATGTGCTAGCCAGAGGCTCTGGTCTCTGATAATTCTATTCAAGATATAACCCCACATGTTAGTTAGGAGGTGGAAATCTATGTCAGGGCATTCAAAATGGGCCAACATACAGCATAGAAAAGGCAGGCAGGATGAGAAAAGAGGCAAAATATTCACCAAGTTGGGAAGAGCCATATCGGTGGCTGCCAAACAGGGAGGAAACGACCCGGCGACCAATTCCGCTCTAAGAGATGCCATTACAAAGGCTAAGGCTGAAAATATGCCCAACGATACTATAGAAAGGGCAATAAAGAGAGGAACCGGAGGGCTGGGAGACGCCGACTATCAGCAGGTGGTTTACGAAGGCTATGGCCCCGGCGGAGTTGCGGTTATAGTAGAAGCTCTCACCGAAAACAGGAACAGAACGGCGGGAGATGTGAGGCATGCTTTTGATAAGAACGGCGGTAACCTGGGAACCACAGGTTGTGTATCATATCTCTTTGACAAAAAAGGCCAGATAATGATAGGAAAAACCGATGCCGTTGACGATGAGCAGGTTATGCTGATGGCCATCGATGGAGGTGCGGAGGACGTGGAAATTGAGCAGGAGGGCTACGAAATCATTACTGCTCCCGAGGATTTCAGTAAGGTCCTTGAAGCGGTACAGGAAAACCAATTGGAGCCCGTAGCTGCCGAAATAGCCATGATACCCAGTACTACTATCACTTTGACAAACGCTGACGATGTTAAGTTTATGAACCGGCTTATAGATATGCTGGAAGATAATGATGATGTTCAAAATGTATACCATAACTGGGATATGCCGGAGGAGCTTTAGGAAAACAAAGCCGACTTAAACCTTCTGAACGCCTTTACAGGATAGGAAGGTTTTATCATTTGTCAATCTATAAGCCAAGCCGGGTTGAAGCGGTGCAGCGCATCAATTATTTAAGCAGCACAATAGCAGCATTACGCCGGACAAGCTGCGTATTTCTGCTGCATGAGCGCTCTTGGACAAAGCAATAAGGGTAAATATAGCTATGCAATAAAATGCCGGATGACAGGAAGTTCAGGAAACATTGTGAAAATATGCCAGTATATGAAGAATACCCGTCTCATTGCTCACTAATCTTTGTTTTTTATTAATTCTCATTATTTTTTGAACTGGACAATTTCGCAGCTTTGGTATAACATATATAAAAGGTGTATTATAATCATTATTATCAAAGGAGGGAATTATTTAATGCAACAAGCAGAAAAGAAGCAAAGAGAAAATTGGGGATCACGATTTGGTTTCCTAATGGCAGCAGCGGGATCAGCAGTTGGTCTCGGCAACATTTGGAGATTCCCCTATCTTACCGGCGAAAACGGTGGCGGCGCATTTATTGTTGTTTATTTGATTTGTATTGTAGTTGTTGGACTTAGCATTATGACTGCCGAGTTTGCTGTAGGTAGAAGAACCGGCCTCGCAGCTGTTGGTGCGTACAAGAGCCAGAACAAAAACTGGACCTTTGCCGGAGCCTTGGGAGTTCTAAGCGGATTCTTTATTATGGGCTTCTACCCGGTAGTTGGCGGATGGTCACTGGCTTATATGGTTAAGTCGGTTACCGGATTATTGGCTGCTCCCGAAGCAATAGGAGACGTATTTGGCGGTTTTATCGGAGCTCCTGTTGAGCCGCTGGCATGGATGATTGTTTACCTTGCCATTAACCTGGTTATAGTTGCCAAGGGTATTGCAGGCGGCATTGAAAAAGCAGGCAAGGTGCTTATGCCTACACTATTTGTACTACTTCTGTTTATAATCTTTAGAAGTGTTAGTCTTCCGGGAGCAGCAGCAGGGCTTTCGTTCCTGTTCAAGCCTGATTGGTCAGCGGTAAATGGTTCAACCGTCCTGGCAGCACTGGGGCAGGCATTCTTCTCGCTAAGCCTTGGTATGGGCTGTATGATTACCTATGGAAGCTACCTTAACAAGAAAGAAAACCTTCCCAGCAATGCACTGACGGTAGTAGCAATGGATACCAGCGTTGCTATTATGGCCGGCCTTGCAATATTCCCGGCGCTGTTCGCTTTCGGAATGGAGCCCACCCAGGGTCCTGGTCTTGTTTTCGTAGTAGTACCGTCAATATTTGCTGCCATGGGAAGCATAGGCACGTTGTTCTCGGTAATATTCTTTGCTGCTTTGACGGTTGCAGCTCTTACCTCTTCGCTATCCCTGATGGAAGTGGTAGTTGCATATCTGATAGATGAAAAAAGCATGCCGAGAAAAACAGCCACTTATCTTACTTCGGCAATCATGGCGGTTATGTGTGTTCTTTCCTCACTGTCCCTTGGAGTTATGTCGAAGGTTACAGTGTTTGGGGTTGGAGCGTTTGATTTCTTCGACATACTTACCGACAAGATATTCCTGGCAATAGGCGGAATGCTGCTGGCGATCTTCGTTGGATGGTTTATGAAGAAGGAAGACCTTAAGGATGAACTTACAAACGGCGGAACTGTAAAATTCGGACTGTTTGAAGTATGGTACAACCTGGTAAAATTCGTAATACCTGTTGCCATTGCCGTAGTTGCGTATTTTGGAATTACCGCAATAGCGCAGAAGAGCCTGATGATATTCGGACTTCTTATCATCCTGGTGCTTGCAATCTTCTCCAAGAAGCTATAAAGGTTTAAATCTATACTCAAAGGGGTCTGGCCAAAAGGTCAGGCCCCTTTGTTATTTTGGAATAAAATTAGAAAAAATGGAAATAATACCTCTAGTAATATCAAGGAGGTATTTTTCATGAAGAGTAGAGTTTCGATCAGGAGACTTGCGCTGGTGTGCACGGTGGTCTTGATAGGAGGCTTTGCTATAGGTTATCTGGCTGCTTATGACAGGAATCCCGATAATCCTGAAAAGTCGGATGCAGCAGAGATGGTGGAAGAGGGCAATGGGCAGCCAAGCGATAATACCATCATGGACTACGTTTCGGAGCCAAGGACAACTTTCGATACAAGGCTTATATTTAAAAGCTCTTATTCGGGATGCGGGCATACGGTGGCTGAGCAGCAGAAGCTTCGGGAAGAACTGGTGGGCCTGGATGAGAATGAGATACATAAACATTATCCTGGCTGGGAAGTGGAAAAATTCCATAGTGAGGAAGTTGTTTTACACAGGCAGATTGAGGGCGTCTGCCCAGGACACTATATTCTTGGAATAGAAAACGGTTATGTTGCAGTCTATCAGACTATAGATGGCGGCAAGCGGGAACTGATAAGGGTTACCGATATTCCTGCTTCTATATTAAGGCTCAGGGATCAGGAGAGATTAAGAGAGGGTATGCTGCTTGATAGCATGGAAGAGGTAAACCAATACCTGGAGGATCTTGGCAGTTAATGCTGCGCTTTAAGAAGGGCTGGAATGCTTGTATATAAAGGAATAACGAGTTAATGTTTAAGATTAATAATAAAGGGACATTCAGTTGTGATGTGCGATGTTGGATGTGGGATGTGAGAACCTTAGTAGTGCTTAAAAGCAATGCTAAAATCTTACCTTACACCTCTCATCTCTCACCGCGCAAAGAGCTGTCTCCTTTCCGCTGAACAGTTTTTACTGTTCTTTTTTATTAGAATCAAAAGGGATAATTGGTTTGTTGTCGAATATATGTTTGTATAGGAGGTAACTGACATGAGAATAATCGGTATAGACCCGGGAATAGCAATAACGGGCTATGGTGTGATAGACAAGAATGCGAATAATTACAGACCTGTAGGCTACGGTATGGTTACAACCCAAGCCGGGCTGGATACATATAAGCGACTGGTGAGAATATATAATGACCTTATGCAGATTTTTCAGCAGTACAAACCGGAATGTGCCGTGGTAGAGGAGCTGTTCTTCAACAAAAATACCAAAACAGCCATGATAATAGGACAGGCCAGGGGAGTAGCCATACTTGCCGCAGCCAACGCCGGATTGGATATCCATGAATACACTCCGCTGCAGATAAAGCAGGCGGTGGTTGGGTACGGGAGAGCCGAAAAAAAGCAGGTTCAGATAATGGTGAAGCTGCTTCTGGCACTGGATGAAATTCCAAAGCCCGACGATGTGGCAGATGCTCTGGCGGTGGCATTGTGCCACGGCAGTTCGTGCAAAATGCAGTCTATACTGGATAGGAGCTGAAATTATGATTTCCTTTATAAAAGGCAGGGTGGAGAAATGTGGCCAGGATTCTTTGCATATTGACGTGAACGGTGTAGGATACAGAATTTTTACTTCTGTTGCCACCATCGGTAAGGTTAAGAAGGGCCAGATGGTAAAGCTGCATACTCAAATGATAGTGAGGGAGGATTCCATATCCCTTTATGGATTTATTGAGGAAGATGAATTATTTCTTTTTGAAAAGCTAATTACGGTCAGCGGTATAGGCCCAAGGGTGGCTCTCGGGATTCTATCCGGTATGTCTCCTGCCTCTTTTACCTGTTTGGTGGTGGATGGGAATGTGGAACAGCTTATGAAAATCCCGGGTATCGGAAGAAAAACGGGAGAGCGGCTTATACTGGAACTAAAGGATAAGCTGGATAAATACCATAACGAATATGCCTATGAGCAGATTGACGATAACAGAAAGGAAGCGTTGGAGGCGCTGGTTTCCCTGGGTTTTGATGCCGCTCATGTGCGGAGGGTATTGTCCGGGATTGGAGAGCAGGAGACCGACACTGCCCAGCTTATCAAGCTTTGTCTTAAAGGATTAAAATCATAACGGATTGGGAGAGATAAGCATGGAAGAGAGGATGATTTCGGCAAGGTTTAACAGCGAAGACGGTAATCTGGAGGCAAGTCTGCGTCCCAGGCTGCTTTCAGAATATATAGGTCAGGACAAGGTTAAGGAAAAGCTTTCTATTTTTATAGAGGCGGCCAAGAAAAGGAATGAATCCCTTGACCATGTGCTGTTATACGGCCCTCCCGGATTGGGTAAGACCACACTTTCTGGAATAATAGCCAACGAGCTGGGGGTAAGCATAAGAATAACATCAGGACCGGCAATAGAAAAAACCGGAGACCTGGCTGCAATACTTACAAACCTTGGTGACAGTGATGTTTTATTCATAGATGAAATACACCGTCTGAACAGGAGCGTGGAGGAGATTCTTTACCCGGCCATGGAGGACTATGCTTTAGACATAATCATAGGCAAAGGGCCCAGCGCAAGGTCCATAAGACTGGACCTTCCCAGGTTTACGCTGGTGGGTGCCACAACAAGGGCCGGTATGCTTACTTCACCTTTAAGAGACAGGTTTGGGATAATATCCAGACTGGATTTTTATACCACTCAAGATCTTGAGAATATAATAATCCGGTCGGCCGGGATTCTGAATATTAATATAAGCGCACAGGCGGCCCGGGAGATTGCCGCAAGGTCAAGGGGTACGCCCAGGGTGGCAAACAGGATACTTAAGAGAATTAGGGATTTCTCACAAATAAGGGCAAGCGGAGAAATAGACCTTGCGATTACCAGAGATGCCCTCGAGCTCTTGGAAGTGGACCGGAAAGGGCTTGATGATATGGACAGACTGATACTGGATACAATAATTGATAAGTTTGACGGGGGTCCTGTGGGACTTGATACAATATCTGCAGCTATTGGGGAAGAGAGTGTAACAATTGAAGATGTAGTTGAACCTTTTCTGCTGCAAATGGGATTTATTAACAGGACATCCAGGGGACGCGTGGCTACACCCCTTGCGTACAAGCATATGGGTAAAGCCCTAAAGGAGGAGTAATAAGAGATGGGACTTGATTCCATAGGCAGGACATTGCTAATTATAGGACTTGTTATGCTGCTTGCAGGAGGCGGTCTGATGCTACTTGGCAGGCTGGGATTGGGAAGGCTTCCGGGAGATATTTTTATAAAAAGGGGTAACACAACCTTCTATTTCCCGTTGGCAACTTCGTTGATAGCAAGTCTTTTGCTGACATTAATTCTAAATCTGTTTTTCCGTAGATAAGCAAAAACATTCAGACTTTTTCTGAAAAATGGAACCCTACCCCCAAAAAAACCGTCATAATTAAGAATAATATATAAAGCGAGGTGTGGGGTGTGAAGGAAATAGCAGCCCTCGTTGAAAAAGCGAAACATGACAATCAAATAAGAGACAGCATTATTACCAAATACGCCCCATTCATACTAAAGACGGCATCGGATTTTACAAATAAGTATATAAATCCCGGCGTTGATGAGGAATACAGCGTAAGCTTGCTTGCATTCAATGAAGCAATAGACAGTTATGACGGTACTCGGGGCGTGTCTTTCTTTGCATTTGCAAGAATTGTTATAAGAAGGCGTTTGATGGATTTCTACAACAAGAAAAACAAAAAAGTATCCGAGGTTTCCATCCAGACGCTGGAGGAGCAGAATCCCTATATAGAATACAGCATTTCCCTGGATAGATATAAACTAACAACCGAACAGGAAAGCAGGAAGATGGAGATTGAGGATTATCAAAGAGCATTGAAGGAATTTGGTATTTCCTTTGACAGTCTTGTAGACGATGCACCTAAAAAAAAGGATGCAAGGACAAGGGCGGTGGAAATAGCACGTATTGTAGCCGATTGTCCGCAGTTTCTGAGTCATTTAACCAAGACAAAGCAGCTGCCCTTATCAGAGATGTTGGGCAAAACCAGTCTGAGCAGAAAGACACTTGAGAGAAACAGAAAATATATTATTGCCATAGTACTAATCCTGTCAGGCGATTACTACTATCTTAAAGATTATATACAGGGATAGAGGTG
>JAENYX010000003.1 GCA_016841565.1 Clostridium thermobutyricum | reverse complement strand
CCACAGCGGACTTTCACCGCCAAGTTATCGCCCATGCCGGGCGCACCCAAAAAAACATGTCGAGGGGACAGGTCCCTTGACATGTTTTGGTTTGCTTTAATTTAATGGCCAAGATAAGCCTTGACAATACTATCATCCTTGCTTAATACTTCGGCATTTCCTTCCATCACTATCTCTCCTGTTTCAATCACATAACCTCTGTGCGCAAGCTTAAGTGCCGCTTTTGCATTTTGTTCCACAAGCAGAATTGTGGTGCCTTCTTCATTAATCTGTTTGATTATATTCATTATTCCCTGTACAATTATTGGAGCAAGGCCCATAGAAGGTTCATCCAGCAGCAAGACCTTAGGATCGGTCATAAGTGCACGCCCAATGGCCAGCATCTGCTGTTCACCGCCCGAGAGCAGTCCTCCCATTTGCTTGCGTCTGTCTTTAAGAGCCGGGAATAATTCCAATACCCGCTCAATTCTGCGCTTTCTCTCGGCGTCATCCTTCAAAGTAAACGAGCCCATTTCAAGATTTTCCTGAACGCTTAGCTCTTTAAAAATCCTGCGTCCTTCAGGTACGTGGATTACTCCCATTTCAACAATTGTATGAGGCGGTGCATTGGTAATATCTTTTCCGTAAAACTCCACCTTCCCGGCGCATGCCGGTACCAGGCTGGATATGGTTTTAAGAGTGGTGCTTTTCCCGGCACCATTGGAACCTAACAGTGTAACTATTTCTCCTTCACGAACATCCAAAC
Organism: Clostridium thermobutyricum; assembly: GCA_016841565.1. Classification (GTDB taxonomy): domain Bacteria; phylum Bacillota; class Clostridia; order Ch29; family Ch29; genus JAENYX01. The sequence continues at coordinate 112,825 of JAENYX010000003.1, read as the reverse complement.
TGATGCCCTTAAGCGCATATATCTGTCCGTATCGGGTTTGAATACCTTTCAGGGAAAGAACTGCTTTGCTCATACGGCATCCTCCTCTTTCCCCAGATATGCTTCAATTACCTTGGGGTTATTCTGAACTTCCTGTGCAGTACCCTCTGCAATTTTAATCCCATAGTCAATTACAAATATTTTTTCCGAAACCTTCATTATCAGGCCCATATCATGCTCAATCAGGAAAACAGTCATTTTCCTTTCATCGCGGATACGCCGTATCAGTTCTATTAACTGCATTTTTTCATCATAGTTCAGTCCGGCAGCAGGCTCATCCAACAGCAGAAGCTTTGGTTGAGTTGCCAGAGCCCTTGCCCATTCTACCCTTCTTTGGTCTCCATAGGGCAAATTCTTTGCCACTCTGTCCTTCTTGTCCAGGATGCCGATAAAGTCCATACATTCCATTGCGACTTCCCTTATTCTTTTTTCCTCGGCTCTTTGAGAAGGGGGTCTTATTATTGCTCCTGCCACTCCTGAATTAGCGCGGCAGTGCATTCCGGACATAACGTTTTCCATAACAGTAAGATTCTTAAACAACCGAAGGTTTTGGAATGTTCTGGCCATTCCCATGGCTGTGATTTTGTGAGGTTTCTGTCTCATAACACTCTTGCCCTGGAACAGGATATCTCCCTCCTGGGGCTTATAAAAACCGGTCAGACAGTTAAAAAGCGATGTTTTCCCTGCCCCGTTGGGGCCTATAAGGCTCTCTATAGAACCCTCATCGATTCCAAAACTGACATTGTTGACTGCCGTAAGTCCACCAAACCTTAATGTTAAGTCTTTAATCTCTAAAATCACCTTAGTTCACCCCGTCCGATATAAATTTTTCCCTGCGGTAAGTATCAGGTATGACTGCGGTAAGTATCAGGTATGACGCTCAGGCCACAGCCCCTGGGGACGGTAAATCATCAAAATCAATAACAGTACGCCAAAGATTAGCATCCTGTACTGTCCAATCCCTCTGAAAACCTCCGGGAAAATTACCACTGCAAAAGCCCCGAGTATTACGCCGGGAATCTTTCCCATTCCCCCGAGTACTACCGCCAGCAAAATCATAACCGACTGCGTAAACAAAAAGGATTCGGGTGAAATTGCTGTCATTTTTACTGCCATAAAAGAACCTGCTATAGCTCCGAACACAGAACCGATAATAAAGGCCAACAGCCTGACTGCAACAACGTTAATGCCCATGGCCTCGGCAGCGTCCTCGTCCTCCCTTATACACTTCCATGCCCTTCCAAGTCTTGAATCCTGCAGTCTGTATGAGATAAATATTGCCAAAATAGCCACTATCAAAAATGCATAATAGAAATGGTTTATCTTATACAAAGTCATACCAAACAGGACAGGCCTGTCTATTCCTACCAATCCGGTAGCACGTCCGGTTATGTTCAGGTTTCTGGCCGCCAGTCGTATTATTTCGCCAAAACCCAGGGTCACTATGGCCAGATAATCGCTCCTCAACTTCAGGGTAGGTCCGCCAATTGCCAATCCGGCTATTATTGCCATAAGAACGCTGACAGGGAGAGTAAGCCAGAAGCTAACCCCATAATGCAAAATCAGTATCCCGGTGGTATAGGCTCCAACTGCAAAAAAAGCTGCATAGCCCAGGCTTAACAGCCCGGCAAATCCAACTATTATGTTTAGACCAAGGCATACTATTACATGAAACCAGACGTTTGTCATTACCTCCATGAAATACAAGCTTGTAATCGTAGGCAAATATAATAGTACGGCTGCAGTGATAAGCATAACACCATACCGTATTCTTTTATTATCAAAAATTATATATAACCTATTTATTAGTTCCACAACAAGGTTATCACGTTTTGTAGCTGTCTGAGCAGCTGCAGTCTGTTTCTCCTTCATAGGCTCTACATCCTCTCGCTTTCTTTTTTACCCAAAAGCCCCGTTGGTTTAAAAATCAGTATAAGAATTAGTATCGAGAATGAAAAAACATCTTTCCATTCTGAACCGATAAAAGGAATCTGTGTCCCGAAGGATTCCAAAAGGCCCAGCAACAGTCCGCCCAACATGGCACCGGGTATTATACCGATTCCACCTATAACAGCAGCTGTAAATGCCTTAATACCGATTACAAAACCCATAAAGAAATGCAGGCTTCCATAATACACGCCTGCCATCATTCCTGCAGAGGCAGCCAGTGCCGAACCAACAAAAAAAGTAAGAGCAATAATTTTATTTACGTTAACGCCCATAAGACGGCAGCAGTCACGGTCCATTGAGATTGCTCTCATTGCTTTGCCGTACATGGTTCTGGTAATAAATAAATGCAGAATAAACATGAGTATAACCGCCGCAACTATCAATATGGCCTGGGTATAAGTAACATGCACACTGCCAAGGGAAAAACCCTCATAACCCAAACCGGTCCTATAGGCCTTATATTCACCCCCGGTAATAACCATTACCGAATTGTACAAAATCATTGAAACGCCCAGAGCGGTAATTAATAGAGAAAGACGCGGCGCTTCCCGCAAAGGCTTGTAGGCGATTTTTTCTATAATTACACCCAAAAGACCGACAACTATCATAGTAATCAACATAGCAACTATTATTCCAAACCAACCATTACCAAAGAATGTTCCCCCGAAGAAAGCCAATAAAGATAAACTGCAAAAACCGCCCACCATATATATGTCTGCATGGGCAAAATTTAATAATTTAACTATTCCATAAACCATGGAATAACCCAGAGCGACCAGCCCGTAAAAAGACCCCAGAAGCAAGCCGTTAAACAGCTGCTGAATGAAAACTTCTTGAAAAGACATAAGCTCACCCTTTCATTTATGAAGGTATATGCACAGGTCAGGGAAACTTTTATTCCCTGACCTGTGCCAATAGGTCTATTCAGCCAGGACCCATTTGCCACCTTCACCTTTTATGATTATAAAGTTACTCTTTTCTAAGACTTTCTCTGGTGTAAAGGTGATTGTCCCGGAAAGGGTTTGGAACTCATCGGTTGTTTCCAGTGCCTCACGGATAGCATCCGAATCGGTACTTCCGGCTCTTTTAATAGCATCTGCCAGAAGATGGGCACCATCATAAGCAAGCCCTGAATACGGACCAGGCTGCTGGCCGTATTTATCATTATACTTGGCAATAAATTCTTTGGCTGCCGGTAAGAAGTCAACAACCGGAGGTGATGTGCAGTACACGCCTTCGCCTGCCTGTCCTGCAATTTCCAACAGCTGTACCGAGCTGGAACCATCGGCCACAACTATATCACCGGTAAATCCTCCCTGACGCAACTGTCTGATAAGCAGAGCACCGTCAGCATGATAAGCCGTCCAGTATACTCCTTGGGCTCCGGATGATTTTATTTTGGTAACAAGAGACGAGAAATCCTGTTCTCCCTTGTTTACTACGTCATAGGCCACAACCTGATTGCCTCTTTTTTCCCATTCCTGCCTTGTCAGGTTTGCCAGGTCCTCGGAAAAACCGTCTCCCTGATGGACAAGGGCCAGCTTAGTGGAACCAAAGTCTTCAAAGCAATCGGCAGCAGCATTTGCCTGGTGATAACCTGGGCTGTTAATCATAAAACTCCAGCCCGGATTCTCTGCTATTAACTGAGTAGAGTTGGCAGCTATAATGACAAAGGGTACTTTGGCATCTCCATAAATCTTCAATGTGGGTATGGTTGCCCCGGAACAATATCCCCCGAGCACAGCCGCCACTTCAGATGACACAAGCTTGCTTGCAGCAGCGCTGCCCATCTGTGGGTCGCATCCGTCGTCTCCTAAAGTCAGTTTTACTTCTTTTCCCAGTAACCCGCCTGCCGCATTTATCTCATCTACTGCAATTTTTATAGCGTTCTCCATATCCTTGCCGTAAGTAGCTTCTGAACCTGTTACAGGTACCATCACGCCAATCAGTATTTCTCCGTCAAACTGTGGTGCCCCTGACCCTTCCGGTCCTTCACCCTCCGGTTCAGTGGGCTGAGTGCAGCCGAAAACCCCGGACGCTATAAGTATAACTGCTAATGTCAAGATCCAAAGTCTTTTTGTCATCAAATCAACCTCCTTTGTTTTTTTATTATTATCCCTAGATCCAGAAAGCTTTCATCATTGGACCGTCGGGTTATAGCCAAAATGATTATGCTAAAAAACATGTAAGACGCCTGCACTCTACACTGCCATACACTTGACTGCCTTCCGGCAAGTGGTGCCAATACCTTTTACAATATACGTCTGGCAGTTTATGTAGTCGACGGCTGCCGGGTAAATACGGTTGTACGCTAAAAACCCCGGTTCTGCTGACTCTGTTGTCTTGCAAAATGTGTTCTGAAGTATTGATGAAGTTCAATCTCAGAGATTTGCACGGTTCAATTTATGAGCTATAATATAGATTTGCTTATATTGTCAAAAACCTCAGTAAGTAATAATCGGCTTGGAATGCTTGTCTGCAGATATTCCGGATATTGACTTATGAGGTTTTCAAAGGGCAGCGGCAAAATACTATGTATAATATTCTTACATTGTAGCGAATTTTTATTAAAAAGCCAAATGATAAAGCCTTACAAAAATGCCACTTGTATACAATAGTATGTTTGTGTATCTTATTGTAGTACATGCATATATTTAACTAAAAATATATCACTTATTTTAGTTATTGTAAAGTATAATCTATAAATATCGACATTAATTTCACTGGAAGAAACATTTAACATGGTCAAAAATAACCATGCCAGGGTGCCTGTCCCCCTGACATGGTTGGTATAAATATATACTATTTATTTTAGTATCACCGTTCCGGTTTTGCCCTCCAGCGCTTCTATTGCTTTTTCCAGTGAGGATATTATAGCTCTTCTTCCCTGCCTTGAATTGGCAAAAGCTACAGCTGCATTTATTTTCGGGAGCATGGAGCCGGCCGCAAAATGGCCTTCCTTTATATACCTCTCTGCCTCTTGAACGGTTACCGTATCAAGCTCCTTCTGATTGGGCTTCCCGAAGTTTACGGCGGCCTTTTCCACTGCTGTTAGAATTAGCAGCGCATCGGCGTCTATATCTTCAGCAAGCCTCTCGGAGGCAAAATCCTTGTCTATCACCGCGGCGGTTCCCTCAAGGCTTCCATCGGCTTTTCTTATCACTGGTATACCTCCACCTCCTACGGTTATCACCATAATACCCGCTTCTACCAGGGCTTTTACCGCAGCAAGCTCAACTATTTCAACCGGCCGTGGGGACGCCACTACCCTTCTCCAGCCTCTGCCGGCATCCTCTTTCATTGTATAACCCTTCTCCCTTTCCATTCTTCCGGCCTCCTGGGCAGAGTAAAAGGGGCCGATGGGCTTTGTGGGATTCTTAAACCCTGGGTCGTCACCGTCTACTACCACCTGGGTTACCAATGTTGTAACAGGGGTATTAATTCCCCTTTTCCTCAGCTGGTCTCCCATAGCCTGTTGAATATGGTAGCCTATCATACCCTGACTCATAGCCCCGCACACGTCAAAGGGCATTGCCGGAGTAATATGCGATGCTCCCTCATTCTGGAGTACCAGCCTTCCTACCTGGGGCCCGTTACCATGGGCTATAATAAGTTCATAGCCCTTTTCCACAAGGTCTGCCAGATGCACCGCAGTAGCTTTTACAACCTCCAGCTGAGCCTCCGCCGTTGCCGGCCGACCTCCCTCCTGGAGCGCATTACCTCCAAGTGCTACTACCAATCTCCTCACCAGTTACATCTCCTCCCTGCAAATAGCCTATTCTCATATTTTACCACAGACCTTACTCTGCCGTCTATTTCATTTCATCCGGCTGCAATTTAGATTCTGGCCAGCAGGTCCACCTTTAGGGACTCCCCCGGTTTTTCTCCCGGAATGCCCAAACCCTGAAATTTGGAGTAGTTTAACACAACTCCATCATCAGGGGCAATGCTTATTCCCTTTACCGCTGCCTGAGCCAGTGCCTTGTTATAAACCATACATTCCTCAATACGTTTCTCCAGAAGCCCTTTTCTTTTTTTGGCCTCTCTGATCTCTGCACGGCATTTACCAAGGGCTATTATTCCTTCCTGCCGGCTCAGTTCTTCCCTGTATATTTTATGCAGTCTGGGCAGATAGTCCTTTTGCAGGATGGAAAGGGTGGAAGCATCAAATCGGTGCATATAAACCAGGGCTTTAAAACCGTTTGCTTTTCCGGTATCCAGCAGCCAATATATAGGCCGGTTATTATACATAATCAAATGATCCTTATAGAAGCTTCTCAAAAAATACCTGTCGATGGCCTGTCTTGATGTTTGTCCCGGATTCCTGCCCAGGCTTTGGGCAATGTATTCCAGGTTTTCTTCAAGGTTGTCAATACCGAAGGCCACCTCCACAAAATCAATAAAGAGGCTTAAAATACTATCCTTGAAGTATTTCCGGTCGGTCAACGGTATTATATTATCCATTTTTACCGGGTAACTTATATACCGGCCGGGGTCAAAAGCCCCTCCTGCATACACCAGGCCTTCTTCATCCAGAGAATACCGGCCGAACATGCACCCTACAGCATAGGAAATAAGCCGTTTAATATCTCCCGGCCTGTCGGCCTTACCGATGGTTAGATCCTTATCCTGTAATTCCGGGGTCAGCTCACCTTCCAGTCTACAGGCATCAATAAATATTTTGTTCAGTTCCTCTTCATTGGCCTTGAGACGGCCGGACCGCTCCTGGGCATACCGCTTCCAATTGTCGTATGCGTGTTTAATAGTACATGCTCCTCCTGCGTGGACAAGCAACGGATGACGTATGAAGTCCCGGGAAGTCTCGCAGCAGTCCCAGTCGCCCTTGGCTATTTGGATGTTTTCCCGGGACAGGGAAACAATCCTGTCTCTTACAGCCCTGTTCCCTATATCCGGCAGGGGTAAATTTTTTATATCGCCCACCTGTATATTAAAGGTTGGATTGAGAATATACAAAAACCTCTTGGAAAGCTTGCTACACAGAAAGGCAAGTACAAAGAGCAGTTCTTCACCCCCCAGGAAAACCGAAGAACCTGCAACATCAAATATTGCACCCGGAGGAGAGTACCTTGCTCCCATATGGTTGGATATAAATGTGTAGGTTATTGCCTCTTTGAAATAGAAGTCTATATTCTTGATTGTTCTTGTATAGGTGCCGTAAAGCCTGGCGGCCAGCCTTTTAATCTCCCGACCGTCGTTTTGCCAGTTTACAACGTACAGGTTGTTACCATACCATTTTCTGTACGCTCCGCCCTTATTGTATGGAAACCACTTGTATCCGCTCTGCGCCGCCTCATGGGTACTCCCCAGTCCATAGCCGATGTCCTTGTCCGACACTTCATACCAGTATCTGACGAATCTGTTATTGTCGGAGGTGGCCATGCCCTGTCTTGGAAGTGCCAATTCCCCAAGCTTCTTATTATTAATGAATGTATTGACAATACTTTTACCCGCCCAGTATGCTATAGGCCTGCCGGGGATTCCGTCAAGGTCGGATATGCATAACGTATGCTTTATGCCCTGCTCGCATCCGTTAAGCATATTTAGAAGAGCTTTCTTCTTTTCTTCTGAACTGCCATAGTTTTGAAGGCTGATAAAAACCGAACGGTAACCTCGAAGCTGCAGTTTCCTGGCAACAAAGGCTGTGGTCTGAACAATGGTTCCAATACCCTTTTCAAATGCATTTGAGCCCAGATGCAGCATACTGCAGATACAACACTGCCCGACAAATCTTTCTCTGAACTTCCTGTAGCTTGACAAGAACATCCATGAATGCTGATTGATAATAGACAAATATCCTCCCGGCTTTGTCCTGTTTTTTGCCAATTCCATAAACACGGTAAACAAATCGTATTTGGAATACTTATAGTGGGTATTCAGATAACCGGCAAGCCGGTCATTCATACCCCTTATTCCCATATAGGGGGGGTTGGTCACCACTACGTGGTAATCACCCGCCATTATGCATGCCTGCTCTATTAGATCCGATACTTTGCCCGAACCGGCCTTATCCCGCCATTTTCGCAGTTCCTCAAAATCCATATCCGGCAGGTTAATTAATGATCCGTATTCCCCGGCATCTTTAAATGCATCAATAAGGTGTCTTATATCCATTCTTAATCCCGCAGGCACTGAGCCTGCTCCTGCGCGCTCCATCTCCGAGACCGCTTTTCCGGGGCATAAGCCGTTGCTTTCCTTAATGGTGCACAGATTGAGCTTAATCTCCTTCTCAAAAATAAGACTGTTCCTGCTTCTGGCCTTCATCATCAGTGCAAAGCATGCCAGTCCCCCGGCTCTGTCGTCAATATCCAGACCGTACAGGTTATTCTCCAGAATCAGCTTTGGTATGTCCCCTTCGGGATACCCCGCCGTGAGATATATCCGGTACAGCACGTCAAAGGCATATACCAGCATATGTCCGCTTCCCATGGCCGGATCCAGCACCTTTATCTCCCGGGGAGACAGTTTGGCTGCCGCCGCGGCTGCCGCCTTCATCTGTTCCTTTGTCTCACCGGTCTGCCCGGCCTGGTCTATGTAATAATGCCACTCTGCCCTGAGCTGCGGGTTGGGATGATGCTCCAGCCACAGCCTTCCCAGTGAGTTCTCAACCATGTACCTGACTATCCAGCCGGGGGTAAACAGCTGGGTGGCCGCCGGTATGTCATCCTTGGTTATTTTCCTGTTTTTCCTTAAGCCTGCATAAACCTCATCCTTTTTCCTGGATATAAAATATTGGTACAGCCAACCGGTTACCTGCACATTATCCCTGAAAGCCTCATGGTCAATGCTTTCAATCATATCTCTTATTACCGAGCCCTGGCAAAGCAGCCGGTCGGGAAGCAGCAGTCCCTCGTAGCCGTGACAATCCCCAAAGATTTGCGGCAAAATCCCGGCCAGCTGTCTGCACTGCCACAGGATAAGGTATCTGTACAACTCTCCGGTCCTGCCGGTATCAATACACTCCCTTACAAAATGCTTATCTATTTCCCAACCAAGGCTTAATGCCTTCTCTAATATCTCAGGCTGCCCATTGGTTTTTTCCGGTGATGACAGCACCATAACGCCGGTTGGAAGAAAACCGTTCACCTCCATATATCTGAGGCAGGTAAACCTGTTAAACCATATACACGCCGCATCCTCCACCACCCGGTCAAAGCCTCTTTCCCTCACCTCGAAAACAAGCCTGTCAAGCTGCTCCTTATCAAAAGACACGGGGACGGTTCTTGTGTCTGCGTGGACTGTGTTGCGGGTAATGCCCAAACCGGCTGCCCTAAGAACTATCTGTTCCATAAGGCTTGTCCTTGCCTTAAGCGCAAAATCCCTTAACCTGTCTTTCTCCAATCCAATTCCCCCTGCGGTATTCTACCAAACTTTTTAAGAAAGCATAAAGTCATCTAAAGCCAAGTTTTACTCGCACAGTTAATAGGAGGGCAGATGACGAATGCTTTCTTACTGTGATCTGTGATCTGTGATCTCTACTTAAAAGGTCTTCCGGTAAATTCCCTCACTATATCCAAAATATCCTCACAGCAGTCTGCATCCGCCGTCAGTTTCTCCAATGGACACAGGTCGGACTTATCCTTATTGAGAATCCCCTGTGCCATATAGTCGGCCGAATATACGACGCCATTTTCCTCAAGTATTCCAACTGCAGACCGGCTCATAACGGGAGTATATATTCCAATTACCCCCCCAAAAACACACAGGGCCGCCGCCGCTTTTCCAATTACCTTATCGGCCACACAGCTCCCCTTCATATCCTCTCCCAGTTCATCTATGGCATGAAGGAGGGGCTTGATACCCCCTCCTTCTTTACAGCAAATTACATTTCCATCTTTCACCGCAACAAAGGCATAACTACTATTTTTAAGCTGACGGGTTGCTATCTCCAGATCTCGCATATGCTACTCCCCTCTCAATCATAAACACAAGGACAGGAATCAATGCCAGCTGCAAAATAATCCCCGGTATTCCTGTTGCTATGGCGCCCTTAACATATACTATCGGGTCGATTTTCAGCCCAAAGAACCTCATCATTATAAAGGCGGCTGCTCCCAGCATGGTCCTTCCTATTACCATGGAGAAAAACAGGGACAGATATATGTTTTTCTTGAAAATTTTGTGCAAAAGCCCGGCTACAAATCCATAGGCCCCCAACTCAATAACCATAAGAGGCAAAATAGGCGGCGATATGGGCGGCATACCCGTGAGCAGATGGCTGATGATAGGAGCTATTATACCCACATATAAACCAATCATTGGGCATACCAGCATTCCTGCCAGGATAACCGGTATATGCATGGGCAGAAAAATCGTACCCCCTACACCGGTGAGATGGAACAGCTGTGGGACCAATACCGCAAGCGCCAGGAAAAAAGCCCCGTATAAATAGTGTTTTAATGGAATCTTGTACATACAAATACCTCCTTATCCTAGTACTTTTTTTTTGCTAATCCGTATTTTTTCTATTTCCTAACATTGACGGCAGAGATTATCCATATATCAGCCATCGGCGCTTCCTTTGAAATTTTCAGCCTTCTCCTATAAATTTTATCTTAAAACCCGGCTTAATACTACACCAAATCATAAGAAATCTCCTGAAGTATGAATTATTAATCATACCCCGGGAGATGTAAAATAGTATACATCCGGTTATTGATAATAAAACCGTTCGTATATACCGTCTTACTCGTCAATCTGTTTGACCAGCTCATTTCCCGCTGTGAATTTATGGTACCTCATATACTGCTCGGCCTGGTCATATTCCTTTTGTTCTATCAATTTGAGTATCTCCTCATGTTCTTGTATTGAAGACTCGATTCTTCTGGGAACCACATCAAAAACAGATTTTGTAATGCTCCATTTTTTCCATAAATCACATATCATATTGTACAATTCCTTCTGTGGAATGCACTCATATATCCCTAAATGGAACTGCATGTTCAATTCAGAATACTGTGCAATATCGTGTTCGTCCAGGGCTTTTTTTATCAGGTCGTTTTTTTCATGCAAATGTTTTATGCTGTTGGGAGTTTGAAAGTCAATACTAATCCTCGTAGCATAACCTTCCAGTACACCTTTGATTTGAAAAATGCTAATAAGCTTATCCCGGTTAAAACATGTAATTACCGCACCCTGATTTGCCTTTGTCTTTATATATCCTTCACTTTCAAGCCGCCGCAACGCCTCCCTCACAGGAATATCACTTACATTGCATTGTTTGGCAATTTTACTTATTACCAACCTGTCCCCTTGTTTGTACACGCTCTTCTCAATATTTTCTATAAGAAGCTCATAGATTAAATCTACTTTGCTCTTGTATTGTTGCATATGACCCTCCCCTATAAGCATTACGGCTCAGATTTCTGTCCGGATTTTCTTTCCTGTATTAAATTTTATACTAGAATAAGGAAAAAATAAACCATCCGGTAAATATGGAATGTGCGTCAAATGTTAAATGCGCCATTAAAAAAGCCTGTGATGGATTATACCGCTCAATCACAGGCTTTATTGCTCATGGATTATATAAACAAATTCACGTTAGCCTTTTCAGCTTCTCCCAGATAGGCCGCCACACCGCCAACTTCAATACCGTCAATGAGCTCCTCCCTCATTATCCCCATAACGTCCATGGACATATTGCAGGCCATAAGTCTTACCCCGTTCTCCTTTGCCTGCTCAATCAGTTCCTCCAGGGAGGAAATATTCTTATCCCGCATTACCTTTCTGATAAGCCTGGATCCCAATCCAGCCATATTCATATTGGATAAGCCAAGCTTTTTGCTGCCCCTCGGCATCATCCTTCCGAACATTTTATCCATGAATCCCTTTTCTACATTCACCAACCGGTCTTTCCGCAGGATGTTGAGACCCCAGAAAGTGAAAAACATAGTAACCTTCCTGCCCATTGCAGCAGCTCCGTTGGCAATAACAAATGAGGCTATGGCTTTATCCAGGTCACCGCTGAAAACAACCAGGGTCTTATTGTCGGTACTTCCGGGAACTTCGCAGGCCCCCGTCCGCATGTCTTTTTCGGCGCACCCCTTTCTTATCTTTGCGAAAAAACTCTTCTGATCCTTCCCGCTCCCAAGAAGGGTATTCCCAGTGCTGTCACACCATTGTCTTATGTCGTTAACAAATCCCGGATCGGTTGCAGTTACCTCCAGTACCTGACCCTCCTCCATGCTCTGTATTGCCTTATAGACCTGCATAATAGGGCCGGGACATGAAAGGCCGCATGCATTCAGCCTGACTACAGCGTCAGCATCCTGTTCCACACTGCCTCCTTCAGCACCTTCACCGGCAGTACCTGCCGTTTTGCCTGACCCCTCCCCAGACTGGCCCTTCAAATTCTTCTCGGCCTGTTTTACAGCCTTATACAGCTTATACCCGCCCGAAAGGTTCCTGACGTTCTTATAACCCTTTTGCGTAAGTATCCTGTATGCAAAATACGCCCTTAATCCTATCTGGCAGTACACTATTATCTCTTTGTCGCCCGGTATTTCACTAATCCTGTCTCTCAACTGGTTCAACGGGATATTTACCGAACCTTCAATAGAGCCCGTCCTGACTTCCTCGGGAACTCTAATATCCAGCAGGAAAGAGCTTTCCCTTTCCAACCGGTCCACCTGGTCCCAGTATATAATATCCATATCACCCTTCAGATGATTGGCTGCAACGTACCCCGCCATATTGACCGGGTCCTTTGCCGAAGAATAGGGAGGCGCATAGGCAAGCTCCAGCTCCTCAAGGTCATATACCGTTTTGCCGAACCTGATGGCGGCAGCCAGTACATCTATCCTCTTATCGACACCGTCATATCCTACAATCTGTGCCCCCAACACCCTGCCGTCTTCAGCATACAAAAGCTTGACATTCATTGGAAATGCTCCGGGATAGTACCCGGCATGGGAATTGGATTCGGTATAGCTTTTCCTGTAATCCATACCAACCCTTTGAAGCAGTTTTTCACTGTTACCGGTGGCTGCAACCGTAAGGTCAAACACCTTTACCACCGAAGTACCCTGGGTACCCCGGTATTTCTCCCCTGCTCCGTATATATTGTTTGCAGCTATCCTTCCCTGTTTGTTGGCGGGGCCGGCCAATGGAATAACGGTATCGCCCCCGTTAACAAAATCATTAACTTCTATTGCATCCCCCACTGCGTATATATCCGGATCGGAAGTCTGCAGATATGAATTAACCTTAATGCCTCGACGCTGGCCTGTCTCCAGCCCGGCGTCAGCCGCCAGCGCCACATCCGGTTTTACCCCGATTGCCAGTATTACCATATCGGCACCCACGCGCTTTCCGCTTTGAAGCTCTACATTAACCCCGTTTCCTTCTCGGTGGAAGGCCTTAACTCCATCCTTAAGGTACAGCTTTACTCCCTTTGACATTATATGATTGTGAACCATACAAGCCATTTCGTAATCAATGGGAGCCATTACCTGATCGGCCGCTTCCACGATGGTGACATCTATTCCTCTTGAATGCAGATTTTCGGCCATTTCCAGGCCAATAAAGCCTCCTCCCACTACCACCGCCTTATCCGGCCTTCCCTTGTCTACAGCTTCCTTAATTGCATCGGTATCCGGTACCGTCCTCAATGTATAAATGTTTTCAAGGTCAATTCCCGGTATGGGCGGTTTTACCGGCATTGCCCCCGGCGAGAGAACCAGCTTGTCGTAGCTCTCCCTGTATTGATCCCCGGTCACCAGATTCATGACTATTACTTCTTTCTTATCTCTGTCAATGGCTTTAACCTGGCTGTTTATCCTTACGTCTATATTAAACATATCCTTCATTGCCTCAGGAGTCTGCACCAGTAGGCTGTCTCTCTCCTTTATGGTTTGACCAATATAATATGGCAGCCCGCAGTTTGCATAGGATATATATTCTCCCCTTTCAAACATGACAATCTCAGCGTTTTCGTCCAGCCTTCTAAGCCTGGCAGCAGCGCTTGCCCCGCCTGCTACTCCTCCGACAATCACCGTTTTCATATACATTCCTCCCATCTATTCCCTCTCCCCCTGGGTAGGGGGTATGTATGTTAATTATAAAACAGAGCTTAGGTAAAATCAACCCTGTAAAGTGTAAATTTGTGAAATATCAAACATGCATTATTAGATAATTACCCTTCTTTAGCCTACCAAAACAATATTTTGAACATAAAAAATCACACGCCTTTCGGCGAGACCACTGAAAAAGTCCCTTTTTGTCATCCTGAGCGACAGCGAAGGATCTTTAAGTTATTGAAAGCATTAGATTCTTCAACTGCGTTTCAGAATGACAAGCAAAAAAGTGTAGTTTTTCAGCAGTCTCCTTTCGGCGTGTAATTTTTTATTTACGGCATAGTGTTATTTTGTTACTGGATAATATCCACCAGGTCCTTGGCAACAAACCTTTCTCCATCGAAGGTTGCCCCCGACAGCCATATATCGGTATAACAAACCGTCAGTTGCCGCACCACATCCCTTACACTGAACCTGACAACCAGGTCTTCCTTTCCGTCACCATTTACGTCTTCCATGGAGCTCTCCTTTACAGAAGCCCAACTGCCCGGCGACCGGTAGCCCGCCCCAAGTCTTAACGTTGAGGGGTCAACGTCTTCAGCCTTGAATTTACCCTTGGTAAGTACGGCAACCGACACGAGTTCACTGCTGTCGGCGCCTTTGCTCATTTGGTCGGCCAGTATATCAATATCCACTTTTGCCAGCTTATCATAAAGCTTTTTAGCAAGATCCACGGCTTTGCCGGCTTCCTTATTGGTATAATCGGTCAGGAATTCCCTTGCCTTATCGGGATTGTTTTTATACTGGGCGTAGGCAGCAGTCTCAGTTCCCTTTTGCCTGTTTGCCCATTCTTTCTCTAATCCAAATATATCTTTTTGTATTTCATCAATCACTTCACCGTATTGGGGATCGGCCAGGTACTGAAGATCCATAAAGCTCCACCATGCCCTGTCTGCATTGTAGTCAAAATCTTCAATCGGTGGTGAGTTGAAATGGTTGGCCATTCCCTCTACCGGGTCAATCCATCCAAAACCGTCCGGAACCTCTTCAATGCCTAAATAGAAAGGAATATACGGGCTTGTGCAGGGATGACCGGATGTACGCCAGTATACAGTAAAGTCAGGGTTATCCCTAAACTGAATAACCGAACTCTCTTGAGTGCTAGAAGTACAGATTACCCGGTTGGATGTGTAGTGGGGTGAGCTTTCATAGCCATTTGTCAAATCGTCGGAAGTACCCTTGTAATGGGTTCTCAGGATTTCCTTCACATCCTCAATGCCAAGTTTCCTGTCCAGCGTTACCGCGAAGGGCAGCTCCTCGTCGTTTTCTATCTCCCTGCCCAGCAGTAACCTATAGGCATTCCTCTGGCGGATATCATTTACCTGATAGTTTCTTTGGTATGCCCTGGCAAAGTCAAAGTCGCTGTAATCCCCATCGACGGCAGGGGTATACCAACCCTGATCTATGGCATAGGTAATCAGATCGGGAGAAAGGATATAGTTTTCGGTATCGTCAAAATCGACTTCCCTGATTGTATAGCGGTTGGGAATGAAGGCCACCTCATCGTCCCCTACCCTCTGAGCTGCGTAGTGTTTACCGTACACAAGCTGCATCATCCAGCCCTCGTCCTTGTCGGCTATCTGGTATGACCTGCCCGAAGCATTATATCCGTAAGTTTCAACCAGTTCAGCTATTATCTCCACCGCTTCTCTTGCACTCCTTGCCCTTTCGGCAGCAATTCTTCTAATCCCATAGCCTATCCCACCGTCCACCAACTCCGGATCTCGCTCATTGGAATTAGCACAGCTGTCGCTTACTATCGCTACCCCCCACTCATTTATGAAGCCATCACTAAAGGATGCTCCTCCGGGAGTCCGGGTCTCGCTCCACATGAAGCCCCAGGTCTCTTCCACCTGCGGTATGGGAGCTGCAGCCTCTTCCATTATAATATACTCGCCCGGCTCATGGGTCATCCTGGGCATAATATAAAGGGGCATCACCAGGCGGCCGCCGTTATCTTCATTGTGGCCCAGCAGGACCTCACCCGTTTCAGAGACGTTCTTTCCAACTATAATGCTGCTGCAGTCGGCATAGGCCGGCAGCGCCAACCCAATAACCAGTACAAATACCAGCACAGCGCTTAAAGCCAATTGCCTGCTTTTCAACCTCCACTGCATAATCATTTCCTCCTTTTGTTAGTTTATTATGCACAGAAAAATTATGCCAATAGTCCTCATCTCAACTATGGAGTTTTTCACCTCCTTTACTCTAATGATACTCAGCGTGACGTACCTGTCTCACCCTTCTCAGTTGGTCAGGGGCTTACTATTGCTTCCATCAACAACAGGATTCATATTTAATCTTATCCCTGAAAGACTATATTTTTTGTAGAAGACTTGTACCCATTAATTAAAATCGTTCTCCACCAGATTACAACATCTATGCCTCTGTCCGCCAATATCACATCAACTTATTAATTGCACTATGTATTGACAGCAGTTGGAAACCGGACAACGCATAGTTTGTCAACGCAAAACCTCCTATATAACACTGACAGTGTTATATAGGAGGTACTATCTTGCAGCCAAATAGCGCATTACATCTCTATTCTATTTACCGACATATGCATTATTTATATTTCCGGTACCTCTTCTACTCCTTCAGGTACAAACTCAATAAGTTCAATTGTTTCACCATATCCTGTTCTGCTGTGTATCAAACTCGGCGTATCGGGACGGATAACGCTGTAGCATGCAGCCCCAACAATATCTGCTGCGATTTTAAAACGCTCTTGGCTAATATGTTCCATTGTGTCGTGGGGCTGGTGATACCAAGGCTCAAGAGCAGCTGTTCCCGGCTCCCTCCAGATAAAGTTACCGCCTTCAATTCCCCCTTCGTAGAAGGCTTGATGGTCACTGGAACCTCTGTGGTATGGCGCTAGTAAGTAGTCGCTGTATCCTAGCCTTTCTGCAGCCGCCCGCGCCGTTCTTGCCACCAGATTGTCTCCGTCCAGTGTATTGACATAGAGCAATGATTGCGCTTCGCCTGCAGTAGCAACCATATCCATATTATAATTGGCTATTATCCTTTCTCTCTCTTGGGCTGAAAGTTGGGACACATAATAGCGGGAACCTACCAGCCCCACTTCCTCGGCACCGCAGGCTAAGAAACGGATTTCCATATCTATTGGCTGAGACTTTAATATCCGTGCCAATTCCAGTAAAGCAGCCGTTCCGGAGCCATTATCGTTTGCTCCGGGAGCCGTAGGAACCGAATCATAATGCGCTGAAAGAACTACTACGTACCCTGTATCTTTGTTTTTGTTGTCTGGCTTTCTTGTTGCTATTACGTTTCTTGAGGTATCCGCTTGTATGGACTTATAGTTGATTACCACATTACCTCCCCTCAGCAATTCACCTGCTTCATCGTTGAGGGTTGCATACGGAATAGTAGCCGTACCTACGTTAGCGCTAAACGCAGTCCAGGAATAGTTTTGAATCAAAACTGCGACAGCGCCGGCTGCCCTTGCATTGTTGTACATATTAACAAAGGTCTGTTGGCCTCTTCTTATTAGTGCGATATTACCCTCTACCTCCGCAGGAAATTCTTCCGGGCCTCCGAAGCCACAGTCAACAACCTTACCGGTTATTCCTTCAGGACCCGTCAAGGGCGCATTTGTACGTGAACCGCCTATTCTTACATCTATTTTCTTCATTTCCGGTTCCAGCATAGTTACATAGGCAATTCTATTTGCATAAGGAAACTCCTGTATTTCAACATCATAACCATATTTCTGAAAAACATCGGCAATATAATCTGAGGCCATTTCTTCCTCCGGTGAACTTGCTATCCTTACGCCAATGTCCTCGGATAGATATCTCACATCCTCCATCATACGCGGAACACTTATCTGTGAAACTATCTTCTGATCGAATGCAGCCGGAGAAGCTATTGCGGCTACAGCTAAAGCGGTCACCAATACTACTGCCAATACAGTGCTCATTAACTTTCTGCTTTTCATTAATAATCCCCTCCATTTTTATTTTCTTGATTAGTAAAGGCCTTTGTCTCTAGCCTATAGGACACCCCCTTTATGGGATAATTTGATACAGTTTGGACACCTGACACAAGCTGGAGCCCGACTAAGAAATGATATTTCTGATATGACTTCATCCGGAAGTAAAAACAGTTGTGAATTCCAGTTGCCCTTTGCGTGGATTTTTTGTACGCTTAAATTGTAAACCAAACAGCTTGTAATTATTGTAATAATCTGCCATTGGGATTTTTTTTATTGCGACGCATTTTGTTAGTTTTATATGTAAACTGATAATTATTGCACAAACAGATATTATAAGAACACAAAAATCACACGCCCTGGAACGTGTGATTTTTGTGACTATATTAGTATTAGAAATATCACCGCTGATTTTCATTTCATCAATTATTCAGAACAAATGCCTTGGCATTTTGGCCGGCGGCGGCACCCTGCCCAACCGCAGCAGCAACCTGCATCATACCTCCCGTACAATCTCCTGCTGCAAACACTCCTTCTACATTGGTGCTCTGGTTTTCATCCACAATAATATTGTCGTCATCCAGCAGTATTCCAAGTTTCCTGGCAAAATCAACAGAGGATGCCGAGCCGTATGCCACAAATAATCCGTCTATTTCTTCTACCTGTCCATCTTCAAACACTAACCTCTCTAATGCCTGAGCCCCATCCAGCCGTTTTATTCTTTTTTTATTAATTTTTATCCCTTTATCCTGCAGGTACTTATTGCTCTCTTGGTCCAATTCTAATTTTTCTCCGTTGGTATAGAGGGTAACATCCTCAGAAATACCCTCAAATTCCATAATTTCATGGACGGCATAATCATTATACCCCAATACTCCTACTCTCTTGCCCGAATAAAAGAAGCCATCACAGGTAACACAATAGTGAACACCTTTGGTCTCAAAACTTTCCACACCCTCAATATTGGTCTTTTTCCTGGACTTACCCGTCGCTATGACGATTGCCTTAGCTTGATAAGTATTGTCGGATGTAACTACCTCAAAGGAATTACTCCTTTTTATATCGATGACTTCTTGGTCAAGAATATCAACGCCAAAGCTCCTGGCCTGCTGTACGCCAATGTCAATAAGCTGTTCACCGGACATTGGCTCACTGCAGCAATAGTTCTCTATCCTGCCACCCTTTGATAGTGGACTCTCCTTACCCACAATCACTGTTTTCAGCCCTCCCCGCGCTGTATACAGCGATGCCGAAAGGCCTGCAGGGCCCCGTCCTATAATGACTACATCATACATAATTCTGCCTCCCATCTGTAAAAGCTCCTGGCTGTATATGACCCTAATAATATCTTTCCTATTGTGCCATATTACTTATACTTATTAATATTACCCCGCTTTCTGTCAATAAAACCTTCCTGAAAGCAAATATTCAAATCCTTTTAACGTTTGGTTTTATAAGCCTGAAATTTATTTCCAGGCTTATAAAACCATAGGCATCATTGAGATTGCGTGAACTCACCACTGATAGCTGACCAATCGGTAACCCGCCACCTTAGAGGTAGGGGACTTGATGCCGTACGTTAATATATATAACGTGCTTAAAACTTTACATCTCTTAACGTGTCATCCTGAGCCAAGCGAAGGATCTTATGTCCATCTTCAAGAAAGATTCTTCGGGCTTTGCCCTCAGAATGACAGAGTCGGATTCTTCGGGCTTTGCCCTCAGAATGACAGAGTCGGATTCTTCGGGCTTCCCCCTCTTAAGCGACAGAGTCGGATTCTTCGAGCTTCCCCCTCTTAAGCGACAGAGTCGGATTCTTCGGGCTTCCCCCTCTTAAGCGACAGAGTCGGATTCTTCGGGCTTCCCCCTCTTAAGCGACAGGTAGAAAAATGTAATATTATTAATGCATTATATAACAGAAATATGATTTAAGCGCGCCCGGGCATCAGACGTAAATCCTGCAGTCGGTTAAATAATAAAAGAGCCGGCAGTTTTACCCCATCCCTGCCTCTTTATGGACGACCCGTCAGTTTACGAGACATAAATAGCATCATGCTTATGAAACTATACGTTTTGGGTAGGGGCAAAATCTATCAATTGATGTAGAATAAAGTCGAATATTGAGATGTTTTGAAATATATGCCCGACTAATTGAGACATGGAATATATATGACATGTACAGCAACGTTAATATATATACAAAACAGCCAGTGGCTGAACACAGTTTACCGTACCCCGGACCGTTCAATGGAATCGGATACTATCTGGCACATATCCTGGCGTTTGGATACGCCAACCTTTCCCAGTATATTGCCTACATGATACTTGACAGTATTTTCGGATATAAACAGTAATTTGGATATCTGCCTGTTGCTGTAGCCCTTCAGCAGCAAACAGGCTACTTCGGTCTCTCTGTTGGTAAGCTCATAGGTATTTACAAGCAGATGCTTTATTCTGACTCCCAATATATGTTCCCAAGGGACATTATGGGTATCCCTGAGGTCCAAAGCAGTCCCGTCAGGTTTACCGTATATGAGGTTGTAATATAATAACGGAAACATGCCTGCAAATACCAGCGCAGCCCCTGCAACACCAATTACACGGTTGTGACTGAGGGGGTCGAACCCCAGCATCTGCACAATAGCAATGGTACCGGCCATGGAAATCATTCGGGCGGTCATACCTACGGCAAAGTAAAGTGGAGGATACTTTATTGACGGATTATCGGTCAGAGAAGCCCAGAGGTATACATTGGAGCAGGCCAGACCCGACAGTGCCAGCACTTGCGACAACAGAATATATGCCGGTATCCGGGAACTCAACGTCCATACAATAAAGCCAATTCCCACCAGGGTGAAAGAAGCCGCTGCCACAATGAATGAACCGTTATTGTCATACCATTTTCCGGCTGCCAGTAAAGCTATAACATAAAAGACCCATGGTATTACCCTGAGTGGTATAGATTTCAACAAACCGACAGGAAGTGTTGCACTATAGTATAAGCCCATTAAGGATAACATAATCAGTCCATATAGCATAATGGACTTGTGGGGGACAATTTCCCCAAGCTTAAGCCTATCCTTGGACAGGTCATATATTTCCGGAAGCGGTATGCTCAGGATTAATGCTCCCCCGACAGCAGCAGCCGCAGAGCTTATTATTATCCCCCGGCTGAAGAGCTCAACCTTACCTGAGATTCCGATGTAGACAAACACTAATACAATGGATACAGCCATAATTCTACCGATGACCATTCCCCTGTTCCGGACAGTCCCGGCGCCCGACATGCAGGTAACAAGCCGTATTAAAAGCCATCCGGCAGAATAACCCTGTATAAGCATACAGATAATGAAAAAATATGATGCTGGCAATGGCCTTACTGCAACCATCAAAAGAGTTGATATGAATATAAGAGGGGGAAAGATTTTTTCTATGCAGATAATACGGCCTTTATTATACCGGGAGCAATAAAACCATCCGCTGCACAGCAAACCCGGCAGTATTCCCAGTATAAAGAAGTGACCTGTATCCAGTATATTAAAGGATATCCATCTAAGTCCCGGACCGTAGAAAGGGAAAAAAATCTGCCAGCCAAGCAGAGTGGCCCCTCCGAGGTAACAGTGGAACATACTTTTGTCTGATAGCAATAGATGCACCCCCCAATCTGACTCACTGACAGCTTAACCTCGGACTGCCATAATTATCTATCGTAATATTGACTATAATTTGACACGTATGTAGTATTTTCCTTCTATTTCGACAATTTATTTGCGGGTTTTTTGTATTTTCCGTAATGCCCGGATACATAAGGGCTCTTGATTGCAGCAAACTCAATATAATTACCGGGGAGGGACAGCCAAAACATACAACAACAGGATCAGTGGCCGAATACTAAACACAAAGGGGGTTGAAATCAGTTGGATAATCAGTTTGTAGTATTCCAGTTAAGTCAGGGAGAATATGCCATCGATATAATGGGGGTAAATGACAGGCTTATAATACTACTTGAATTCTCTAAGATGCTGTCCACCACTATGGAAGGCCGGTCAAAACAGGTTTCCTGAATCACGAAATTCTATTTACTAAAGAATTGGGGGAATACTAATGAAACTTCGAACCAAAATGCTTGTTCTAATCCTTACAACATGTCTGATTGTCTTTAGCCTGGTTATAGGATTTGTCTCAATCAACTCGAGAAATATAGCCATCGACTATGCAGTACAACTGGCTGAAAAGGATGCAAAGGAGAATGCAAAGTACTCGGAAGAAATCCTGGATGAAGCATTGAGCATTGCAAGGACAATGGCAGAATCCTTTAAAGTAATGGCTTCAACAGGCTGGGCAAATCGTGATGTATCCAATGAGATGCTAAGAAGCATCCTCGAAAACAATCCCGGCTTTCTGGGTATATGGACATGCTGGGAAGCAAATTATTTCGATGGAAATGATACCGCCTATGCCGGCACATACGGCCATGACAGCACAGGAAAGTTTATACCATACTGGTATAGATCAGGGGGCAGCATATCCTTCGATCGCCTTTATGATTATGATACTCCTGTTGCCGGAGATTATTATCTTCTGGCAAGGGATACCGGTAAAGAAGTGGTGCTGGAACCGTTTACATATGAGATTGAAGGAAAAGCGGTATTAATGACTTCATTGGTTGTACCCATAATAATGGATGGGAAATCGGTTGGAGCGGTAGGTGTGGATATAACCCTTGAAACACTGCAGGAAATGGTTTCAGGAATAAAGGTATATGAAACGGGATTCGGACAGCTGCTTTCCCATGAAGGTGTAGTTTTAGCGCATCCTGACGGGGAAAAGATAGGAAAGGCTCTACAGGACCTGGAAGAAGCTCAGGGTGAAAGTATAATAGAAGCTATAAAATCGGGCTCAATGCTGTCATCGGATAATGAATCCTATGAATCGGATGATGCGGAACTAAAAGTGTTTGCTCCGGTAAACGCAGGAAATACAGTGACCCCATGGTCTTTCGCAATTGTAGTCCCCTTGGATGAAGTACTGGTAGAATCAAACAGGCTGTTTTATACTACTCTGGTTGCCGGTATTGCAGGCTTGCTGCTACTATCTCTGGTAGTATTCCTTATATCAAAGAGTATTGTTGCACCCATCCAGGGCATCACAAGGCACCTTGGCCTTTTGGCCGGCAATGATTTCACCAAGGAATTGGCCTCGGGTTATGTAAACCGTAAGGATGAAGTAGGCGCTATGGCCAAGGCCGTCAACAATATCATCTACAGCATGAAAAAGGTACTGGGGGATATCATTGAATCCTCCCAGACAGTAGCAGCATCATCACAACAGATGCTGACTTCATCTGAGGAAGCCAGCCGTGTGGCCGAGGAAATATCTACAACAATACAGGAACTGGCATCGGGTGCTTCAGATCAGGCCAAGGCTGCACAAAACGGCAACCTGATAGTGGGAGAACTCATTTCAGGTCTGCATCAGATAACCAGGAACATGGAAGAATCCGAGGAATTCATGAGTAAAGCCAGTGAGAATGCCAAGTCGGGAGTTGAAACGGTGGCATACCAGAAGAC
Organism: Clostridium thermobutyricum; assembly: GCA_016841565.1. Lineage (GTDB taxonomy): Bacteria > Bacillota > Clostridia > Ch29 > Ch29 > JAENYX01. Next base: position 89,219 of record JAENYX010000003.1, on the reverse strand, counting down.
CAAGATGGACGAGAGCATATCTGCCACCGACAAGGTAAGCCGAGAGGTGGTGGTACTGTCCTCCAAATCAAACGAAATTGGCCAGATTATAGAAGTAATAAGAGATATTGCCGACCAGACCAACCTGCTGGCTCTCAATGCGGCTATAGAAGCAGCCAGGGCCGGGGATCAGGGAAGAGGGTTTGCAGTAGTAGCCGAGGAGGTCAGAAAACTGGCCGAAGAATCCGGCTCGGCAACGCAGAAGATAGGACTTCTCATAGAAGAAATGCAGACCAATGTTGAAAAGGTGGCAGAAGAAATGAAGATAACCCACGCAGTGGTAGACCAGCAGAAGGCTGCTGTCGATGAGACCACTGCAACCTTCGACAACATAATGCAGCTAATCATGGATGTAACCGACCAGGTACAAAAAGTATCAAAGGACGCCGGTTTACTCAGGAGTAAAGCAACGGCTACCGGTGAAGAAATTGAAAACATTGCCGGTGTTACCGAGGAGAGTGCCGCCAGTACTGAAGAAGCAGCAGCATCCTCCGAAGAACAAACGGCTGCAATTCAGCAAATTACCAGTTCATCCGAAAACCTGGCCGAGCTTGCTTCCAAACTCCAGGATGTTGTCAACCAATTCAGGATTTAGTACATTTCCTACAATTAAATGCCTCCAAATGATCACTATATATAAGCAAATAAGCTCCGGAACCGGAGCTTATTTGCTTATGCCTTCCATCCATGCATCCGTCACTGTTATTTTCCGGGGAATATCCTGTCAAGCTCTGCCGACAGCCCTTCGAAAATGTAGGATTGAGCCACTTCGGATTCTCTGTAGGTAATATTACTGCTAATGTCTTTGTCTGCAAAAAGATAAATGGTAACCTCCCTGTTTACGGGATTTACAATCCAGTATTCCCTAACGTCGCATGACATATAGAGGTCAAGCTTCTTAACCAGGTCCTTACTCCGTGTGCCCTCGGAAAGTATCTCCACTACCAGAGCGGGGACTCCCTTATAGTAATCATCGTCGCCAAGCTTTTCTTCAAGGTCGCATATTACCATGATATCAGGCTGGACAACATTTATGTTCTCGGGGTTCCTCTTAAGAGTTATATCATAGGGAGCAACCATGGGAATGCACTTTTTATTCTGAAACCAGTTATAAAAAATTACCAAGAGTTCTGTCAAAGCTATCTGGTGGGCGGTTTTTGGTGAGGCCAGCAGATATATTTCACCGTCAATATATTCGTATCTTTCCTCGGAGTTTTTAGTCAGTTCCAAAAACTCCTCAAAGGATGCCCTTCTGCCGTCCGGACTGTAAATTTCAGCCCTTTCCATTACTGCGCCGTGCTCTGGAACCGCTTCCTTTATGGCTGTCAGTCTTGCCAATTCCATACCGTTTCTGGTGATAATGATATCTTCATGGGCTGCAAGCATAAGATACTTTCCGAAGTTGTTCTGAAGCTCGGTTGAATTGACCTTCATGAATAACTCCTCCTTTATAGCTATAATAGGTATATTAGCTATAACTATTATACAACTAAAAGAAACCGTAGTCAAAACGTAAAGTTATTATTTGAAGTCCCTGAGCAAATTGACCATTTCTATAGCTGTCACAGCAGCATCAAAGCCCTTGTTGCCGGCCTTTGTTCCGGCCCTCTCAATGGCCTGCTCCAGTGTATCAGTTGTTAAAATGCCAAATATGACGGGAACGCCGGAATCCAGGGAAACCTTTGCAATACCCTTTGCCACTTCGGCAGCCACATAATCGAAATGCGGAGTTGAGCCTCTTATTACCGCCCCAAGACATATAACAGCATGGAACTTTTGCGAGAGCGCCATTTTTTGTGCAATCAGCGGAATCTCAAAAGCTCCGGGAACCCATACCAGTTCAATGTCGGCCTCACCCGCCCCATGTCTTACAAGCCCGTCTATAGCTCCTGCCAAGAGTTTGCTGCTTATAAACTCATTAAAACGGCCTGTGGCAATGCCGAACTTTAAGTCCCGGGCTATAAGTTTACCTTCAATTGTTTTAATGTTCATGCTCTTCTCCCTCCTGGTGCTTTATTGTGTTTAAACCGCTCTTTGGCCGGTCCATAAGATGTCCCATCTTTTCCTTTTTGGTTCTTAAGTAAAACTCATTCACTTTGTTTGCCTTTATCTGAAGCGGCACCCTTTCAACAATTTCAAGTCCGTAACCGCCCAGACCGACCATTTTTTTAGGGTTGTTTGTCAGAAGCCTTATCTTTCTTACCCCAAGATCATAGAGAATCTGTGCGCCTATACCGTACTCCCTTAGGTCTGCAGGAAAGCCCAGCACCTCGTTTGCCTCCACGGTGTCTTTCCCCCTATCCTGAAGCTCATAGGCCCGTATTTTATTCACAAGTCCTATCCCCCGGCCCTCCTGCCGCATATACAGCAATACGCCCTTCTCCTCTCCGCCTATCATTTTTAGCGCTGCATCCAGCTGCTCTCCGCAGTCACATCGCAGTGAATGGAATGCATCACCGGTAAGACATTCGGAATGCACCCTCACCAGAACCGGTCGGCCTGAACTCCCTATCTGACCTTTTACAAGGGCTACATGGTGTTCCCGGTTAACAACATTTTCATAGGCGGCAATCTCAAACTCTCCGTATTTGGTTGGAAGCTTGGCTCTGGCAGCTGCCCTGATAAGCTTTTCGTTGCTCCTCCTGTGCCTTATAAGATCGGCAACGGTGATTATTTTCAGACCATGCTCCCGGGCAAATTCCATAAGCTGCGGAACCCTTGCCATGGTTCCGTCCCGGTTCATGATTTCGCATATTACCCCGGCCGGATAAAGACCCGCCATCCTGGCAAGGTCCACAGCAGCTTCGGTATGTCCCGAGCGCTTCAAAACCCCTCCGCTCTTTGCTATCAACGGGAAGATATGTCCGGGCCTTACAAAATCGTCGCCGGATGAGCGGGGATTAGCCAGTTCACTGATGGTATTTGACCTTTCAAAGGCCGATATGCCGGTGGTGGAGTTCCTGTGATCCACCGTAACTGTAAAGGATGTTCCCATGCTGTCGGTGTTCTTTTGGACCATCAAGGGCAGCTCCAGCTGCCGGGCACGTTCTGCAGTCAAAGGGGCGCATATCATCCCCCGCCCATAGGTGGCCATAAAATTTATACTCCCGGGCGTCACCTTTTCTGCCGCCATCACCAGATCTCCCTCATTCTCCCTGTCCTCATCATCAACTACCACAATCATCTTCCCCTGCTTTATATCCTCTACCGCTTCCTCTATGGTATTAAATGTCACCTATGCTTCCCTCCGTTTCGGACGGTGTATATTCACCCGGCTCATACAAAACCGTTTTCCTCCAGCAATTCCATGGTCAGGCCTCCGTCAACCTCCGTCCGGGATGTTTTACCTCCCATAAGTTTATCAACATATTTGCCTATAACGTCGCACTCCACATTAACCATGTCCCCGGTCTCTTTTTGACCCAGTGTTGTAACCCCGGCGGTAAGCGGTATCAGCGACACCTTAAAACACCGATGGTCGGCATAAGCAACCGTCAGGCTGGTACCGTCCAGTGCAACCGAGCCTTTCATAACAATAAACTTAAGAATACTTTGGTCTGCTTCAACGGTAAGCCATACGGCGTTATCTTCACGGGTCTTATCCGTTATAATGCCTGTACCGTCTATGTGCCCGCTCACCATGTGCCCCCCCAGCCTGTCCGAAAGCTTTAACGACCTCTCCAGATTGACTCTGTCGGATGGGCGCAATACCGAAAGTGATGTCCTTCTCATGGTTTCAGGCATGACGTGTGCGGCAAACCAATTGTCCCCAAAGCGGGTTACCGTAAGGCATATACCATTAACGGCTATGCTGTCTCCCACCTTCATATCATTCAGAATAACGTTGCACTCTATGATAAGTCTGATTGAACCGCTTTGGCTTATAATGCTCTTGACGCTCCCCAGTTCTTCAACTATCCCTGTAAACATACTGTTCCTCCATCATGCTTGTTTTAGCCCTCCGGGACGGTCACTTTATTCAAGCGGTCGTCTGTTCCATTGGCTATATAACCCTCCACAAGTATATCCTGATCAAATCTGCTTACATTTATATTCTTTAGTCCAATTGCATCCTTCATGAAGTGTATTCCCGTGCCCTCAACCGGAGTCACCGCATTCCTTCCGCCGATTATCTTGGGTGCAATAAAAAGCATTACCTTATCTACCATCCCATAATCAAGGGCAGATGCATTAAGGCCTCCTCCCCCTTCCAAAAGGATACTGTCAATGTCCAGCCTGTACAGTTCCTCCATCAGTTTGCCCATATGCACATACCCATCCCTGTCCTGTACCTTAATTACGCGTACTCCCCTTTGGGCAAGCAGCTCTTCCTTTTTGCTTTGGATGGCAGACGTTGTAGCCAGTATAACCCCCGCCTGGGAATCTGCGTTGATTACATTGCAGCCCTCGGGGAGAATCCCTTTTCTGTCCACCACGATTCTGACCGGGTCCCTGCCTCCGCCAACAGCCGGTCTTGCCGTAAGCAGCGGGTTATCGGCAAGAACTGTATTAATGCCGGCCATAACAGCCGAAACTCTGCTCCGCATGACATGGACATACTGCCTTGAGCTTTCTCCCGAAATCCACCTGGAATCCCCGCTGACCGACGCTATTTTGCCGTCTATGGTCATGGCCGTTTTCATGATTACAAAGGGCTTTTTTTCTGTAATGTATTTAATGAATATCTCGTTTAACCTCTTTGCTTCCTCTTCAAGTACCCCGGTTTTCACCCCAATGCCCGAATCCTTTAGCATTTGTATCCCCCGGCCGGATACAACCGGATTGGGATCGGTCATGGCTATAACTACCTCTTTTATACCGGCCTCTATTATGGCCGCTGCGCACGGGGGAGTCCTGCCTAAATGTGAGCATGGTTCAAGGTTGACGTACATCGTACCTCCTCTTACATCCTGCTTTGCATTGCTTAGTGCAGCCGCTTCGGCATGGGCGCTCCCCAATGCCTCATGGTACCCTTCGGCTATGATTTGGCCGTTTTTGACAATAACCGCTCCAACAAGCGGATTGGGGTTGGTTCTTCCCCATCCGCGTTTAGCCAGTTCCAATGCCCTTTTCATGTATTTTCCCTGAGTATCCATGCCATACACCCTCCGATTGGTACCATTGATAAAAAAAATCCCTGGGAGTAGTATACCCCCGGGGGTTAAAGAAATAATTTTTTATTTATTATTGTTAATCAGGTCCATCACTATATTTTGGCTGATACCGCATTTTTGGCCAGGGTGCCGGTCTGCCTCTTATTGCTGAAATAATTGAATAATAGTACCGCCAACAGCACAACTCCCCAAATAAGATCCCGGTAAAAATTACTGATGGACGGAAACATATTAAATCCCGATGACAGAAATTGGAGTATCAAAACCGAAAGAGTTATCCCGGTTACATTGCCAAATCCGCCATTTGGGGTTACGCCCCCCAGTACACATATCAAAATCGCCTGCATGGTATATGATGTTCCAAAATCAGCCCTTGCTGTGTTAAACCTGGCACACATCAACAGACCTGCAATTGATGCCAGCATACCGCTTAGCATATATGTAGTGAATATTATTTTTGTGTTATCGGCTCCGGAAAAACGGGAAGCAGTGGGATTACTTCCCATCATATACAGCTTAAATCCGAAGGTTGTTTTGGTCAGGATAAAGGATACAATTGCTCCACAGATAATATAGGCAACCAATGTCATAGGTATTACCCCCCCGATGGTGTGGTTTCCCACACGGGACAAAACAGAAGGTATGGAGGATATGGATGAGCCCTTTGTAAAGGCTATTGCCGCACCCAAAATCAGGTCATTGGTACCCAGGGTTGCCAAAATGGGGGGTATACCAATCTTGGAAATAAGAGCTGCGCTTATTGCACCGCACAATCCGCCGATAATTATAGACAGAAGCACTCCGCAAACCAATACTATGGCTGCATGGGCATTGGAGGCATCATTGGGAATAAACCTTATCAGAAATAGGCAGGTCATTATCCCGGAAAAATTAGCGATGGCAACGGCGGCTAAATCAATCCCGCCGCTTATCATACATATCATCATGGCTATCGACAGCAAACCATATTCGGGAAACAGATAGGCCATAGAAATCAGATAATCCTTTGTTAAAAAAATCCTGGGCTGCAATACCGACATAGCCACAAATGTAATTACCAGCATTATAACAAGCCGTTTTAGGTTTGGCTGCCTTAATAAGAAATCAGACGTTTTTATCTTTATTCGTGACAAATTAGAAGCATTATTCAACATACTCTCCACCTCCTAGTCTTCAAGCGCAGATGCATTCAGCTTTTTCTTCTGCCTAAGGATTTGATAGGCCGAAGTTCCTGTTCCTATAATAATTATAATTCCTGTAACAAACTTGCTCCAGTACGTTGGTACACCTAAAAGTATCAGACTATTGCTTACCATTGTAATAAGGAGCGCTCCCAGAATTGCTCCCTTAACAGTGCCGTGGCCACCGGTTATCCGGGTTCCGCCTAATACAACCGCTGCAATACATGTCAGTTCAAAGCCAATCAGCGTAGTGGGCTGACAGCTTCCGGTAAGCACTGTCCTTGTCATTCCCGCCACTCCTGCCAATGCCCCCATAAATCCGTATACAAAGAATTGCAGCTTTGTAATGTTGAAGCCCGCCCGCTCACATGCCACAATATCTCCCCCAAGGGCATATATCCCTCTTCCAAGCATTGTCCTGTTCAATATGAAATAAGCCAAAACGACCGTTACTATTAACAGTATAAACACAGAGGGCAGTGAACTGGTTATCCCAAGTTCCTTATTATAGGCAGTAAACAGATAGTTTTTGGAAAGCTTCGAGACGGGAGCCGGCAAAACAGAAATTACTCTGCTCTTTAAAACTGCCTGCATAAACCCAAGGTATATACTGCCTGTACCCAGTGTAATGATAAGTGTCGGCAGTCTAAGCAGCGATATCAGACCTCCGTTAAGGGCTCCCAGCACAAGGCCTATAAGGCCGGATATGACAAATGCCAGAATAACGGGTCCCTGATAATCCATATACAACAGAAGCTTGATTGTTGAAAACATGCTAAGCATTGCTATAGCAGGAAATGAAACATCGATACCGCCGGAAATTATCTCAATCAGCACTCCCATACACAACATTCCCGGTATAATCATAGATCTTGCAAGGTCTATCATGTTGTTTCCCGTATAAAACTGCCCGCTTTTATTTTGTATTAAAAAGGATAACGCCAGGATAGTTAAAGAAACATAAAATTCATTTCTTCTAAGCATATTTTTCATACTGTTATTTCCTCCTATCCTTCTTTCGTTATCAATGAAAGAAGATCCTTTTCGGTAGTTTCTACATTGACCACTTCATCACATATCTTGCCTTTTCTCATAACCAGTATTCTGTTACAGTTTTTGTGTATCTCAGGAATATCGTCGGATATTATAATTACCCCAATATTGTGGTTTTCCACAAGCCTCCTCAGATAGTTGTGCAAATCAAATTTTGCTCCCACATCAACACCAACCGTCGGACCATTAAGAATAAGTACTCTTGGATTGGTTTCAAGCCACTTTGCCAGAACTACCTTCTGTTGATTTCCGCCGCTTAATGTTGACGCGGCATCTTCCTTTCCTCCCATAACAATAGACAGCTCCTTAACCCAATTCTCCAAAGAACTGTCTATCCTGTCATAATCGACTGTCCCGTTACGTTTAACCATATTGTCTATATTACTGATGGCTATATTTTTCCGGATTGACTGCACCAGGAACAGTCCTTGGGCAAGTCTGTCCTCGGGGACATATCCTATACCGTTTTTCACTGCATCAATGGGACTGTTTATTTTGATCTTTTTTCCGTCCAAATATATATCTCCATGCTGGGCCGGAAACAAGCCAAAAAGCGATAGTGCCAGCTCCGTTCTGCCTGAACCCAGTAGTCCGGTAATTCCCAATATCTCGCCCCTGTAGATTTCAAAGCTTATATCTTTAAATCCATTTGTCAAGGATAAATTCTCCACTTTATAAACCGGCTGCCTGGTTTCTATTGTTCCGGGAATAAAAAAGTCCTCTTCAATCTTTCTTCCCGTCATATAAAAGATAAACTTTTCAGAATCAACATTGTCGGTGCTATCTGTTATTATGTTCTCACCGTTCCTGAGAACTGTAAACCTTTCGGATATTTCAAATACCTCATTCAGTTTGTGGCTTACAAAAAGAATAGATACGCCCTGCTGCTTCAGCATCTTTATGATTTCAAAAAGCTTTCTTATTTCTTTCCGTGTTAATGCCGTAGTCGGTTCATCCATGATTATCAGCCTGGCATTATTCACCAAGGCCCTGCAAATTGCTATCAGCTGCTTGTCAGCTATAGACAGGTTTTCCACATTTTCATCCAAGGGCAGATTTATCCCTATTTTATCCATACTTTCTTTTGCGATTCCTCTTATGTTGCGCCAGTTAACAATTTTCCGTCTATTATACAACTCACTGTTAAGAGCAATATTTTCAGCCACAGACAGATTGGGGAAAACAGATAAATCCTGGTAAATAACCTGTATCCCTTCCATAATTGCGTCAATGGGAGTTATTCTGCTGAATTCATTGCCGTTGATTTCTATCCTGCCGCTGTCGGCCTTATAGAAGCCTGATATTATCTTTATCAGTGTTGACTTTCCCGAGCCGTTCCCCCCTGCAAGACAGTGGATTTCTCCCTTATGGATTGTTAGGTTTGCATTCTTTAATGCCTGCACGCCACCAAACGCTTTGTTAATCCCTGTTACCTTTAATATCTCGGACATATTGCCCCCTCTTTTCCATGGATATAAATACTTGCGAGACTTAACCAATCGGGTTAAGCCTCGCAAATACTAAATAGTATCTAGAAGTCGTAGTCCATCATATTATCCTTTTTAATTACTATCCAGCCTGCACCGTTTATGTACTTACCGCTTACCGTAATGCTCTCAAAACCATTAATGCCAAGGTCTGCTCCAGTCTTTATTTCATCCCTTTTGCCTTCCAGTATCATTTTTGCAAGTATATTCATTGCATAACCGGCATCTGCAGGATCCCAGCAGGTAACAGCTTCAACTGCACCGGAATCCAGATACGGTGCTGCAACCGATGTTACCGATGTTCCAACGGTGAATACACTGCCAATCTTCCCAAGTTCTTCAATAGCCTTACCGGCACCCGGAGCATCATAGCTTGATGTGCCCAAAAATCCTTTTAAATCAGGGTATGTTTTCAACAGCTCTTTAGCCCTCTCGTAAGCTATCTCCATATTATCTTCCGTTTCAACTCTTTCTTCCTCGATCAGCTCCATATTCGGATACTTTTCCTTTGCTCTGGCTACTGCCGCATCTGCCCACTCATTGTGAGCCGAGTTTGTCAGAAATGAAACCATGGTGGTATATTTCCCTTTTTCGCCCATCGCCTTTGCAAGCTCATCCATCATATATGCGCCGTAACCGACGTTGTCAAATGCTTCAATATTAAAGTCGGTATTTTGCTGGGCTGTTGATTCATGGGTAATTACCACAATGCCTTTATCCATAGCTTTTTTCAATACCGGTTCACAGGCAGAAGGGTCAACAGGTACTACACATATGGCATCAATATCCTGTGCAACCAGCTCTTCGATTACCTGTACCTGGAGTGCGGCATCTGTCTTGCTGGGTCCTTTTTGGAATGCGTTAATACCTGTATCCTGGGCGAATTTCAGTACGCCTTCTTCCATCCTGATAAACCAGGGATCTGAGCTGTCCTTTACAACTGTTGCTATCTTGAAAACATCCCCTTCACCGGGTTGGTTTGTTCCGGTACTGCATCCTGCCAACGCTCCTACAGACAGTACTAATACTGTTGCCAGTAAGATTGATACTGTTCTTTTCACAAGGATTCCCCCTTTAATATTTGTATTCCGAGCATTTATATATAACGTGTCAATGCCATTGCATCAACATGCGTTATCAAAAAATTATTTAATGCTCTGTTGAATATTCCAAAGCTCCCTCATGGGACTGCTATCGGTATGGCCCAAATAGTCGTGCAGGGTTTTATAAACATTGTACAGCCTATTGTAAACCTTAACATTATCAATATTTGGTTTATATAGTATTTTTTTCTTTGGTACCATCCTTTGCACGGCTTCATAAAAACTGTCAAAGCCGCCGCTTTTGCTTCCGGCCGCTACGCTTGCACACACCGCAGCACCTAAAGCGGTCATATTTGACACTAATGGCACCCTTATCTCCCGGCCCAGGACGTCTGCATAAAGCTGCGAAACAAAGGGGCTTTTTCGGGGCAGTCCTCCTGCCGCCACCACCTCCCTAACTTCCACATTGTTAGCCGTGTAGGAATCAAGTATTACTCTTGTACCAAAAGCAGTTGCCTCAATCAATGCTCTGTATATTTCCTCAGGTTTGCTCTTGAGCGTCAATCCCATAATAAGCCCCTTTAGATTATAGTTCATTAGAATACTGCGGTTTCCGTTAAACCAATCAAGCGCCACAAGTCCGCTTGCACCTGCTTTCAGCCTATCGGCTTTTTGGTCCATCAGCTTCAGAAGCGGTATACCGTTCTCCCTGGCTTCGGCCTTATACTCTTCGGGAGTCAGGTTCCCGGCATACCATTCGAAGATATCCCCTGTCGCCGGCTGACCCGATTCATACGCGTACAAACCCGGTACCATTCCATCCTTAACAATGGCGCATACTCCGTCAAATGCTTTTTTTTCATGGTACATCATCTGATGGCAGGTGGATGTTCCCAAAACTATAATCATGCTGCCCTCGGTAACAACCCCTGCTCCACAGGCCGCTACTTCCGAGTCGCCATGTCCTACCGACACGATTGTTCCGGGGGTAAGACCCATTAATCCCGCCATTTCCCCGGTGAGGGTTCCGGCACTCTCTCCAACCCTTTTTATTTTTCCTTTCAGTTTTTCTTCAACAACATTTTCGAAAGCACTGTCTATACCTGCGAAGAACTCCTTTGGAGGATATCCGCCTTCATCGGCATCGTAAAAAGCGTTCACTCCCAAAGTTGCCGTATTTCTGACTAAACTGCCGCACATCTTGTATACAATCCAATCGGCTGCTTCGATAAATGTATGGGCGGCATCATAAAGTTCTCTGTCTTCACGGGCGATTTGAAGTATTTTGGGAAACAGCCATTCTGAAGAAACACTGTTGCCGTAGTACTTCAAACGGGGCAGGTTTGCCCTGGCATAGCCCTCCATTTCCTTGGCATAGCTTTCGGCGCCATGGTGCTTCCACAGTTTCACCCAGCTGTGGGGATTGTTTTTATATTTGTCCGACATACACAGCACATTGCCTTCCTCATCTATGGGCATCATTGTACAGTTTGTAAACGCCGTACCTATTGCCAGGACGTCCTCAGGGTTTATTTTTGTTTTATTAAGCACATCGTTGCTTAAAGTGGTTAACGCAAGGATGTAATCCCTGGGGTCTTGCAGATACCAGTTGTCTCCAAGCTTGACATCCGTACCCGGCAGAGTCTGTGATATCACTCCGCTCGGGTATTCCATTTCTGCCTGGCCTGCTATTTCACCGCCCGGGATTGACACTGCCACCAGTCGGCAGGACTGCGTACCAAAATCATAACCGAATACATACTTATCATCTTTCATAAAACAACCCCTGACTATTCCCTGAATTTTTTAACCTTATCCATAAAAGCGGCTACTCTTTCTTTATCAACCTGGTTTTGAAAAATTCCGTCCTTTTTGAAGGTAGTGCCTACTACTGCGCCATCTGCTATTGATAACTGTTTTTCTATATTGCCAATTTTGCAGCCTGTATTGGCAAATACTACGGTATCGGGCACAGTATCCTTTACATCTCTGAGTACCTGTGTATCGGTCTGGGCTCCTGCCGTCAGGCCCGAGACGCAAAGAGCATCCGGTTTGCAGTTGAACACTGTGGATTTGGCTATGTCCTTAATATTTCTGTCGGCCAAATACCTTGCCGCTTCGGGTACAATGTTGAACATCAATTTAACATTTTCAGCACCGGTTTCTCTTTGGTGCCGTACAACGGCACCGAAGTTGGTATTCCAGAGTCCAAAATCACTGGCATATACACCGCTGAATATCTCCCTTACGAATTTTGCTCCGGTGGCAGCCGCCAGATCAATAGAAGCATAGGGATCCCACAGTACATCAACGCCATAGGGTATTCTTATCAATGCCTTCAGCTCACCAATTACCCGGCCCATGGCAGCCACCGTTTCTTTTCTAACATCGGTCAGATAGGGCAGACTGAATTCATTTGAAAACATTACAGCGTCAACTCCGCCCTCCTGTAATGCCAGAAAATCCTCCCTTGCTTTTTCGACTACCCATTCCATACCCTTATTCTTATCATATTGTGGATCTCCCGGTAATGCCTTAAAATGACACATGGCAATAACCGCTTTTTCTGTTCCTATTACATCCTTTAGCCAACTCATCATTATCCCCCTTTAGCATATTAAAAACTGCAAATTAAACGGAGTTTATACCAGTCCTGGAGTGATTATACAAGGATTAGCCGCACACCGTTTTTCTCTATCTGATTCTTTACTTCCGGCGAAAGATTGTTATCGGTAATTATTGTTTCTATGCTTTCAATCTTGCATACCCTGGCCAATGCGCTCCTTGAAAATTTGCTGGTGTCGGCAACCAGGATAATGTGTTTTGATATTGTAAGCAGAAGTTTTTTTATGCCTACTTCTATAAAGTTTGCATTGAACACACCACTCTCTACATCAACGGCATCGGCCCCCAGAAATACCTTGTTCACTTTCAGTTCCTTTATAAAATTTTCGGTTAACGAGCCCACCAGCACACTGAATTCTTCCCTCCGTATTCCTCCCGTCACTATAAGTGTGGATGTGGGATGGAGTATGGCAGTGTTTCCAATCTGCAAATCATGTGTTATTACTGTTAAATCCCTGAAGCCGCCTAGGTTTTGCGCTATAAAGTATGTTGTTGTTCCTGAATCGAGAAAAATTGTGTCTCCGTCTCTAATCAGTGAAGTAGCGGCCTTTGCAATATTGCGTTTTTCCGTCAGCATTATGTTCATTTTTTCACTATGCTTATGTTCAAAGGATGTGCTGCTGTCTATCGCCATGGCACCGCCATGGGTTCTTTCAATAAGGCCCAAATCGGCAAGCTCGTCCAAATCTCTTCGTATGGTAGCTTCCGAAACGTTCTGATAATCGGCCAGAACCTTAATCTGTGCACTGCCGTTTTTCTGCACAAATTCCACTATCTGCTTTTGTCTTTCTGCAGGAATTGTTAAGTGTTTCTCAACTTTTTTATAATTCATATCCTCAACCTCAATCTATTATTGTTATTATTATACTCATTTTTGAAACCTTTTGCAATATTTTTATTGATTTTAACAAATCCAGTAATTATGTTGCAATTAATGTCACGCGGTTCTGCAAAGGACATCCCCCGGTCGCTCGGCCAAAGAGGAATACCCACCGGCTGGGAGTATGTAGGGAAGTATTGAGGCATATAAAAATCCCCTTTAACAAACAAAGGGGATTTTATTTATGTAAGTTTACCCGGCAAGTTTCCTCAGGTATTCCGCCCTGATTATAAGAAGACCCAGGGTATATGCGCTGATGAACTGTCCTACGCCTACCGAAGCCACCAGCATCCAGTATGGTATGTTCAAAAGAATGCTAAGCCAAATGGGCACCAGCAGGCTGGGCACCACTGCTATGGGCAACAGCAGTACAACTTTGTTCTTTGTAAACCTTTTTAATATAACAATGCCTCCCGCCGTCAGAAATCCGGCAAGAAATCCGCCCAGCGTGTCATATATGCCCAACCCGCCCATAACGGTGTTGCTAAGCAGGTTTGCGGCCCCCAGCGGTATCACAAGAAAGGGAAAATGATAGGCCAGGGCGTACAATCCCGTGGCTATGCGCACCTGATACTGTCCAAAGGCAAAACTCTGTGTGAAATACATGAGTACAACATAAACGGCTATGACAAGGCCCGAAACTGCTATTTTTTTTGTTTTTTTCATCCTAATCCCCCACCTCTGTTTTTCTAATCTCTAATTTTTAATGGGTAACACAATCCTCTTTACCGACATATTGCTCCGGCATACCCTGATTATTCAATAGTATCCCGGTAATGGGCAATCAGCAGATCAACCATCCTGCCGTAGCTTTGCACACCATCGCTTTGGGAATTGGCCTGCAAATAGGCATCGTTAATACGATCGGTGGCCTGGCTTACAAAACCCTCGTACCTGCTGCAGTAATCACTCCATGCCTTAAAGTCCCTGGCTACCCCTTTGCCGTATTCCTCCCTGAGCTGTCTGTACCTTTCAATATCCTGCCTTCCCAAAGCATTCATGGAATACTGCAGGGCGGCCATTGTACCGGAATACTGGTAGTCTATGTCGGGATGCATGGTGGAAGTCAAGTAACCGATATAATTGGCCTCATCCTCCCTGGCAAATCCCCTTTGATGGGCCATTTCATGGGAAGCTGTGAAGGGTATCATGAAATGAGGCTCCGAAACGTTCACATTGGCTTCAACGGTAAAGGGAATATAAATACCTCCTATCCCCTGATATGATAAAACCTCCGACAGCATTACACCCTTGGGCCGGCCGTATTTGCCGCCCAGCCAGGGATACACTTCCGATGCAGCCTGATAGCCCTTATATGCCCTTTCCAGCATATCTCTGACTCCCTCCGGGGAAACCATTACACCGTCCCGGTCCTCCGCCACCAGCTCCCTGAGCCCGTTTGCCTTGTCAATCAAATACCTGCACAGGGATTCCAGTTCCTCCACCGAAGCCTCCCTCACCTCCATATTTGCAATGGAAGCGACGGATACCCGGTGATAATTCAGACCCCAGGACACAATAAATAAGAAGTAAACAAGGCTTACCACCGCCGCTGCAATTGACAACTGCCTGATAAGAAGCCCCGTTCTTTTACCGGGGTTTTTGTAAATCTCTACAATTCCGTATAAAGCACCGATTGCTGAAAGCCCGGCAGCCAGAACCACCATTATTTCAGCAACCGAAAAGGGAAATATTCCGGTAATGCTGCTTATTACCTGGGAAAAGTAGCTGTATACCGTCCTGGAATAGTACCGCTCCACCACATGGGGGAAACGGGATGCCAGAAAAGTGCAGGCCAATGCCAATGGAAATAACAATATAAGGTATACTTTATTGGGCTTCTTTTTTCTGAGCATGATAAGTACCAACTTTCTATAGTGTATATAAGCACCATAAATTGGTTCGAAAGGCTGTTGAGTCTGAACCGGATTGTTCTTCAGTCTATAATATAAACCAATTCAGCAAAAAAGTCCATGGACGCATCTTCGTTTATTGTATAAAAGACATAGAAGCCGTGTACCCGGCCCGGCTGATAAAGGTCGGAAAATGTCGTAAGTTGCGCAGGCAATCCGGTAGGATTCAACAGACTTTTCACGAATTATTGTTATAATTAAGTAATTTTACCATGACGTCATAAAAAATATTCCGTCACTGACAGCACAAACAGATTAAAAGGAATATGGTTGGACAAATATGAAGCTGACATAACAAGGGGGGCTGTGTTTGAAAAATTCGGTCAGAAGGACTAACCTGAACCTTTTTTTAAACAGTAATACCTTTAAACTTGGCGCAGTAGTCGCATCGGCGGCCTGTCTGGGAATGGTTTGGTATTGTGTATATATAAAGCACATGCATCCCGGGCTTATTCAATTGTTCTATATACCCATAGTTCTGTCGGTTTTTTTCTGGGGAAACAAGGGGATTATTACGGCTGCATTTCTGGGCGCATGGCTGATTCTTGACAACGTTCTGCCGGTCTCGTTTTCTCTGCCGCTTAATGATGATATTATATACACAGTAATGTTTATTACCATATCTTCAACCATTAGTTTTTTGAGAAGCTACGGCGCTTATACCGCTTACACTAAAGAAGCTCCTGCCGGTGATGATGAGGACAGAATTGCTGGAAAACAAGAGCCACTGCAGCATATGGTCCGGAGAAATCCTTGTTACAAAAAATTATGCGAAAGCGAAGATGGTTGCCGCAAGCTTATTGAAAACCTGCCCTACGCGGTAATTGTCCACGACGGCGAAAAAATATTGTTTGCCAACAGGGTAACCAGAGAGTTGGGAGGTGTCTCCCACCCTTCCGGCTTAATAGGCCGGCCCATTACGGAGTTAATCCATTTTGAATACCATGATTTTGCCTTGAAAAGAATAGCCGGGATAATAAAACGGGGAGAGAAAGCAGTTATTGCCGAAGAGAAGGTAATACTGCCCGACGGGTCGCTTCTGGATGTGGAAGTGTCGGCCTCAGAGGTAGAATTCGAAGGACAGTCTGCCGTATTGGCAATGGCCTCTGATATATCTCAAAGAAAAAAAATTGAAAACGAACTTCGTATCAGTGAAGAGAAATACAGAACACTGTTTAACAACGCAAATGATATGATTTTTCTTCATAAGTTCGAAGAAAACGGAATGCCGGGGGTTTTTGCTGAAGTAAATGACACAGCATGTCAAAGACTGGAGTATTCCAGGAAAGAACTGCTTTGCATGTCACCTGCAGACATAGACCACAAAGATATGATATATAAAATTACCGGCAATACAAAAGTACTTTTCGAAACAGACCGTTCGGTATTTGAAACGGTACATGTGACCAAAAGCGGCCGGGAAATACCCGTTGAAATAAGCGCTCATATTTTTATGCAAGGCGGTGAAAGAATGGCTATGTCCATAGCAAGAGACGTGACCGAGCGTAAAAAATTCCAAAATGAGCTTCAGGAAAGCGAAGAAAGATATAAGAAATTGGTGGAGCTTTCACCTGATTCAATATTCATTTTGCATGATTACAGCATTGAATATGCAAACTCAACAGGGGCAAAGCTTTTAGGTGTAAGCAGTGCTGACCTGCTATCGGGAAAACCGGTTTCAGAGTTTATTCACCCTGATTATTCAGATCTGGCACAGGGCAGGGTAAGTCAAATACAAACCTCCGGGTGCACCGTACCGGCGGTGGAACTAAAAATTGTTAAAACCGATGGAACGGTGGTGGACATTGAATCGACAGCTGCTTCGATACATTATAAGGGAAGAGATTACTTCCTGGTATACGCTCGTGATATATCATACCGGAAGCGCATAGCCGATCTTGAGAAGAATGTATATCAGAAAGAGCAAATGCTCAGCCAGGCAGAGGAGTATGAAAGAATAAGAAGTGAGTTTTTCGCCAATCTGTCCCATGAGTTCAGAACGCCAATACATATGGTGTTTGCATCAACCCAGGTCCTGGAGATATATCTGAAGAATGATGTGCCGTGTCGCAGCCTGGATGGTTTCCGAAAGCAGACAAAAATAATGAAGCAAAATATTTTCAGGCTTATACGGCTTATAAACAACCTTATTGACATTACTAAAATAGAGGCCCAGTATTTTGAACTGTATATGGCAAACTGTGACATTGTAAAGGTGGTGGAGGACATAACCCTGTCGGCGGTGGACTATACAAGGAGCAAAGGAATTGAACTTATATTTGATACCGATGTGGAAGAAAAGGTTACTGCCTGTGATCCGGATATGATTGAAAGAATTATACTGAACCTTCTTTCAAATGCAATAAAGTTCACAAAACGCGGCGGGATAATATATGTACGCATACACGACATGGAAGACCATATCCAAATATCAATAAAAGATACCGGAACTGGCATCCCGCCGGATAAAACCGATATAATATTCGAAAGATTCCGCCAGGTTGATCAGTCTTTTTCGCGCGGTCATGAGGGAAGCGGTATAGGCCTTTCCCTTGTAAAATCCCTTGTGGAGATGCATAATGGCCATATATGGGTTGAAAGCGACTATGGCAAGGGAACAGAGTTTTTTATAAAGCTGCCGGCCAGACTCACCGACGAAAAAAAGACGCCTTGCCGGTATACTGATAATGGAAAAGATTCAAAAGCCGAGAGAATCAGTATTGAGTTTTCGGATATATATCCTGCCGAGGAATGAGACCAGGATACATCCCGATAGATTAGCAGGGGGGTATGTGCCGTTGGCACATACCCCCCTGCTAATCTATCGGCTATTCCCTTACCTCAATGCTGCACTTTTGCCCGTCCCAAAGCGTTTCCTTAACCTCAAATGTGCTGTTTTGGTTTATTCCCTTGACCATACCCTCCATGGGATTGAGACAATAGATACGGCATGGACTGGCTTTACTCATTTGTTTAGCCATAGCACAGAGCTTGCATGCCTTAGACTGAGCTGTAAAACCGACTTCTTCCCTTTTGATTTCCCATGTGGCACAATTAAAGATTTCGGGCAGCCTTGTAAACACATCCTCGGCTTTCTGTATGCCAAACCTTTCGGCCTGCTGCTTGCCAAGGGCCAGTTGCTCTTTTCTCTTCTGCTCGGTCACCCTTTCCAACACCCCCTGCTTATCAAAGCAGCGCACCGCATCTGCCTGTATGCCCGCATAGGCAGTCTCCAGTATTTTGACCCTCTTTTCCAAATCCATATAAAAAACCTCCCGTCAACTGATATTAGACCTTTATTAGGCCTTCTACCAATATTAGAGGCTATAAATCTGAGCCTGTGACATCTTTATATTAAATTTTCCCAATAGTTTTTCTGAGGCAGTACGCTTTGGGACTCCAAGTACAGATTTACTCTGTTTATAAACTTCCTTAGTTTCATGTATTCCTGCTCAAGCTCAATATGGGTGACAAGGTTTTTCATCCGGCATTTACATTTCCCTTCCGGATTAAATAAAATGCATTCATCGTTTAAAAAGTTCTTAAGCTTCCTTCTGCAGCGTGAGACAATCTTCCTCACCGTCGCAGTATCCTTCCCCAGGATTTCCGCTATTTCTTCATAAGAGAGTTGTACCATGTCCCTGAACAGGTAGGCTATGCGGCCTTCGCTCTCAAGGCAGTGCAAAATACCCGTCAGGCATTTGTCGCACATCTCCTTAATCCAGATATTTTTGTCATAATCGATATGGCAGGGCACTTCCCGCTGCTCCCCGTGAAAGTAGCTTCTCAGGAACCTTGTGGAATAGGTTTTCTCCCTCCGGGAATAACGCATAACGGCATGATAGGTGACGGTGTATATCCATGTGGACACTTTTGCATGGCCCCGGAACTTTGGAAGCCCCTTTAGTATTTCGGTCCATGCTTCCTGGGCGGCATCCTTTGCATCCTCTTCATCACTGATCATCCGGCGGCAAATGGATGAAACCATGGCTCCGTATTTGTCGGCAATATCAGCAGCATATACATTTGAATGGTTCTGTCCCACCGGCATCTCCCTCCGTTCTACGTTCAAAAACATTCCCCACAATCCTTATTATAACAGCACCCGACAAGTACGGCATAGAGTGAAACCTCTCCAAGCCTTTACCGGGCTCATGTCCACCCACTAAACGTATGGACATGAGCCCGACGCTGCATTGTTTTCCACACAGCTTTATAAGCCTGTGACGGCTTTGTCCTTGCTGCCCCTAAACTGCTGCACCAACAGTACCGCCAAAATGGCAAACCCGATTAAATCCTGAACAACATTGGCGGTAATCAAAAGCAGTGCGCCGGCAAAGGAGGCTGCCCTCAACGGGGCCGGTACATTCTTTCTGAAATACCCTTCCACCGCAATGCCAATCATGGTAACACCAATCACCGACGTTACGGCAACCCTGAAGGCCGACGGCAGATTTGTATCAAGCAGCAGAAGCTCATTATTGAACATGAACATATAGGGAATGATAAACCCGGCCAGTGCCAGCTTGACCGACGCAAAGCCCGTCTTCATTGGATTCCCCCCCGATACCCCGGCTGCGGCAAAGGCCGCCAGTGCCACCGGAGGTGTCAGGTTGGCAAACATGGCAAAATAGAATACAAACAGATGGGCTGCCACAACCGGAATGCCCAGCTTTACCAGCGCCGGTGCGGCAATGGTTGCGGTAATCAGGTAGGCAGGTATGCTGGGAAGTCCCATCCCAAGTATCATACATGTCATCATGGTAAGCACAAGGGTCGCAATTATACTGGTGCCACCCAATAGAATTATGGCATTGGCCATGTTAAGCCCAAAGCCGGTAATGCTTGTGACTGCTATTATGATACCTACAATGGCACAGGCCATGGCCACCGAAACGGTACCCCTTGCGCCCCCTGCAAAGGCATCCAGTATATCTCTTAAACTCATCCTGGTACTTTTCCTCAGCATACTGACCATGATGGTAACGACTATTGTCAGAAAGGCTGAGAATATAACCGTCCTTCCGCTAAATAAAAGCATTGTCAGAAGAAATACTATGGGAATCAGGAGATGCCCCTTATCCTTCATTATATGGCCGGGCTTGGGCAGTTCCTCCTTTGGTATGCCGTGCAGGTCTTTCTTTAATGCCCTTAAGTGAACCTGGATTATTATACCCACATAGTACAAGATAGCAGGAATAGCGGCATATATGATAATCCTGCCGTAACTAATTCCAATCATCTCGGCCATAATAAATGCCGCCGCCCCCATAACCGGAGGCAGTATCTGCCCTCCCACCGATGCGGTGGCTTCAACGGCGCCGGCGAATTCCCTGGAATAACCCGTCTTTTTCATCAGGGGTATGGTAAAGGTGCCGGTGGTAACCACATTGGCTATGGCCGATCCGTTGATGCTTCCCAAAAAACCGCTTGCTATAACGGCCACCTTGGCAGGGCCTCCCATGGAGCCGCCGGCCAGGGCAAGGGCTATATCGTTAAAGAACTGTCCCATGCCGCACTTGTTCATAATCTCACCGAACAATATAAACAGAAATATGTAACTGGCCGCCACTCCCACCGACGTACCGTATATGCCGTCGGTACTTATGAAAAACTGGTTGACCAGTGATTTCCAGTCGTATCCCCTGTGAGCGAATATGCCCGGGATATTTTTGCCAAACAGCCCGTAGAATACGAATACCAAAGCCAGTATTGTCAGCGGCCACCCCGATATCCTCCTGGATGCATCCATGACCAGTACAACCAAAACCGTCCCGACGATGAGGTCCATTGTATTGATTATTCCGGCCCGGGCTATAATATTCGGGTAGTCGACCCAGACATACAGTGGGATGCAAAGGGATAAAACCGCCAGCATCATATCATAACCCGGCAGCTTTTTTCTGCTTGATTTATCGCTTACAGGATATAAAATGAATGATAAAAACAGCATCATGCCGACATGCAAAGACCTGTGCTTCAGCGTTGCGGGCGCCCCCACATAGGAGGTAATAAAATGGTACAAAGAAATTGTTATACACACCCAGTACACCAATTCAACCAGCATCTTACTATCAAAGGACCTGGTCTTTTGATTCTTGTCGAACTTTTCTATAATGTCAATCTGTTCCTGACCCAGTTGGCTTTCTATCTTTATCTCGGCCATATCTTCAACCTCTTTTCTATCTTGAGTCTTAATGGCACATGATGGGGCAAATCCTTGCCATTCAATATTATCCGGCCGTTCAACATCAAATAGTCGGCAGCACTCCGGGAATGAATCCAGCTGATTTCTTCAAATTCCTCATCTATTTCATCCATAATTATTATGCCGTTCTCCACTTTTGTTACTTTCCCTCTATTGTGGGGTATTCCGGCGCCAAATCCGGTTATGGTAATTTTCCTGAGTAAAAGTTTATTATTATCCAAAATTTCATACTCCTCGGTCCAGGGTATGCCCTCCAAGGAATGAATCCATCCGTAGGTAAGCACATCGGAAACCGAAACGGGAATTGAAAAATACTCCCGGTTGGTATTCTGGTCTGTTATTATAAGAACCCTTTCGGTACCCATTTGAGAAATGATAAAAAAACCAATTACTAAGAGTAATACGCATAATATAAGCAGTGCCGGCAGCAGGACCGGAGAAGAAGCAGCCGGCTGCCCCTTCTCCTCTATATTTATGCCATTCATCTACTTGATGATGCCCTTTTCCTTGTAGAATTTTTCAGCACCGGGATGGAATGGAATGCTGACACCAATCTGCGAATTCTCCAGGGATATGTGCTTGTCGGCGGTATTGTGCGATGCCTTTATATCGCCAATGTTTTCAAATATCCCCTTTGTAAGGTCATATACCACGTCTTCGGGCAGCTCATCCCTGACTATCATTATATTCCTCACCGTTACTGTATTTGTATCGGCATCGGTATTATATGTCTCTTTGGGGATGATCTCCTTCACGAAGAACGGGTACTTTTCAATCAACGCTTCTGCACCTTCACCTTCTACCGGCACAATAACAATCTTATTGGTGGTTCCCAGCTCCATAACCGTGGCATTCGGAATACCGCTGGTTACAAATGCGGCATCTATCAGACCGTTTTTCATCTGGTCTATTGCTTCGCCGTAGTTCAGATAGTCAACTCTGCTGTCCTCATAGGTCATGCCGTGGGCTTCATACATCATCCTGGCATTCAGCTCAACCCCCGAATTGGGAGCTCCAATACCAACCCTCTTTCCCTTCAGGTCTTCAAACTTGGTTATGCCCGACTTGTCGGTGGTGACTATCTGTACATAGTTGGGATACAAGCCCATCATGGCTCTCAGGTTTTCCTTGGGCCCTTTGCCTTCAAAGGCGCCGGTACCTCCATAGGCCTGGGCGATAGCGTCGGCCATGGTTATTGCCATATCGGCCTTGCCTTCCATAATGAGGTTGATGTTCTCAACCGATGCACCGGTCGACTGGGCCGAGGATTTGTAACCCATGCTGTTCTTGATTACACTTGAAAAGGCTCCGCCTATGGGGAAGTATAAACCGCTGGTAGGACCGGTTGCCACTGTAATGAAATAGTCATCCTTGTTGATTTGGTCTCCCCCTCCGGCTGCGGGACTTTCCTCCTGCGACGCAGGGCTGATGCACGATGTCAGACCCAATGACAGCACCATAAGCAAGGCTAAAAGTAAAACAAAACTCTTTTTCATGCTTACTGCCTCCATTTCAAATAATTTTGAAATATATAACGCAATTAATGTGCCAAGCCTTAATACAGCCGTAAGCAGGTATATACAAGCATAACCGTGCAGTATATAAAGCCGGAAGGAGGAAATATCTGCCGGTCCGGCAATTTTTTCCTCCTAAAGCCCGTATTCCTTTATTTTATTCCTCAAGCCCCTCTCACTTATGCCCAGCATCCGAGCCGTAGCCTTTCTGCTGCCATTGTTGTGCTCCAGATACCTGCCGATCATAAGCCGCTCTATTTCCCTAAGGCTTAAACCCATCAGAGAATCCACTTCTCTCCCGGAACCGCTTTGGGCTGAATTGGACCTTACCTTTTCCGGAAGGGTGTCCAATGCTATGTAACGGTCCCTGGCCAGCAGTACTCCGTGCTCTATTATGTTTGCCAGTTCTCTTACATTTCCGGGATACGAATAGCGAAGCAGCAGCTCCTCCACCCGGGGGGCCGATCCTTTTACCTGTTTTCCCAGTTTGTCGTTATATATCTTTATGAAATGGGCGAATAGAAGAGGCAAATCCTGCCGCCTGTCTCTCAGGGGGGGAATATCTATCTCGACTACATTCAGCCGGAAATACAGATCCTCCCTAAATTTTTTCTCATCCATCAACTTTCTCAGATTCTTATTGGTGGATGCAATGACTCTGGCGTTTATCCGGAAGACCTGGTTGCTGCCCAATGGAGTATACTCCCTCTGCTCCAGTACCCTCAGCAGTTTGGATTGGAGGTTAAGACTCATGTCCCCTATCTCGTCCAGCAGGACGGTCCCTTTATCAGCAAACTCAAGCTTGCCCGCCTTGTCCCTTTCGGCACCGGTAAATGCTCCTCTCCTGTGACCAAAGAGCTCACTTTCAAGAAGCCCGTCGGGGATGGCGGCACAGTTTATGGCCACGAAATTCTCCTTGCTTCTCAATCCGCTGTAGTGAATTGCCCTTGCCACCAGCTCCTTCCCGGTACCGCTCTCCCCGGTTATAAGCACATTGGTGTCAACATCTTTAAGCCGGTCTATCAGCTGAAATATATTCTGCATTGCAGGACTCTTTCCTATAATGCCCTTATACGAATACTTCTCCTTAAGCTCATTGTTCAGATGCTCCACCTTTTCGTTAAGGGACTGGTACTCCAGCCCCTTTGCTATGGTTACCAGCAGTTCATCAATATTTAAAGGCTTGGTGAGGTACGTAAAGGCGCCGTTTTTTATGGCTTCAACTGTGGATTCTATAGTGCCGAAGGCCGTCATAATTATAACCACAATGTTTTTGTCAATTTCCTTTATTTTCTTCAGCACATCCAGCCCGCTAACCTTTCCTATCCTTAAATCCAGCAGTACAAGGTTTATGCTTTTTCTTCCTAAAATCTCCAGGCCGTCGGCCGGACCGGTTGCGGAAAAAACGGTATACTGGTCCTCAAGTGCATAGGTAAGGGATGAGCATATATTCTTCTCATCGTCCAGTATCAATATGGCTTTTTTCATACCATCAACCTCCCCTTTCCCTGTCGAAAATGTTCAGCTTACTTGAACCCGCTGTCCTGGAAACCTCAGGGTAATAACGGTAAACATGTTCTTGCGGCTCTTAATGGACACCTCACAGTTATTCATATTGAGCATCTGCAGCGATAGCGGGATGCCAAGGCCGGTTCCCTTTGCCTTTGTGGTGTAAAACATATCATAGGATTTTTCAAGCTCAGACTCATCCATCCCAATTCCGTTGTCCCTGATTGTCAGAACCTCATGACCACCGCCGGTATAGCCCTCAATATCAATCCTGCCTTTATAACTTCCATCCTTACACCTCTCCTTTTTCTCCATAACCGCATCTATAGAATTAAGAAGAAAGTTAATAAGGGCCTGCTTTATCTGGCTTTTATCGCAGTATATTCTGAGATTTGCAGCAATGTCCATGCAAATATCAATATTGTTTTGTTCCAGCACCGGCTTAAACAAGGCTGCGCATGAAGCTACCATCTCCTGCACATCAACGGTGGTCTTGTTCCGACTCCTGGGCTTTGAATAGTCTATTAAGCTCTCTATAAGGTTGTCCACCCTTTTTATCTCATCCGGCACCACCACTGCCAGCTCTTCCCGGAATTTTTTATTGCCTATTTTGCCCGGTATAAGCTCTATGAAGGCTTTGATTGTGGTCAGGGGATTTCTTATCTCATGGGAAATCCCGGCTATAATCTGTGTCAGCGCTCTGTTTTTATCCCTTTCAATCATCTGGGTCTTAATTCTTTTTTCTTCGGTTATGTCTTCAATGGTTATTATGATACCTCTTAGTTTTTCTGCATAATCATGAAGAGGGTACATTATATATCTGTATATGAATTCATTGTCCGCTTTACTGTACTTAAACTCATCACAGGTGTATGCGGCATTGTTCTTCAACACTTCATCAATTGTACCCCTGACCATCAGGCTTATGGGCTCAATATCATATATCGATTTGTCTATAGGAGGCTCTGTCAGTGATGCTATACCAAGGGCGGAGTTATTGAACACCGATATGACGCCGTCCAGGTCGAATATGGCAATACCCCTGGGGCTGCTTTCACAAATAAGGTTTTTGAGCTCGATGTTGTTTCTGGTCTCTATGATTTGTGCTTCCAGGTCGGAGTTGGTTTTGGAAAGCTCTTTTGTCTTTAGATTTACCTGCTCCTTGAGCTTGATATTCCATGCGGCAACTATAAGAATAACAACGCCTATTACTGAAGCGCCCATAAGGCTCAGCCTTATAACCCGCTCCAGACGCCTTACCATATTTGCCTCGCCGTTTTCCACCCATTTGTAATAGAGCTTTTCGTATTCGCCGCTCAGCTTCAGCCTGCTAAGCCCATAGTTTATCGTGTTCATCAGCCTTGTATTCTCGGGCCTTACCGCTATCAGGAATTCCACCGGGGTGACATAGCTGTCTATCATGGTGTATTCCCTGGACAGGTTATGCTTGTTCAGCAGGTATTCGGCCGTATCCTTAACCCCCAGCAGAAAGTCCGCCCTGTCGATCAGCAGCAGTTCAAAGGCATCCTCCTGGCTGAAGGCAACGTTATAGCTCACCCTCCTGAGATTGTAAAGGAAGCTGAGCTCTGCCGAGTTGTTCTCAACGCTGGCCAGATAGGGAGCGCTGTTCAGATTGGCCTGGATCTCCTTGTGAATTTCCGATTTGGCAAGCATACATACCACCGACTGCACTATGCTCTCGGTATAATCTATATGCCCGGCTAAAGCAGCATCGTATCTGATGCCCAGTATCATGTCTACCTCTCCGCTTAAAAGCTTGTCAATACTGATATCCTTATTCATAGGTATGTAGTTGATCCGAATGTCGTTAACCAGCGCAATGGAATTTAAAACATCAATATTAAGCCCGGTCAGCTCTCCGTTGTCCAAAAACTGGAAAGGAGGCAGGCTGGGGTCTACACCCACATTCAACACCTGCGGCAGGCTGGTTCCCGATGCATAAGTGCCGGGTTTTTGAGTGAATGGGAAGATAGTGAATAGAATTACTGTCAGAATAATAAAAAGTGTTTTGTTGTAAATGGTATCATCACCACTTTTACACTTTAATGTTATTAATATAATATTCCAAACCGGCGTTTTTGGCAAGCAACCGGAATCAGGCGAACCCTCCGTTTTAATTAAGTGGTCCTGGGTTTTAAAATCCACTAATACTTCAAAGCAAGGGACGGTTCTTCCGATTGCTTTATATGAAGAATAGAACCAAGAGAAAGTAATCCCTCAGTTCTATTCTTCGTCATATACCGTATCCGGATTAATAGCCTATCCCGCTGTTGGTGGTACAAACTTCACTTGCTTTGAATCATATACTCCTGCCAGTATCTCTTCCCCGTCCTCTACCTTCAGTCACCAACCTATTACTTCTTTACCTGTAATACTACCGTCTTTAGGATTTACAAAATAACGTACACCAGCAAAATTAGTAACTGCTATATCCCCTGAAGGAGCAATTTTTAAAGCAACATAGGGAGAGCTAATAATGCTTGGATATATTTCATTTACACTTTGTACACGCCAAATAATTTCTCCTTTTGAATTTACTCCATACAAATTGTCTATACTATATGATTTAGCAGATACGCCTAAAAGAACAGCAAGTATGCCATTAACTTCTTTAATATCTTCTATTTCATATTCAAATTCAAGTTGTTTATCATTAATGATTAATATATTTTTATTATATTTGAAAACAATCTCGTTTTTCATATGATCCCTCCCTTTTAATTAAGTGGTCTTGGGTTTTTAAATCCATTAACAAATTGTCCCATTAAATCAAACTGTACTCCTCCTCCTTGTACTCCCCAATCTTCGACCCCATTGGCTATACCACACCTCAAGTTAGTTCCTGCATCTAATTCAACATCTACTATATATTTTGGCTCCGCAGGCAAAGCAAACTTCTGCCTAATCTGAGCCGGAGACAACCCAAGAATATCCTCCTCTTTCATAATCCATTGTCCTTTCATCGAAGAATTTATATCATCATATACTCTGACAAAAGTATGATTATTTTCAAGTTCGAATTCAATTACCCTGGTTCCTGGTTTATATGGGGGTTTGTCATATCCCTGCATGATTCTCCACCAATCGTTAGCATCATCCGCTGATTTCTCTATTGCATTTTTTATGTTAAGATTACCTATTAGTTGCTTTATATATATTATACTTTCCGCTATTTTTTCCGCAGCCTCATCCCCGTACCGTCTTATTGTATCCTCTATTTCGTCCATACCTTCACTGAAATACTTGGGAACCAACCTTAGCAGGGATGCATCATTTATTTCAGCCTTAATTTTATCTAGTACGTTAAAGAATACACTCTTTACACTTGAGCTTGCCTTATTGAATACATCGACTACGTATTTAATGGCACTTCCTTTGGCTACCTGCAGGATTTTAAATATTACTCCCAGCTTGCTGGCCATTATAAAATCCTTTATTATTGCTACTACCTTTGCTCCGATTATGGCCCCTGCCACTGTTACGGTTATAAATCCGGCAATTTTACCACCTGAATAGCATATTGCAAATTCTTGAAAATACCTGTCGGCTCTTGCCAGGCCCAAAGCCCCATATGCTACGTCTTCCACTTCATTCAGATAATATTCATATATGCTCTGCGTTATTTCATCTATTTTACTCCAGACTTCAGGGAGCATTTTTACAAGGTTTTCCAAATCATCCTTTACTTTATCCCTGAACTCGTCTTTGGTGATATAATCCCCTGCAAATTTTAAAGCTGCTTTAACCATTTTGGGTAAGTCTTTTATATTGTTCCATTCCGCTTTAACGGCACCTGCAAAACCACCAATGTAGCCTCTTACAAAGCCTTCCGATACCGCCTCATAATATATATCGTCTTGGCCGGGCACGTATAATCTACAACGGGCTTCAACTAAAAACACAACTGCTGACAGGGTTGTGTCTTTGAGTTTCTGACCGATAAGCTGGAGAAGACTTGTCTTGCCACCGGCCGTACCTCCTGATATCAGGTAGCCGGCGGCCCCGGTATCGGGGTCCATTACCATGTACCCTGCTATGGTGGTACCATAGTACTCTATTTCTTTCTTCGGTATTGTTATCTCTTTTCCTGCATTGGCAAAGTCTATTACCGATTGTTTTACATGCTGAGGTACCTCCAGGCTTTGTCAACAATTCCGCTTTGATATTAAGCCCGGTCAGCCCCCAATCATCCAAAAAACGGGCCGGAATCGGGTTCAGTCCATTGGCGGTATGGGCCTGTTGACAACCGGTTTAAATATGATATATTTATGGTGGTTAACAAACAACTTTAACTTTGGAAGAGTCGCACCGACAGCGACTTTTTTACATTATATAATTATCTTAGGAGGGCTAACATGAGAGTTATTGACCTGACGCATACAATTCATACCGGCATGCCGGTTTATCCGGGAACAGAGCCGCCGGCTTTTGAAAGAGCAAACACCTTTGAAAGGGACGGCTTCCGGGAGACAAAGATAATCATGTACTCCCATACCGGCACCCATATGGATGCACCTGCGCATATGCTAAGCAGCGGGCCTTATCTTGACAATCTTGATGTGGAACACTTCATCGGAAACGCTGCAATCCTTGACTTTTCAAATGTCAGGAAGGGCTTAATAGATGCCGACAGCCTTAAACCCCATGAGGAAATGATTAAGAATGCTGAGTTCATTATAATAAAAACAGGATGGAGTAAATACTGGGGAGATAAAAAGTATTTTGAAGATTTTCCTTCTTTGAGTAAAGAAGCAGCCCAAAGGCTTACCGGGTTCAATCTGAAGGGCGTCGGAATCGACGCCATTTCAATTGACCCTATGAACTCAGCCACATTTGACGTTCATAAAATACTGATGGCCGGCAACATCTTGATAATTGAGAACCTGACTAATCTGGATGCCGTAAGCGGCCGGTCTTTTATTCTATGTGTAATGCCAATGAAGAACAAGGATGCCGACGGCTCGCCGGTACGGGCAATAGCAATTGAGAATATATAGCATAGACTGTTTATCCATATTAAGCGTTGTGAATATGCTTTAACATCTTGAAGAAGTTTCTGTCTCTCCGTTTCATTGCTTCTTCGCCTTTTCGGCCGGAGTAATCATAGAAACCTTTGCCCGTCTTTACCCCTAAGTTCTTATTTTCCATTAATCCTTGCAGAAGCAGGGTTGGTTCCTTTGCACTGCTTAGCTCATTAAACAAATAGGAAGAAATATAATAGAATGTATCAAGCCCGCCCAGATCTGCTGTTTCAAAGGGTCCTAATACAGGATACCTGAATCCGGGTCCATATTTCATTGCCTTATCAACATCTTGGGCCGTAGCTATTCCATCTTCCACAATCTTCAGCGCTTCTCTGAACACTGCAAATTGTATCCTGTTGCCTATAAATCCATTAACATCCTTTAGAACTACAACCGACTTCTTGCCAATCCTGTCAACCAATTCGGCTAATACCTTTATGGTCTCGTCCGCTGTTTCATCCCCTTTTATAAGCTCTATCAAAGGTATAATATGCGGCGGGTTCCACCAGTGCATCCCTGCAAATCTGCCTTTTTGCTTTACCTTCCGGCATATTTCTGTAATGCTAAGTCCCGACGTATTGGTGGCAAGTATAGCATCCTCTCTGACCATACTCTCAATTTCTTCCCAGAAGTCCTGTTTAATACCCATTTTTTCTATGATGGCTTCAATTATTACATCGGCGTCACAAAATGCTTTTTTATCTATTGTAAAGGATATTCTTTCTATTGCAGCTTTGGCTTCTTGCTCCGTTATTATTTTTTCTTCAATTAAGCTGCTGTTATTTATTTGTATAATCCTTCCGGCATTATCCAGGTATTCCTGTGAAACATCTGTTACGGCCACTTCATACCCTTTCAGCGCAAATATCAGGGCTATACCCGAGCCCATGGTACCCGCTCCCGCCACACCGATCTTTTTGATCTCCTCCAATATCATTACATTGACCTCCCTTGAATTAATAGCCTCCGCCCAAAGTTGATATCAGGTGGAGGCTATGTATCATTTACTAACTTCTAGTATATTCCCAGGCTTCCCAATATTATTGCCGGTATAGTAGAAACTATTGGTAATATCAAAGAGGTTAAACATATGTCAATATAAGAATCCTTATGTGTCATACCCGTAATTGCCAGCAGGGTTAACACGGCTCCATTATGAGGAAGCGTATCAAGACCTCCGGATGCCAGGGATGCTACCCGGTGGAAGGCCTCGGGACTGATACCTGTTTGCAATGCTATTTGATAATACTTGTCTCCTAAAGCTGCCAGTGCTATACCCATACCGCCCGAGGCCGAGCCTGTTGCACCGGCCAGTATATTAACTGCCACTCCTTCAGATATAAGCGGGCTTCCTTTCATGTTCATAACTGCGTCTGTCAATGTTTTGAACCCCGGAACCGCTCTTACGATAGTACCGAATCCAACTGCGGCGCTTGTGTTAATAATTGCAATTATGGACCCGGTCGCTCCGGCACTGACGGTTTTTGTAAATCCCTGATACAGCTTCATATTAGTCAGCATTGACAATACTATGCCGGATATCAAAGCAAGGACTATATCCCAGCCTAAAAAGTTTAATGTTAATATTACCGAAATCAAAGGTAAAACCGATATCAATGGATTTGGTATGTATTCTGCGGTTGCAGTTGTAGCTGCCACCTCTGATTCTGCTCCGTTGTTTGCCTTCTTTTTAGGCTCAGTAAATACTTCGCCTCTGGCAGTGAGCTTTCTCTCTTTCCACACAAGATAAGCATAACCCAGTCCCATCATTAGTACCGCCGATACCATACCCATTATGGGAGCTGCGGCAGGAGTTGTATGGAAATAATCCATTGGAATTAAGTTTTGTATTTGAGGCGTACCGGGTATTGCAGTCATGGTAAAGGTAAAGGAACCAAGGGCTATTGCTCCGGGTATAAGCTTTCTTGAAATATTAGCTTCTCTATATAGTGCCAGCGCTATGGGATACATAGCAAATACAACTACAAACAAGCTTATTCCGCCATAGGTCAAAACTGCGCAGCCAATTATTACGCCAAGGATGGCTCTCTTTGCTCCAAACATTTTAGTTAACCATAGAGCAATTGATTTTGCCGCGCCGGTATAATCCATTAAGTGTCCAAATATTGCTCCCAGCATGAATACAGGGAACCATGACTTTGTAAATCCTACAAATCCCGTCATGTAGGTCTCTTTATAAGCCTCAAGTAGTGGAAGTCCCCCCATTAAAGCAACTACGCCTGCTGTAACCGGAGCTACCCAAATTATAGAATAACCTCTGTAAGCCAGGAACATAAGTAATGCCAATCCCAAGATAATACCTAACATAATCCAACCTCCCATCATTTTTTACATTTGTTTAACCGGCTGTCCAACCTCCATCTATCGTCATCATGGATCCTGTAATATGAGCTCCTGCATCAGAGCATAGGAACATAGCTACTTCTCCAATAGTCGAAGGTTCTATTAATTTCTTTACAGCTGCCTTTTGCAGCATTATCTCTCCAACAACCTCATCTCTTGATATTCCGTGTGATTTTGCCTGTGCGTCTACCTGGTTGTCAACCAAAGGTGTTTTAACATATGCCGGACAAATTGAGTTTACAGTTATTCCATATTTCCCTCCTTCTAAAGCAGCAGTTTTCGTTAATCCTCCCAGACCATGTTTAGCCGAGACGTAGGCCGCTTTGAATTCAGATGCCACCAGTCCGTGGATGGAATTCAGGTTGATTATTCTTCCCCAGTTCTGATTTTTCATTGAAGGCCAGACGTATTTGGTCAATAAGAACGGAGCTGTCAGCATTAAAGAAATCATGAAATCCCATTTATCCTCGGGGAATTCGTCAATGGGGGCCACCGTTTGAATACCGGCAACATTTACAAGAACATCCGCTTTTGAGAATTTGCCCAGAGTAAAATCAACCAAACCCTTACAACCCTGCTTTTTGCTTAAATCCGCTTCAAAGAAATCTGCGCCTAATCTGCCTGCCTCAAGCTTTAGCTTTTCTTTGTTTATATCTGCCATGACAACCTTGGCAGCGTCCTTTGCAAAAGCTTCCGATATGGCTAACCCTATGCCGCTGGCCGCCCCTGTTACAATGCATACTTTGTTTTCCAGCATTTGCGCTTGCCTCCTTTTATATTTCCTATGGCTGCTCTGTTACTCCTCCGGTGACTGTTCTAGATTTCCATTTGCTTTAAATCCTCGGGTATAATCAGTGTTGCATCTGTTGCATTCTGAACCTCTTGTATTGTAAACTCCGGATTTATTTCTTTTAGAACAAGCCCCTTTTCCGTTACTTCCATTACTCCCATCTCTGTTACTATAAGGTCTACAACGTTCACAGCTGTCAGAGGCAGCTGGCACTCCTTAAGTATCTTGTGGTTGCCCTTTGCGGTATGATTCATAGCGATAATTACTTTCCTGGCACCTGTGACCAGGTCCATCGCCCCACCCATTCCCGGAACCATTTTGCCAGGCACCATCCAGTTTGCAAGATTACCCTTTTCGTCTACCTCCAGAGCACCAAGTACTGTTATATCAACGTGGCCCCCTCTTATTATCAAAAAGGAATCCGCGCTATTGAAAAATGCCCCTCCGGGGTTTATAGTTACATATTGGCCCCCTGCATTGACCAAATCGGGATCTTCTTTTCCTTCTTCGGGAGCAGGACCCGTTCCAACAAAGCCATTTTCCGACTGCAGGGTGATTTCAATATCTTCGGGCAGATAATTAGCCACCAGGGTAGGCAGACCTATCCCAAGGTTTACAACATCTCCATCCCTCAATTCTTTGGCTACCCTTTTTGCAATGAATTCTTTTTGCATGTTTTTATCCATCACTCATTACCTCCCACTATGTAATCCACAAATAGTCCTGGAGTCATGACGTCGTCCGGATCAATCTCCCCTACTTCAACTATCTCATCCGCTTCAACAATTACCAAATCAGCAGCCGCAGCCATCAATGGATTGAAATTCCTTGCTGACTTCCTGTATCTGATGTTGCCTTTCCTATCAACCTTTGCTCCGGTAATAAGTGCAACATCAGCTTTTAAAGGTTTCTCCAGCAAGTAATCATTTCCATCTACAGTTATTACCGTTTTGCCTTCCTCTACTATTGTTCCCAGGCCTGTTGGAGTGAGTATCCCTCCCAGGCCGGCACCGGCTGCCCTAATCCTCTCTGCCAATGTTCCCTGAGGCACCAGTTCAACCTCAAGCTCCCCGGCATTCATCTGCGCTCCGGATTCTTTGTTAGTCCCAATATGTGATGCTATCAATCTTTTTACCTGCTTATTTACAATAAGTTTTCCAATTCCAACTTCAGGAAAGGCAGTATCATTTGCAATAAGCGTTATGTCCTTAACACCTTTTTCCACTAATGCGTCAACTATTCTGAAAGGGTTCTTGCATCCCAGGAAACCGCCGACCATAATTGTCATACCATCATGGATCATACTAACCGCATGGTCGATAGCAATTAACTTATTCACCTTACATACCTCCTTTGCTGTTTATCTCTTAACAATTACCGAAGTACCTTGCCCTCCGCCAATACAAAGAGTCGCGAGGCCGGTTTTCTTATCCCTTTTTACCATTTCATGAATCAATGTAATAAGAATTCTTGCTCCCGAACATCCAATAGGGTGGCCCAGGGCAATAGCTCCGCCATTCACATTTGTCTTCTCAGCATCCAGTCCCAAGTCTCTTGCTACCGCCAGGGATTGTGCCGCAAAGGCTTCATTTGCTTCAACCAGGTCTATGTCTTTAATGGTCATTTTAGCTTTGGTTAATGCCTTTTTTGATGCAGGAACAGGACCATATCCCATAATCCGGGGATCCACTCCGGCTGATGCAAAGGATACTATGGTGGCCAATGGTTTTAATCCCAGTCTTTCAGCTTTTTCCTTTGACATTAAAACAAGCGCTGCGGCTCCATCATTTATTCCTGATGCATTACCCGCTGTTACTGTTCCATCCTTCTTAAAAGCAGGCTTTAGCTTTGATAAACCTTCTATGGCAGAACCAAAGCGAGGGTGTTCATCGGTATCTACAACTATTGGGTCGCCTTTTCTCTGGGGAATTTCAACAGGTACTATCTCATCTTTAAATCTTCCGCCCTTTATTGCTTTCTCTGCCCTTAACTGGCTTTCCAGGGCGAATTCATCCTGTTCCTGTCTTGTAATGTTCCACCTCTCTGCAATATTCTCGGCAGTAATCCCCATGTGATAGTTGTTGAAAATATCCGTCAAACCATCCTGAACCATGTAGTCAACTATTGTTCCGTCTCCCATCCTGTGTCCCCATCTCGCTTTAGGTACGATATATGGTGACATGCTCATATTTTCCGTACCGCCGGCAATGGCCACATCCGCTTCTCCCAGCATAATTGCCTGAGCAGCCAGGCTAACTGTTTTCAAGCCTGAGCCGCAAACCTTATTAATAGTCATTGATGGCACTTCTACAGGAATTCCTGCCCCGATTGCTACTTGCCGTGCTACATTTTGGCCAAGACCCGCCTGAAGCACATTTCCGAATATTACTTCTTCAATCATTTCAGGTTTTACATTTGCTCGTACCATAGCTTCTTTGACAGCAGCTACACCAAGCCTGATTGCAGAAACATCCTTAAAGCTTCCGCCAAAAGTTCCTATAGGTGTTCTTACGGCGCTGACAATAACGACCTCTGTCATAATGTTTTCCTCCCTCCATAATTTTCTTTACTCCACAAATCATGTCCATTCTGAAGAATATAGCTGCCGGTTACCGGCTGCCAACTCCCGACTGCCGACAGCTAACCGGCACAACGCTTATCTCCTTTTCTCATATATGAGCAATTTTGATGCCAACCAAAAAAACCGGCTTTGCCGGTCTTTTTGGTTAATGCTATTCCAGATTTTCGGAATCACCGTAATGTAAATCAACCATCAAGCTCATCTTGCTGTTGCACAGACTGTATCGTGCAACAGTCCGGAAATCCGGACTGTTTTCCGAATTTCCGGAATCACTGTAACCCGTATTTGGCAGCCTTCTCATAATAGGTCGATTTGCTAATCCCAAGCAGCTTGGCCGCTTCTAAAGCATTACCTCCGGCGACACTGAATGCCCTTCTCATTACCTCCTTTTCGGTATCCTCGACTATGGATTTCAGGTGAAATTCACCGTCCTTCAACAAATCCTTAGGCTGACGGATGTAATAGGGCAGATGCTCAGGATTGATTGTATCATTGTCAATCACATTCAGCGCCCTTTCAAGCACGTTTTCCAGCTCTCTCACATTACCCGGCCAGGAATAGCGGAACAAAATGTCATAGGCCGCCGGGCTGATGGCTTTTCTGCCGATACCCATATTTTTGCACAGCTTCTGAACCAGGAAATCTACCAGGAGATGAATATCTTCCTTCCTGCTTCTTAGCGAAGGCATCTCAAGGCTTATTACGTTCAGCCTGTAAAACAGATCCTCTCTAAATCTCCCCTCGGCAATCAATTCCTCCAGGTTCCTGTTGGTGGCTGCTATCACCCTTACATCCACCTTGACGGTTCCGGTGCTGCCCAGCCTTTCGATTTCCTTCTCCTGCAGTACCCGTAATAGCTTGGCCTGCATCTTGACCGGCATGTCCCCTATTTCATCGAGAAAAATGGTGCCGCCCCGGGCCTGTTCGAACTTCCCAAGCTTCCCACCTTTTTTGGCACCGGTAAATGCACCCTCCTCATACCCGAAAAGCTCTGACTCCAACAGGTTTTCGGGCACGGCAGCACAGTTCACCTTTATAAGCGGGTTATTTCTTCTTGGGCTAAGGTTGTGAATGGCACGGGCCAGCAACTCCTTGCCGGTCCCGCTTTCTCCGCGTATCAGAACGGTAGATGAACTCTTGGCGCATTTTCCCGCCAGCTCCTTCAAGACAGCTATCACCCGGCTCTGACCGATTATGTTATCAAGGGAATACTTAGTTTTCCGTTCCTTTGCTAGTTCGTTTTTATAGTATTCCAACTGTTCTTTTAAATGTTCGGTTTGTTTCAGCAGCTCGTCCACCTCCGAAACATCCCTGAACAAAACCTTTCCTACGGCGCCGGTTATCTTCCCGTCTTCCTTTATAGGTATCCTGTCACATATCATATCATGGCCATGGATACGCTGTATATGGCGGATCTCAGCCTTTCCGGTTTTCAGCACCACATGCATGCGGGTATTTTCTATGGCATCGGTCACGTGCTTCCCAACTACGTCCTCTTGCTTAACATTGAGAAATCTGCAGTACGCATCGTTAAACATGGTAATAATTCCGTTCTCATCAACAACGACAACCCCTTCGTAAGCCGAATTCAATATAGCCTCCAGAACGTTTTTGAGCGTTCTGGTTTCTTCCAGTTGAATCCTGCATTGGTTTAATTCGGTCATATCCTGCATAACCGCCACTGCACCCACCAATTGGCCGCTAACAATAACAGGGCTTCTGTTGCTGAGATAAACCTTTTCCCTAATCTTCAGGCTGCAGCCCGCCTGACTCCTTTTTTGTTCCAACACTTCGGGAAAACCGCTTTCGGGAACCAGGTCCATAAAAGATTTCCCTACGGCTTCACCCCGTTTGACGCCCAATATTCTTTCAGCCGCCGGGTTCAATGCCACAATGCTTATTCTTGTATCCACCAGCACAATCCCACTATATGCGGCTTCAAAAGCCGTTTTCAACTGCTCTACATAGTGCTTCCCCAACAGCTCTGACATAAGGACCCCCCTCGGTCAAAATAGATGCCTGCCGGTTATTATCCCCTCTGCCGGTTTAATGAAAACCGGAATTCTTCCCTTCTTGCCGTATAAACTATCTAACCACTTCTACATAACTCCAAAAAACCCTTTGCCGGTGCCAATACACCTGCCCCCACTTTGTGAAAAATCACACGTCTAATTTCCACCTGACAGCAGCCATTACCATCGCCGGAATATCCGCAATCCGGCCGTTCTCCCGGAAGTCTGCCCACCATCTAATTTTTCACCAAACCAACCTTGATTTCCGCGGCAATCCAAATGGTCAGGGGGAGGATAACTTCAAAGGGTATTGCATAGAATGGATAAATTCTGCTTGCCCATTCGAACATTTCTTTGGTATTGCTGTAAACGATTAGCGAAAATATCATCATCAGCAATCCCACCGGAGCAACAATCCCGCGATAATCGTTGAAGTTCAATACTTTTGCTATTCCTCTTCCGGCAGCCAGCAGGCATATGCATACTTTTACAAAGCCGCTCAACATAAAAACAAGTACCACCAATACCTCAATTCTTTGCAGGAAATTACCTATATTGATAAGCCGTACCGAGACATAGGACGGGAAATACATGATAAAGACATTTGCTGCACCCAAAACAAGAAGGTTTCTCACCGTAACCCATAAAATAATCGTTCCTCCGATAAATAAGCTCCAGTAATATATTTTATACGCACTAATGTTGCTTTTTAGATTTCCGAATATCACTGTGAATAACACCATCTCGGCAAAGGGAAAGGAAAATGTAGAAAAAGCAGCCATCATTACAGGCATGATGCCTTCGCTTAAGACAGGTTTAATATTTTTCAATTCCATGCTAGGAATCAACAATAGGGATAATAATAAAATGGCCATAATTATAACCGGAAGCATCATCGCAGACCACCGTCCAATTACTTCAATCCCCGCCTTTACTGCCCAGATGCCTAAAACTGTCATGAAAATTGCAACGGCGTACTGGGGTGTATCAGGTAATGAAACTATCATAATAAACTCCGAAAAGTTCCTGATTACCAGAGCCCCTAAATGGAATGCATACCATATGTACATCAGTACCACCAGCTTGCCAATGGTACTCCCAAAAACAACAGGCAATATTTCGTAAAGACCCTTACCGGGAAAAAGCGAGACCAGCCTTGCATAAACAAAAAATACAGGTAATGACATAACCATTGCAGCTAAAACCGCCATCCAGGCATCTCTTCTAGCCTCACCACCGGCTCCTAATACAAGAGAACTGCCCAGTAAAAATGCAACCATTATTGCAATACACTGCTTTTTTGTAATTATCTCGCTTTCCATGGCTTTCCTCTTTCAGTATCATTTATAGTCATACCATCATTCCGGGTATATTCCGAATATTTCCGTTATTAAGTTTCTCAATGGAACAGCCGGGCTGGGCAGTTTTATGCCCATTGTGATGAATATAGTCAGTACATATACAAAGGCCATGATGGCAGAATATACCCAGAACAGCTTCCACCGCTTGTTTTGATAAACAGGGATAAGGTCTGTCAATATAAATAATACACCGACAAAAGTAATCATTACCAATAACATGATGAACTACATCCCTACCTTAATTGGGTCGGATAACAACCCGGAGCCCCTGATTTCTATAATTGTATTCACATTGACATCCAAATCTGCAAAGATATCGTTCCAGTCACGACCTATCTCTTTCCATAGGGTCGGCATCTCTGCGTTTACAATACTCCCAAATCCAAAAATGTCAACGGCAAAATCCTTCTGCACCCTTTGAATCACTTTTTGTATATTTGCTTTAAGAAACTCTTCCATTTCTTTCTTCAGGGTTAACCTTCCTCTTTCATTTGTAAAGTTCAACTCGGTACCCTGTTCAGCAAGTGTAATTTGTGTTTTTGTCTCAATATTTATTGATAATTCTCCATTGGAATACACGGGTTTTATCTCTGTTTTGTTATGGAATATCTCAAAGGATATATTTACATTGTTCGCGCTTGGAAGGTTTTCTAAAGCAAGCAGGCCGCCCTTTATATTATCTTTTGTAAATAAAAAATATTTGGTCTCCTCTTCATCAAGAAATCCTATAAGCTTATCCTCCTTGAATACTGCGGTTCCCGACAGTTCTGTCGTTTTTATACCGGCCGTTTCTGTTATCCGTATAGCAGGCAGAAACGGTGAGGATCCCTCGCATGGCAGTTCATTAATGAACTGGTAAACTTCAACTTTGGGTGATTTTGACAAATGTTTCTGGACATCCAGCATTTCGTAAATTTCAAAAGAACGTATATCAGTTGTAGTACTCTGTGCTTTCAATATTTCCTTTGCAGTCTGCTCTTTGGAAAGCAAAAGATCTACAGTAAGCCTTGGCTCAGCGTCGCGGTTCAAAAAATCAAGAATTTCAATCACCCCATCCCTTGCTATTTCCTGGCTTATGATAACAACCTCCATATGGCCGAAATACGGCCTTGGGGCAGTGAATTTCAGCGAATTTCTGACTGCATCAAATATGGTGTACCCTTCTGATTCCAATAGTCTTGATTTAATATTTGTATCTCTTCCGCCTTCCTGCAAATCTATAATTTCAAATGTAAAAATGCACTTTCCATCTTCACCCTTGTCAACTGCCGCACCTGCTACAATTGAAAGTCTGTCAATCTCTCTGTAGCTCCAGCATCCTGTCAATATTGTCATATTTATCATCAACAGCATAGGAATAAATACTTTTCTTCTCATTGTTATTTGCCTCCGTTTGCCTGCCTTACCCTGTTGGCTGAAATGAGTTTGGGTCTGAGCTTCATATACCACCATGGTGCTCTTACTGCCGTATCCTTTAATTCACCTGGGTCAAGAGTGGTCAATGTCAGCATGTAGGGTACTCCGAACGACCGCAATTGGCACAAATAAACCAAGAAACCCATAACTCCAAATATATAACCATATAATCCGATAAAGGCCGATAAAAACAAAAAGATAAACCTTAAAAAAATTGCTGCAACTTTTATCCCCGGTATCATAAGACCGGTAATAGCTGTAATTGAAACTACTATAACTATAGGGGCACTTACCAGCTTTGCTTCCACCGATGCCGTTCCTAATACAATAGCTCCGATTATGCTTAATGTCTGCCCTACAAAGTATGGCATTCGTAATCCCGTTTCTCTCAATATTTCAAAGATAAGTAAAAGCAATATGACTTCAACAATGGTAGGAAAAGGTACTCCCTGCCTTGCCGCGGAAATGCTTAACAGCAAAGGTGTCGGTATGGCCTCCTGGTGAAATGTCACCAAAGCCGTATAAACTGCAGGGACGCTAATTGTAATAATAAAGCCCATTACCCTTAATAGTCTGTTGGTTGTGGCAAAATAAAAATTAACATAATAATCCTCATTGGATTGGAAATTTTCCACAAATAATAAGGGTATTGTTAAAACAACGGGTGTGCCGTCAACAACTACGGCTATATGCCCTTCTAACAGCTTTGCGGCCACTATATCAGGCCTCTCGGTGTTTCCTATTGTGTTAAATGGCGAAAACGGGGAATCCTTTATGATCTCATTAATATACGCGGCATCCAGAATGCCGTCTATATTAATGCCTTTCAGCCTTTTGTACACTTCGTCCAGTATCCTCCGGTGCACAATGCCTTCCACATAGCAAACACATACTTTTGTATTGGTTTGTACCCCAATTGTCATAATCTTCATTTTCAGATCGGGTGTTTCCAGCTTTCTTCTTACCATGGTGAGATTGACCATAATGGACTCTGTAAAGCCTTCCCTTGGCCCACTGGCAACCCTTTCACCCTGGGGTTCTTTTATTGGTCTGGATGCCCATCCCTTTGAGCATATCATCAGCCCAACCGGCCAACCGTCCAGGAAAAGCACCGTATCACCACGAATTATTGCGGCCGAAAGCTTATCAATATCTGTTGTCTTTGCTACGTGATTCGAAACAATCACCTGGTTCTGCAAACTGCTCAGGATATCGCCGGAGTTTTCGAGCATGGTATTCTGAACAATGGGTTGTATTATATTCTCATTAATGATTTCATTATCGGCCATACATTCAATAAATAAAACGCAGCACCTCACCTGCGGATGCTGCTGATTTTCAAAGTACCTTACTTTAAACGTATCATCATCATTGAATATCTGCTGAAACAGCTGTACATTCGCATCCAGTGAGTCGCTCAGCTTGTATTTGGAAATGCCGGTCCGCTGTTTTCCTTTGCCTGTCTCCTTGTCCTTATGTCTCCTAAATAGCATGCTACCACCTGTATTTATAAGATTTTTCTACTGCTTTTCTATGTTATGCATTTTCCAAAAGATTAATACATTCCGGAAGTAATCATGCCAACTGATATAAGGAGTACAGCATGCACACTCTGTTCCTCTAACATCAGCCATTACCATCGCCGGAACATCCTCAATCCGCCTTACCCGAGACTCTCCCCTGCAGCCGTTTCCTTCTGAAATACTGGGCCAGAACAACACACCCTGCAATCCCCATGCCTGCCAGATCTGTATAGGTCCCCGGCTTTATCATCAAAAGGCCGCCTGTCAGCAGCAGCACCCTCTCAGCTGCATTGTTCCCTATTATCAGGTAATTCATAGTTGAGCCCGCTATGCATGTCATCCCTGTTACCGAGGTTATCAGTATCTGCACTATCCCCGACAATGTGACTTCATGCAGCAGCAGCTGCGGCGAATAAACGAACATATACGGCAGGATAAAGGCCGCAATTGCAAGCTTTGTGGCGGTAAGCCCCGTCCTGCTTGGGCTGGCCCCCGCAATACCCGCCCCGGTAAAGGCTGCAAGACATACCGGCGGTGTGACGTCTGCCATAATCCCGAAATAGAATACAAATAAATGAGCCGCTATAGGCAGAACGCCTAACTTTACCAGCGCCGGAGCCACTATGGTGGAAGTGACTATATAGTTTGCGGTGGTGGGCAGACCCATACCCAGTATAAGTGACCCCACCATGGCCAATACAAGGGTCAGCAGCAGGTTCCCGCCGGCCAGTTCTATCAGGTTGTTGGAAATGCTAAGCCCGAGCCCTGTCAGCGAGGAAGTCCCTATTACAAATCCCACAACGGCGCAGGCAATAGCCACTCCAAGTGCCGATCTGGCGCCCAGCTGGAGTGCGGCCAGTATTTTTCCAGGGCTCATTCTTGTTTCCCTGCGCAAATAGCTGACGGCAATAACGCTGAGTGTGCCCCAGAAAGCAGCAAATACCGGTGTCCTGCCCGAAATCAGCAGATATATCACAACGGCAAGGGGTAAAAGCAGATGCCCTTTTGTCAGCATGACCTTCCGAAGGTCGGGCAGCAGCTCCCTGGGCAATCCCTTGAGCCCCTCTTTCCGGGCCACAAGATGGACACTTATAAATACTCCGTAATAATACAGCACGGCCGGTATGGCAGCCGCTTTAATTATTGATATGTACGAAACCCCCAGAAACTCTGCCATTATAAACGCGGCAGCCCCCATTACCGGCGGCATTATCTGTCCCCCCGTTGATGACGAAGCCTCAACGGCCCCTGCGAAATGCGGCTTGTAACCCACCTTTTTCATTAACGGAATTGTAAAGGCGCCGGTGGTTGCAGTATTTGCTATGGAGCTGCCGTTTATGGTCCCAAGAAGGCCGCTTGCAAATATAGCCACCT
Organism: Clostridium thermobutyricum; assembly: GCA_016841565.1. Classification (GTDB taxonomy): domain Bacteria; phylum Bacillota; class Clostridia; order Ch29; family Ch29; genus JAENYX01. Next base: position 46,187 of record JAENYX010000003.1, on the reverse strand, counting down.
TGGCCGGCCCCCCCGCCATCCTCCCGGCCATGGCCAGTGCAAAGTCGTTGAAAAACCGGGCTCCCCCCGACTCATTTAGAAACGCACCAAAGAGGATGAATAAGAATACAAAGGTTGCCGATACCCCAAGGGCTACCCCGTAAATGCCCTCGGGAACCAGGTACATATGCTGCACTATCCTCTCTATTGTAAAACCCCTGTGTATGAACAGCCCCGGAGCATACCTTCCAAAATAGCAGTACAGTAAAAAAAAACCGGCAAGAACAGGCAGCCCGTACCCCAGAACCCTTCTGCCCGCTTCCAGCACCAGCAGGATGGCTATCACACCCAGAACCAGTTCCAGATGGGTTACCTTAGCCCCCCGCTCCACTATCCTGTTGAAATTGACTATCAGATAACCATTTGTGAATATACTGGCTACGGCCAGAGCCATATCAGGAACCGAAAAACGCCCGGTTGGAGAATTCTTTCCGAAAGGATAAATCAGGAATATTACAAACATAGCGAACCCCAGGTGGTAGGTACGCTGTATATTTGTGGTCATCAGCCCTATGGTTGAGGTGTAAAGCTGGAACAAAGACATTGCAATCAGCCAGGCGGCAGTCAGCTTGCCCTGCCAGTCCGGCAGAACCGTACGGAAGCGCCACTCGGTATCGTATTTTTTGACCAGCTCTTCCGCCTTTGTTTTTTCCATGTCATAATCCTGCATGCTGCTGTCGACAGCCATATTTTCAACCCCTATCTCAATCGGTGTTGTTTCCCGGGAAATGCACAGTCGTGCATTTCCCGGATATTTGTTGTATCAGTACCCGGCCGGCAGTTTTGCGCCCACTTCCTTATAATACCTAACGGCGCCGGGGTGTATTGGTATTGTAATCTTTTCCACGTTCTCCAGCGTCATATTCTCCATGGTCTGCCGTACCGCAAGAAGATCCACTTTGTGCTCAAAAAGGGCCTTTGTCATTTGGTAGGCGATAGCTTCCGGAAGGTCCTCATGAACTGATATTATGTTGAATGCCGAATAGGTTTTCACCGGATTGGGCTGATTGAGGTAATAGTCGGCGGGAATGGTAAACTTGACCCATGTATTATTCACCTCTTGTATTTTTTCGAACACCTCATCCGGCAGGTCCAGATAATCCACAAGATTTAAAGATGTCAGCTCTACTATGGAGGACATACCCAAAGACCCCACTAGTATAGCCGCATCAATCTGCCTGTCCTGGAACGCCTTGGCCGTATCACCGGTCCCCAGCATAAAGGCTTTGATGTCCTTGTCCACATCCATCCCAAGAACCTGGAACAACTCCCTTGATGTACTTTCGGTACCGCTTCCGACTGCTCCGATGGAGACGCGCTTGCCTCTGAAGTCCTCAAGGGTTTTTATCCCGGAACCCTTGGCCACAAGAATATTTGTGGGCTCGGGGTAAAGGGGTACCAGACCCCTTAGCCACGTCTGGGGCCGACCTTCCCAAACATCCTTGCCTTCATAGGCCAGCACGTATTTGGTATCGGTAAAACCTACCTCGGCCTGCTTATCCTCCATCAACTGGATGTTCTGATTGGTGCCGCCGGTGGATTGAACGGTGGCATGGACATTTGGTATATTATCGGTCCAAATCTTTGCCATTGCCCCGCCCAGCGGGTAATACGAACCGCCGGTCGTACCTGTCCCTATGGTAATAAACAGCCTTTCATCCCCCGCAGCTTCAGCCGGTGTTTCCTCCGAAGTATCGGTCGGTGCCGAACAGCCTGCCGGAAAAAGCATTGAAAGCGCAGCAAGCAAAGCGGTAATCAGCATAAAGTTCTTTTTCATTAAACTCCCTCCCCGTTTTTTTGTTATTACATATCAGCTGTATGCCAGACATCAGGTATGTATTATTAAATATAATATTGAATAAATTTGCTATTCCCCGGGGGTTTCCTCCTAATATTTTCCAACAAATTAATGCAATTCCGGATATAAAAATGGAAAAACAGCATAAATCCATTATAATAACCCATAAATCCGTCCAAAACAGACAGATATGCCATGACCGTTCCGATAAGTAAATGACTACGTCCTAACGGCGGCTGCTCCTTTCTCCCCACCACCTGCTTAATCATAAACATCAAAAAATTGTATTAACCAAAACCTCGCGCCTTTAATATCTTAATATTAGAAAAATGACTATGAATGGTTTTTTCTGCAATATACTTCTTGCCAAAACAATGGCTTGTATAGGAGGTGGACCGAGTGTCCGGGTTGGGAGATTTCTTTGGCTGCGGTGACGATGTATTGTTTTTGCTCCTGGTTATTATCATTATCTTCTTTGCAGCCGGAGCTTCGGGTTGTAAGTAATTAAGCAGAGCTTAGCCTGCAGCTTGCAAGCGTAGTATTGTTTCTATGATACCAGGGGAGGGTACACCGGCCGGCGTACCCTCCTTTGTGTATCCGGCAAAGCCCCGTCTCCCCCGCCGGATACACCATATTACCCTTATATCATTTGATCCTTAAGATTTTCCGCCAAGCTTTCACCCTGCTTGATGCTTATGCCCCCGGTTTTAACCGGAGGCAGCTTTTATTGCTGAAAAAAATACGTCCTTTGACGTGTTTTTTTCAGACAGTAAGCCTATAATCCGGGCTCCCGGTAATTCTCCTGTATCAGTGCACATTCTTCCAGATTCACTCTTTTTTTCAACCAAGGCATGGCTAAGCTTGCACTTTGCTTCTTTTTAACGGCCTTCCTTTTCTACATTGCCAGGTAAATACAGAAGGGCCGGAGCCGGTATTCGTACAAGCGGTATCCCGGTATTATGAGAGGTTACACTTGCCGACTCGGAAAATGGACAGCAAAAAACTGCCAAATCCGCACCCGGGTGTTGCATCCAAAAGGGCAGATCCGGCAGTATAATGGCAGCCAAAGGGGCTGCATTTCAAAAAAACTTTTTATTTATCCGGCCATAAACCTTCCGCCGTTTACATCTATAATTGCTCCTGTTATATACCGTGATGCCTCTTCGGCCAGGAACACTATTACATCTGCCTGCTCCTGGGCTGTGGACAGCCTTCCCAGGGGTATGGCATCCAGGATTGTCTTCTTCTGGTATTCATCCAACTCATTCCATACATCAATCATTCTTTGACCGCTTAAAACCGTTCCCGGTGCAATAGCGTTAACATTGATGCCCCAGGCCCCCGCTTCCAGGGCAAGTCTTCTGGTCATTGAGTTTATCCCGCCTTTTGCTGCGGCATATGCAACATTTGAAACTATACTCGCCGTCTTTCCGCCTATCGAAGACATATTTATTATCCTGCCCGATTTGTTTTTTTTCATATATTCTATTGCAGCCTGGCAGCATAGGAATGTGCCCTTCAGATTTACATCCACAACAAGATTCCAATGCTCCTCCTTTATACTGTCCAGTTCCTTGGGAGCGTGTAATCCGCCGCCTGCATTATTTACCAGCACATCGATACGTCCATACTCATCATATACTTCCTTCATTACCCTTTGCACCTGGTCCCTGTCGGTTACATCAAGTATTTTTGTGCGAATCCTGTCTTTATACTCTCCAAGCTCAGAAGCTCCATTGCTCAGGTAATCCTCAGATACATCCGTCATGATAACAATGGCGCCCTCCCGAAGGAAACTCCTGCAAAATACAAGCCCGAGACCTCCGCCTGCCCCTGTTATTATGGATACCTTTTCCTTAAGCTTCATACCATCGCCTCACTTTATCAGCATATATAGTCCAAATCCATGAGCATTATACCCTGCGGCTGAAATCAGACTATCTTTTCCCCGCCGTATACCTCTCCTCCGCAGTCAGGCATTACCTTATATCTTTTAGTCCAAAGGGTTTTATACTTTACGGCCTGGGCATGAATATTGTCCAGCTTTTCCGGCAAAGTCTTTACAACCTTGGCCGGCACTCCTGCAACCAATGAATACGGAGGTACTACTAGTCCTTCTCTTACCACCGCTCCTGCCGCAACTATGCTTCCCTTGCCAATCACAGCTCCGTTAAGCACAACGGCTCCCATACCTATCAGGCAATGCCCTTCCACTACACAGCCATGCAATACCGCCCCATGGCCTACAGTCACATAATCCCCTACTATGGTAGGATTATCATCCGCAACGTGAACCACGCTGTTATCCTGAATATTACTATACCTTCCTATCTCAATCCTGTTTACGTCGCCTCTGACAACGGTATTGTGCCATATGCTGCTGAACTCCTTCATTTTCACGGCACCTACCACCTGTCCTCCTTCGGCTATATACGTTTTTTCATCCAGGTCGGGGAGAATTCCTTCAAACTCCTTTATCATACAAGACCCTCCCTCAATTGTCGGTTTTTGAGAAAGCTCTTTATGCGTTTGACATTCAGCTCATCCGCCAGCTTGTCCAGTTCCAGCTCCATTTCCCGGGTTATTACCATACCGTTGGCCAGCCTGTCCTTCATAATATTGTCCTCAATTTCACCCGGGAAATATATCTCCTCTATCCCGTATGCGGCAGGACAGTTTTTAATTATATCAAGAAGTGTCTCCACCCTGTTGTTGTAATCCTGCTGGTCTATCAATGCTTTGGCGTTTATAACCAGGAACATATGGCTTATGCCAAGCTTCTCCTCAAGTTGGTAAATAGATTTGACCTCCTTGCTGACAGGAGAGTTGCTCAGTGCTGCCGCAAGAATTTCAATGGCTATGGCAAGGCCATATCCCTTTGGCCCTCCCGTTGGCAGCAAAAATCCTCCATCCAATATATCCCTGGGATTGGTGGTGTCCTTTCCTTCCTTGTCAATTCCCCAGCCCAAAGGGACTTCCCTGTTGTTCAATTCGGCATTCCTTATTTTGCCTTGGGCAACACTGCTCATTGCCATATCAACCGATACAATGCCGTACCTGCCACCGGGGAAAGATACTGCAAGCGGGTTGTTCCCCACCACCTTATCCTTTCCTCCGGGCGGCGGCATCAGAGGCACCGTATTGCTTGCCGCTATGCCGATCATGCCCTCTTTAGCCGCCATAATTGAATACTCGGCTGCAGCTCCAAAATGATTTGAGTTCTTTACAAGAACCATACCAAGCGTATTCTCGGATGCCTTTTCGATGGCCTTTCTCATGGCAATTCTGCCTGTAACCTGTGCAATATAATTACCGCCATCCATAACAGCGGTTGTCATGTCTTCCTTCTCTATCCTGATATCAGGTTTGTTTGCCATAAGGCCTCTTTTAAGTCTTTGGACATATATAGGGAGCCTCAGGATTCCATGTGAGTTAACTCCTCTCAAGTCTGCCAGTGTCAGAGACTGGGCGGTTATCCGGGCATCCTCACTGGATACTCCTACCTTCATGAACATCTCTTGCATGAACTGTTCCTGTTCCTCTTTCATTATAATCATTTAAGTGTCATCACCTTTATTGTTTTTTCAGGTCCTTAATTATATAATCCGCGCATGCATAGGAGATTTTGTTTGCAGCTTCCTGGGTAAAACCGGCAAGATGCGGTGTTACAACAACATTGTCTAGATCAAAAAAACCAGGGTTTACATTTGGTTCATTCTCATGGACATCAATGGCTGCCCCGGCAATTTTCTTATTTTTGAGGGCTTCTATCAACGCTTCCTCGTCAATCAATCCGCCCCTGGCAGTATTGATCACAAAGGCATTGCTCTTCATTTTACCTATTTTTTCGCTGTTTATCATATGGTAGGTAGAATCCAGCAGCGGAGTATGCAGTGAGATATAATCGCCGTTCTCAATTGCATAATCCAAATCCACCAGTTCAACCCCTTCCATCTCGCTTGGATAGACATCATAGGCAAGAATCTTCATCCCAAATCCCATTGCTCTTCTGGCAACCGATTTACCAATGGCTCCAAAGCCTATAATGGACAGCGTTTTTCCTCCAAGCTCGACTCCGTAGTATCTTATCCATTTCCCCTCTCTGACCGATTTATCGGCCAGGCAAACCATCCTTGAGATATTCAGCATCAACGCAAAAGCTGCGTCGGCTACTGATTCCCTGTTTGCTCCGGGTACGTTGTATACATTGATACTCTTTTGCTTTGCAAGCTCCAGGTCTATGTTGTCTATCCCGGCCCCGTGCTTTACTATCACTTTTACATTGGGCAGGTGGTCGAGCACAGCCTTGTCTATTTTTTCCAGACCCACGATGATTGCCTCTATGGACTCTTTCTTTTCATACTCAAAGCCCTCAAATTCCTTTAATCCGTAATCGTATATAATTCCTATCTGATTCTCATTCAACCGGGCACCGGGTTCCTTTACATATTTGCAGAATGAAGGAGTAGTGACTATTATATTTGTCATTGTTGAATACTTCCTCTCATTTTCCTTTTATTTTTTATATAGGCAGAAACCTCAGGCCATGCGAAAGAGAATATCGAGATTAATAAGAATGTCAGGCTTATAGGCCTGGTTATAAACGTTGAGAGGTCGTTTTGCGATATTGTCATTGCCCTTCTGAAGTTGAATTCGATAATGGGCCCCAGGATTATTCCAAGAAGCATGGGAGGTGTGGGAATACCCACCTTATTGAACAGGTACCCTATAATCCCCAATACCAACGCAACCTTCAGGTCAAATATATTGTTGTTTATTGCGTATGCTCCTACAAAGCAAAGCATCAGAACCAACGGCATCAGTATGTTTGTAGGTACCTTCAGTACTTTTACGAATACGTTGATTCCCAGCAATCCCCACAGAAGCATGAATATATTGCCAAGAATAAGCATGACATAGATACTTGTAACAACGTCAGGATGATCCTTGAACAGCATGGGTCCGGGGGTCAGGCCCTGTATCATAAGCGCTCCCAGCATAATTGCCGTTACGACATCGCCCGGCACTCCAAGTGTCAGCAAGGGTACCAATGCTCCTCCCGTTACCCCGTTGTTTCCGGCCTCGGAGGCAGCAATACCCTCAAATGATCCCTGTCCGAATTCTTCTGGATGCTTGGAGACCCTTTTTGCCTCATTGTAGCTTAACCAGGACCCTATGGATGAACCGGTGGCAGGCACTATACCTACAAAGGTTCCAATTATGGATGATCTCAGGATGTTAAACGCATTTTCCTTTAAAGTAGCAAATCTTACAAATTTGCCGGTTACCTTCTTTATGTTCCCCAAGGCTCTTTCCTTTGTCATGCCCTCCAGTTTTTCCAATACCTGGGATACTGCAAAGAGTCCTATAAGAGAGGATATAAGGTCCAGTCCCCCTGCCATATTGACACTGCCAAAGGTGAACCTCATTGTTCCAGTTATGGCGTCAATTCCAATGGATGAAAGCAATACTCCTGTAAGTGCGGCAAGAATCCCTTTAAGGAAGTTGTTGGCCGATAAGCTGGCAACCATACTAAGCCCGAACAGTCCTACCGCAAAGTATTCTGCAGGCCCGAACTTCAATGCAAGCTTGGCCAGCTGCGGAGATATCAGTATAAGCAGAATTGAACTGATGATTCCCGCTATGAAAGATGCAACCGTTGCCATAGAAAGTGCATCAAACGCTTTTCCTTTCTCATTCAGAGGGTAACCATCCAGTACCGTTGCCGCCGAAGAAGGTGTACCCGGAGTTTTTATAAGAACTGCAGATATTGACCCGCCATAAATACCGCCAACGTATATTCCAAGCAAAAGCGCCATTGAAGGAACAATATCAAGGTTGAATGTAAATGGAAGGAATAGTGCAACACCCATAGTTGCAGTAAGCCCGGGGATTGCTCCAAATACAATTCCAACAATTGCACCCATGGCACTTAAAAGAATATTTGTAATTGTCAGATACTCAAATACCAAGCCCATATTAACACCTCCCTGTTTAAGGTAATCCTACTTTCAATACCGTCTGGAACAGTATGTTTGACAGTATCGGAAAAAGTACGGATACCAGAATGAAAGTCTTTATATCTCTTAATCCAAATAACCACAGTGTGATACCAAGTGCGGCTATTGTAGAGATTACATACCCAAAAGTCGGCATGACCAGAAGATATACTATTATCACTGCTATCAGGCCGATAACTTTCAGGATATCGGTTTTTTCATATTCGAACTTGATCTTTTTATTCTTATTAACCAAATCCTGTATAACCAATAAAACTGAAACGACAATGATTCCCCCTGCAACCAACCTGGGAAAGAATCCTGGCCCATAGGCTGCCAGCTTTGTACCCTGGGGTAGTTTGTCAATCAATGTATTCCAGAAAAGGCTGAAAACTATAAAGATAATACCGATTATGCTGTTAACGCCTATACTCTTCATTCTGTCACCTCCTTATAAAGGCCTATTGAAGGCCGTATGGCCTTCAATAGGAATATTCAGCTATTTCAATCCAAGTACTTCCACCAGTTCTGCATTGTTTTCGTATGCATTATTCCATTTCTGCGCAAATGCAGTATGATCCATATACTGTATTGGAGTCTTCAGGTTGACTTCGAAGGTTTCTATCATTTCAGGATCTTCAAGCGCATTCTTGATAGTAGTATCAAGCAAAGCGATAACCTCTTCCGGAGTTCCGGCAGGAGCTGCTATTCCGTACCATGTGGATTGTTCGGTATCATATCCCTGCTCTTTGAAAGTCGGTATATCCGGGTCGATTGATGACCTTTCTCCCGATGCAATTCCGATAATGTTGAAGTCGGTTTCGGCATATGGCAGGAGCTCTGTCAGGATATTGGCCGAAGCATCCGCCTGTTGCCCAAGCAGAGCAGTAACCGCCTGAGAACCGCCTTCGAAGGATACGTGGGTAAGCAGTCCCACTTTGTCCATACTAAGCAGTAAGCCTTCAACTGCAAGGTTATGAGTGGACCCGGCGCCTGATGAACCATAGGTCATTGCACCGCTCTTCTTCTCAGCTGCTGCGAAGAATTCATCCAGGTTTGTAATGCCGCTACTCTTATGTACGGCCAAACCGGTCGGAAGGTCGGTTAACTGTGCGATTGGTGCGAAGCTTTCATTGGTGTAACCCATGTCGGAAATATTCGGGCCGATTGTTGAAGGACCTGTTGAAGTAAGGATTATTGTGTATCCATCTGCCTTCGCCTTTGCCAATTCTGCCATTGCTATACCGCCATTGGCTCCGGTCTTGTTTTCTACAACTACTGATACACCTAAAGCTTCCTGCAGAGCAGGCTGCAAAGCTCTTGCCATCAGGTCGGCTCCTCCTCCGGCTGAGAAAGGAACCAAGAGTGTTATGGTTTCTGTTGGATATTGGGCTTCTTCCTTGCCACCACTCGAACAACCTACCAGCATTGCCGCTGCCATAACCACTACCAGCATTAAGGATAGGGCTTTTTTCATGATTTAAACCTCCTTTTTTTTATAATCAAAATGATAATTGGATTATCATTATTGATTTTTAAACGGATTGTACTAAGGTTATTTATTCTGTAATACAATTTCTTTGAACTCTTCCATGCTTACCTGTCCCTTTTGGTTAATGCCCGCTGTTTTAACCCTGTCAAGAAGCAAATCTATCTTTTCCTCAGGTACTTCCATTTTCAGCTGTTCCAGGGCATACTCGATGGATTTTTTTCCGCTCTTCTTACCCAGTGCAACTTCCCTTTTGCGTCCTACAACCTCCGGTGCATAGCCTTCCACAGACGGCGGGTAAGCCAGCATTTGTGCAATTACCAAACCGCTTTCACGGGTAAATACTTTGTCGCCCACAACCGGACGCATTGGAGATACGGGTATCTTGCTGAATTTTTCCACCAGCTTGCTCAGCCCCAGTAGCTTGTCCAGCTTGATATTTGTTTCAATCCCATAGAGACCGTTCAATGCAATTGCCAGCTCGGCCAAATCGGTATTCCCTGTCTTTTCTCCCAGGCCGTTTACCGTTACATGCGCCGAATCGGCGCCTTCCTTCAGGGCGGCCAATGTGCAGGCCAGTGAAAGGCCGAAGTCATTATGGCAGTGTACAGCAACGGGAACATCGACCCATGACTTGACAAGCTTTGTCATATACCCCATAGCCTCCGGCGAAGCTACGCCCAGTGTATCTACTACAACAATCTCATCCGCCCCGCACTCCTTTACTGCGGTCTGGTAGACCTTTTTTAGAAATTCGGGGTTTGACCTGGTTGCATCAACGGCAAAGAAGGCTGTATAAATGTTTTCCTGCTTTGCATAGCTTATTGCATCCCTTACCCTCTTAAGCACAACATCCTCAGTCAGATCCCAGGCTTTCATTTTTTGAGGACTGGTTAAAATCTCACATACCATATGCTTTATTCCGGTTTCGATGTTGATCTTGACATCATTTACATTACAGCGTCCAAATCCCCATATTTCCGAGCCGGTAACCTGAGCAACAATATTTGCCATGGCGATTTTGTCTTCCTGGTTACTGGCGGGGAATCCGGCTTCGATTCTGTCTACGCCGGCGCCGGCCAATTCTTTTGCAATCGTAAGCTTTTCTTCTGCATCCAAGCTTACGCCTACACTTTGCTCTCCATCCCGCAAGGTAGTGTCGTAAATTTTAATTCTTTTCTTCATCTTCTTTAAATCATTTTTTACTTCTTCCATTTCATTGTAGTTGCTAAGCCAAAACCCTTCCCTGTCCATGATTACCACCCTTTCTGATTCAGATAAACTCAATGTATAATACGGCCGGTACTCATCTGCTCTTTAAATTGCTAAAGTATGCGGATAAAATTTTTAGAACCCGCCGCCATAGTACTCAACCATACTATGAGAGACATTCTTTATGTGTTTTCTCATTGCTCTTTCCGCATGCTCCTCATCCCGGCGAATTATGGCATCAAGAACTTCCAGGTGCTCCTTGTAAGCCTCATCGTATCTTCCAGGTATATCGGCATTTATCTGCATTATGATGCCAACCTGATTCTGAATATTATTAATCATGACTTTCAATCTGCCATTCCTCGAATGTTTTAGAATCAGGTCATGCAGCTTTATCCCCAAATTATATGTTTCCATATACTGGTCTTCACTCAGTTTGCCGGCTTTGTCAGGGAACCTGGACCTGAGCATTTCAAACTCTTCTACTACCGCCCACCTGGCAGCCAGCCTTGCCGCCAAACCTTCAAGAACCTCTCTTAAGTCGTTTATCTCAATTGTGTCTTTGATGGAAGGCTTCACCACCAGCGCTCCCTTGTGAGGTATTATCCTTACGATTGTTTCTTTCTCTAGTCTTCTTAAAGCTTCTCTCACAGGCGTTCTGCTGACGTTGTATAAATCGGCCAGAAAAACTTCGGTAAGCTCTCTTCCCTGCTCATATTTCCCTTTAATAATATCTCCTTTAAGCTTTTGGTAAACCTTCTCGGATAACGTAGCTTTTACAGGCATTTCAACACTTCCTCCAAATATATTGTATACAATATGTATGCACCTTGTATGCAATTGTATTTGACTACATTATACTACATAATTTTTCATATTTCCACTCTTTTTTGCTTGCCGCAGCTTCACTGCTAAACACAAATGAACACGTCATATCGACGTGTTCATTTGTGTTTAGTGCTTGCTCCATTTGCTTGCATGCAAAACAAAATAAGAAAAGAGCACCGCCCCAGTTCAACCGGTCCTGCGATGCTCCCTTACATTTATTCCGCTGGCTTTAGTTTTGCAGTAAAGTGCCTCAGCACCTTTGGCTCATATACCACTTCAACACCCTTTATGGCGTCGGCCCTCTTATTAATCGCAATAAGCGCATCGGCAATATAGTCCATGTGCCTGTCGGTATACACCCTGCGGGGTATGGTGAGCCTCAGAAGCTCCATCGGCGATTCAAGCTGCTGGCCGGTTTCGGCGTCCCTGCCCAGCAGGAATGAGCCTATCTCCACTCCCCTTACCCCCGCTTCCAGGTATAGAGCGTTGGCAAGGGCCGCCGCCGGAAACTGGTGGTATGGGATGTGAGGTAGCATCTTCTTTGCATCCACAAATACCGCATGGCCTCCGGTGGGCGTTTGGATGGGGACGCCGCCCTCGATAAGCCTCTGCCCCAGGTATGCAACCTGGCCAATCCTGTATTCAAGGTATGATTCCTCAACGCCTTCCTTCAGCCCTACCGCAAGAGCTTCCAGGTCTCTGCCCGATAAGCCGCCGTAGGTGGGGAAGCCTTCAAAGGGTACCACCATAGACCTGCAGGCCAGATATATATCCTCATCATCCTTAATTCCTATAAGCCCGCCTATGTTTACAAGACCGTCCTTCTTGGCGCTCATAGTAAAGCCCTCGGCATAGGAGAACATTTCCCGAACGATCTCCCGTATGGGCTTATCATGGTAGCCCGCTTCCCTTGTCTTGATGAAATAAGCGTTCTCTGCATACCTTGCGGCATCCAGGAATACCTTTATCCCGTACTTTTTACATATCTCGCTGGTGGCCTTGATGTTGGCCATGCTTACCGGCTGCCCTCCGGCACTGTTGCAGGTAATGGTGATAATCATGAAGGCTATGTTTTCCACGCCTCTTTCCTTAATGTAGCCCTCCAGCTTTTCAAGGTCAACATCCCCCTTGAAAGAATGCGGTGTCTGCGTATCATAGGCCCTCTCGTGCACCAGGTTTACAGCTCTGCCGCCGCTTAGCTCTATATGCGCCATAGTGGTATCAAAATGCATGTTCCCCAGCACATCCTGTCCCTTTTTAACAAGTGTGGGGAACAGGACCTGCTCGGCGCCCCTGCCCTGGTGTGCAGGGACTATATACTTGTAGCCGAAGATGTCCTTTGCCGACTGCTCCAGTTTAAAAAAACTCCTGCTGCCGGCATAGGTCTCGTCCCCCATCATCATACCGGCCCACTGCCTGTCGCTCATTGCACCGGTTCCGCTGTCGGTAAGAAGGTCGATGTAGATTTCTTCCGCCCTCAGCGAGAATACATTGTACCCCGCCCTTACTAGGGCTTTTTCCCTTTCCTCCCTCGGAATCAGGTTGATTGACTCCACCATCTTAATCTTGAACGGCTCTGCTTTTCTCATAATTACCCCCCTATTATTAAAAAATTTGGCTGCTTGGCTCCCACCCCGGCGGTGCCCGGATGGGAGCCACCCGAATGTCTCAATAATCAGGACTAACTATATTATATATTTACATATTACGGAAATGCAATAATGAAGTCTTGCAGCTGTCCTTGAATCAATTATATATTTCCTCACTTTACAGCTCTATTGTCATACCCGAGGCAAACGGCTTGCTGCCGAAAGCATTGGCAAACTGCACCAGGGCATCGAACTGAGTGCAGTGACTGGTTCTTATACTTTCTATATTTGATTTCATCAAATAGTCAATGGTCCTTTCGGTTAGTCGGTCACCGCCTTTAAGATGAAACCCTCCCAGTACCGCAAAAACCCTGTCAATGCCGCTTACCTGTTTTGCATATTCAACAGTGTTGCATATGCCCGAATGGGCACATCCGCTTATGATAACAAGGCCTTCCCCGGTTTTAAATACAAGGGCCGAATCATCCATAACAAGGTCCATGCTGCCGTCTTCCTTAACAAAATTGGTACTTTTCGACTCAAAATCCACCACGCTGGGTATCTGGCCAAGGAATATTATGTTCTCATCAATCATGTACGGTTCGCGGGCCAATTCCAGTTCAAATTTCCTTTTTGCCTCTTCAATACCAAAAGTCAGCCCTATATAACCGCCATCCTTCCTGTATCTCTTAATGAACGCTTCGGGGTGGCATATAAGCCTTTTCCCTGATATATGCTCCAGCCCGTTTCCATGATCCCAGTGCCCGTGGCTTAACACAAAGCAGTCCGCCGACATGATGTCAATTCCCAGCTTGGCCGCATTTTTGATATATAGATCGCTGCTTCCAAAATCAAACAACAGGTTCTTACTGCTCTCAATAAAAAGCGACAATCCCCATTCGGCAGAAAAATCCCTTGAAGCGTGATTGTCAACCAGCACGTGTATTTTCATTTTTTACCCTCCCGCCCTGCTATCTTTATATTATTAATGATTTGAATCCAAAATTCCTCTTCCATGCTAATATTATACATGATATTAGCATGGAAGAACTATACCGGTAATGATCTGCCGCCCTTTATACATAGCATATGGCCTATCCGGTCAACAGACTCTTTGTGCTCCAATTGTCTGCGGTGCTTGAATACTGGCCCTATTGCCGGAATTACCGGGATGCAGGCAACCGCTAATACACTATTTATGCTTCATTGCACAATGGGCTGCTTATTTTTAATATCGCCAACAGCAATCCCATTGAATAATATGACAGTAGATTATAAAAGGGGAGATGTTTATGTATTTTCGCAAAGAAGATATAAAGTACGATTTATTGCTGGGTGCTCTTGATGAAATGAAATTTTGGGGCAGGATAGTATTTGAACACCTCAAATTCCACAGGCAGGCGGTGGACCCTGGAAATGAAAGGGCCTTCCGTTCAATAGACCGGTACGAGGTTGAGGTGGAAAAATTCTATAACGCATACATTTTCCCGGTACCGGAAACCTCATCAAGCCAGATGCTTTTCAGCCTCACCGGGCAGACACTGAATGTAGTAATCCCCGCCAGAAACTTCAAAAGCTACTTGAACAGAGAGATCGCAGCCTGCAATATACTGTCACTGATAGACCCTGAACTGGCAGACCATTTGATAAGAGAGACCGACTATTTCATTGGGCAGTTACGCTATTCCAGGGGAGAGCCCACTCCGACAAGGGCTGTTCTGGGTATACCCGACGGTACAAAAAGAGCTATTACGGTTCCGAGGCGAATCCTTCCCATGCTGAGGGGCAATACACTCTTCACCAGTGCCGTTGAAAACATCATGTTTTTCTCTAGAATCCATGGAGAACATGCCCGGCACGTCACTCTTGTGACCAGGCCGGTAATCCAGGAGGATATAAGGCTGCAGGCAGAGGAGTTTGAAAGATTGATGTTTGCCAACATTGAAAGAGCCCAGGAAGTGGAGAACACCGGCACCGGATATGACGAACTGGTAAATGAGAGTTCCATGCTGGCCGCCGAATTCCGTGATTTTTCGTTCTTTGTAAACGATGCCCTCCATAAATGTGCCGTGCCCACGGGAAGGGTTAATGCATGGCCTCTGCTGGCGGACCATATTGCCAGGGAAGCTCAGTATTTTGTTGATGTAATGAACAGGATATCCGGCAAAGCTCCGGCACCTCCGCCAAATACACCCTACTACCCTTATATAATTTGATTTGGTGTTTCCTGCCCTGCTGTTACCTGCTATTTTTTGTGCCTCCGGTTATAACCGGGGGCAGTTTTCCTAGAAGTTTTTTGATAGATTCTCGTTTTTCATGTAACGCAAGGCTAATAAGCCGCCAACACCAGCGAAGCAGGATATTGCCCAAAATCCCCAGGCAAGTCCCGCAATGTCACTTAACCAGCCAACAATAACAGGGCCCATGGACATGCCCAGCCCGTAGAGTGCCTGGAAAACCCCCATAGTCGTAGCCCGTTTATTCGGTTGGACTTTTCTGATACTTAATGCCATAAGAAGTGGGAAAACCACTCCCCTTCCCAAACCGATACCCGCCTGGGTTATGTATAATAAAGCAATGCTCCCGATAAGCGGCATTAATGCGCAAGAAATTGCGGCAACGAAAAAACCGGCTGCAATAATTATTCTTTCACTGTACTTTTTAAACAAAGAAGAACCGCTAAATAAAGGGACTACAATCATCGGTATAATCGAAATAACAGTCAACAAACTTAATTGATAGTTTGCAGCACCGATGGCAGCGGCATAGACCGGAGTAAAACCGTATACCGTAGCATAAATAATCAACTGAGCCAGAATTGCAAGTATTGAAACAAAAATAAAATCCTTGTCCTTCACTACTTCAAATAGTTCCGACATTTTTATTGGTTGACTTCTGACTGCGCTCTTCTCCTTTATTCCTACAGCCAGCATCAGTCCGGTCAAAGCTCCTGCAGAAGCAATCAGAAAAGGTGCTCTTAACCCAAAATACTCGGCAGCAATTCCGCAAAGAAGCATGGCCGCAACCTGCCCCGATGCATAGAACGAATTAATTATGCCAACCGCCTTGGAGGTTTCATGTTCCGGGAAATACCCAGTAAACAAAACAATTACAATAGCCCATGTGGCAGCTGTGATTCCGGCTAAAAACCGAAAGTATAAAATGGGCCATGGACTGGGGAAAGCCCAAATACCCAGACCGCTTATTACCGAAATAATCAGACCGGCTATCATAAAAGGCTTTCTTCTGCATATTCTGTCAGACCAAATACCTATAGGGATCCTAAATATTATCTGACTAAACCCATAGGCTCCCAGTATTAGCCCAACCATTTTATGACTGGCACCTATGGATTCAGAATAGGGTGACAGCATAGGAACATAACCATACAGAGAAAACCAGAAAAAACTGGTAGCAATACAAAACAAAAGCCAACGATTATTCTTCATCAATGGTATACCTCTCAACAAAGTTCTTTATTATGGACCCAGGATAGATCCTTCCCATACCGTCCTGTCCGGCTTATCACCCTCCACCAATCATTGTAAAGAAAGAGAAGGTGTCGCCATCTTCAACGGCAATGGTCATGTCTTCTTTGTCAATCCATTCCTTACCGTTTTTCATTACCTGGACTAAAAGAGCTTTTCTTGCGTCCTCCCCGTATTTTCCCTCGATTGCATCCAGCAAGGCTCCGAAAGTATTACCTTCAATATATATTTCTACGCTGGTACCACCCATAGTCTCAGCGATCTCGGGAAAACCAAAGGTCTTTACTTTTACCCTGTTCATGGTACATCCTCCCCTCCCTCATATCCAAAGCTTAATTTAGTGAATTACTTAATAAATTCCTCCAGGCCCATTTCCCTGATTTTGCCTTGGGTTGGTACCCCGTTTTCATCCCAGCCTCTGTACCTGTAATAGTCATCCACCGCATCCAAAATGCCCTCCGGTACAACCCCCGCCACATATCCGTCCGGTTTGGGCTCCATAATACGCTGCGGAAATGATTTATTGTGTTCTATTGTCCTACCGTAACGCAGCTGCAGAAGACGCTGAAGGGTAAATATCCGTTCTCCTGCCCTTAACAAGTCTTCGAAGTCCCAGTTTAAGCCGGTAATAGCATTATACGTGTCAAGCATGTGGGTCATGGTATAACCGGACCTATCCACGAATTTGCAGTGCACCATAGAATCAATGATATTTGCATAATGCTGGAATGTAACTGTATACTTTGACGCATTCTCCCACGAATGCCGCTCTTCATCCTCTATCTGATCCCCTATGCCAAATTCAGGTAGCCGCATATTGGCCACAAATATATGCTGGGGGTTTCCCTTCTCATGGTTGCCCCCGCAGGACGCCCCCGTAAGATAGGACAGCCCTGCCACAAAGGCGGACCTTGGGTCATGGGCAGGCATTTCCAGTCCATTGCAAAATACTGCCCAGGCCTCCGACCCCTTACCATAATGCCGGACGGCTTCCATAAGGCCTTCTCCTAATATGTAACCCAGTCCCTCTTCCCTTTTCAATATCTTTTCCGTCAGCTTAACCATGGCATCGGCATTACCCCACGTCAGTTCCAGTCCGTATGTATCCTCCCTGGTCAGCACGCCTTTTTCAAAGGATTCATACGCCCACGCCAGGCACGCCCCCAGGGATATGGTGTCCATCCCGTAAATATTGGCCATGTGCCCGGCATAGGCCACTGCTTCTAAGTCGGTAATCATTAGGTTATGGCCCATCATGGCATAGGACTCGTACTCAGGCCCTTCGCCTTCAAATGAATAGGGGCCTTCCGGGACATTTACATAGTTCTTGCATGCAAGGGTACAGCTTGGACAGGGATGGGGTTTGACATTCAGGGTTTGGGCATAACATGGTGCCCCCAGTTTTTCGTATCCTTCGTATGTATCCAGCTGCCAGTTTTTAACGGGCAGGTTTCCCACCCTTGCATGTCTTAGAGTTGCCCTCGAGGTTCCGTGGTCCCTTGAACGCTGCTCGTAGGGTTTTGCCTGGTCGGTTTCCAATACCAAACGGTTAACTTTTTTATTTAACGCCTTCACCTGCTCCGGGTTAGCGTACTCTACCGTTTTTGAGCCGCGGACCGCTACCGCCTTCAGGTTTTTGGACCCCATAACGGCTCCAAGCCCTCCCCTGCCGGCGAATGAACATTTCCCCGTTATTATGCATGCGTACTTAGCCAACTGCTCTCCTGCCGGGCCAATACACGATACGGCAAAGTCCTTGCCAATCTCATCCTGGATAGAGTCCTCCGTTGAGTAACCATCTTTTCCCCAAAGGTTCCCGGCATCACATACTGTAACCTCACCATCGTCAATTTTTATATACACGGGAGCATCCGCCTTACCATGCACCACCAGAGCATCGTAACCGGTCTTTTTCAACTCAATGCCCCATTTCCAGGTAACACAGGACGTGGCATTGGCCTCAAATGCGGGTGACTTGGATACAATGGTCCATTTGGCCGAACCCGTCTGACGGTTGCCCTGAAACGGTCCGGTGGCAAAAACTATGCGGTTTTCCGGGCTCAATGCTTTTACTTCTGACGGAACCTCATTCCAAAGTACCCATGCTCCCAGCCCCGCTCCTCCTATAAAGTTTTCCAGGACCTTTTCAGGTAATACCTGTACGCTGACCTTTCTATTGGTAAGGTCAACCCGAAGCATTTTGTTCCAAACACCTTTCATAATGATCTCTCCTTTATAACTATCTAATATTATTTCTACATTCTAGCCCTGCAAAAACCTATTATGGTTCAGATAGTTCAAAAGGAATGCCGCACAGCGCATCGTCTGTAGTTGTGGCTCTTAGCTTTCCTCTGACCCCTATGGATGGCTTTTGCTGCCGGAAATTAAACCCCGAGGCCTTCAGTGCTTCCATATCGTCCTTAATGCTATCCGTCAACAAGCATATATGGTGTATCCCGCTGCCATTTTTTTTGACATAGTCTGGCAGCATACCCGTTTCTCCGTATGGCTGCAGGATTTCAATACCAATACCGTTTGACTCTATCACCGCAAATTTTGTCTTCATCTTGCTGTTGTCTATAATATCAGGAGCAGCAATATTCATAGCTTTAGAAATTGCTTTTACCATACTTTCAATATCCTCAACAGCTATGCCAATGTGGCCTAATCCCTTTATCATGCAATTTCGCCCCCTTTAGACTGCCATACGCCGGATTTTTCCGGCTTGTTTATAGAGTGTAAATACCATCAGGACAAAGATGAGAATTCCTATAACATCCATAATCCTGTTTGGATATATCAATAAAATGGAAGCTGCTCCAAAGATGATTCTTTCCATACCTGAAAGGTTTTTTATGAACCATCCCTGAGTCATTGCTGAGATTGAAAATGCTGCAAGAGTAAAGCATGCAATAACAATAAGTATATCCGGAAGTTGCCCAATCAGCATTATTTGCGGAGAATAAACAAATGCGAAGGGCATCAGGAATATAAACAGCGATAGTGTACAGGCGTGCATTCCCGTTTTCATGGGATCACCGCCCGATATGCTTGCCGCCGCATATGCAGCAATGCAAACAGGGGGTGTAACATTTGAAACCACCGACAGCCAGAAGCAAAGCATATGTGCCTGAACTGCCGGTACCCCCAACTGTATTAACGAAGGAGCGGCAAGAATAGACATGACAATATATGAAGCCGTTGTCGGCAGCCCCATTCCTACAATCACTGCTATAAAACTTATCAATACAATTGTCAGAAATATGTTTCCACCGGCCAAAGAAATAAGGGCATGAGAAAACTTTGCGCCTAATCCTGCCAGGGTTATCCCCCCCATGATAAGGCCAAGAGTCCCTGCTGTTGCACCCACAGTTAAAGCACTTTTCCCTGCTGCTTCCAATGTGTTAAAAAGCTTTGTAAAGGTGAACCTGTTTGACCTGTCAATCATACTAAAGGCTATTACTATTATCGTGCACCAAAACGCAACACGCGGCGGTGAGAAGCCGGCTACAATCAGAACTACCGCCAAGGCCAGCGTAAATCCAAAATACCATCCTTTTTTAAGAACATCTGTAATCTTGGGAATTTCCTCGGGATTTAAACCATAAATATTATTCTTACGGGCCCTGAAATACACCGAAAGTAAAACTGACAAGTAATAAAGAACAGCCGGGACCACTGCCATAATGACTATGGTGGCATAGGGCGTTTCAGTAAAAGTAGCAAGAATAAAAGCTGCTGCTCCCATAATAGGCGGCATAAACTGCCCTCCGGTGGATGCCGACGCCTCAACCGCACCGGCAAATTCCGACTTGTACCCAACCTTTTTCATCATGGGTATGGTGAAAGTGCCGGTAGCCACCACATTGGCAACAGCGCTGCCTGAGATACTGCCAAAAATAGAACTTCCGATTATAGCTATCAGGGCTGGCCCTCCGGATATACGCCCGGCAGCGGCCTTGGAGAAATCCATAAAAAAGTCCCCTCCGCCGGATTTCTGCAGAAATGCACCAAATATGAGAAAGGGCATGATGTAGGTGGCAAATACCGAGGCTATTGTGCCGAAAATTCCTTCTGTATTTGAGAAAAGGAATTCTACAATTCTAAGCAAACTCATACCCCTATGGGCAAATATACCTGGGAGATAGGGACCGATAAACAATTGAGCCACGAATAAAGCTCCCAAAATGGGCAGTACAATGCCCATAACCCTTCTAGTTATCTCCAGACTGACTAAGATTAAAATTATACCCCAAAACGTATCCCATTGGTTTGGCAGGCCGACACGATAGCGGGCATAATCCGCATACTCCAGCATCCAGTAAATAATTGAGCATGATGCCAGTATAACAACAACTATATCAAATGCATATAAAGTCTTATTGTATGGAGACTTTTTATATGTCGGGTATAGTATTGTGCAAAGAACGAAAGTAAACAATATAAAAACTCCCCGGTTGGTTTGGGTGGAGAATATACCAAAACCGGAAGTATACAAGTAGAACAGGGCGAAGGCAGAAGCTAGTATTGATACGATTATTTCCAGTCTCTTATCAAGCTTTCGCACTTTTTTACCTCCTCAGTATAATGGTACCCGGGGAAAAGCCGACAGCTCTCCCCGGAACCACACAAGTGAATATTAGTCTTAATGTTCTGCCCAGTATTTTGCTGCTCCGGGATGGTACGGTACCTCCAGCGCTTTTACCGCTTCCGGATTGTCCTTTACGTTTGCCCACTGAGGATGAACTGCGGATAAGTATTCTTGACCATCTTCACTGAACAGTACTTCCAGAATACTATAAACAACGTCTTCCGGCATATCCTTATGAGCAGCCAGGTAAACGTTTAGGCAGAACACGGGAACAGCTTGGTCCTGGCCGTTATACGTATCGGCAGGAATTTCCCCTTTAAAGAAGTAAGGAGCTAACTCTACAATCTGGTCCAGCTCTTCGTCGCTGAAAGGAATGATCAAAATATCCTGAGTTGCAGCCAATTCCATTATTCCGCTTGCAGGATGTCCTCCCTGACCCAGGGCATCAATTTTACCGTCCTGAAGCTGCCTGGCAGCATCGCCATAGGAACATTCAACTTCATTCACTTCAATACCCAGTACGTCCAGCACGCGGAGGGAGTTATCAGTGGTACCCGAGCCCGCCGGTCCCACTGCCACGGTTTTCCCTTGCAGGTCCTGCATACATGTAATACCCGACCCTTTTAATGTCACAAAATAGTGTGAACTATCGTATATCTGACACAATACGGTTGGAGCATCACTGGACGGCAGGCCTTCCGACACGCCCACGCCGCCTTTGCAAGCTTCGTACAGGTGTGATGAGTATATCGGAGCTAAATCCGATTCGTTGGCTATTAAGCGACGGGCATTTTCCACCGAACCGCCTGTTGCTTCTAAGGAAAAGGTAACCCCTTCAATCTTTTCAGTCAGCAGACTGGCCAGTCCTCCCGACATATTATACCAGTTACCTCCGGGTGCGGCACTCATTACAGAAAAATTGGTACGGGGCGCACCTGCGTTATTCGCCGGCTGGGAACAGCCAACAATTGAAATAACCAGAACCGCAACCAACGCCAGAATACAAGATGTCTTAATACCTTTAATTTTCATTTGTAAACCTCCTCTTATTTTAGTAGAAGTCCTTAAACCGAGAACCTTCGCAATACAGCCAATTATTATACCTTCAAAGCCCTTTTTTCACCCCCTTAAGCCTAAAGTCTGCACCCTAAGCTATCTGTATTTGGTCTATTATCGGAATGCAACAGTTGAATTCTCTGTTGTTTAGTAAAACCACGGGGCTCCTTTATCAGCTCCCTTTACTCCTTGCTGGTATGTAGAAAGGATACCCGGGTAATGTCTTTCGGGTTTTATAATCCCTTTTTTCCGCTCCTCGATTTCGCCCGCCGGAACTTTCAGTTCCAGTTTTTTGTTTTCCAAATCTATTTCAATCAGATCACCATTCTTGACAACGGCAATCGGACCTCCCTCCCACGCTTCCGGCGCAATATGTCCAACACAGGGACCCCTTGTAGCTCCGGAAAAACGCCCATCCGTAATCATCGCAACAGACTTATGCAGTCCCATACCTACTAGCATAGCGGCTGGAATTGACAATTCCCTCATGCCTGGCCCGCCCTTGGGTCCTTCATACCGGATTACAAGAACCGAACCCGGTTCAACCGTTTTTTTCAGGAGATACTCGCGAACCTCTTCCTCTGAATCAAAGACAACGGCGGGTCCTACATGCCGGCGCATCTCAACGGCTACCCCACTTTTCTTTACAACCGCTCCATTCGGTGCCAGATTCCCATATAGGATTGAAAAACAGCCGTTTTCTTCGTATGCATTCTCAATAGAGCTGATCACGTTTCTGTCTATCGTATACTTATAATTATCCAGATATGATCCGAGGTTTCCGCCGGTAACAAGGGTGGTATCGGTATTAAGGAATTCCCTGATTGTATGCAGGACAGCAGGCACCCCGCCGGCCTGATGATAGTCACTGATATTATAATCCGATGACGGTTTGAATTTAGCAATAACCGGAACCGATGCCTGGATTTCATCAAACTCTTTTAGAGTTAATTTGGACTTCATTGCCTGGGAAAGTGCCATAATATGTAATACAGCGTTTGTTGAACCGCCTGTGGCAGATATAAGGCGAATCCCATTTTTTAGAGAAGCATCATTGAGGAAATCGGAAAACACCCTTCCTTCCCGGACAAGGTCAACTATGCGTTCCCCCGTTTCCCGTGCCTGTCTCACCTTGTCGGCTTCACAAAACAGCATTGTTGATGTCCCAAAAGGTGCAACCCCCGTGGCCTCCAGAAATGCCCCCATGGTATTCGCCGTACCATACATGGAGCATGTTCCTTCCGAGAAACACATATACTTTTTCCAGTGTTCGAATGTATTTTCGTCAATCTCCTCATTATTGCGCTTGCCTATTGCCTCTTTAAGGTCGCATGTGACGTACTCCTTATTGCGCTCTTTGTAAGGAAGCATTGTACCGGCCGTCAGGAAAATAGACGGCAGATTGAGCCGGGCTGCTGCCATTAACATGCCGGGGATGATTTTATCGCACGAACCTAGAAAAACCAGCCCGTCAAACCCGTTGGACTTTACCATTGCTTCAATCGATACGGCAATCAAATCTCTCTGGGGCAGTATATAGTGCATACCTTCGCCCTGGGCAATTCCATCACAGGGAGCGGGGACAACAAACTCGGCGGGGGTACCTCCATTTGCCCAAATTCCTTCTTTTACATAGCCTGCCAACTGGGCAAGCGGCTTATGACCAGGATTAATATCATTCCAGGAATTGACCACTCCTATAATTGGTTTCTGTAAATCCTTTTTGCGATAACCCACCGCACTCATTAACCCCATGTAATAAGCTTCGGTAATCATTTCTGTCTTACTGTTAGTCACTTTGACAGCCCTCCATCCAATCTCTGCGTATTTGTTTTAGCTTCTAAAGGAAGCATCCAGCAAATCTTCAAAAACCCTAATCATTGCTCCCTTATCTTTGTCTCCGTATCCTTTTAAAAGAGCCATCTGATAGGTGACTGTCGCTGCATGCAGCACCGGCATCGGAATACCGTGCTTTGCAGATAGTTCCGCAGCACTCACCAAATCCTTGTATGCGTTATTCATTGAATAACCCTGGGTAAAATCTCCCTTTTTAATACGCGGTATGAAGAACTCCGAAGCATAACTCCTGCCCGTTCCACTGTTAACCACCTGTTCAATTTTGCCCGGGTCAAGCCCCATTTTAACCGACATCGGTAAAATTTCGGCAAGGGCTGCTACATTTATGTCGAATAATAACTGATTGATTAATTTGGTCAATTGTCCGCTGCCGTTTTCTCCCATATAGAGTATTTTGTTGCCTATATACTCCAGAAACGGCTTTACTCTTTCAAATACTTCTTTTTTGCCGCCGCACATTACCGTAAGGGTTCCGTCTGCTGCCCTTGCTTCCATGCCGGATACCGGTGCATCCATAAAATCAACCCCTACCGCACGCAGCCTGTCGGCAATTTCTGTTGTGGTGTTGTATGTAATGGTACTTAGGTCCACAACGGTCTGCCCTTTTTTCAAATCATTTATTATCCCATCTTTGCCCAGTACCACTTTTTCTACAATCTGGCTGTTGGGCAGGCTGAGAAAAATTAGTTCATTCCCGGCAACCTCCCTAAGGCTGGAGGTCGCTTTGGCTCCTGCTTTTTCAAACTCTGCGAAACTGTCTGTTCTAACATCATTTACAACAATCTCTGCTTTGCTCTTAATCATATTCATTGCCATATGCTTTCCCATCTGGCCTAGTCCGATGAAGCCAATTTTCATGCCATCAACACTCCTTTTTCACTAAACTTATATTCTTGATAGTCCATGGCCGGCCAACTATATCCAACTAATGAATTGTGTGCTTAACCGTCATGTCATTTCTTTAATATGCAATAACGATACCAATGTCTTCATGGTGTCCCGGGTAAATATATTTACCGGTTGCCGGCCCTTGCCATCTCAGGGAGAGCTTTATACTGATATTTTTCCGGGGTTATCTAATACTAAAGCTATATACATTGACATGTTCACCTATTTGGACAACATGTACAACCATGTATATTTTTTTGTACATTGCCTGGCCGTTTTTTTTGTCGTCATAGGCAAAAACAAGAATATAAAAAAGAGTAGATATTAGTTCCACTCCTTAATAAGTTATGCTCAAACCGTTAAGCCTATATGTTTCACAATATATCAATGCTTTCTATGCATCAAGATTTAGTAGTTTAATGTATTTTAGCAGTGTGGTTCTGCTTATTTGCAGCTCTTTTGCCACCCTGCTTTTATTGCCATTATACGTTTTTAAAAGATTTGCTATATCACTGCAGCAGATTGTTTTACCGCCCAGTAGAATTTTCTGATTTGCATTTTCATTGCGAACGGTTTCTCCATATGATTCCATGGTTAAGCCATCGCTGCCTGAATCCTCAAGAAAATAGAAACTGTCATGAATTTGCCTTCTTATGGTAGCTCTGTCTATCAAGTCTTTATTTGTAATAGCAACAATCCTCTCGCAAAAGTTTTCCAGTTGCCTTACATTGCCGTCCCAGGCAAACTTCTCCATTTCGTCCAGGGCTTCGGGCAGCATCTTGAATTTCTTATTAAATACCTTGTTATATTTGTCTATGAAACATTCGGTTAAGTATGATATATCCCCGTTCCTGTTTCTCAAAGCAGGAATATTGAGTATCAAAACATTCAGCCTGTAAAACAGGTCCTTTCTGAAAGCATTTGTTTTCACCATTTTATTCAGGTTGGTATTGGAAGCCGCAATAATCCTTACATTAATGGGAATTACGGAAGCACCGCCGATACGTCTTACCTGACTTTCCTGTATAACCCTCAAAAGCCTTACCTGGCCACTATTGTCCAATTCCGATATCTCGTCCAAAAAAATAGTGCCATTGTGAGCCAGTTCGAAAAGCCCTATTTTCCCTCCTTTTCTGGCCCCCGAAAATGAGCCTTCAACGTAGCCGAACAGTTCACTCTCCATAAGTTCCTTTGGGATTGCCCCGCAGTTTACCGCGATAAAGGGACCGTTTCTTCTTTCGCTCGCATTGTGAATACTTTGGGCAAATAACTCTTTGCCTGTACCTGTTTCTCCAATAATAAGCACATTGGACTTCATATTGGCAAAGCTCTTGCCTATCTGTATGGTTTCTTTGATTTCTTTTGATTGGCCAAGAATATCCTTAAAATTATATTTTGCAGTATTCCCCTTCGGGTAAAGGCCCTTTCTTACAGTCGCTTCAATGCTTTGTAATTCTTCAACTCCCTGCATGGTAATTACAACCCCGAATTTATCCTTTTTTGTAGTAATAGGGTATAGATTCATTGCAAACTTTTTACCATTCAGCTCTACAATTCTGCCTGAAATACTGTCATCATCAGATAACGCCAGGTCGATGATATCTTTGTCTATGAAGTCGAAAATTTTATAGGTGCATTTTGATAACACATCTTTTGCTTTATAGCCGGTGGCGTTTTCCGCCGAGGTATTAAACATTACAATATTACCTGCGGCATCTACGCTTATAATAATGTCTCTTACGGAATTAATAATGATATTCTTTTCGGCTAATTCTTTTTTTTCATGCTTTATTGCCCTTTGCAGCTCTCTTGCATTTTTCAATGTATTATTTATTGAAACCTGGGACGTTTCCAAAAGAATGCATTTCAATCCCATTTCCCCGGCGGCAGTATATGTTGAAGACCCTCCGATTATAACATCAACACTATTTTTTATCCTCTTCAGGGTTTCCCTGATCTCTCTTTCACTGCGCACCTCGTATTTGTGGATTTTTATATCTATAGCCTCCAGAAATACTCTGACATCTTCATATGTTCTATTAAAACCAATATATCCGACAACCGGTTTGTCTTTGCCGGTTATTTCCTTTGCAGCATTAATTACGCGCACTATCTCCTCATCCGAAACCGGTATTTCAATGATAGGTATGCCAATTTTAGCTTTGGCAATCATATTTGCGGTCGTGCCCCTGGAAATTATGACATCAACTTCGGAAACCTTCAGGCTTCGTGCAATAGCAACAGCTTTGTCCATAGAACCTACCAATATTTCAAATTCATCCGGGTTATGTAGTTTATTCTTAATTTCATATCCGTATTGGGCCATTTTTTCGCTGGTTGCAATTAATACTATTTTGGACATGCCCAATTACCTCCCCATTACATTGTATCGTTTACCGGTAGATTACTTATAAAAAATCTAACGCCTGTCTCTTTTTCGTGTGTATTTATTCGTGCCGGTTATTATTTATATTTCTACAAAACCACATAAACCCCTTTATTTTTACAATATTCATGTATATTCGACATGCTAATAATCTGTGTTGCCTACCCCCGCCCAAGCCCTTGCTGTTAATGACATAATTTAAACAATCGTCGCTATTTGTAGAACACATCTTCTGCCCCATCACCTTTCTCAATCTCGTAACAATTAAAACAATCCCGGCATAAAACTGGTAGTATCTATATACAACGTACTAATAGTATTACATTCCTTTATCTGTCGTTTAAGAGGGCCAAGCCCGAAGAATTTGACACACTAGGAAATGTAAGGTTTTAAATGCGTTATATATAATTAAGAGGAGGTGGCCTTATGGGACTTTCAGTTATAATCGAAAGTATTGTCTCATTATTTATCATTATACTGGTAGGAGTATATGGTGCCCGGAAAAAAATCATCACTGCACAAATAAATAAAGGATTAATAGACATTCTTATACGGATTGCACTGCCTTTTCTGATTCTTTCTTCTTTTATCTTTACTTATGATGATGCTATAAAATCTAATGTTATGAAAACATTTTTTTATAGCATTGCAGCTTACATAATAGTGATCATTGTTTCATACCTTCTTCTCCTGCCAGTAAAAAATGATAAAAAAACAATACTGCATTTTGCCAATGTGTTTACCAATACAGGTTATGTGGGGTTCCCCATACTGAATTCCATATATGGTGCTGAGGGTATTGTATATGGGTCGATATTCAACATGTTTTTCGTCATATTTGTCTGGACATACGGAATTTTTTTGTATAGAGGCAATTTTGAAAAAAAAGAATTAAAGGCAGAATTGAAAAAAGTCCTTCTGAATCCGTCTATTCTAGCAGTTTGTGCAGGCATCATCATCATGATTTATGATATTCAATTACCGGGTGCGATGTTATCCAGCATAAGAAGTATCGGAAATATCACCGGTCCGTTATCAATGATCATTATCGGCGTTATACTCTCAGATGTAAAAATGAAAAATTACATAAAAGATTGGACGATATATTATGGCGTAACTACCAAATTAATCGTTATACCTTTCATTGTTTATATGCTCTCATTGCTGACAGGAGAAGTATCCAAAGCTATAAATTCAGTTGTGATCATGACGGCCATGCCATCCGCCGCTATGACTTCCATACTGGCAGAAAGTTTTGATAAGGATAAAGATTATGCAGCAGTCATTGTGTCTGTCACTACGCTGTTTTCTTTAATTACAGTGACTTTATTACTAAGAATAATATTGTAAAACCTATCATCAAACCTCAATATCGCTTTTCTGCTTTTCAATCATGGGAAGACCGAATATTCTCTTAAAACACACCAAGAAAGCAACCCTTCCTTTTACTCCAAAAACAAAAGTCGTGAGACACTTCTCAACTGCTCCCGCAGCTTGAACTTAAGCCTTTCCAGCTTAAATAAGCGTTCCAGTGCGTTGACTCTGCTTTTTTCTTTGCTGCCTTTCATTAACGCTGCCGCTTACGCCACGTTGTTATTTCTGCTTCTTTGGTGCATAATCCCGCATTTCGGGAATTGCACCGCCCGCGATAGCCCAAAGATACAGGCTTGCAACCGTACCATAGGGCGAATACCGCCGGGCATATTTGGCGAAGAGTTTTTTATCAATTTTACGATGATGGTACAGCATCCGCATTCCACGATGGATTGCAAGATCGCCATAGCTCACGATGTCAGGCCGCTGCATGCAGAAAGTCATTATCATTTCTGCAGTCCATACGCCAATACCGTTTAGTGACGACAACTCCCGGATGACATCCTCGTCCGACATGTCGTAGAGGGATTCAATATCAAATTGCCCGCTCTTTACTTTTGCTGCGAATTCTTTAATGTAATCAGCTTTCTTAAAAGTCATGCCGCAGCTTTGCAATTCCTCACGGGAGCAGAGACAAACCGTGTCTGCCTTTACCGCCCCAAGCTTATCCGACACACGTTTCCAAACCGTTGCCTGCGCAGTGGATGAAATCTGCTGGCTGATGATATGATGCACAACCGAGGAGAACAAATCACTGTCGACCTCCCGATTGATATGCCCGATTTTATTTATGGCCTCGCCAAGAAGCCTGTCCCTCTTTTTTAAGCTTTCGGTTGCCTCGGTTCCGTATTCAAAATACAAAGTATCACCTCATGTTGTTTTTGTCTTTTATGCTTTCCATCTGCGCTTTATACTTTCTGCCGACATCCGTTCCCGATTGAAATACAGAGCCACGCACAATGGTTTCGGATCCAAACTTACTGCGGATGCTGTCAATCGCTTTATCCAGCTTCTTTTCCCGTTCCTTCTCCTCATCGGGGAAGAGGGACTGCTGCACGTATCCATCCCGGGTGAGATGGGAAAGAGAGATGCCGAGCAGCCGTAGTGGTGTCCGCCTGTCCCAAAGCTCCGAGAAAAGTTTTTTTGAGACATCATAAATCTCCGAGGTTATATCAGTCGGCCCACTCAATTTCTTTTGACGGGATTTGTTCTTGAAGTCATTGCCCCGAATGGTAACAGAAATGCAGAAAGCTTTAGCCCCATCAGCCCTCATCCGCGATGCCACGCTATCGGCTAAAGCAAGAAGAATCCTGTATGCCTCTTCGGTTGTCTTGACGTCTTCTTCCAGTGTTGTTGAGTTGCTATACCCCTTTGCGTCCTCCGCCTGGGACAAAACGGGAGAGTGGTCAATCCCGTTAGCATAATCATGTATCTGCCTTCCGAGCTTCACACCGACTAACGATTGCACTCTTTGCAGCTCCGTCTTTGCCAAGTCTTCTATGGTGCAGATACATGCTTTCTTCAGACGCTCGGCTGTCGCCTGCCCCACGGTGAACAGCTCCCGGACAGGTAGCGGCCAGAGCTTGGCTTCAACTTCCCCGGAAAACAGAGTATGTATTTTATCGGGCTTTTCGAAGTCGCTTGCCATCTTAGCAAGCAGCTTATTCGGACCAATACCGATGTTAACCGTAAAGTTCAATGTATCGCGGATTTCACCTTTTATTCTCTCGGCAATTAAAACAGGGTCGGGATAGATCTGTCCCGTGCCGCTCATGTCCAGAAAGCACTCGTCGATGGAATACTTCTCGACAACCGGCGCATATTTCCGGCAAACATTCATGAAGGCTTGGGAGCTTTTCTCATATAAGCGGAAATCCGGCTTGGCAAGAAAAAGATTGGGGCATTTCCGCAGGGCCATTGCAACCGGTTCGCCGGTCCTGATTCCGAATTTCTTCGCCGGAATGGACTTTGCCAGAATGACACCTGTTCGCTTCTCTTTGTCGCCGCCAATGGCAGAGGGGATTAGCCGGATATCCTCGTGACCTTCGGCAACGCGCCTTGCCGCCTCCCAGGAAAGGTAGGCGCTGTTTACATCAACATGAAATATGAGTCGTTTCATAATACTGCGTCCCTTTCTCCATCGTTTGGGGTTAATGGTATTTCGGATTATTCTTTGCCGCTTCTTTGCAAACTGAATATCACGGGACAAATGCCGTCGCTGTAGCAAGCGGTCATAACCTTCTCAACATTTTAGAATTCTATATTTCTTTATACTTTCCTCTAAATATATCTAGAAATTAGCATGTGCTTCTGGATTTTACGGCGGAATAACTGCGTCTCCACTGTAAACCGGCCGGTAATTCCGGTACAAGTCGGACAGTCACCGGGACTTGTGGTTTTTGCTGGTTGGAAAAAGCTCGTAAAATCAGCCCAAACGGGTCTCCGGCAAAGCGGCTTATGCCACTCATCAACCGAATATAATAAACACGCCTTGTCAACGTGTTCATTTATCAGCGACTAAGTCTATAATCCGGGTTAGGCGTCACTGATATCCTGCTCGGTTACTGGCAGTATTTTTAAGGGGTTGAGCGGTTAGGTCAGTCTTCAAACGTTGATTGGAAAAATAATTTCTGTATTAGCTGCTATTTATATCTTTTTTTGGTTACCTCTTCACAGACCACACAAAACATCGCTGCAACACCCTTTGGGGATGCCCGAAAATCAAATGCATCTCCCCTTCTTATGCCTATGTTACCCGCTTCCTTTACGGCGTCAATATTTGCGCCAAGAAATATGAACTCCCAGTTATATCTCTCCTGTTGATGCTTTAATAACTCCTTTACTTTCTTATGTGTAAACTCTCTGCTCGCATTCTCCATTCCATCCGTTGTTATTACGAATATTACTTTGTCGGGTCGTTCCTCCTCCGGCAAAGCCGAAAGCCTTCTTCCCACATCAAGTATGGTTTTTCCAACCGCGTCAAGGAGTGCTGTAGCCCCCCTTACATAGTACTCCTTATCAGTGAGCCTTGCATTCTCCGCACTGATGCCGTTCCACAGCAGCTCATATTCGTGGTCAAAGAGAGCAGTGGTGACGATTATTCTGCCGTCCATCTGTCTTTGTTTTTCAATAAATGCATTGAAACCTCCTATTGTATCACTTTCAAGTCCCCCCATTGAACCGCTCCTATCCAGAAGAAAAACGATTTCTGTTAGATTGGAACCCATTTGTATCATCCTTTCACTTTTAATTATGATACAATTGTAATAATAATGGGACTATATATGGTCGCCTGAACAGCGACATTTACATAAAGGGGGTATGTCTAAATGCTTCCAAAAGAGTTTTTTTTCGAATTGCAGGAATATGTGGATAAGCACCTTGCTTCTCCTAAACTTACTTGCGAGGAGCATTTTTTTAAAAAGACAGTTTCAGGAGCAGTTGTATATGAAGATATTGAACGAAAAGAAATAGAAGGCTTCGTTAAAAGCAATAAGAAACCTTCCTTTAGAAAACTGCTGTTTAGCTACATAGATAAAGCCGGGGTAACCGACTCGCAGGTTTATAAAAAAGCCGGGGTTGACCGCCGCCATTTTTCAAAAATCCGCTCCAAACCCGATTATCATCCTGGTAAGAATACGGTAATTGCCCTGTGCCTTGCACTTAAGCTAAACTTAAAAGAAGCCGCCCATCTTCTAAATGCTGCGGGGTATACTTTGTCAGACAGCGATTTATCCGACCTTGTAATTAAGTTCTGTTTAGAGCGCAAAATATATGATATCAATGATGTCAATCTGGCCCTTGAATACTTCAGCCTGAAACCCATTGCCGGAGTTATTGAGTAACCTTGGTATGGGTGTCATCGGTAATATCTGCTTTGCCATGGCTGTTTAGTATCAACTCGGCAATGCCGCCGTCACCATATCTGTTTTTATCCTCAGTGTGGCGCGCATAAACTCAACCGACCAGCCTAGTACATTTCCTATGGCACCGTCAATCAGGCAACCGCTAAAGTGATCCTGGTTTCGTTTTATACTGTGCATCTCGCTTTCTATCATATATGAATATTTAAATCATGAATAAGCCTCTATTACCTTTCGTATTAATTCACGCAAGTCCTTTTCCCCGTAGTCCTTTATATTTATCCAGCCCCTTGGGTCAAGCTCATCTTTGCATTCCGGCAGGTATGCTCCATATATATAGCCATTACCTGTATGTGATAATTCACGGGCTATTTCTTTTCTGGCTCTTCTGCTACCATAGTATTTGTAGCTTATCCTTCCATCTTTACCGATCTGCTCGGTGAGCTCTGAGAAGGACTTGAATATCTTTCGTTTCTGCTCCAGTGTGAGAAAACCTTTATTGTAGAACTTTTCAACTTCACTTTCTTTGCCGGAGGTTGGTTCGCCGGTATTGGCAGTAGTGTTTTCTTCTTTTTTGTTTTCGTTGCGTATGGTGTCAACGGAACTTGAAACAACGGGCTTTCTCTCATTCATTTCTTTAACGGCTTTCTCCAGTTGGTCATAACCGGAAATCATCTTAATCCCCAACGCCTCCGACTTTAGCCTCAGGAATCTATCGTTTGTTATAAATATTACATCCTTTTGCTGTTTCTTTAAGTAATATGCCGCAGCAAGAATATAGTTATCAGGTTTGTTCAGGATTAATCCTGGAACTTCTTCCAGATTTGTTGTCAGGTCCAAGTATTTGCTTTTTTCGTTAATAACTTCTTCAATGGCCTGCCCGGTCTTGGTTATATTCTGTTTCAGATCATTCCTCATTTTGAGCTTGTCCAATTCATCAAGCACCATCACCGGTATAACCACATAATAGCCCCTTCTTACCAGCTTCTTTACGACATACGGGTCATATATGAGAATATTTGTGTCAAGCAAAACATATATCATTATCATCATTCCTTTGTAATTATACTTATACTTGATTAACTGACTCTTTCTATAAAATACAAAAAAATCCTTTTCATTAGCAAAGGATGTCTTGCTGGCCTCATTTTTTTGGATACTAGCAAACATAAAATACATAGCTATGTTCTCCTATTTCGTACTTACCAATAATATGTCTGCTAGACTAACTCGGCTCCCACCTTTGTATGTTTCTCTGCAGTGCTGTTATTTCAACAGCTTCTTTCACATAATTAAACATATTCTTCTCCCAACAAACATTACTTGTGTTGCCAGTCATATTTGTTACTTCATAGTCAAATCTGCTGCTATTGAGATTCCGTAGTAGCTTCCAATAGTGTATTATTATATCTTTTCTTTTGACTAAAAGATTTCTGGTTGGGAGCATATCAGATTTTGCTCCATTAACAGAAGATGCACAGGGCAACAAGTTCCATAGATCGTTATTCCTCCATATTGAAAATGGAATAACGTGATCAACATCAAAGTCTGTCTTAAGCCTTTTCCCCGTCCAAACACATTCTATATTTTTTTCTTCAAGATAGAATTGTCTTAAATCATATATATTTCTTTCGGAAATAGGGGATATTAGCAGCAAATCTACTATTTGGCTTGGTTTAATGCTTTTCTTACTTATTTCTGCTGTTAACTCAGCCCATCTTAATATAATAGCATCATATATCCAATGACTCATTAAAGTTAGTTCTCGCCATACATCAGAGTTAAATCTAATGGTTTTATCTTCTTTTATATATTCAAACATCCTGCCCGTTTGAAGGGAATTGCCTGAATAAGTAACTGGACCGGTAATTATTGTTCTCTTTATTTTATTAATGGCATCATTGGTAACTTTCCTGGTCTCAGCATTAGATGAAGAGCTTCTAAAGTCAATGGTAAAGCTGTTAAGCCCGCCTTTCTTACTATATTCAAGAACCAATTTTTCAAGCAGTTCTCTAAATGCTATTTTTAGATTTCCTCCCTCAACCTCTCCATATTTTTGAGGTATAAAAGTGTTGCTTTCTATCAGAGGCCAGTAATAGTAAATCCATTTCTCAGCTATCAGATCAACCGGAACTCTTACCATGCCATTCTTTTCCCAGATGACTTTGTTATAGTTTGCCATAGAAATATCACATAATGCCCTGAATAATGCCAGCTTATAAGTAGCATCCTTCTTATCCCTGTTAAGGATACCTTCAATTTTGTCTAATGGCTTAATACTTGATTTGTTGGATAAATTAAATAATAGGGTTATCCAGGTCCTACCTTCCCTGCCAAGCCCATCATGGGTTTCCCATCTGCCTGTAAGTTTAAATCCAATCCTTTCAAATAAAAGCTGCAAATATTCCGGATTGTAGTTACAGAATAAGCGGCCATTTTTATCTCTGTGGCTGCTATCTATTTCGGGACCTTCTCCAGGTATTGATATTAGAAGATTTCCTCTATGTTTTAGGATTCTTTTTATGGCATACACCGTATCGAAAAGCAGCTCTTTGGGTATATGCATTAGGACGGCAGAGCATAATACTCCATCAAATTTTTCGGTAAAGCCCTCGTCTATATCGGGTAAACTGCCATCGAATAGCCTGCCTTCTAAAACCGGATATTGGCTAAGTGCAAGCTGCCTTAATTCAACAGAAGGCTCTATTCCGTACGCATCATAGCCTTTATCCAGTAGGAACTGCATATCCCTGCCCGATCCGGCTCCTATATCAAGTATTTTTGTATGTATCGGAAAGGCAGTTGCGAAAAAACTACTAATACCTTCTTTTGCTTTTATGTAATTATTAAAAATATCAAGGGCATTTTGATTGTAGTATTTCAATGTTTGTTGGTCCAATTATTTCACCGCCAAGAGGTCCCGAATAATTAAGCCTTCTGCCATTTATTTAGGACTGACTATTCTTCAAGATACCTATCCATAATAAAGCTGTTTAATTGGTCCTTTATTACCCACCAATTTGGTAAAAACTTGTCCATATATTCCACAAAAACCGATGTGTGATTTTTTTCAAGCAGGTGGACAAGCTCATGCACGACTACATACTCAAGGCATTCTATAGGTTTTTTCGCAAGCTGCAGGTTAATCCATACCCTTTTGTCTTTAACATTACATGTGCCCCATCGGGTGAGCATATTCTTTACTTTTACTGTATCTGCCTTAACCCCAATTATTTCTTCCCATTTTTCAAATAGTGCCGGCAATTTTGCTTTAATCTCTGCTCTGTACCACTCATTCATTACTTTTTCACGCTGCTGCTGTGTACTGTTTTCGCGAACGGTCAAGATAAGCTTATTAGCTTTTATCTCAACATTGTTTGCCGTTTTGGTATGTTTTATTTCCATCCTGTACCTTCTGCCCCAGAGGTAATGGCTTTCACCCGAAACATACTCTCTTTCAGATTGTCTTGGTTGATTTTCAAACTTTTCTATCTGCTTTTTTATCCAGCCAATCTTGGTAATTGCAAACAATTCGATTGCTTGGTCCTTGGCGCTCAATGGAGCAGAAATACGGACCTTTCCTGTTGGAGGCAAGACAGAAAGGTGCATATTCTTAATATTCTTCTTAATTACTTCTATTTCGATATCGGATATTAACATTTCATCACCCTAGGTACTCTCTTTGTTCTTTTACTATCCCGAAAATCTCGTCTACCTTCTCATAATCATGAATAATCGAATATATGCCTCGCTGTATTACTCTTTCTTTTGCCTTATCGCCACGCCATTTATCGGGTTTAATAGCCATAATTTTTTCGTGCAAGGCTAATATGAGTTCCTCGTCATTTGATATGTTATCATATAAAGCCCTTAGCGCTGCCGAACTTTTTATCGTATACGGATAACCCGTGTAATCCTCGGGTTTTTCCACCCTTCTTGTAAGCTCAACTATTTTTTCCAAATACGCTTTATAGTCCTCCTTTTGACTTTTACGCTCTTCAACTATCTTTATTAACAACTCTGACATTTTTTCATAGTAAAGTGGATTGGTCCCGCTTTTTTCAATGATTTTTCTGCGGACATTGTTTTCTATAACCTCGGCTGCTGCTTCTTTATTTCCCTTAACGCCTTCCGGCATCGCATCAACAAAATCCACTCCACGTTCTACAATCAATTCAATTATAGTCATATCGTCAAAGGCAGATAGTTTTTCACTCTCGCCGGCACTGATGTAGTTATCAATCAGATGCCGCATATCAGCTTCATACTTTTTTAGGTCGATATAGTCACCACTGGCAAGCTTTATCTCATCTCTAATCTTTTTATAATACATAACCTCAGCCTTGATTGCTTCAATTTGCTTGGCTGTATAATCCACATCCTCCAGATTGCCAACAACGTCGGCAAAGGCACGGAGCAGCGATGCTGTAAATCTATATAGTGATAACCTCTTGGGCTGGTTTTCTTCCAACTCATCCAGGTCTCCGTCACTTTCAAAGCAGAAATACCTGATAAATTCAAGCGTTGTGCGAGGCATAGCAACCGGTTCGCATAAAGCCCTCAAGCTTTCGAGCAGTTTCTCGAGATGATTCCTGGCCTCAGCTATTCTGTTTTTTAGCAGACCGGTAACGTCTTGTGCTTCAAATCCGTCAAAGGCTTCAGAGGTGTAATCCTCAACCGCTTTTTCGAGGCTCTTAAACAAGTCCATGTAGTCAATTATATAGCCGTACTCCTTATCGTCACCGTCAAGGCGGTTTACCCTGCATATAGCCTGAAACAGCCCATGGTCACGCATGGATTTGTCAATATAGAGATATGTAGCACTCGGTGCATCAAAACCGGTTAGCAGCTTGTCCACGACGATTAATAGCTTCATTTGCCCAGGTTCTTTTATAAACCTCTCCTTAGTTTCTTTTTCAAAGGCTTCTACATCTTTGCCGCCTAACATCTTTTGATAAATCGCGTACTTGAAACGGTTTTCAGTATCCCTTGACTCTCCGGTTGCCTCGCCTTTGATCTCTGAAATATCAGCAGAATAAGATGTTACAATGGCGCACTTCGAAAAACCATTATCGGTAAACAGCTTATAGTACTTGCAAGCCTCGTAAATACTGGCTGCAATCAAAATAGCATTCCCGCGATTATTATTGAGTCTGTCCTTAATTTCCATGTCAAAAATAATGTCCGACACTATTTTTGATAACCGTGCTTCAGAGCTATAAACTTCCTTAAGGGTGCCCCAGCGTTTTTTCAGCTGTGCCTTTGAAAGTTCTGTAAGACCCCGTGTTTTCGTTTCAAACCATAAATCTATTTTCTCCTGCGATATAACATCCTGTGGCACATCTCTTGCTTCATATCTCAAATCGAGTATAACCTTGTCGGCTACCGCTTCGGGATATTTGTAGGTGTGAATATACGTGCCAAAAATCTCGATGCTGCTCTTAATTCCACGCTTTATCATTTCTCTTCTGCTTAGCAGCGGGGTTCCTGTAAAACCAATAAAAATTGCATCGGGCAGTATGGCAGTCATTGCGTCATGAAGTTTCCCTGATTGCGTTCTATGGCATTCATCAACAAAAATATAGAATTCACCCTTAGCTTTGAAACCGGGAGGCAGGCTTTCCAGCAGCTGCTTAATATAACTGTCATAGGCCTTATCCTCATCGCCTTTATTACGCCCAAACTTATGTACAAGGGAGCAAATAACTCTTGGTGTCGTCTCGTTTAATTTCTCAATTAAGTCAGCACAGCTTTTTGTACGATATATTTCATCACCCACACCATCGGCGCCGAACACCTTGTTTTCTATCTGGTCGTCAAGCTCATCTCTGTCGGTTACAATCAACACCCTTGCTTCGGGGATATTCTCTTTTATCCACCTTGACAGCCAAACCATTATTAAACTCTTGCCGCTCCCCTGGGTGTGCCATATAATACCGCCCTCTTTGGCTTTTATCCTTTGCCTTGCGGCAAGCACACCGAAATATTGATTGTGGCGGCATAGCTTTTTAATGCCGCTGTCAAATACAATAAAATTGTATATAATATCCAGCAGCCGTTCTTTTTGGCAGATACTGATTAGATGGCGGTCAATTTTATAGCCTTCATCTTCGCTTTGAGCACGAATAGAAAGCGACAGCGGATCAGTTGCTTTCACATCTTCTTTCCACTCTATATAATGCTTTTCCGGGGTTTCAATAACGCCAATGCGAAGCCCCTCGGTGTCATTGCCTGCCATTACAAGCTGAATGGTAGAAAAGAATGGCCTTATAAAGTCGTCTGTCTGGTTATCTAAATTCTGCCTAATGCCCTCCGAGACTGACACAATGCTTCGCTTGAGCTCAATAACGCAGATAGCAATTCCATTAATATACAGTACAACATCAGGCCGCTTGGTGTGCTCCCCCCTAATGGTCACTTCCTCGGCGATATAAAAGTCATTTTTATGAGGCTCATCCCAATTGATAAACTTTACTGTCTGGTTATGAACGCTGACATTTTCCTTTACAGAGGCACCATAGCGAAGGAGAGAGCATACTTCTTTGTTGGCATAATAGAGGTCTGGCTTTCTCGACGCCTCAATGAGGGCGTTCACAGCACGGCGAATTAGCTCATCAGAGTACCCTTGATTGTAAAGATAAAACATGAGCCTTTTCTGGTCAATATTAGAATTGTCCTGATCGTGCAGATTGCCAATGTAAGTATAACCAAGCTTTGACTTAATCAGCTCGACAATTCGATTTTGAGTAACTCTCTCTCTTTGCCCCACACCGTTCATTACACAGCCCCCTCAATCAATCTAATCCTTCCCGTAAGCAGTTCCTGCATCATGCCTTGTTTGATGTTTTTGTATTTGTTAAGTTTTTGCTCAAGTGCTTCGATTTCACTGTCCATATCTGACAAAGTCGTTGCAATAGCTGTTTGTTCTTTATAATTTGGCACTTTAACAGTTATATTTTGATACTCCGAGATGTAATATCTTTTATGATCTATAATAGTAAACGGCGTTATTTGTATTAGATTACTTATAAATTTTAATGACACATCATTCCTGGGTGTCAATATTTTAATCGCCGATGAACGAATTTTAAACTTGAAATTAACGTATTTTGTATCTGTTGTGAAATCATCGAAAATTATTACAGGCAAGTTTGTGTAACAATTATGTGTTTCCGATGTAGATCCTAGTATAAAAGCTTTATTTGCAGTTAATACAGGAATTGAACTGCTATTATATGGCAGCAACTGTGAGGTTACATATTTCCATGGTTGTTCATAATTAAGCAAGTCCCCTATATTTTTCTCCATCCACTTACCAGTAAACCCCTCTAGCCTTTTTTTGCCTGTAAGCAGTTCCTGCATTGCACCTAGCTTGATGTTTTTCTTCTTATCGATTAACTTTACAAGTAGGTTAATAAGTCCGTCGATATCGGATAGTGCACTGGCTATTGCTTGCTGTTCTGGAAGTGGAGGAATTGGAATTTGTATTTTTGACAACAATTTACCATTTGTTAATGCTCTTGTTGTAAAGGTGCATTTTGATACTATTTCATTTCTTATATATTGTGTAGAGAAGCAATATTTTTTATAATCTAAATCTAGCTTTTCATTCAAAGACCTAGCTCTCAATACAAATCCACTGAATACTGTATTGTTTACATCTTCAATTACAACAGAGCTAATGCCAACTTCCTCTGGAGTTTCAGATGTACGGGTAAAAAAAACATCTCCTTTTTGAACTTCG
Source organism: Clostridium thermobutyricum (assembly GCA_016841565.1). Classification (GTDB taxonomy): domain Bacteria; phylum Bacillota; class Clostridia; order Ch29; family Ch29; genus JAENYX01. The sequence goes on along the minus strand of JAENYX010000003.1, from coordinate 5,986 downwards.
AACAATTTTATTTCTTTTGGAGACAAATATACTTTCCCAAGAATATCTTCAACCCTAATTTCAGGTTTTTGATATACATCACTATAATTTATAATTGGAGTTCCATATCCGAAAAATTCTTTTCCTTTGTTTAAGCCATTCTTGAATTTGAATAGACCTCCAAGAGATGCACACTCCCAATCCTCGGGTATTACCCCAATCTCAATCTGTTTATATCCCTTTTTTATTCCCATGAAAATCCCATCCTTTCAAGATGAGTTTTCACCTTTTCCTCATACTCTGCAACTTCATCCTCAATACTTGAGAGTGTATCCTCATACCGTTCAACAAGCTCAGTAATCCTGTTTGCCAGTCGGTGGGATATTGCAGAATAAATAGCATCTATACAACCTAAAATAGTGCTGCACCATTTTTTCTCAACAACCAACTCTTTGATTTCTTCGATGCTAAGCTTGTCGTATTGGTCAAACACAACCTTCTCAAGGGCAGCAGTAGCATTTTTTATATCACTGTTATATTCGGCTTCCCTTGCCATCAGCTCTTCATATTGCTCTAAAATATCAAACTCATCGGACAGCTCTTTATCATTTCTTATCTCTTTTATACGTTTGTTAAGCTCGCCTTTTGTGATGCCGCCCTTATCATTAATCACTTCACAAAGCAGTCCCTCTTCGCCTCCATGCTCTTCTTTTAGCTCGTCCATAAGGCGGGCAACCTCTTCACGCTCATTTTCCAAATCAATAATAGCGCTTTGTTCCTCAGGGAAGTATATATCTATTATAAGCTTTTTAGGGATAATTCTGCCCTCAAAGGATTTCATCTTTCCGGTTATTGTTCCATCTTTTTTCTTAACCATTTCCCGTTCTATATCATTACCGGCTTCCCAGCCGTCAAAGGCAATTGCATATACATCATCCTGCATGGTTTCTTCCCAATAAGACATCAGGCACTGGTATACATCGTATTTATCTATAAGAGATATTTCACTAAATTTTAAGAGGAGCTCATTTGAAATCTCTTCTATAAAGCTTTTGGGTTTGTCCCCTATTTTAATCTCATTCAGCCTGGTCCACTGACTGGTCTTCCAGGCCTTAAATGCACTTTTAATCTTCTTTGCATAATCAACAAACTCACTATTACTATAGATAGATTTGCGGATATCATCTTTCCCGACTTTCAACTTAACATACCCTTCTCTGCCAAAACTCTCAAAAAGCTCAGCCTGTAGGGTCGGAAACACATTCCAATAAGTAGACAAATCCTCAATATCATGCTGTGGTATTCCACCGGATAGGTGGGCTGAAATATCCTGCAAATCTTCCTGCTGGCTTCCACCGATATAGCGTGGAATATTCAGGTTGTACTCATTGGCTTCAATCTCGCTGTAGGGGATCATACGAGAATACTTTGGTATCTCGATAATACCATTAAAGCTGTCGACAATTTTGCGAATGTCCTGCTCACGAAGCCTGTTTTTATTTCCGTCTTTAATGAACCCGCGGCTTGCATCTATCATGAACAAGCCTTTTCTTGCCTGTGCATTTTCTTTATCTATAACAATGATACAAGCCGGAATACCCGTTCCAAAGAACAGGTTGGCAGGTAATCCTATAATACCCTTGATAATCTTTTTGTTAATGATTTGTTTCCTGATAGAAGCCTCTGCATTACCGCGGAATAAAACGCCGTGAGGCAGAATAATTGCGCCCTTCCCCATTTGCGGTCTCAAAGAATGAATAAAATGGATAAGCCAGGCATAGTCACCGTTTTTGTCAGGCGGAGCAGCATGGTATTGGGAAAATCGTTCGTCGCTGCCTGTGTCAATTCCATTCCTCCAGGACTTATATGAAAACGGGGGATTTGCCACGGCAAAGTCGAACCTTTCAATACTATCGCCATTTTTAAATTTTGGCGTTGAGAGCGTGTTTGCATTTGCAATCTTACCTGTGGATTTGTTATGCAGTACCAGGTTCATTTTAGCAAGACCTGCGGTTGTAGTATCATATTCCTGTCCATAAATGGTAATGCCGTTAGGAGCTTCATCCGCTGCACGAATAAGCAGCGATCCTGAGCCACAGGCAGGATCATATAGGGTTTGGGATGCAACAGTCGCACCACTAATACCAATTACTTTAGCCATTATCCTGGAAACCTCTGCAGGTGTATAGAACTGCCCTTTGCTCTTGCCGCTTTCCGATGCGAAGTTCTTCATTAGATATTCATAGGCATCGCCAATGATATCATCGCCGCCGGCTTTGTTTTTACGGAAATCCAACGCCTCATTTTGGAAAATGGCTATCAGGTTGGTTAACTTATCTACTTTGTCCTTTCCGCTGCCCAGCTTGCCGTCATCATCAAAATCGGCTACATCGATAATCCCTCCAAGCCCGTTTGCCTCGGCGAGTTTACTGATTATTTTATTCATCTTGTCGCCAATATCACTCTTGCCCTTGGCTTCAATCATATCGAAGAAGCTGCCGCCCTCAGGGATATCTATCTCAGCAAACCGGTCACCCGTAAATCTATCGGTTACATATTTTACGAACAGTAATGTTAAAACATAATCCTTATATAAAGAGGCATCCATTCCCCCCCGAAGTTCATCGCAGCTATTCCATAGGGAACTATATAACTCACTTTTCTTTACCGCCATTAAAACCACCCCAGTCAGAGTTATTTATATAAACGAATGCTATCTATCAGAGCTTGACTTACATTTTTCTTCTCGCAAAAATTCAGAATTAGAGCCCTTGCCATACGGTTTGGAATAACTCTGTTATTCTCCCAACGGTTAACCGTGGAAAAGCTAACATGCACAGCCTCTGCAAATTCTGTTTGGGTTATGTTCAATTCAGCTCTTATGCTTTTCAATGTGCCAGATATCTCCATTATGACCACGCTCCTATGAACTTAAGTATAGCATTGTACATATAGCAATGTCTATATTTTGCCATATAACCAGAGCGATACAGTTCCATTGAGTAACTTCCCTTGTACTAAAACTGCAATATCTTCAATTGCAACACCTACTCCGTTCTTTTCTTAGTAAGGTCTCTTGCATCAGTAATAGTATCGCATGTAAGTAGTGCATCTAGATGACACCACACACGACCACTTGGATAAATGTTGCCTGTCTTTACTACTTTGGATGGGATGATTGCTGGTCCAAGATTATAAACAAAATGAGCATAATCATCTTCTTTGTCGGGCATCTCCGCTATCTCATCATGCAGATTCGTGGTAATTGCATAGCATTCAATGTGATGAATAGATTGTAGCTTTCCGTAGTATCTAAAAGCTATGTAATTAGGTGGTTCCTTGGGCCATCCATTACCCCCAAAAGGATGAAAATACTTGTTTTTCTTTTGAACTATATCAATCCAGCTCAAAGAACAATCTTCCGGATGCCCCGGACTTAGCGAAACAACATATACTTCCACGAGATATGCTTGATTGGTATCCCGTTAGCCTCCCTAATCTCTGAATGATGATGAACATAGTCCCTGCTGCATTCCGAAAGTGTAACAATCATCTTATATCGAGCAACACTCTTAGTAAATAATCCTCTATATAATTTAAACTTTAAGCTGACTAATTACCAATAATTACAGCTTAATAGTAGGACTATATAGCAGGTATCATAATATCAGATACTCAAAGACGGAGGTCTTGTCAACGCCGGGCTTTTTTTGACCGAATCGCCGGTTGAAAACTGACCCAATCGCCGGTCTCTAATCGCCGGGGTTTTGATGGCCGGCTACCCCTTGTGCCGGGTTATCCGATACCGGGATATCGGCCGGGGGTGCAACTCTGACGCCTCCTTTAAGTCTGTTCTTTAGCCTATAGCTCTCACCCCTTATGTTTATGATATGAGCGTGATGCAGCAATCTGTCCAGTATAGCTGTAGCTATTACAGTATCATTCATAAGCTCTCCCCAGTCACTAAAGAATTTGTTGCTGGTTAATATTATACTGCCGTTTTCATACCTTGAGCATATAACCCTAAAAAGCAGCTCTGCTGATGCACGGTCTAGTTGCATATATCCTACCTCGTCAATAATCAGTATGTCAGGCCGGGTATATACCTGCCACTTACGTTCCAACTTACCTTGCTGCGATGCCTTTTTTAGATCTGCTATAAGCTGCGACAAACTGGTATAATATATCGTCATACCGGACCTTAAGGCTTGCATTGCAAGGCCTACCGCAAGATGTGTCTTACCTACACCGGGAGGCCCTAATAGTATTATATTCTCATCCCTTGCTACAAAAGCAAGAGTGGATAACTCCTTGATTTGCCTTGCATCTATGCTGGGCTGGAAGCCAAAATCAAACTCTTCCAGTGTCTTTCTATGCGGCAGCCTTGACAGTTTAATCCTTGTTTCTTCACTGCGCCGTTTTTTCTCCTGCATCTTAAGCTTCTAAATGCTCTCTTAAGAACGACAGATAGGTAGTGTTTTTGTGCATGTCATCTTCAAGCTTTGCATCCAAGAGCTCTGAGGCGGTGTTTAATCCAAGTTCTGAAAGTAGGCTGCGTGTGTTCATGTTCAACCATTGGATACCACCCCCACCAGAGCATCGTACACGCTTAAAGGCCGCACCTCTACTTCTGCTGCTTCCTTCTTCCTGGCAAAGGGAAGGGGCACTGCTATGCCACTTCTTTCGTAAAGGCCCTGGTACTGGCCCTTAAGCCATACTATCCTGCCTGATGCATGCTCTACCTTGTGGCGGGCTATTCTTACCTCTCCGTAGTACGCCTCAAAAAAATCACCGCATATGCGTACCCTTACCTCTTTGCCGCTATACTGCCAGGGCAAACCGTATTTAGCACCGTCAAAGCTTACAAACCCGTCCCTTGTTACTTTCCTTGTCTCCCACCTGTATTTATCACGGACTGCCTTTTCAGGTAGAGATAACAAGGGTTCTTTACTTAAAGCTTCAAGTGGTATTTCTCCGGTAGTGCCGTGGACTTTACTGTCCACTTTCTTGCACCATTCAAGTGCTTGGCTATTTAAATCATGCAGGTCCTTAAACTGTCTTCCTGGCAGGAAATTATCCTTTACATAGTTCACCAGGCGTTCTACTTTCCCTTTTGTCTGGGGCCTTCTTACCCGGCATACCTTTGGTACAAAACCCATGTCTGCAGCAAAGTCTTCGAACCTACTGTTCCATATGGGCCTTCCTGCATCGCTGCCATTTATTACGGTCTTCATCCTGTCAGTTAGAACGACCTCCGGAACGCCGCCGTAATACTCGAAGGCGTTTACTATGCACCTTAAGAGACTGTATAAGTCACAACGTTTGGTAAACTCAACATACTTGCTTCTTGAACTGCCCAGTATCATTATGAAGGCTGGGGTTTTATGCACATTGCCCTTATCATCTATGTAGTGGGTAATACCCCAGTCCATCTGTGCCTGCTTACCGGGCAAAGTTTCATATCTTCGCACCGCCGGAGTGCTTCTTGCCGGTCTAAACGGCTCTACATAGTCCTTGATAATGGTGATACCTCCGGTATAGCCCATGTCCTGAAGCCTTTCTAAAATCACAATACAGTTAAATATCCCGCTCTCCATCATTTCATTTATTTTGGGTTTGAAAGGATCAATCTTTGATGGCCTTGTCCTTCCTTTAAGTCCGTGCTCTGCTTTTGGCTTGTCTACATACCTTTTTACTGTGTTTTTTGATATGCCAAGTTCCTTGCCTATGGCATATGCACTCTTCCCTTTTTGTGCTTTTTCGCGTATCATGTTAATTAGCCCACTCCTTATCATACGGTCATCTCCCATAAAAGTATTAGTCACACTCTTATGGTAACCGTTGGTTTGGTGTGGGTCAATTTCTTTCCGGCGTTATGGGTCAATTATATCCCGGCGATGACAGTCTGATATTATGAGAAAAAAACTTGAGATAAACAGCACCCATATGTCGTACAATGAACTCAAACAGCTATATGACAAGTGCAATGATGCGAAACTGAAGATCA
>JAENYX010000059.1 GCA_016841565.1 Clostridium thermobutyricum | reverse complement strand
CCATTAGCAGGTGAATTTGTCTATTTATAATTTTTATGTTATAATTCTCCTAACCGCATGTACCATCATCAGCCGCTTAACCGGCTCCATTTCATAATTCTCAAGAAACTCACAGAGAAGGTGATAAACATTACCAATGCTAAAATTAAAGTTGGAATAGGATTTTTTACCGGTCGAAAAGTATTCAGCAGTGTGATAAAAACATATATGAATAGCTGGCGTGATTCCATACTTATCAACGACCCGGGATACTCGCTCAATTTGTTTGTTGCATACGATCTGAAGTATTCAAACACCAAACCCAGTGATTATATGAGCCCCAACGTTCTCAATTCCAATTTGGATTCGTCCCTTTTCATACATGAAAAGACCGCCGAAAATGAGATTAATTATCTGGTCCGAAAAGGAGTGCTTTCTCAATACGAATCCAATCTTCTGCTGGGTACGGGATATGCAAAAAAAAGAAACACCATACTGTACTTTGCCATAAAACATGGTATTGACTATATAGTATTCATTGATGACGATGAATACCCTATCATTCCGGTACAAACTGACCATGGCCTGCTATGGAAAGGCCAGCAGATAATAAAGACCCATTTGGAGCATATCGGAGATGCAAACATAACCCATGGCTACCACTGTGGGTATGTCTCTCCCATTCCCAACATTAAATACGACAATAAAATGACCGAGGATATTTTCAGGCTGTTCATCGAAACCCTCAGTAATGATATTATTAGCTGGGATTCAATAAAGGAAAAAATGAGAAACGACGGACTTACCGATGTGGATACCAAAGTATTGAAAGAAAACATGGTCACCGAGGTTGAAGAAACTAACGGGATGAAATTTATATCAGGCTCCAATCTGTGCATCAACCTAAAGGATCCGAATAAAGTTTTCCCCTTTTATAATCCTCCGAACGCCAGGGGAGAGGATACTTTCCTGAGTACCTGCCTGACCCGTTCCAGAGTGCTCAAAGTCCCCTGCTATGCTTTCCATGATGGATTTGGCAAATACAACAACCTGCTCAGCGGGGCACTGCCCTCTGCTTTAAAACCGGTAAACCCCAACTCGGCTAAAATCATAAACAGGTTTTTCCGTGCCTGCATAGGCTGGATTAGGTATAAACCTCTTATTGTCTACATAACAAACAGGGAACATTACAAAGAGACAATAGAGAAAATGAAATGCAATTTAAAAATTACACTTCCGATAATCTCTGAATACTTTAATAGCAATAAATTTAACAATATATATGACGAATTAATAAAATATGATTCAAATGTTGAATTGCACTATGAAGAGTTTGAAAACACCAAAAAAGCATGGATTAAAGTTATTGAGCATATCAAATAGAGCTCCAGGTGCCGGCCGGGCATCAAAAAAGCCCCTTTTTAGGGGAGACTGCTGAAAAAGTCCCTTTTTGTCATCCTGAGCGACAGCGAAGGATCTTTAAGTTATTGAAAGCATTAGATTCTTCAACTGCGTTTCAGAATGACAAGCAAAAAAGCGTAGTTTTTCAGCAGTCTCTTTTAGGGGGCTCTTTTTTTATGCCGGCAGTCCTGCCGTTTATACTGCTATCAGCCGCAGCTGCTTCCCTTTACCAACTCGGCGCCTCTGTCCAGGGCATCCTTATTCACAGGTATCAGGTGTGCCTTTTTCGCCCCGAATACCTTTTCCAGGGCTTTAATCACGCTTTCTTTTTTGAGGGCTCCCGTAGCTTCCAGATAAGCCCCCAGCATTACCATATTGGCTATTCTGCTGTTGCCCAGTTCGTTTGCTATTTCGTTGGCGGGTATATCATAGGCCCTTATGTCATCTCTTTGTGCTTGCCTGTCAATCAATGAACTGTTTATAAGTAAAACTCCATCCTTAACAAGGCTAGGCTCAAATTTGTCAAGGGACGGCCTGTTCATTGCTATTACCGCGGTAGAATCCGTTACTATAGGAGATGCCACCGGCTGATCGGATATGATTACATTACAGTTGGCGGTTCCTCCCCTCATCTCGGGTCCGTAAGAGGGCAGCCAAGATACATTCTTGCCTTCAATCATCCCTGCGTAGGTCAGAAGCTGACCCATAGACATTACTCCCTGGCCTCCAAAGCCTGCCATAATTACTTGTTCGTTTATCATATCCTATTTCACCTCCCCAGGTGTTTTATAAACTCCCAAGGGATAATAGGGTATCATGTTCTCTTCCAGCCACCTGAGAGCTTCAACGGGGGTCAGTCCCCAGTTGGTGGGACAGGTGGACAGAACTTCAATCATAGTAAACCCTTTACCCTCCATCTGCAGTTCAAAAGCTTTTCTTATTGCCTTTTTGGCTTTTCTTATATTGGCCGGGGTGGTTACAGTGACCCTCTCAATATAAGCAGGTCCGTCAAGGGTGGCCAGCATTTCGCTCATCCTTATGGGTGAACCGGCGTGGTTCTTATCCCTTCCCAAAGGTGACGTCGTAGCCTTTTGTCCAACCAGGGTGGTGGGCGCCATTTGTCCACCCGTCATCCCGTATATGGCGTTGTTAACAAATATGGTTGTGATTTTTTCTCCCCTCATGGCTGCATGCACAATCTCGGCGGTACCTATTGATGCGAGGTCGCCGTCGCCCTGATAGGTAAATACCACCTTGTCGGGGTGCACTCTCTTAATGCCTGTACCAACGGCGGGCGCTCTGCCGTGGGCGGCCTCCTGCATATCACAGTTGAAGTAATCATAGGCAAATACCGAACAGCCAACCGGAGCAACCCCTATAGCCTTATCCAGAACATTCAGTTCTTCAAGGACTTCGGCAACCAGTCGGTGAATTATACCATGGGTGCAGCCTGGGCAGTAATGGAAGGGCCTATCCTGTAAACCTTTGGTTCTCTGGAATACTTTGTCGGCCATTATTTAGCACCCCCTAATATTTTCTTTATCTCGGCGACAATATCATCGGGAACGGGTACCATGCCACCGGTTCTTCCATAGAAATGAACCGGCTTCTTGCCGTTGACGCCAAGCTTAACATCCTCAACCATCTGGCCCATACTCATTTCAACCGCAAGGAAAGCCTTTGTATTATCGGCATACTTCTCGAATACTTCATAGGGGAAGGGCCACAGGGTTATAGGACGTATCAGTCCAACATTTATACCCTCATTTTTACATTTGTCTATTACGGTTTTTATAATTCTTGCGGTAGTGCCGTAAGCAACGGCTATTATGTCGGCGTTCTCGCAATTGTACACTTCAAATTTCTTTTCATTCTTTTCTATTTCATCATACTTTGCCTGCAGCTTGAAGTTATGCTTCTCGCATTCGGCCGGGTCGATGAACAATGAATTTATAACATTGGTATGCTTTCTGCCGCCGGTACCGGTGGTGGCCCAATCCTTAGGCTTCAGGTTGCGTTTCTTGGGCTCCTTCAGTTCGACCGGCTCCATCATTTGTCCCAGCATACCGTCTCCTATAATCATAACGGGATTTCTGTACTGGTCGGCAATATCAAAGCCTTCCATCATTAAATCGGTCAGCTCCTGTACCGATGCAGGGGCCAGCACTACCAGTCTGTAATCTCCGTGGCCGCCGCCTTTGGTTGCCTGGAAATAATCCGACTGTGCAGGCTGAATTCCTCCCAGGCCGGGGCCGCCCCTTATTATATTTACTATCACGCAGGGCAGCTCAGCTCCTGCTATATAGGAAATACCCTCCATCTTAAGGCTTATGCCCGGGCTGGAGGATGAGGTCATTACCCTCGCTCCTGCTCCTGCCGCACCGTATACCATATTTATGGCAGCAACTTCGCTCTCGGCCTGCAGGAAAGTTGCGCCTACCTTGGGCATCTCTCGCGACATATATTCGGGTAGCTCGCTTTGAGGTGTGATCGGATAACCGAAGAAAAATTTGCAGCCGGCTTTTATTGCAGCAGCGCCGATTGCTTCATTCCCCTTCATTAAAACCTTTGCCATAAAATTCCCCTCCTTTTATTTGAGTTGCCTCCGATTAACAGGCTAGTCATTGTCCTTAAGCCTTTCTACTTCAATAACAGTATCGGGACAGGTGGTGGCACAATTTCCACAGGCTATGCATTTTTCCATCTCATAAACGGTGGCAGGGTGATATCCCTTCACGTTTATCCTGTCCTTTGCCATTTTGACTATGTCTACCGGGCAAACAGTGGTACAAAGCTCACATCCCTTGCATAGTTCTTCCTTGAATGTAACCTTCCCTCTTACTTTTGCCATGTACAACCCTCCTTTTAGTGTGAAATTACAACCATTCAGGCCGCATATACATTTTGACAGGAAAAATTTCACCCGTTAAACCCTTCGGGATTTGTTGGGCTACCCTCCCGATAGCGCTTATATATTTCACCGGCAGATTTTTCAGCCGGGAAACCTCCTCAACCACCCTCTGCCCCATTAGTATATCTTCCACAGATGTGTCCCGGAGCATATGGGTGTTGTTGACAAGACCGGTAGCGTGAATCCGGGAAGACCTTTCTATTTCCCTTATATATTGAACCACATCCTCTGGATTCCGGGTATTAGGCCTGTTGGCGTTAACCACTATAAACATGTCATAGTCGGCGTTCTCCAGAAGATTATAATATCGTCCCAGAGTCCTGGCCCCCACAGCATCGCCCCCGACGTCCAGCACTACGCTGTAGCTTTCGTCCTGCAGCAGGGTGTTGATATCTGCCGGCAGTGCCGGCACGTCGGCGTTAATAAACTTTCCTTGGGGCGCCACAACCCTTATTCCGTAGTTTTCCATCATGGCTTTCTGTTCCCGGGAACGAAAATACGGGTTAACAATATCCAAGTCGCCAATAGCAGTTTTCTTCCCCGCCTCGGCCAGCTTAACAGCATAATTGACCGAGAATTCGGTCTTGCCGCTTCCATAGTGTCCTGTGATGATTCTTATCCTCTTGTCCTTCTGCATTGGGTACCAGTCCTTTATTCATATTGTCTGGCCTTTTCTTCCCCCCGGAGCACTCTGAGGCCGCCCTCGGCAAGAGCTGTCATCTCGTCCTCGCCGGGATATATCAATACAGGGGCAATAAACTCCACCCTTTCGGTAATCCATCCGGTCAGCATCTTGCTGTACGCAATACCCCCGGTAAGAACAATGGCATCCACCTGACCGCCCAGAACGGCAGCGCAGCTGCCTATCTCTTTGGCAATCTGGTAAGCCATGGCCTTGTATATCAATTCCGCCTGCTGGTCACCCTGGAGTATACTTTTTTCAACTTCTCTTGCATCATTGGTTTTCAGATGGGCAACCAGGCCGCCCTTACCGGCTATCTTTTTCTTAATCTCATCCATGGTATACTTGCCCGAGAAGCAAAGCTTGGCCAGCCCTTCGGCCGGTACGCTCCCTGCCCTCTCGGGTGAAAACGGGCCTTCACCGTCCAGCGCATTGTTAACGTCTATAACTCTTCCCTTCTTATGAGCCCCTACCGAAATGCCTCCTCCGATATGGGTCAGGATGAGGTTCGCATCCTGGTAGGTTTTCCCTATGTCACCGGCAGCCCTCCTGGCTACAGCCTTCTGATTAAGAGCATGGAATATGCATATCCTGTCTATCTCGGGCATCCCTGAGATTCTGGCTACGTCTTCCATTTCGTCCACAACTACAGGGTCGACAATAAATGAAGGAATGTTCAGCTGTGAAGCAATCTCTCTGGCCAGTATTCCTCCAAGGTTTGAGGCATGCTGTCCCAGAAGACCCAGCCTTAAGTCCTCAATCATCTTATCATTTACCTCATAGGTACCGCTGGGAATGGGATGCAAAAGTCCTCCCCTTCCTACGACGGCACTTAGTTTTGTAAGGTTGATATCCTTCTTGCTCAGCGTTTCCAGTATTATATCCTTCCTGAACTGAAACTGGCTGAATATGGTGGGATAGGGAGACAGTTCTTCGGATGAATGCCTGAGCACTTCCTCGAAAACAGGTTTCTCGTTATCAAATATTGCTATTTTGGTGGAAGTAGACCCCGGGTTTATTATTAGAAGTCTGAATATCTCACTCATGTTCTCACCTCTCTCTTATTTGTTTGCCAACAAAACTGCCAGAGCAATAGAGTTGAGTTTGGCTTCCTGATTGTCGGCCCTTGAGGTAACTACTATGGGTACATTTGCCCCCACAACCAGGCCGGCGCATTTAGCCCTGGCAAAATACACCAGGGATTTGTACAAAATGTTTCCCGCTTCGATATCCGGAACGATAAGGATATCGGCATTTCCTGCAACAGGATGGTTGATTCCCTTGTGTTTTGCCGCCTCGGCCGATACCGCATTGTCCAGTGCAAAGGGTCCTCCTATGACACAATCCTTGATTCTGCCTTCCTGGTTCATGATAACCAGCTGTTGGGCATCCAGGGTGGCCGGCATCTTGGGGTTTACCTTTTCCACCGCGCATACTATCCCAACCATGGGATTATCGTTATCCAGCGCCTTGGCCAGGGATACCGAGTTTTCTACTATTTGTGCCTTCTGTGACAAGTCGGGGGCAATGTTCATACCCGGATCGCTGAATATAAACAGCTTGCCATAGCCCTTCACCTCTGTCACCCCTATGTGGCTTAAAACGTTCTTTCCTCTGAGGGTCTCGTCACTTAGTACTGCCTTTAGTATTACCGATGTATCTATTATGCCCTTCATTACTATATCGGCCCTGCCCAAGCTGACCATCTCCACTGCTTTGCTGCAAGCCATTACCTTGTCGGCCTCGTCGATTATTTCAAACCCCTGGATATTGATACCCATCTCCAGGGCAATTTTTTGTATCCGGCTCTTATCTCCTACCAATATAGCCTTTGCTATGCCTTTATCTGCAGCCTCACTGACTGCAGCCAGCACCTCTGCATCCTGCGCCACTGCAACGGCTACTGTTTTTGGCCCTCTTTCCTTTGCACAACTGATTATTTCCCGAAAACTCCTAATCAAGCTATTTCACCTCTTCTTCGTATATCCTTGCCTTCTGTTCACCTGTCAGAACTCTGTAGACGCCTTCTTCAAGGGCCTGCATCTCATCTTCTCCGGGATGAACCCTGACGGGAGCAATAAAGCCAATCATGTCGGTAATCATAGCAACCAGCCTTTTTGAGTGGGAAAGACCTCCGGTTAGTACTATAAAGTCAACCTTTCCCTTTAACACGGTTGACATGGCGCCTATCTCCTTGGCTATCTGATATGCCATGGCCCTGAAAATAAGTTCTGCCTTTTCATCTCCCTGGTCTATTCTCTTTTCCACTTCCCTGGCATCGTTGGTGCCCAAATAGCCTACCAGTCCCGCTTTGCCCACCAGTTTCTTTTTCAATTGGTCCAGGGTATACTTGCCTGAAAATGCCAGCTTAACCAGAGCGCCTGTCGGCACCCCTCCGGCTCTTTCGGGTGAAAAGGGTCCGTGATCATTTGCACAGTTGACATCAATGATTCTTCCCCCGTCAAGCGGGGCTACCGATATTCCACCGCCCAAATGTACCATTACCATTTTGAGCTGTTCAAGGGGTTCCCCCTCTTCTTTGGCAACCCTATATGCCACAGCCTTTATATTTAGAGCATGGCCCAACGTTCTCCTGGGTATTTCGGGAAAACCGGAAATTCTGGCAATATCATCAAACTCATCTACCGCCACCGGGTCCACTATATATGCAGGTATTCCCGTCCTGTCGGCTATGCCCCTGGCCAGCATGGCTCCAAGGTTCGAGGCATGCTCCCCCCTGGCAGCCGATTTAAGATCATCAATCATTACCTGGGTAACACTGTAGGTTCCGCTGGGTATGGGAGCTAATAAACCGCCCCTGCCGGCCACTGCAACAAGAGAAGTCAGTTCAATGCCTTCTTCCCTCAGCCAGTCAAGGACAATCTCCAGTCTGTATTCGTATTGGTTGGCTATCCTGCCCAGTTTGTCCAATTCTTCTGTCGAATGGGACAGGTTTTTCTGCAGTATATTTTTGTTATTCTTAAATAGCGCTACCTTAGTGGATGTCGACCCTGGGTTGATTGTCAGAATGTAACCATCTGTTACGCTCATCGTTTCCCTCCTTTTAGGTTTTGTCATATAAACACGCAAATACCATGCCAAATATCGGCTAATTGCTTGATAATTGAATATTATGCGCATTTATCGACATGCTAACTCATCAGCCGGGATTGCGCAATCGATACTGATGCTCCGACGGGCCGGGCGGTCTCCCGTCAGAGCCCGCGAAGATATCTCAGTAGTCTGCGCAACGGCTGCACCGGAACAAAAAAAGCCTGAAAAGAAATTCTCAGACCTCGGACTTTCATTATTTTCTCATGCTACGCATATTTTGCAAATATCTGCATGCATAATGTTGCAAAAACGCAGGTTTGCATGCAGATTATTGCATGTCGATTTTGTATTTATTAATCTTATAGTATAGATTTCTAATTGAAATACCCATCTTTTTGGCAGCCAGGGTTTTATTATACCCTTCCTGCCGCAGGGCCTTAATTATATACTCCCGTTCGGTTTGGTCCAGCACCTCATTGAGAGTCATGGAAGTATCTGTTGCCGGAGAAGTATAAATGCTTTCGGCTAAATCCGTCCTGTCGGGTTTCCTGGCTATTAGCTGAGGAAGGTGTCCCTCTAAAATGACCGTCTCATTAAATCTCATATTAATAATTGCCCGCCCTATGAAGTTTTCCAGTTCTCTGATATTACCCGGCCAATCGTATTCAATAAGCCTCTCATGGGCCCGTGCCGATATATCCTGTATACTTCTGCCGTAATCCTGATTAAATTTTCTGACTATATGCAGCGCAAGATGGTATATATCTTCTTTTCTATCCCTCAACGAAGGTATCTTCAGGGGTATAACGTTAAGCCGATAATACAGGTCTTCCCTGAACCGCCCGGTCTGCATGGCCTGTTCCAAATCTATGTTGGTGGCCGCAATAATGCGCACATCCACCGGTATGGAATTGGTCCCACCCACCCTGATTATTTCCTTTTCATGGAGCACCCTTAACAGCTTTGCCTGGGTTCCGGGGTTTATTTCCCCTATTTCATCAAGGAATATTGTACCCCCGCTGGCCACCTCAAACAGGCCTTTCTTCCCGCCTTTCTTGGCTCCGGTAAAAGCTCCTTCCTCATAGCCGAACAGTTCGGATTCCAGCAGCGACTCCGACAGCGCAGCACAGTTTACCCGTACAAACTGGTTAAACTTCCTTCCGCTGGCGTTGTGTATGGCATGGGCAAACAACTCCTTGCCGGTCCCGCTCTCTCCCTGCAGCAATACCGTGGCAGGGGTCTGTGCAGCTTTTTTAGCCTTCTCAATAACCTCATGCATCCTTGAGTTTATACTTACAATATCGTCAAAGGTATACTTGGCCTCCAGTTTTCTGATTATCTGCTTGGCCTGATTTAATTCATCGGTCAGTTTCTTTATCTCGGATATGTCGTGTACCACACCGACACTACCCCTCAATTGACCGTCCACTATAATAGGGGCTGCATCAACTATCACTTCTTTCCTTAATGGCCCTACCTTCAACCTTGCACTTTTTATGGGGCTTCTTGTTTTAAGCACCTTGAAATGAATGCTCTCTCCCTCGGCAATATCCACCGTAGCCGGCTTTCCTATTACATCCTTGCCGGACAATCCCGTCAGTCTTGTATAGGCAGGATTGACCATAACTCCCACACCGTCCTGGTCTACCACCGAGATGGCATCTTCGGTAGAATTGAAAATGGCTTCAAGCATAACCTGTATTTCCTTAAGATTAGTAACCTGAGCCGCAAGCTCAAGTATTTCACTGATATCCCTGAATACCGCCACAGCACCGATAATATTCCCCTGCTCATCCTTCACAGGCATTCTGTTTGTTATTATTTTGATATCGCCCAAGGGCTGCTCCCTGTTTAATTCTGCATCACCGGTCTCCAGGACATAGGGCAGTCTTGAGTTGTCGATAATATCCAAAACCGGTTTGCCCAGCGCATACTCCATTTTGACACCGGTAAGCCTCTGGGCTGCTCTGTTGAATAAGGTTATTATTCCTTCTTTATTCACTGCAATCATGGCATCATGAGTAGAATTGAGTATAACCTCCACTTCTCTGTCCAGCATACCTTTGACCTCCTGTTACTCATTCGCTTATGGTTACCAACTCCAGCTCTATCTGCTCAGGCTCCATGCTTACCAGCTGTATGCCTTCCGGCAAGTCAGCCTTTAAGGCAACGGTATGGCTTCCCTCGGTTAGACCGTCCATGACGGCGGTCACCGAAATATCCCTTGACGATATTTTATCCACTATGCTTTCCCTACCCTCAACCACAACACGCACAACAGGCAGGTCAGTTTCTTCCGAGAGCTTGAGGTTGTTGTCCATCCCGGTAAAATCAATCTGTTGTATGGAAAACTCCCTGGTAGTTATCTTCTCAACGCTGACGTATACGGTTATTGCATTTACATTGCCAACGGCTGCAATTCCCTCGGGCATAGCAATACCAACATCAAAACTGGCATCCTCATCAATCCCTGTCAATGAAACGGGCTGAGTCCTGACGGAATTTACGGTTTGCAGCAAAGATTCCTCGCCGTATATCACAATGGTATCCCTGCTCTGGGTGACGCCTGTTACATCCCGTCCTGCGGCCGGACGCCCTTCAAAAACCACCTCTATGGCGACTTCCTTTGTTTTTCTGACAGGAACGGTAACATCCACAATATTGGGGTTAACCACAACCCCGGCAACATCATTGTTATCGGCGTCGATGGCTCTAACGGCCAACACATCATGTAAATCTCCGGTAGCTCCCGACAGCTTTATTACCGCCGTTACAACCCTGATGCTGCCCAACAGGCTTTCGGGTCCGTTTACCAGGACTTCCCCCGGAGAAACTATTGGTGCCAGCTCAGTATACCCTTCCAGAGGTCTTCCCTCGATGGATACGGTAACCGGCACCTGGGCACTCAAGATGGGCTCCATACTTACTTTAATAATCTTGGGATTGAAATCCACCAATTCAATATTTGTAGGCAGTCCCCTTACCTCTACCGGTACGTTGTTTACCCCTTTTTGAGTATACCCCCGCAAATCTGCATGGGCAATAATTTCACCTGCCTTTATCTCGGCAAGCACGCTGCGCTTGCCCTGCAATGTAACGTCGGTCTTGTAATCCTGGGAATCTTTGACAACTAACCCTGAGGCATTGACCGATTCAGTATTGAGCAAGCGAACCGGCACATCCTTTATATTCCTATACTCCATAGGATTCTGCTCGCTTGCTACATACAGCCAAAGAGCCATGGCAAATAGAACGGATATTATACGGATATTGATTTTTTTACTTGTCATCCTGGACATCTTTAACCCTCCATCTAAGGAAGCCACGGTACTTGTGCTCCTGAGGTCTGTATTGGCTTACCAGCATCTCTTTCAGCGTTTTTGCATCCAGGTACCTTGATAGCCTTCCTTCCTTTGCCGTGGAAATTACTCCCGTCTCTTCGGATACGATAATAGCTATTGCATCTGAGTTTTCCGAAATACCAAGCCCTGCTCTATGGCGGGTACCCAGTTCCTTGCTCAGGCTGGGATTCTCGGTCAGAGGCAGCAAACATCCAGCCGATGCTATCCTCTTATCCCTTATTATTACGGCCCCGTCGTGCAGAGGGGTATTGGTTGCAAATATGGTTTGCAGTATCTGAGATGTTACTATGCAATCCACTGTTATTCCTGATTCCATAAATTCGCCAACACCGGTTTCCCTTTCAAGAACTATAAGAGCACCGGTCTTTTTCTTGGCCAGCAGCTGTACTGCTGCTGCTATTTCATCTATTAACGTCCTTGTCTCCTTATCCAAGGCTTCGCTGAGAGGCTTACCAAAAAGTATGCCCCCCCGTCCCAGAAACTCCAAAGCTCTGCGGAGCTCAGGCTGGAAAACTATGAGTAATGCTATCACACCAACAGTCATGGTATTTCTTAACAGCCAGTTGACGGTGTACAGCCGGAAAAACCCACTTGCCCACGTTGCAAAAACAAGAACAAATATGCCCTTAATAAGCTGCTCTGCTCTGGTATCCCGGATAAGCAGGAAAAGCTTATAAAAGACATAGGCGATTACCGCCATATCTATTACATCCCACAGAGTAATGCTCATTAAAATATCTCTCAATTGCGTAGCCATATTGTGCACCTCTTACTTTTTGAAAAACTTTGCATAATATAATTTCTATAATTGTATATATTTATCCTTCTTTTAATTATACAACAAATATAATTTTTTAATCAGGGCCTTTAGGCTAATATGGGATATCAAATATCTTTTTTTGCGATATGCTTCCGGTTTTACCAATAAATTTTGAGCCGATTGGAGAAAATATTAAAAACCGTTAAAGGTGGTGCTGGAATAATTGAGAATCTCAAAAGCCAATCCTCTAAGCCATAAAATCAGAAGGTTGCTTGAGGAGAAAATGCAGGCAAGTGCCATGGATATTAATGTAAACGTGCGGAACGGAGTTGTTCAGCTTACCGGTTTTGTCGATGTGCTGTCGGAAAAAATATTGGCTGAAAAAATAGCAGCACAGATACCGGGTGTAAGAAGGGTTGAAAACGCAATAACCATTGGAACCGAAGGGTACATTACCGACCGGCATATAGAGAGGGAACTGCAGGCAAAACTCCATTCGGGAGAGCATGGAAATCTTGACAGAATCAGTGTTGATGTAAAGAACGGAAATGCCGTTCTTATGGGCACTGCCATTAACTATGCACAGAACAAGCAGGCCGAAAGCCTGGCAGCCGGAACAAGAGGTGTCATAAATGTGGTTAGCAATATACACATCCAGAATGAAGGCATTTATGACGATGCCACCCTGGCGGGCAGGGCAGTACAAGCTCTCAGTACCGGAGACATAAGCTTCCAGGATATAGATACCGATATATGGAACGGCGAAATAACCCTGTCGGGATGGGTTAATACAAGACAGGAGATGGAGCTTGCAGAAAGGCTTGTTTCCGAAGTGGAAGGAATAAGGAAAGTACACAATCGGCTTCGGACCAGAGACCAGCAATGACACCCCGCTTTTATACTGTCGGCACAGCTGCTGTCTCCCAGCCACATCCGATAAAATCCGCAGGTGCGGATTTTTTTCTGAATATATATAACGCATTAATAATATTACATTCCT
>JAENYX010000058.1 GCA_016841565.1 Clostridium thermobutyricum | reverse complement strand
ACCATTCTTGTCCCCTATTCCCCGACACAGTTTTATGCCAGGGGCAGTGAATACCGCAAAGTAGAATTTGTATTAGATGATATGGATAACGTAACCGGGTTGACATTCAAAGAATGCGTTGTGGAGCTTAAAGCCAAAAGAATTGATTAATACTCATTCCGACATATGACTAATCCTCTACTCCCTGTATACATTCTCATTGAATAAATCATCTATCAAACCCAACTTTCCCACCCTATAACTCTATGCCCTTCATGATTTCTTCATAAAAGGCTTTATCTTTATCCTGCAATTCCACGAGCCCAATAGTATCAAGAATGACAGGCTTGATCTCTCTATCTGAAGAATAGTCCCATAAAAGAGCTCAAATTTTATCGGACTATTCTTCATCTGCTTCAATAAATAAATCCATGTCACTTTCTGTTGTATCCTCTCCCCTTGCGTAGCTGCCGAACAGGATAATTTTCCGGCAGTATTGTTTAAGCAGATTTATTAAACTATTAACCTCAAGTATATTTTCGAATACCCTGAAAGATTTGATTAGTTGGTTACCCCGGTTAACTTTATATATGATAGCCCTTGCAACTCTCGTCCCCTCTATCAAGCCCATTTGCTTAAACCTCTTGAGAATCTCAAAAACGCTTCCAATACTAATATTGAGATCTTTTGCAATTTGCGACGCTATATGCCCTTGCCCATAAGTATTTTGTTTTGAAAGATAAGAAAGAACACGCATGGGGTTTTTATTAAATATAATATTTTTTTCATGTTCCATTCCTATCACCTGTTATAATTTTGTCAACCTCTTCCATTATTAGTCCATCAGTTTTCGCAACGAATGGTTCTTTGTCACTCTTATTTCATCAACCATTGTAAAACAATTCGAATTCTTTATTGCTTCCTTGAGCCTTTGCTAAACTTACTAAAATCGGGCAATTCTGTTTGCCGCTTTCTTATAAATAACCACACCTTCCTTCTTAACACCCTCAATTAATCTATCTGGCAAACCATCATCTGCAAATTCCAATCAATTTTTAAATACACTATCTAAAGCATTTCACGCCTTAGCCTAGTATTTATTGCATAATGTAAATGGACAAAAAGGGGAGTGTGGAATTTCTTGGAGAAATCATGCAACCAGCCCCAACTGAGGAATTTTGACTTGCAAAAAACAGGCTTGATATCAATTCAAAAACGCAGCAACGATAATATCTGTACTATGATTTATTAATCAGGTATATTCCCGCCGAATTTTTCCGTCATGAGAGTTTTTAATGATGTTCCATTACTTCCATCTTGAATTTGGTAAGTAATATCTGAATCAGAACCCGTTTCTTCCATCAAAGGAACATCAAGTGCTTTATTCGTTATTAATGCGACATCGCCTCTTGTTATGGGCTGTCCAGTTCGAACGTTTATCTCATCTGTTATTTTTATACGTTCTGCTACGGTTAAATAACCTGTTGGGTAGCCTTCTTGAGTTTCTGCCTGAGGTTTGTATCCTATCGCTGAAACAATCATTTTTATTGCCTGCTCATGGGTTATATTGTCATCAGGAGAAAATGTACCATCTCCATTTCCGTTAATCACA
This sequence comes from Clostridium thermobutyricum, assembly GCA_016841565.1. Taxonomy (GTDB): domain Bacteria; phylum Bacillota; class Clostridia; order Ch29; family Ch29; genus JAENYX01. The sequence continues at coordinate 11,608 of JAENYX010000058.1, read as the reverse complement.
CATAGATCATTGGCAACTCTAATATAATTATATGCCCAATGTGATACATCCACATCGGTAAAAGCTATGTCTTTTGTAGAAACATCAGCCTCCGTCAGGCCTAATGCCTTTACCACTATTTTGGCCATTTGTGCTTTAGTAATATTTTCGTTTGCCCTAAATGTATTATCGGGATATCCCTGCATAATACCTAATGAGCTTAATCGCTTTGTAGCATCATAGTATGGAGAAGTTGTATTTATATCCGAATAAGCAACAGGTATGTCAGCCTGAGTTGAATCAAGGCCCATAGATAGTTACAGGCTGGTTTTTCGGAATTAATATATCGACTACCTTTACTGTTCCCGTTGAATTAACCGGAAACCAGATATTAACATCCATATCGTCCTCCAACGCATCAATTTCCAAACTGCCTTCGTCAAGCCCTGTATCCTTATCTACAACATAAATAGTTTTATCTTCCGGGTGATTAAGGTTTGTGAAAGAAACGGTGCCATTTGAAATATCCTTATCAACAATTTTCACCTTCACCAACATGCTCTGGTAGTTTGGATCATTTCCATATACCCCTGAAGCAAAGGGATCAACTAATCTTCTTGGCCCTATATTTATTTTCTTAAGAATAGTTACAGGAACTTCAGTTTCTTCTTCGTAAAATCTACGTTCACCGTCCTTAAAATAACTGGTTCCATCCATGACATAACAATATGGGCTGCCATCTTCATAATTGCCATCCGCTACTATATAATATAAGTCCAAAGAATTGTTTAAGAAGATAGCTAAATCACCTTTTGTTATATTGTCGGCAGGTTTAAATTTTGACATACCATCTGTCAACTTAAGGATATTCGATAAAGACAGGTATCCAAATTCTCCTTTGCCGCATGTCTTAGCAAGAGGGGCATAGCCGCAGACGTCCAGTACCGCCTTCATAACTTCGGTATAGGTCGCGTTTTTATCAGGGTAAAAAAGCTTTTCTTCTACAGAAGAAAAAGCGCCATGATTTGTAGCTACCCTAATATATTTATGCGCCCAGTGGGTTGAGGGTACATCTGAAAAAATAACATCGTCAGGAACTTTATCAACAGGACCATCGAAGCCTAAAAACCCGTATATGATAGCAGACAATTCTCCGCGAGTAATAAAATCGGATGCATTATACTCATAATCGCGCTGAGTATCCATTAAATTTAGAACATCTGTATTTATTACTTTTATTGATATAAGTCGGTCAATTATAGCGGATGCTTCGTTTTGACTTGCTATAACAACTGCTAAACACATTGACGAAACTATCAATGTTAAAATGACAATAGACATAAGCTTTCTTTTCATCATTTTTACTCTCCTCGTATAATATATTTAAAGATCAAATCTATACTTCCTTCACATCTTAATAGGTCACGCACGTGGAATATTAGCCCGTTGGCCGTGGCGTGTCCTATTTTTCCAGTTGATATGGCAGGGCTTATTAGGGTTTCCCTTTTTGTGCCAAAACAGTCTTGTTAGTATGCTATTTTCAAAGATCTTTCTCCAACTCACCTATTGACATCTTACCGCTGGCCTAATTACCTAAGTTTTGTAAATTAATCATAATTATTGCAAATACGTTGTACCTCTCAAGAAATTTAATAAACTTTACAATTTGCTGCTGTCCAATTGCCGCTCGTTGTCCAAAGTGAAATATTAAATACCTCTGAAGGCGTTCCCGGTATCAAATATCCGTCTATCTCATAATTACCCCCGCCGATTGATGGGAGGTTAACCGTTCCATAAAATTCGCCAGTTGTCACATTATTTATCGCAAGATAAGGAACGGTAGGCGATCCACTTACAGCAGCATCAACGTATATGCGTCCGTTTAAAGACGAATAAAAGTCACCAATAATCACCCCGGACCTTGAAGACCATGAATAATAATATGGGCCGTATCTAACATCTAAAGGAGCCATCGGTGCATATCTTTCATCCTCAAGCGCCTCTTTGAGTTTTCTTTCAGCCTCGGGGTTTTTAATAACGGGTAGCCTATCTATTTCATTACCATCTGCATCGGTTAACACGAATACCAAAATTTCCTCTTTATCTTCCGCATAACCGACAATGCCCATAAAACTCACCAGCATAAGTACAGATAAAAGCGTGCATAAAATCTTTCTCACGATAATTTCCTCCTCCTCATTTTTTAATTTTTGGCAAGTAAGGAATTTGAATTTAATCGGTATTAATAGCCCATTGGAATCACCTTCTTTTGTTTACTTCTACCTTTCATATAATACAACCTAAAAAGCATTAGTTTTATGACAACTTTTAAAAAAAATTAAAAATAATTTATAATGTCGCTATATTTTATAAAAGTTTCTATGACATCACCATTATCAAGTGCTGCATGTGTTGTTTTAAGCTGGTAGTTATATCCTTTTACAACATACCAATCTTTTTCTATTGTTGACGCATTGCTATCTGAGCTACTTGTCCATGTCTTTATAGTTTTCCAACTACCATTTGTATATTGCTGCAATTCTATTGTTACGCCTGAACCATAACCATATTTGGTACGGGTATCTGCATAGCAAGTTAAACGTCCGCCACTATTTAATGTCAAATTATTAGTTGCTTTAGTAATAGCAATAAAATATGGTATAACTTCCTCTTGACGAATTTCATAAGTTGTACAAACGGTATTAGGTTCAAATATCGTTTGGGCATTTACATTTAAACACGAACAACTTACAATTAATATTACTCCAATAATTGTTAATAGTTTTCTGTTCAACTCAATCACTCCTAAATTTATACTCTTATATAGACAACCTAAAAAAAGAGTAAAATGTGACCATTTTAGTAACGATTTATTTTATTATATTCTCCGCTATTTTTATTATCTCAGATGTCTTTATATTTCCTATTAACGTAAAAATATGTTTATCATTATTCCATACTAAAATTTTTTCATTATTCTTTTCAACCAGAACTGCTTTGCCATCATTTATTAAAATTTCTCTTAAATTTGCATTTTCGGTATCTATTGATAAGTTTACATCCAGACTATTAACATCTAGAGAAAAATACAAATTGTTCTGATTAACGAATTGTATAAACAGATGATTATCTGTAATTTTTGTATCTTCGACGAGGAAACCCTCCGGAATATATCCAAAAGCTATATCTTCTGTTTTATAAGAATTGTTATAAAAAGTTACTTCTTTCAAGCTAATATCAGAATATTTATCTTTAACTTCAATAATAAAGTTTAAGTATTTGATTCTCCATGCTTCTACAATCAGAATGCTTATTGTACTAACAACAGATATAATAATAAAAATTATTGCTATTCTTTTTAGAATAAGCGTAGCCTGTGAACTGAATTGTTTTTTCCTTTCGGTTTTGAAAAGCTTTTGTATTTTTCCTTCATGTTCTTTTGAAAATTCAATATTTCCGTTGAAACGGCTATTAAACTCCTTCATTAGTTCCTCTTCGGCTATCGGTGCAATATAATGTAAAGTATTATCTAATGTTTTTTCTAGCAGTTGGTTTCTTTTCACATTATTGCCTCCCTCTTCAAAATATTAATAAGCATTTTTTTTGCACGTTCAAGCCTTTTTCGAACAGTATTAGTTTTAATATTTAAAAAATTTGCAATTTCGTCTATGGAAAGGTCATGAGAATACCTTAATAAAATAACATCCGAATATATTGGTTTCATTTTTTTAATTGTATCTATAAGATCTCTTAAGCTATCTTCATTTATTAGCAAATCAATAGGTTGGTCCGATGTATCAATATATGTATTCCCAAATTCCTCAACAGGATTCAATTCTATATTTTTATTCCGATTATAAATATCATAGGATACATGCCTACATATAATAATCAAAAATGATTTCGTTTTGTGACAATCGTTTTCATTTATTTTATGCAAATTATTAATAACTCTTATAAATGACTCATGTACCGCATCCTCTGCAAGATACCTATCCTTTAGTATGTTGTATGCGACAGTATACATAATATCTCTATATGCATAATATAACCTTTCTATCTTTGTTCTGTTATCTTGCTTCTTAATTTCAAGAAAACGCACGGTATATTCCTCCCAGGTTAGGCATATGTGTTCTGTCAAACCTGCTATCCTAAAACCTGTTGATATATTAATCTTTGCGCTGTATGATATGTCATGTCATTTTAATATTCCTTGCTGCTATATATAACGTGCTTAAGACTTTACATCTCCTAACTTGTCATCCTGAGCGATAGCTAAATGTCTATCTTCAGGTCAGATTCTTCGGGCTCCCCCTCAAAATAACAGGTAAAGGAATGTAGTATTATTAATGCGTTGTATATAGCAAAACATTTATACAGGATTTTGTGTAACATTGCTTAGCAAAAGTATCTTCTTCTTACTTCCTATAGTCGTTTAGAAGTTCGAAAATGTTCCATGATTCTGTAATTTTTGTAAATAATGTGATATAACAATCAATGTTTCTCATTTTGCATGTCTATCAAGCCCATTTGCTTAAACCTCTTGAGAATCTCAAAAACGCTTCCAATACTAATATTGAGATCTTTTGCAATTTGCGACGCTATATGCCCTTGCCCATAAGTATTTTGTTTTGAAAGATAAGAAAGAACAAGCATGGGGTTTTTATTATATAAGTTATTTAAAGAAATGCCTCCTGTTCCAGACGGGCCCTTACCTGGAGCATAGTTTCAATCACTTTATGGAATTCCGAATAGCCCTTGTCATCAAGCATCCTCTCAAGGGCTTTTTGATATTTTTTGTTAAAGGGCAGCCAGTACTTTTCTTTGGACATAAAGTCTTTCCTGTCCATCAAATAGGGCTTGAGACCGGGTATTATGTTTTCTTTCAGTCTTTTAAACATCCTAAAGCCCCCTATGTCTATATCACCCCAGTGGTAAAATTCCGCCCCGGCCCTTTGACCCGCCTCGTACACCTTTTGAAAAAAAACACCTTTGGCCGGGCTGTAAAAGCCGCCGTGAAATATGACCAATTGGTCCCCGGCCTTATCCGTTGATACGTATTTCATATAGTTTGTCCTGTTCTCAATGAACAGTACCTTCTTTACTTCACCTATGCCGGTTACTTCCAAATCCTTTACGGTGCGGGAGTTTATAGCTATTCCGTGACGGAAAGTCGAGAAATCAACCGGTTTCCCGTAAAGCCTGCCCGAAACATTCCCGCAAAATTCCACCTGCTCGAAGGCCTTTACTATTCCCACCTGGGCAAGCATCTCATCATCCGCAGGTCTTTCTATGAAGTCCCCTTCCTTAACAAGGTATTGCCTTATAATACCCGCAACCCTTTTCTTTACATATCTTTCGAAATATTTAGAATCCCCGAAGCATTTTATACTGAACACCCTTTCGGGGCATTCTTCACCGTCCAGACTATCTATTGCCATAAGAGCCTTAAGCACCGCCAGGGCAGTGCCGGTATCCCCCGGGAGATATGGTGTTATGCTCTTTTTCGCATCTATAAAATCCAAAGCCTCTTTGAAAAAGTTTTCTATCCAGGGCTGTGTTATACCGGGTAAAGCTTCTCTTATTCTTTTTAGTACCAAATCCGCTTTTCCCTTTTTGGGAACCCTTCCCGCTTCCCGGTACGCATGTTCTGTCTTATCAAGGCACAGCCATACCCTGTCGATTATATTGCCGCGTTCAAACTTCATCCACTCAAATTTGACAATACCGTCCTCCGCCAGGTCCTGTATCATTGAATTTACCAGTTCCCGAACCGGCGTATCCTCCAGGTTGTACTCCGGCATATCCCCAGAACACAGCTTAAGCATAATCCTCCTTACAGAGCACCCGTCAAGATATGCCTTGCTCCTTTCATACTTGTCCAGCAGCCTGTTTAAAACAATTTTTTTATAGTCCATGGTCAAACTCTCCAAGCTTTTTTGAATCAAAGGCCTTCACAAAGGAGGCGTCCCCGTTTCTAATTACGCATAAATTCCTGTCTACCAGCGGTGCAATATCACCTATTTTTTCGGTGGGCGCCGAAAGTACCGCCTGAAGTCCAAGCCGTCTTAGCAGCCTAATGCTCTCCTGGATCCTTTCGCTGTCCATTTTGCTGAAGGCCTCGTCGAATACTATAAGCCTTATCGTATTCCCGGCTTCGCCCCTCTGCCTTATCCGGTACAGCTGTGCAAAGGAAGCCAAAACAGATATATAGAAGGGGGTTTGGGTCTCACCACCGGATTTTTTGTGCAAAGTCCGTGAAAGCCGCTGTTGCTGTCCCCCTTCATCGCTCACTTCCAGGTCAAAGCTAAGATAGGTTCTGTAGTCGGTAAACCGCTTTATATTATTTTCCAGCTGTGCTCTCGCATCGGCATTGAGTTCTGAAGCCACGTCGGTAATCTGGCGGAACAGCTCATCAATGGCATCCTTGTGCTTGTCCCTGAAACCCTGGGAATTTATATTATAGCCCTCAAGCAGCATATTATCGGTAATCATATTGTAATACCGTCTGTATTCGGTTTTCGGTTTTGTGACAAACCGGTACCTGTCGTTGCCAAAACTAAACTCCTTCAAGGCCCCGTTAAGCTCTTCTATCTGGATATTAAGAGTGTCAATATTGGATTTCAGCTTTGCCAGAAAATCGTCCCTGAACTGTTCATAGGCCTTTTCCCTGGCGTCCTGTATCTGCTTTTTGTAATCAGGCAGCCTAACCTCCTTAAGCTGCGAAAGCTCCTTCCGGTAAGGGGTATTGTCCTCCGCATTGATATCGTAGGACATCCTGTAGTCCCTTATATAGCTCGCACGGGTATTAGTAAGGTCGCCCCATTTTTTCTGTACCTGGCTTCTGGTCCTTGCAACCTGACTGTAAAAAGCATTGGCTACATCCTCGGCCGAGCTTCTGGCTTCAAGCTCCTTCAAAAATCTCGGTTCGCCCTGCTGCTCTATCCATTCCTGAGAGAAACCTTCTTCAATACCACTGCTTAGGCTGTCGGCCTGGCTGTGTGCAGCGGGTATCCTCTCGGTCAGAATAATTTCCGTCCGGGTCTCCAGGTTGGCAATGCTTTTGTCAAAGGACCTTTCTTCCTCTTCAAAGCCCTTTATCTCTTTCTCCAGTTCCTTTATCCTTTTATCAAGCTTTACAAGCCATGTAAGGTCAAGGCCCCCCAGCTGGTCAACCACCTGCCGGTGCAGGTCTTCAAGGGTGGGTATGGCACCTACCCTTTCAAGCACCTGTATTACGTTTTGGGCCTCGTTGCTGTTCACCGCTTCCATTGCAGCAAGGCCTCCCAGCGTTTGCAGCCTGTCGCTGCATACCGATATACCCCTTTCCAGGTCCAGCATCTCCCGGCGCCTTGCCTTTATCTGCTCCTCTATAGCCTTGCGCCCGATATAGGGATACTTCCACCGCTCGGGGTTTAGCTGCCGCGCTACGAAATTCTGATACAGCATGCAGCTGTCGGTTATAGAACGGTCATGTTCCCGAAGCTCTTCTACGCTGTCGCACTTCATAAGTCGGCCCATGACGTGGTCCACAAACTGCCGTGCATATGCATTTTCGGTAACTACCTCATCCGCCAGGCTGCCCTTAAGGCTTTTTGGGTTTTTGGCGGCAAGTTTTCCGGTATCCACAAGGCCCCAGTCATAGAAGCCCTTTTTAAACTTAAGCCGGTCATATACCTTAAGCGCCTCCACAAAATGCTCCGGCTCCACTATCAGGTAGAACTTCTGCGTATTCAGAAAACCTTCCACCGCATTGCTCCAGCGAGTATTCTTTATTTCAAGGAGGTCGGCCAGTATATGAACCCCGGTGGCATCGCCGTATTTGGCCTTAAGGGCGGCGGCAACCTCGTTCTTAAGATCCACAAGCTTTGGATCGTAGGGCTTGACGCCCTTTTCCAAGCCCTCCACCTGTTCTTTTACCCCGGCCAGCCGCTGCTTCATTCTGCTTTTTGCCCCAGCGTAGGAATGGGCAACCCCCGAAGCAGTATTCTTCAAGCTGTCTATGCATTCCCTGACACCGGTAAATCCATCGGCGCCCATACCACAAAGCCTGTCCCGATCGGCGTCCATCAACAGTTCGGCATATTCCAGTGCCCGGGCCGCCGCCCGGTTAAGGGTCTCCCAGCCCTCACTTACATCGGGCATCAGCCCATGTTCGCCACCCTCACCGGTCAGCTGCTGCAAACCTTTAAAAGCTTTAATATGCTCCCGCCATACCAGCCCGTACTTTCTCATGTTGCCTACGGTTTTTTTCAGAGCCTCCCTTAGGTCATCAAGCTGCCTTTCTATTTCAGATTTTTGTTTTTTTAGTTCCTCCATCTTGCGATATATATCCGAAGCGGCCCTATCGGCCACCAGCTTGTCCTTTTCTTCCTTGAGGTCTTCTATCCTCTTTTCAATATCCGCCTGCTCCGCCGTAAGCTTTTCAATAGCTTCCCTGTTTACCTTTACTTCTTCCCTGAGTGTCGAAAGAGCGTCCAGGGCCGCCTGGTGCTTTGCCCGTTCTATTATATATGTTTGCACTTCCTGCCTTTGTTTTTCTTCCCGGTAGGATTCATATTTGGCGGATATATCGTCAAGGGCCGAAATGCGCTGTTCCATCATTTCAGCGTCCTGCTCAAGCCTTTTGTAATACCGTATATTGTCCTGCATAAGGCTTATATCAACCGGACTTCGTACATCGCAGATATATTCGGTTATAAAGGTTTCTATATCGGTTATGGGCGAAAAGGGCACTGCCTTCTTGAAAAGGCTGAAGTATTTGTTCTTTACCCCGCCCAGCTTGCCCTTCAATATGTCCTGGTACCGCCGGTTTGTGTCCGGGAAGTCGAATCTTCCTCTTTTGTAATTCCTGCTTACAAAGCTTCTCAGTTCCTTATAGGACATGGGCACATTGTTTACTACAAATAAATTCTCCGGAATGGCCGAATCCAGCACAAAGAACCGGTGTTCGAAGTCGCCGTCCTCGTAACAGTCGAACACCACACCTAATGTAAAATCCTTATTCTTTAAATGGTCATGGAACTCGCAGGCGATATAGCTGGTAAACCGTCCGTCCCGCAGATATCTGAACCCTATATCACCATCGTCGCCTATCTCGCCCCTCAAATATCCTTTAAGGTTCCTTGCAGATTTTTCGTTGGCCGCCTTGTTGAAAAAATGGGCGTTGGTATCTCCCAAAAGCAAAAGTTGCATGGCGTCTATGACCGTCGACTTACCGGCGGCATTCTTGCCTGTCAAAAAGTTTATATTCTCAAACTCAATAAGCTCCTGCCAGAAATAATGCCAGTTTATTAGGAGCATTTTCTTTAGCAATTTCACAGCACGTCATCCCCCCTTATAACCCTGTCCCCCTCATCATCACTGCCATCGTCCCGGTTGGCTTCACCGTTGTCGCCATTTTCCAGAGCCTCGTACATCCGGCTTATTTTCTCGTTGGTGACTACAAACAGTATGGAGGGCAGAATAAGCAGCTTGGTATCCGCCTGCTCCCAGGGCCCGTCCACCTTCTCGATGATGTTGTGATAGGCCAGCTGCCTTAACCCGTCGGCAAGGTCTTTGTCGGAGGGCTTTCGGTTAACGATTCCCAGCGTAATCATCTTATGTACCATTTGGCCCGTGGTGGTTAGTATCTCATTGCGCAGCGACACCTTTTCACGTTCCTCCTCAAATATAAGCCTGAGCGTATACAGAATAAGGGTGGTGTTCTTGTCCATCCTTACACGGTTGTATTCATACTCGTTAGAAAGCGCAATCACGCCATAATTTCCGTCTTTTTGAAGCGTCCATCCGGAATATCCAAGGTAACCGGTGAAGAGTTCGAAGTTTCTTTCAATAAACCTGTACTCGGGATTGGTCTTCATCATACTCTCCCGGGAATCGTACACGTCCCGGATTATAAAGGTCCGGGAAAGCAAAAGGTTAAAAATTCTCCTAAACTCCTCCCTGTCCGAGTTGTTCAGCTTTTCGTATAGTTCATTCCACATGGTCTTTTATTCCTTTCTTGACAAATCTCATGTTGGGTATTCTGTAACCGTTGTTGTTGGTATAACCCTTGGTGAATTCAACTTTATAAAATGCACTGCGCTCTCCACCCTTTAGTGATGCCAGCATAAGCAGTATAAAGGCCTCATCGTCTTCAAGCGGTATTTCCCTGCCGGTTATTACATCCATCTGTCCCATGACCGAGCGCACAAAGTCCATTACCCGGGTGTGGCTGTAACTTCTTTTCGCCCTGTCCATAAACTCCTCAAAGGCCCTTTCTCCCGCTTCATGTTCCATCGGGTGCATTCCCATTGGCTTTTCGTCCTTCCTTACCTTTCGCACCCTTGGAGTGTAGAGTGAATTTCCGTCCACATACCCCTGCCTGAAAACTTCAGTACAATCCCCCAGAGCCTGCGCCAGTGTCCTCTCGGCCTCACCCTCGCTTTCGGCCGCCCGGGTCAGTAGTTCCACCAGTTTACCCTTAATGCTCCTATCGGTATTTAGCATGTACCTCATCTTTTCGATGGAAGCCCTTGTATAGGCCGAATTTTTCCGGTCAATTTCCTCCAGCATATGGTCAAGGGTTTCATAGGTGTCCATAGTCTCATGGATTTTTTGCATTATGTCCCCTGCGGCTTCCTCCTTGGAATCGTACCTGCCCCGAAGCATGGCCTGCCTTTCCAGCCCTTCCCTTATACCCTGATCCCGTACCCAGCCGCCTAAGATGCGGACTATCGGGTTTTTGAACCGCGGAACCGAGTCCAGAGTCTTGAGAGGGTGATATATCCGATCCGTTATTAGGTTTTTGTACTCATCAAAATGGCCCTTTAGGATGTCGTTCACCGTTGCGTATTCGTTGAGGGCCTGGTGATACCTGCGTATGTTGTTGTGCAGCGTCTTGAGCTCATCCACCAGTTTTACCGTATTACCGTGGGCGGTTAAAAGGGCGTCATACATATAGTCGTCGCGCTCCTGGTCTGCGGTCTTTAACGCCGAATAGGTGGAATAAACGTAAGAATTGTACTCCCGGATGCTCTCGTCGGTAAGCGAATAGAGCAGGTTTACCAGCTTGACCGAATAGTCCGGCAGGGTTATGTTCTCTTCAAAGGAATCTATCCGGTATTCGGCCTCTATCCAACCGGTATCCCTAAGTCGGCGCAAAATAAAATGGGCGGTGGAAGAAAGACCTGCCCCGTCCCTTTCGTCATTATATGTATCTGCGTTATCCGTATCGTCCTCCTCCGACAGGTCCATCTGATAAATCATCTCGTCAAGGTTGGCTATAAGCATTGAAACCAAATCAGACTTGGTTATGGACATTTCCTGCTTAAAAGCCCTTCTTAAAACAAACAGTGCCTCAACGTAGACCTCCCTGTTTTTGGAATTGAGTATCGAAAACAGGTTGTGCGGCAGTATCTCAAACAGTTTCATAGAATTTCTTTCCTCCCGGCGGCCTGCAATATCCCGAATATTGTCGCCTCCATTTTACCATTTATTAGCCCGGCTTACAACCGGCGGACAAATCGCGGTTCCTTGTCCGTATTATTGTATAAGCCCTTGTGGCCTTCCAGGCAAATTCATATATGAATTCGAACCCGTCCAAAGCATTTCACTCCTTAGCCGAATATTCCCATTGTTCCTGATA
>JAENYX010000057.1 GCA_016841565.1 Clostridium thermobutyricum | reverse complement strand
TACTATTAAGCTGTAATTATTGGTAATTAGTCAGCTTAAAGTTTAAATTATATAGCCCAACTGCTATGACACGTTTTTTATACTATATGAATCTTGGAAAGCAACAGTTTGATAAAGATGCAAGCGATAATTCTAATGCGATGTTTACATTAGGAAAAGCGATGCATTATTTTGCAGATATGAATGCGCCTCATCATGCTTCAAATTTAACAGTAGCTAACAGTAACCATTACGAATGGGAATATAGGGCTGATACATTGCGGAATAACTATAAAGCCTACAATTCTCCTTATTATAATGCTCATAGTACTAATTTTGAAGCATATGCAGAAGCATCAGCAGATTACGCTTATAGTTATGTTTCGGACGCAATAGCAACAATTCCCGGTTCACAGGGAACACCTGATCTGGGCAGATGGGATAGTGCTGCTGAAGCCACATATGAATATTGTCAACCGTCCGGGTAAAACACTATAAAGTCGGCTTTATAGGCTGCTGAAGCCACATATGAATATTGTCAACAAAATATGGCCGCTGTATTAGATGCATTTTTTAGATCAGAAGGGGTTCAGTAAACTGATGTTAGAGGAGTACTTTGTACTCCTCGCTTTTTATTAATTATAGTATAATGTAATTAAAGCCATTTAAAGGAGGAAATGATGAAAAAGGCAATATTAGTAATATTAATATTTCTTTTATGTATCTATCTGATTAATTATGTTCCTTATTTCGGATATGAAAAAAGAAAACCATATGTCTCACTCCTTAGTTATCAGAACTACTTAGATACGAGTGAAATGTTAAGTATTTTAGATGAAAGGAATTATTCCATAGCAGATTATATTAATAAATTTCATTCCAAGTCAATTAACAATAGATATTTATTCAATTATAAGGATAAATTGCACTATTTGTTAGAGGGCTACTTATATATTAAATATAATGATTCGGAACAAAAAATGAACCTCGGGAAAAATGCAGAAGGTTTTTATATGAATAATGGTTTTTTGTATTATGCTTACGGACAACAAAGGGAAAAATGTGATATAACATTAGGCGGCCCCGTTTGCCATATATTGAAGAAATACCAGTTTAGAAAAATCCACTTAGATAATCTACAGATAGAAAATATAGATAGGATTGAATATGAAAGTAAATATAATAACGCCGAGAAGAATAACAATTACTTAGTTTATCAGAATGAGCTTTTTCATGCGTTAAGTAAACTTTTCAGTATAATAGAAAAATACAGGGAAGCTTACCCCGAGAAAAACCAGCATATAATACAAGGCAGTATATATGATGGTAAGTTCTATTTTTTAGAAACATTTAATAAAAATATTTTAGTTTTTGATGTTAATGATAATGTGGAAGAAATCGAAATAGAGATGTCTGAATCTATTAGAACGTTTACTGTAGTAAAAGACTATATCTATTTTGAAACAGACAGAAACAGTTTATTTGAATACAACATCAATACGGAAGAAATGCGAAAAATAGGCTATTCAAATTGAGACACAGGGAGATCTATGCATTCCGCTTAATGAGCAATCATGTTCACATCCTTTTAAAAGAACACAATACGGGGGATATCCCGGTAATTATGAAGAGATTGCTTGCCCGATTGCGGGTTGGTTTAGCAGAAAATACTCAAGAAGCGGCGCGTTAATTGCAAATAGATATAAGAGCCAGTCGGTAGAGGCAGAAGAATACTCGTTATCACTGGATTGAGGGAACATGGAGGCTTTTCAATTCGTTAGACTGATAGAGCAACAGGGATTTCTAGGGGTATAATCCCAAAATGTTGACAAACAGGGTGCGTTCTCATTTGTGTTTCCATCATTATCCTTTTATGTATTTATAAACATAATGAGGGTTATATTTACATGTCTTCATTTGTATGCTAGGCTAAGAAAAAGGAGCTGGTCGTATGAAAAGAGAATATATCGTTGCGGCAGCAGTGCTTATTGTCATAATGTCCCTTGCTGTTTTGGTCTCCTGTCGCTCAACCGCACCGTACATCGAGCAACCTCCGGCTTCCGACAACGAGCAACCGTCGGCAGATTTCGTCGACAAGCAATACATGACCCCTGAATTGGAATTAGAATTAGCAGCCGGTCTGGCCCATCCCGACCCCTTAATCAGCTATGCATGGACAATGATAAACAGAGATATAGAAACCTACGGACAATTTGTCAACGTTATCTTTTTGGATGCCGAAATTATACGTTTGGAATGTACAGATCGATTTGAGGATCTATACGATGACAGGGTGATTGAAGCATATGCTTTAGAATACCGTTTAAAGCCGGATGACCCTTTGAAAATCGGACTTGTCGATGCAACGAGTTTTGATGAAGAGGGCTGGTTGTTAGACACCATTAGCATGGGGCGCCCCTGGCTGATTGCCGAGAACAGAGGAGGAGAGATATCGGTTATCTCTAGTTCCCATCCGATGGGCGAGGGCCGCGGCGTTCCGCTCACCGCTTTGTATATTCTTATGTACCGTGATCTGGAGCAGGGGTTGAATATTGCCACATTAGCCCTGGCAAGCATCGGCTATAGCATTGACTATCATAAAGATGCGGGCATTATCTATTTCCAAATTCCGGAGCTCTATCCGCAGCCGGAGGACTTTGACATTCGGATCACTGGTTACGAAAAAGGAGAAACCGGGACTGTTCGCAGAGATTTTCTAGCCGAAGAAAATGCCGCCAAAAACTGGGAAGCGGGGGGAGTCTACAGAATTTTAATCGGCGATGCGGCCTATGCCAAGTTGCTGATGTCGGTGTCCCTGCCCGGGCCGGAAGGGGAGCTAATGACGCAGGAGATAGATTTATTATCCTACATGGAATAATAAACAACCCGGTATGTTGACATATAAGTCTCATATGACGGAAGTATGAGAGTAACGGGTATTTAAGATGATTTTAATCAAGTTGGGGTTAGTTAGGTGCATAAGGGGACGGCAGACTGAACAGGGACGGGGGTAAATGGGGTATGTCCGGATTATCACAAGGATTTTTCAATTCGTCAAACTGGGAGGATAATGGGGATTCCCATGGATGTAATTACATAATAAAAAATATTTATGATGAGGAAGTGAAACCATGTATGAATACAAATTTGTAGAGGCAAACCTCGGAGGCTTCTTTACGGATGCGAACCATCACCAGATTATTGACAAGTATGCCAAGGAAGGTTGGAAGCTGGTACAAGTACTGGCTATGGGCTATAACGCCCATGGCAAGCCTACGGAATATGAGGTTATTTTTGAACGTAAAATTGAAGATAATTAGAAGGCTAAAGAACGGATATGGTTTCGGGAGCATCCCAACCCAGCTGCTGATAATGATTGTGGCGCGGCAGCTTTGGCTTTTGGAACAGGTGCATTTGGCACCGTATGCGGTACCGTAAGCTATTTTAATATAGGATTATATAAATCCTGATAAGAAGGATTTTATGGGGCAAAGGTGATGGATAATAAAAAGGTTCTATTGATCTGCGCTTCTGTGCATCACGGCTATACCGGGGAAATTGCCATGGTAATGGGAAATGATTTGCCAGATTGCAAAGCGCAGTTCTGGAAGAAAAAAAAGTCCCGATGCACCGTTTCTTAACGCAGGGGACTTTTCTATATATTGTACATCTCAAAGCGGTATTCCGTATGGAGGACAGCGGTGACCATCCTACTTAATATTGTACTCCTCCAGTGTGGATGTAACAGCCATGCCCTCCGAAAGGAATTCCCTCTTTACAAGGCCTATCCCTTCTTTGTAGTATTCATACATGACAGAGTGCTCCATAGTGATTTCAATCATTATACAGTTCTCGAATTGCCCGGCCGGTGTATCCACCACCGCATCGGTTTTAACGATTTCCCTGGCTCCGTCTGAGGTCTCCCATTTTGTACCCACTTCAAGGGGTGTATTGAGTAGTACCAGGTTGTCGTTGGCCTCCTCGTCAAGGAAGTTGTTCCCGTCGTATTCTTCGCCTCGAAAGAAGGTGCGTACTATCTGGCCTTCTTGGAAATCGAAAACCGACGCGCTTACTGTACCGCCGTTGTCTTCGGAAATTTGTGCCCTGTCTCCGTCGACAAACAGCACCTCGCGGCTAAACGAAGCGTATTCATTTCCTTCGCCCATGTACTTCCATGTGCTTCCCTTGGTTAGGGGGAAATAGTCCTTAAGGCTTATTTCCTCAGGCTCCGCATTGTCTTCCTCGGAGTCTTCCGTTTGCTCCTGGCCTTTATCCATGGTTTCGATAATGGCAATACGAAGTGTATTGTCCCAGTCTACCTTTGCACCAAGGGCCTCGCTTACAAAACGTACCGGGATAAAGGTGCGGTCATTTACCAGCTTCGCAGCAACGTCCAACTCCACAGTTTCCTCACTGGGTACTTCATCAACGGTTTTAACAACCTTTGCGGTGTTTTCACCTATGACAAGGTTAATATTTACGTCCTCTGTAAAGACACTGACGGTTCTTGTTTCCTGGTCCCATTCAACGTCTGCTCCCAGTCCCTCCATTACTCCACGCAGAGGTATAAGGATACGGTCGTTTTCTATGAAGGGCTCAACGTCAAAGGAAAGCATCCGTTCGTCAAGCCTTACCCCAACGTTTAAGTCATCGCTAATTACATTGGCTTCATCAGCCATGCCGGCGTCCAGCTCCACATCAAGCTCTTCCCCGGTAACCAGTGGCAGCGTAACCGCCTGCTGGCCTTCTACCACTTTGACCATATCGCTGCCGAATACCTTATAGAGGTAATCTGCGTACTCCTTGCTAAACGGTGTAATGCCTATTTCGATAAATTCGCCCCGCGGACCGGTATGAGTAACGCCAAAACTCTTTAGCCTTAATTCTTCAATGTGGTCTTTAAATACATACTTGTCAATCTCCCTGTGTTTTTGGTACAGTTCCTCACTCTGGTACCCCAGCTGCCATTCTTTATCGATAGCCCTTTCCTCCGGGATCAAGTCAGAAACCGGCGTATCAAGGCCCATATCCATCGGCTGCTGTGCCGTATATGGTGAAATACCTTCATCCGAAGCGGCAAGGGCCGCCCCTGTCAATAACAGCGACATACACGTAACTGCTATAA
This sequence comes from Clostridium thermobutyricum, assembly GCA_016841565.1. Taxonomy (GTDB): domain Bacteria; phylum Bacillota; class Clostridia; order Ch29; family Ch29; genus JAENYX01. The sequence continues at coordinate 8,449 of JAENYX010000057.1, read as the reverse complement.
ACACTCTTAACAACTTTGAAATAATCATTTGTAGTCCTCCTTCTGTAAATTATGGATTTTAGTTATTGCTGCAAACTACTCGTACTACAACGGGCTACACTCTTTTGACTAATAGATCTATGGTTTTGTTCCAAGGGATGGAGTTGTCAAAATCTTTAAGGCTTGAGGTTGCACTATGGTATGATTTAAGGTATACTGCCTTTTGGAGCAAAGGGGGAGTTGTTTTGACTGTAAAACTAAGGATTGTGCTGATGGCAGTGATAGTGTCAGTTCTTTTTTTTCATACTGCTGCATTGGCCGAGGGATACGAGGACATTGACGTAGACCTGGGCTATGAAGAAGTGATAACAAAGGGCAGAGTATTGGAAATAAAGAATGTAACTTCCAAAAATGATCTTGAAGACGTGGGTATACCATTGAAAGTGCAAGAGATTGATGTTGAAGTAACCTCGGGCATTTATAAGGGACAGGTACTCCACGTCGAGAACCATCTTATGGATGACCCCGCATACGATATTATTGTTAAAGAAGGAGACAGAGTAGAACTTTATCTGGAAGTGACTGATGGTAACATTGGAGCAGCATATATCACCAGTTACGACAGAAGCATTTATGTGTACTATCTGGCCGCAGCCTTTATAATAGTACTGTTGGCTGTCGGCAAAATAAAGGGACTTAAAGCGACCATTTCCCTTGCAGTTATGATACTTCTGATTTTTAAGGTTCTTATACCGTATATGCTGAAAGGCTATAGTCCGATAATGCTGTCTGTTGCCGTTACGGTGGTTTCTACGGTGGTTACACTGTTGCTAATAAGCGGAGTATCCATCAAGAGCTTTTCGGCAATTATAGGAACGGCAGGAGGAGTTTTGATTGCAGCCGTTATCGCCATAGTGGTGGGGAAGCTTGCCAGGTTGACCGGTCTGGGAGTGGAAGAAGCCAAGATGCTTTTATATATACCACAGGGAATTGAATTTGATTTCCAGGGGCTATTGTTTGCCGGGATAATTATCGGGTCCTTAGGTGCGGTAATGGATGTCAGTATGTCGATAGCTTCATCCATGGACGAAGTAAAGCATGCAAATCCCGACATACCTACCAATGATTTAATAAGATCGGGGATGAACGTAGGAAGAGATATAATGGGAACAATGAGTAATACACTGATATTGGCTTATACCGGAGCATCCATTCCTTTGCTGCTGGTGCTTTCGGCCTACGGGAATACCTTGTCCGCCGTGTTGAATATAGACTTTATTACCACAGAAATAGTACGTTCTCTGGCCGGTAGTATCGGATTAATTATAACAATACCCCTGACAGCCTTTGTTACGGGTTTCCTGGAGAAAATGCATCATAATAAAAGCGTGTGATGGCGGATTTGGAAAATGCATTTTATAAAATCGAAAGTGACGGACTCTGCATATAATAAAACCCGGTAGAGTCCCTTTTTGTATTATCCCTATGTTTTAACGGGTTCGATAAATGCAGGACAAATGGGGACGTACCCAAATTGTCAGCAAATCTATTGATGTTTTTAATATAAACATGGTATAATATGGACAGGTGATTAAAATATGGGTAGAAAAGCACGTCAGTACAGCCAAACCGGATTATACCATATTGTTTTTAGAGGAATGAACAGGCAGAATATTTTTGAAGAAGAAAATGACTTCATCGAGATGATGGAAATCATGCGAAGCCTTAAGCAGGAAATGCCATTTGAGATCTATGCATTCTGCTTAATGAGCAATCATGTTCACATTCTTTTGAAAGAACACAATATGGGAGATATCTCGGTAATTATGCATAGATTGCTTACCAGATATGCGGGTTGGTTTAACAGAAGATACTCAAGGAGCGGCGCATTAATTGCAAATAGATATAAGAGCTAGCCGGTAGAGGCAGATGAATACTTGCTATCGCTGGTACGATACATTCATCAAAATCCAATCAAAGCAAAAATAGTAACAGAAATAGAAAAATTCAAATGGAGCAGTTATAACGAATACATCCATGGAAGTAAACTAACCGACACAGAATTTATTCTTTCAATGATAGATAAAAAGAGTTTTAAAGAATATCATCAGGAGAAAGGAAAAGAACTTTATGAGGTAAGTGACAGGATTGGTAAAAGCGAGGAATATATAAGACGGAGGATTATGAAGCTAATAGGCGGCAGGGAGCCCTATGAGATCGGATTACTCCCGAAACCTGAAAGGAATAGGATTATCAGACAATTGAGGGAAAATGAAGGCTTTTCAATTCGTCAGATTGAAAGAGCAACAGGGATTTCCAGAGGTATAATTGCAAAATGTTGACAAATGAGGTACGTCCCCCTACGTCCCTTCCGGTAGAGTCCCTTTTTGTATTATCCCTATGTTTTAACGGGTTCGATATAGGTAGCCGGTGCGGGGTACGAGACAGACAAGAGAACCGTCAGACTGTCTGTCCCCCTGCCTGCCCGTCATTTGCAATGCGTAGAAATACCAGTGCAAAGCCAGAAGCGGGAGAATTAGCGGCGGTAGTCATCGGATAAAAGTTTATTGATAATAGTGTCCCTTATTTCCCTTTTTTCGAAATCTACATCTCCTTCTAAATGCACCACTATATTTCCCCTTCGGAGTATAATTTCATCCCTTTCCTCTGTTAATGCCAGGTTATCCACATTCCACAGATTCTTCATATCATCATTTGTGATAATAGTTTTTGTTAATAGATACTCACCTCTCCACTTAATTCCCCTTTCCAGTCTCTCCGTTACTCCATTAAATACTATCTCAGCAAAGTATGGGTTTATGGTTTTATAGTAATTAATACGTATGCCCTCTGTCTTACCATCTATATCTCTGGTTTCCCAGTAATTATAGTGCTTGGGGGTGAGGGGACTCATACCGGGGCGGAATTCTCTGCTGGTAAGCGTTCCCTGCTTGGCCCCTCCTGTCAAGTCATACAGGGTAACAACAGGGTAGCCTTCAGGTATGATATCTTTTCTGTTAGTAAGATTTCTGTCCATCCATGTAAGAGATGAGGTTGTTATGGGACCCAGAAACAGAAAAATAATTATGACAATTGCCACATACTGGACAACGTCATTTCTTTCCGTAGCCCTTTTTTTAATCATATATCTGAGCCCCAGTCCAATACTGATACCAGCTATTGCTGGCAGTATTGATACTAAAATAATATTAGGCATAAAGAACGCATCAGCAATTACGGCCAGCAGATAGATAAATGCAATAATTGATACAGGAACGTAAAATGACCTTATTCTTCTTTTGGCGGCTTTCAAAGTTGGTTTTTCTATAAAAAGGCCCTTTTTAATACTTCTTCTGGCCCTCAGCATCCAAACCAAGTCATAGATAGTTATTAACAGCACAGGTAATCCCATAAGGGGAAACAAAAAGGTTGCGGTAACACCTGTAAAGCTTAACAGGAAGGTATGATTCAAAGGGTAGAGTTTAGCCAGGAGATAAACTAAAAAAACCAGGGTGAATAAAAAGCCCAGCAGTTCGTGTTTCCACAGCGTGGACCGGACAATTTTCTGCTCCAGTGCCTGATCTGTCTGGATAGGAACCGGGTCCTGGTCTGCTTGGGCATAGAAAAACTGAAGGTAGTCCTGGGACGCGATATAATTCCACCCGGATTCTTGGCATAGGCTCCGATATTCCTGAGCTTCTCTGGTATTTTCCGGTGTAAGCGGGCCGCCTTCTTTGAAAACGTCCACATAGAATTTCAGATTTAGAGGTTCTATGGCTTTGAACCTGGCCGTCATTCGGCCCACTTTTTCCAACATCCATCCCTTACTTGCCATATCTTCCAGATAGGCTTCCATTGCTTTGTAGTCCAGGGAAAAGAACCCCCAAAATACATACTTGGATTTATTCTTCATTATATCACCCTATCCCTTCCAAAATATCCTTACCGTCCGACACCAACTGTCTCAACCGTTTATATTCATCCTTTAGGATGCCTAACCCCTTATCGGTTATTCTGTAGGTTTTCCTCCGGTTTTCCTCCGAAATCTGTGTTATAAATTTTTCTTCTTCGAACCTTGACAGCAGGTTGTACAGGGTACCCGCTCCAATCCTAACTCTGTCCTCGGTGCGTCTTTCTACTTCCTGCATAATACCGTAACCATGCCGGGGGGTTGTCAAAGCCAGGAGGATATAGTACATTGGCTCGGTTAGGTTTTTTAACTGCTCCCTTGCCATAGCATCATCTCCGCAGTGATATATCGATACTAGATATATCTATTATCAATATAGTATCATTATCCCGGCTGTGTGTCAATCTGTTTAATCCATAGAGGAAGAAATGGAGGTGACAGGCCTCTGTCACACCACTGCCATTTTGTTAATACGTTGCACATATCATAAGGCCTGCATATGATATTCCAGGCAGACAGAGTGGGGACCGGGAAATTTTTCAATCAATAATAAGGAGGTAAATATATGCGCCATTCAAAAAAGTATATCTACTGCATCTGCTGCATTTGCGCGGCGATTTTGCTTTCGGGTATTATAGTGGCAGCAGCGATTATGTGTTCCGGCAGCGGGGAAGGAAATGTCACGCCGAGCGATAAGATATTATGTGCAGCGAAATCAGTGACTGATTCCAATTCTGATGTTACTACCCTAAGCGTTGATATTCCGCCAAATGCGGGTATTACAAAGATTTACGCCTCTATTACGCAAAATGCCGGTACGCCGATAGACGGCGGCAGCATAGTGATACTTGAGGGGCCCGCAACATTTGCTTTTGCCTTTGATAAGGACCCGCAGGCAACCAGGGGGAAATATGAGACCACATTGGTCCAGCCCCTTTGTACAGGCCCAGAAGGCGCCGTTATTCTTTTAAGCTCTTCCAACTCAAATGTTCTTGTACCGGCAGCTGGATTGGTTCTGACCGTTGTATACTGCCCGGATTATTGCACCGAGTAATCACAAGAATATGGACGACTCCAAGACATGACAGGGGACGGAGTTGTTGTCACCAATGTACCGTATTAGCGATCCCGTCCTTTGCATGGGAGATGCCTGAGAGCCGGCGTTTTTACCAAGCTCCGGCCCTTCCGCTTAAGTTGGAGGAAAGTGTAGACTTGATGTATCGGGAGAGATAAAAGGGGACGGGACAAAAGGGCATATGTCCCGAGGGACGAGACAGCCAGAAGAACCGTCCCCCTGTCTGCTGCCTGTCTCTGGCTTTTTAGTTAGTTTTTATAAAGATATAGAAGTCTATGGTTCCCATTTCCAGCTGTCCGCTCGGTATATCCTCCCAGCCGTTTATGCTCTTGAATACATAAAGGACCTCTAAGTTTTGCCCTGTGTCTTTATAAGACATTTCATCTACAGTAAAGCTTCTGTTGTCATCCTGATGTCCGTACAGCCGGGATACCGTGTCGGGCAGATTTGCGCTGTAAACTTCATGCCCCTCTTCAAAAATCTGCAGTTCTCCTGTCCGGGTCGAGTAGGATATCAACAGAGGCCCGGCCAGGCTGTTAAAATCAGCGTTTTTGTGAAGGTTAATGTCTGCAAAATAGTCGTAGTCCTGGATCCCTAACAGCATATCGTTTTCTTTGATTCGGTAATAGAAATAATCCCTTTCATTTCTGCGAGTGAGGCCATAATTGTACTTGAAGCCTAAAAGTTCCTCCATCCCCTGGATGGTAAAACCCTCGGGCAGGTACCCAAGTTCTTCAAGACTGTGGTACCTGTCAAAATATCTGATGATGGCGCTGATTTCCCTCTTGTCCTCATCGGGCAAGTCCTCAGGGGCTCTGACCATACTGCCGTTACTAATCATTTCATATTTTTTTAGTATACTTTCAAACCGGTCGTTCTGACTGAGTTTTGAAACTCCATAGGCCCCCCAGGGTCCTGTCACCGATAAAGCTGCTATCAGGGCCAGCGAAACCGGAAGGAATATATTGCGCACATCCCTTTTGATTACATAATATAGCATGCTTACCGTTACCCAGAATCCCGCAGCCATTACGAAATACCTGTTTTCGGTTATACCGTAGGCATTAATCCTTATACCCATTGACACAAACATCATGGCCAGAAGGGGGAGCATAAGCCTGGGGAAATATGATCTGAAAACTCCGACCCACTGGTTTGATTTACGCAAGGGGTATATGAAGAAAAGTACAAGTACGCTTATGATGGAATACCACAGTACCAGGTGGGAGACCATTCCATCGGGCCACTGGCGGGTGAATAATATCTTGGCAAAGTATACATACAGTATGGCTGAATACGCAATCAGCAGCGGCATTACAATGTAAAGAAGCAGTATCCTCAGCACCTTGTAATAGCTGTCGTCATGCACGGTTTCCCGGTGCTTGGGTATATCGGCGAGGAAATAGGCCGGGGCAAATACTCCTGCCACTATAAGCCAGATGTCAAAATAGAGTTTTTCGGATACCTCCAGCGCAAAGAGGGTATCCACTGTAAAAAGCATGGCGACGAGCCCCAGGAATAACACTACCGAATACAGGTAGGTAATGAAAAAGCTTGTAAAGAGCTTTATCACGTACAGCTCGTAGTTCTCCCTTTTAAAGAAATAGGGTATGAAGGTAAAGGCCAGATACAAAGCCAGGCTGATGGCTATATACCTTGTCACCGTTACCATTTCGAAGTCCTCCAGTAAAAAAAGGTAATAAAGGAGCAGCGCCGCAGCGGCGCCTGCATACGCAAGCGCTTTAAATATCCCCTTTGGGGAGGCAGCTCTTTCAAACAAAGTTTTGATGCACAGCGTAACCGGAATTCCCAGTGCAAGAACCATGGCAATGCGCTCAAGCATTTCCATCACGCTAACCGACAGGTCGGATTGCATATGGTTCACGTAAATAAGAACCGACACCATCAGTGCTGCCAGTAATATTGTCACAGGAAAACGTCTAAGGCTGGACAGAAGCTTTTCCATAAGGTTTTTAATGAGTGCAGTAATTCTGTTATTCATGCTCACCAATCCCTTCGGGTGCGACAGGGAATAATTCTCCGACGGCCGCATTTTTATCTTATAATATTTTATCCGAATTACATACCCTTAAGCAGTGCGCTGAGTAAATAAGGAAGCACAAGGGCCAAAGCAACCAGTATGGCAAGTCCTCGTGCAATTGCTTTTCTCTTGTCCACTAATATCTCCCCCCTGAGTTAAGGAAGCAAAGGGACCTCTGCTGCTTCCTCTTAAACTTATATTCAATAATGGAAATCCACAGGCCGATAGGGGCGGCATCTTAACAGCGGGATGAAGCGCGGCCGGCAGAATATCGGGACATCCACTTTGCTATCCGGATATATGCGAAGGTAAAGACCAAAGCTGCTGTAAGCCGGCTAAACAATATTATCATCCCGTTAGCACCTATGGCGGTGAATAAAATTGTCTCCTCTATAACCCCATGACATATTCCTATGAAGAGAAATAACACATTGATCTGGGTTTTAGTCATTTTTGCTTCTTCCTGTATTTGCATAATAACTCCCGAGCCAAATACTATGCCTGTGAAAAGTCCTACTATAAGCCCAAAAGCCGATTCTCCCGGCAGGCCCAGCAGTCTCGTAATGCTCTGGGAACGTGCGGATATTTTTTCCAGCCAGCCCATATCCTTCAGACATTCCATACATATAAGCAAAGGAATTACAACAAGTGTAATCTTTAATATGGTTGAATAACTGGCATTGAAGGTCTCCAGAAAAACTTTTGTCCAATCCATAATCAAACCCCCGGCAAAATAAGATTTAGTATCAAGCATGTAAAGACGGCGGCTACAAATCTGAGGCTTGCGTTTAGAATGCCGGTGGCTCCGCCCTTAACTATAACCGCACTTTCCAACACCAGGACATGGCATATGCTTAGGAAAGCACTGATAATAGTAAGCTGCCTTGCTGTCAAGTCCAACATGCTAATTGCGGCAATACCGCTGTAGATTGTAACCTGCCCGAACAGAAATACAAGGGCGCCTTCTCCCGGCAAGCCTAAATAAGCCATATAGGGGGAAAAAAAATCCGCAATCTTAATAAGCCATCCTGAATGCTCCAGGATTTTCATCAAAAATATTGAAGGGATAATGTATTTCAAAAGACTTATCACTACTTTTACTGCCTTGTTTGTTCCGCACAGAACGGTTTGTCTGGTAATCATAATGAGCCTCCTAAAAAGATGCCGGTATACTAATTGTTAATACATCCTTCAGTATTTCTATGTAATGTTTGATTCTCCTTCTTCTCATATAAATGGAAAGCGATTAATATATATAACGCATTAATAATATTACATTCCTCTACCTGTCATTTAAGAGGGCGGAGGCCGAAGAATCCGACTTGAAGATGGACATAAGATCCTTCGCTTCGCTCAGGATGACAAGGCTCAGGATGACAAGACTCAGGATGACAAGGCTCAGGATGACAAGGCTCAGGATGACAAGGCTCAGGATGACAAGGCT
>JAENYX010000056.1:5182-13566 GCA_016841565.1 Clostridium thermobutyricum | reverse complement strand
AAGGCTTTGCCTATCTCTTATTTCGCACTGTTTAGTTTTCCAAGGTTCACTGCCGACGTAGTGTCGACTTTTACTATGATAGCACAACTTATTTTTACTGTCAAGAACTTATTAAACGCTGTATTGTGCTACTTTTCTACTGTCTGGAATAAATGGCCGCCGGTTAGGCGACTTTCATATAATATCATGCTGCAAACTTTATGTCAACACCAATATATTGTGTATTTGCTGCATAAATCAACACATGTTTCCAGTATATTAAACCAATCAATCACAAACACTAACCCGGAAATACACTACTCCTTCGGTTTCATTGTGGGAAACATGATTACATCCCTTATGGAATAGGAATCCGTCAATAGCATAACCACACGGTCTATTCCTATTCCCAGTCCGCCGGTGGGCGGAAGCCCTACTTCAAGGGCATTTACATAATCATCATCCATCATATGAGCTTCTTCGTCGCCGGCTTCACGCTGCTTCAGCTGGTCTTCAAATCTTTTCTTCTGGTCTATGGGGTCATTAAGCTCGGAAAATGCGTTTGCAACCTCCCAGGCATATATGAAACCCTCAAACCGGCTGGTAAAATCGGGGTCGCCCACTTTCCGCTTGGCCAGCGGAGAAACCTCCACCGGATAATCCAGTATAAAGGTGGGCTGTATAAGATGCTCTTCTACTTTTTCCTCGAATACCGTGTTTATTATTTGTCCCTTTGATGCGTTGTTGTCAACTTCAATCCCTATACTCTTAGCTTTTTCATAAGCCGTTTTATTGTCGTCTTCCTTATTAAACTCTATACCGGCATACTTTTTGATTGCATCAATCATTGTAAGTCTTGTCCAGGGAGGTGTCAGGTCAATATCAATCCCCTGATAGTTAATCTTTGTGGTGCCCAGCACCTTCTCGGCGGAATAAGCTATAAGGTTTTCGGTAATCTCCATCATTCCGTGATAATCGGTATAGGCTTCATATAGCTCTATGGAGGTAAACTCAGGATTATGCTTTATGGACATTCCCTCATTCCGGAATATACGTCCTATCTCGTAAACCTTTTCAAGACCGCCAACAATAAGCCTTTTTAGATGAAGTTCGGTTGCAATCCTCAGATACATATCTATATCCAAAGTATTGTGATGAGTTATAAAGGGTTTGGCATTTGCCCCACCGGCAATGCTATGTAGAATTGGAGTCTCAACTTCTATATACCCAATATTGTCAAGGTATTCTCTTATGGCTTTAATTATTTTACTTCTTATAAGAAAGGTTCTTTTGACCTCAGGGTTTACCACCAAATCAACATATCTCTGCCTGTACCTCAAATCGGGATCCTTCAGACCATGCCATTTTTCCGGCAGCACCTGAAGGGATTTGGAAAGCAGCAAAATCCCGGTGACATTAATGGATATTTCCCCTTTTCTGGTGGTAAAGACCTCGCCCTTTACCCCTACTATATCGCCTATATCATAGGAAATGAACTCCTGATAGCTTTCCTCTCCTATCTGGTCCTGTCTTACATAAAGCTGTATCCTTCCCAGCCTGTCCTGTATATCTGCAAAACTGGCCTTGCCATGTTCCCTTTTTGTCATAATACGGCCGGCCACCGAAACCTGTTTACCTTCATAGTTGGCATAATCATCCTTTATCGATTGGGTAAAATCTGTCCTGTCATATTTATCTATAGTAAAGGGATCCTTGCCCTTCTTTTTGAGGCCCTCCAGTTTTTTTCTCCTCAACTCAAGTATCTCATTCAGGTTAAGGTCATCTCTTGTATCCCTTTCCATTTTCTTACCCCCCGGTATTTATTTTTTTATTTCGGTTATTTGAAACTGAATAGATCCGTCAGGAACCTGGATTTCCACAACATCTCCTACCTTACGCCCCATCAAGGCTTTCCCCACCGGAGATTCGTTTGATATTTTCAAACGCAACGGATCGGCTTCGGCCGAACTCACAATCTTATACTCAACGGTCTCGTCAAATGCCATGTCCTTTACCGTGACCACAGAACCTATGCTTACTACCTCAACCGATATATCATCATCATCTATAACCTTGGCATTCTTGAGCAGATTTTCAATAGTTCCGATTCTGCCTTCTACAAAGGCCTGTTCTTTTTTTGCTTCATCATATTCAGAGTTTTCGGTAATATCACCGAAGGCTATTGCCTGTTTAATTCTCTCAGCAATTTCTCTTCGCTTCTTGGTTTTTAGCAGCTCAAGCTCCTCTTCCAGTTTTTCGAGACCCGCTAATGTTAAAACAATCTCTTTTTGAACCATCATATGTCTCCCCTTTAACTAGATTCATATATATATATGTAGTTTCACTATATCCTTGATAATATATGTCACGGTTTTGATTTTATTCTTTTTATGTGCTGGTAAATTTTTTCCAAAACGCAATCTATTGACGCCACAGCCGCTGTATCCCGGTGCTGGCATGCTGTAATTATAATTTATGTTCCAGAAGATGTCAAGGCGTTGATTTCAGCCTTGTCTACCCGTCCTGCCTGTGCTCTGCCGACAGCAAAAAATCCCGTGCCCTGGCCAATTCATCGTAGCTTGAAAAATTGTTCCTATATACCTCAATTATAAACGGTCCCCGATAACCTGCTTTGTCCAAAGTTTTATATAATCCCGCATAGTCTACCTGACCATGGCCGGGCAGCAAACACATGTTGCCGGGGGAAAAATCATTCACATGTACGTTAACAAGTTTTCCCTTCATCACTTCCAGATACTGCTCCACCGAAACCCGGCTCCTGTTGGCCTGTTTAATATCCAAAGTAAAATTTATATCTGTGTTTGTTATTTTATTCATCACCTGTTCTATTATGCCGGGGTCATGGGAGAGACACCAATATACGTTTTCCCAGGCCAGAGCCACTCCGTTCCGACCGGCGTACCTGCCAAGTCTGTTCATTTCGGCAGCTATCTCAATCAGTTCCGAAGACTCATTATCAAACCATTTTCTTGAGGGCCCATGGAAGGTAATATTCTTGGCTCCCAGTATTTGAGCACCCTTTACAACCTCCATAAATGTCTGCCATGCATCCTCTTTTCTTGGACCGTATTTATCAAATAAAAAAGGTTCATGCTGCACTGCAAAGGAATGTACCGAATATACATTGAGATTGTATTTCTCTATGCTTTCCCTCAGGCGCAGGCAGTAATCCTCCCGGTATTCAGATGCCGTCTCAAGGAATACCTCTATGGTCTTAAAACCCATATCGGCAATTATCTTAATGGTATCTTCGGTAAAAAGTTCAGGATAAAAACACGCAGTCGATATTCCAATATCCATTTGAATTCTCCTCTCCGAGTCTATATATATAATACTAAAAAATACTCAATGGGTATAGCCTTGGATGAAGAAAGTTGCGTTCAAGCCGCCATGCAGATTCCATCCCGGTGCCATGCATATGGCGCAAACGAAAAAGAGCCTGCCTTTTTAATACAAGGATACAGGCTCTACATCAGATGAAGCTGCTGTTATAACAGACCAGCCTATTAAATATATATTTTCTCTTCCTCCCGTCCATTGAATACCCTGAGCACTCCCTGGGCCAAAGCAGCCATCTCAAACTCACCGGGATACACCATTATTCTGGCAATAAAGGAAACTCTCTCCCTAATCCATTCAACCAGCAATTTATCATAAGCCAGACCGCCGGTCAGGACTATTCCATCCACCTGTCCATTTAGTACCGTGGCTCCTGCTCCTATCTCCTTTGAAATCTGATATGCCATGGCCTGGTACACAAGCTTGGCCTGCCTGTTGCCTTCCTCAATCATCTTTACAACTTCCCTGCCGTCATTGGTCCCCAGATAGGCTACAAGCCCTCCACTGCCTACCATCTTCCTTCGAAGTTCCTCCTTTGTGTACTTGCCGGAATAGCAGAGGTCCATAAGAGAGCCGGCCGGCACACCTCCTGCCCTTTCGGGAGAGAAGGGCCCGTCGCCGTCCAGAGCATTGTTGACATCAATTATTCTGCCCTTTTTATGTACCCCCAGTGAAATTCCTCCCCCAAGATGAGCAACCAAAAAATTGAATTGATTGTACTCACCGCCCAGTTCAGCTGCCGCCTGCCGCGCAGCGGCCTTTTGATTGAGCGGATGGTCCTTGGCCTTCCTTTGTATTTCAGGCAATCCTGAGATCCGTGCCAGCTCTTCAAGTTCATCTACTATAACAGGGTCAACCACATAGGAGGGAATCTTCATCTGCTCGGCAATTTCGAAGGCTATTGCTCCTCCAAGATTTGACGCATGCTGCCCCATTACTCCTTCCTTTAAATCCTTTAACATAGGCTCATTAATCCTGTATGTACCGCCGGTCACCGGTTTCATATTCCCACCACGGGCTACAATGGCATCAAAGCTGTCCAATGCAATGCCGTTATTGCTTAAAGTATCAATAATGACATTTTTTCTGAAACCAAACTGGTCATATATTGTATCATACTTTTTTATTTCTTCTGCCGGGTGACTTAAATTCCTTTCGAATAATTGCTGCTCATTATGAAATACAGCAATCTTTGTAGAAGTGGAGCCCGGATTTATTACCAGCAGTTTATAGATTTTTTCCATTGATGATATTTCCCTCCTCTATTGAATATCGGCAACCAATACCGACAGAGCTATTGAGTTTAGTTTTGCCCGGTGAGAACTGGCTCTGGAAGTAAGTATTATTGGAGCACCGGCCCCCATGATGATTCCCGCCTTCCGGGCCCCGGCGAAATACTCCATTGATTTGTTCAGTATATTTCCCGCTTCAAGATTAGGCGTTATTAGTATATCGGCACAGCCGGCAACAGGATGGCTGATACACTCATGATTTGCGGCCTGAGCCGATATGGCAATATCCAAAGCAAAGGGACCGCCGATAATACACCCGTCAACCTCGCCCCTTTGGTTCATGGAAACAAGCCGGGCCGCGTCCAAGGCTGCAGCCACTGGGGAATTTGTTTCTTCTGCAGCGCATAAGACTGCTACCTTTGGATAAGGGTTCCCCAACGCATGAGCAACCTTGACGGCATTCCTTATGATTGCAGCCTTCTCATCAAGGGTTGGCGCTATATTCATTGCCGCATCGCTTAGTATGAAGAACCTATCAAAACCCTCAACCGCCAGTACCCCTACATGGCTTAGCAGACTGCCTGTCATCAGCCTGCTTTCTTTGTCCAGTACAGCCTTGAGAATAATCCCGGTATCAACAAATCCTTTCATCAGAATTGAAGCCCTGCCCTGGCGCACCAGGTGTACGGCTTGCCTGCAGGCCTCCACCTTGTCACGCACATTGATTATTTCATGCCGCCTAATATCAAGACCGCTGCTTATGGAAATGCTTTCTATTCCAGGCTTGTCCCCCACCAGTACTGCACTGGCTATCCCAAGATCATGGGCGGCACTTACCGCCTTTAAAACGTCCTCGTCCTGGGCAACAGCCACCGCTATGGTCTTAGGGCCTACAGCCCCGGCCTGTTCAATAATGCCATTAAAATCATTGATCATTGGTGCACCTCACTTTTCATGTCCTGCCATAACAATTCGTCATTTATTGGTCTATTCCTTGTCGGTACCCACAGAAATAGCTGCAAATTCCATACCATTCTAAATGCCGTATTAATAACAGAAAAAGCCGCTTTATTAAGCAATCACTGTTAAACTCCGGGTAACATGTGTTCATATATTTAACGTGCAGTAAATATTTTGCTTGGGAGCCTTGTGCTTACGTCGCACAAAAAACGGCCTGCCTACTGGCGGCCGCTCTTTTATGTATTATTGGCACCTGATACTTACCGTGCCTGTGATACATACTTTCGTGCATTTTCCTTAAGCTCTTTGTAGCCGATAAACCTGTCAAAGCTTCTGAAGCCTGCCAGCTTGAAGCCGTGTTTTTTTGCCATCCCGGATATTTCGTCCACCTTTTCCAGTTCCAGCCTGCTGCCTATGGAATAATCGGCGAACCTATCCTCCATGGCCAGTATCATAGTCTCGGCCATACAGGCATAGCAAGTACCCGGCGGCAAACCAAAATTGAAATTGAAATTCACATTTCCGGGGATTTGAACTATTCCCCCCTCTATTACCAGGACATCTTTTCTTTTTTCAGCCACCTGTGCCGAAACATCCCTTGGCCTTGCCACATCACAGACAATGGCTCCTCTTTTCAGGTGTTCGGGCTGAATAATGGTATCCACCGAGCTGCTGACTGTTATCACTATATCAGCTCTCTTAAGCGGACCCTCTGGCTGATTGGTGGTATGTACAGCCAGCCCCGTCTCCTGCATAATATCACAGGCCAATCCTTCCAATTTGTTAATATCTCTGGATACCAGCGTCATGTACTTTGTCTCCCTGGCCAGTATTTTTGCGCAGGCGCTGCCTATCGAGCCATTTGCTCCTATTATTACTATTTCCGAGTCCATCAGCACTCTTCCGACAGCCGTACACGCCTCTCTGACAGCTTCCAACGCAGTTGCAACGGTATAAGAGTTGCCTGTTGTAACCGGTATGTCCAGCGCTTGGGATATGGACACACCCTTGTCTCCGACTACCGAAGTGAAAGCCCCAAGTCCCACTATCTTCGCTCCCTGTTCCTGCGCCATTCTGCAAGCTTTTATTATCTTCCTTTCAACAAAATCGGCCGGAAGTCCAAGTATCTGCTCTGGTAAAAGCGGTACCGCAACGAAAACTCCCTCGGCCTTTCCCTCGGGGGATTCTATCCCGGTAATATGGGACACTTTTACGGGAGGTAGTTTCTCCATTACCTTTTTAACAAATCTTTCGGGCAGTTTTTCCGCAAAGGTATACTTCCTGCTGAAATCATTTATACATAGAGGATGAATTATAAACCCGAATTTGCCCATTTTAAACATTACCTCCTGCTACTGTATCATTGTTAAGACGTTCAATCCTTGGCTTGATGCCCATGCCTTCCAGATAATGATTATATTCGGCTGAAGTAAGCTCCTGTTTGCCTTTGCCCGCCAGAGCAACGATTATTGCTTCCATTACGTTGGTACCAAAGGACCTGCCGTTGTACTCGGGCGTTGTGGTAATAAGGGTTGACACTCCGATTTGGGCCAGATGCTCTACGTCCCCGGAAGTCACCGTATTGGTTATTATTACTTTACCCTTCAATGAACCGGGAAGGTATTTCTTAATGTATAGGTAATCCCCGGCTATTATATCGGCATTTTGATAAAATGCTTCATACTTATTACTGCCAACCTCCTGGCTCTTTCCGGTAGGATACAGAACCTCAAAGGGTAACCGGCAGGCAATGGGGGCAATAACCCGGGCTATTTTATGTAAAACGTGTATGGAATTCAGCTGCTTGGGTATGCCCAGAGCAAATATTAAATCCCCGCATACTACCAGGGAACCTGCCTCTTCAAAGGCCTCGGCCATTCCGAAACGGTCCATGGCCGATACCACCAAAACTCTTTTCCCTTCAAGGTCTATGACCTTGTTATGGTTAATATACCTTATTACGTTTCTTTCCAGGGTATTTTTGAGCCCTGAACCATCAACAATGGGAGATATTACCGCCGCTTCCTTCAATGGTATTGCATCCTTGATTGTATATCGTTTGTCCCCTCCGAATATGTACAGGTCGATACCTCCCATACCGAAGGCATCAACTTTTCCGTCGTACTCTTTTATCAGGTTAATTGCCTTTTGAATATCTCCGTCGGTTCCCTTTCTCTCCAGCACAAAATCCTGCCCCATGATATTTGCCTCCACCCTGTGATCGCGGGTAGAAGACCCGATGCTCACGCTCAATATGGTCTTCATTTCTGTCCCTCCCTTTTATATTGTAAAGCCTCCAACACCTCGATTACATCCTGCGGAGGTATGTACACGTCCCGGGTTATCGGAGATGTCCCGATATTCCTTTTTATTACCTGGCAGTCTATGAGCGCTTCAATCAGCTTACTTCTTTTATCCGAAGCAAAAACCACTACAGTATGGTATTGACGGGCCTTTACTATCAAGTCCATAATGGCATTCAGCAATTCGGTACCGCTCCGGTCACCGACAAAGGACAACCTCTCCTCCTCGGTCATTATCAGGTGAAAGTTTACCCCGTAATCGTTTAGCACCCGGATTATCTCCTGTTTGTTCTTTACGGGAAAGGCTATGAAAGCTACACTGTCGCCCTTTCTGATTTCCCCCAGACTCTCCAGGCGGGATACAAAGCTTCTGTCGGTGCCAAACCTTTGGGCTATATCCTGCTGGCACACTCCTTTGCTTCTCATATCCATTATTTCATCTATTATCTGGTATATCTTATCCTTACTTATTGATTTGCTTCCAATCCGTACTATGTTCATACATATAACCCCCATTTAGGTGACAGGTATCAGTTCGTAGTTGGTAGTT
>JAENYX010000056.1:0-5082 GCA_016841565.1 Clostridium thermobutyricum | reverse complement strand
TAGTTGGTGGAGCTTTTGTACTGCCCCTGTTGCAATTGTTCCCTTTATAAGAAAAAATATGTGCACATTATTGTGCAATACCATTTTATACCCTTTGTATAACATTTTCAAGATATTGGATAAAAAAAGAACATCTGCTATAGATGTTCCAAGCTGTAGAAAATCATCTCAAACCACATTATTATGATGGGTCTTCATGAAATCCGACTTATGCGAAAATGCTTTAGAGAAAACTTACGCCTTGCTTCTTGAAAATCCTAACGCATCCTATAAGGCGTCCATGCCTTAAGGAGCCTGATTTGGCGTCCTGCCAAATCTACGGATTTTCTGCAAAGCTTCGGCTAGTTTTCT
This sequence comes from Clostridium thermobutyricum, assembly GCA_016841565.1. Classification (GTDB taxonomy): domain Bacteria; phylum Bacillota; class Clostridia; order Ch29; family Ch29; genus JAENYX01. The sequence goes on along the minus strand of JAENYX010000056.1, from coordinate 4,731 downwards.
TACTAAACCATTTTTAGCATGCGCTGTTTTTTCATGAAGCCCATAAGTATTTGTCTACACTCTATAACACCCTATAGATGTTCTTACATTTGGTCTTCATAGTCCTTAAGAATCTGAAAGAGCTGCTCCCTCGTTTCGGCTCTATTGGCTTCCTTTCGTATGGCGCCGGCGTTCCTAAAGCCCTTTAGATACCAGCCCACATGCTTTCTCATCTCCCTGAGGGCCAGCTTTTCTCCTTTTTGGTCTATGCTCAGATCGGTATGTCTCTCTATCATCCTGAGCACTTGACGGATATCGGGATGCGGGGCATTTTCCCCTTGTGAAATAAGTTTAAGGGTTCTTGAAAATATCCACGGGTTGCCTCTGGCTCCCCTCCCTATCATCACAGCGTCGCACCCGGTCCTTTCAAGCATGCAAACAGCATCTCCGGGAGTAAAAATATCTCCGTTACCAATCACAGGAATGTCGAGGTCCTTTTTTATTTGAGCTATAACGTCCCAATCGGCAGAACCGCCGTACATCTGCTCTCTTGTCCTCCCGTGCACTGCTATGGCAGCCGCCCCGCTTTCCCGGGCAATACGGGCAATCTCCACTGCATTTACGCTGTTTCTGTCCCACCCCTTCCTTATCTTTACGGTAAGGGGTATCTTAATTGCCTGGGACATTCTTCTTATGATTTCCGCGACCAGCCGGGGCTTTTTCATAAGGGCGGCTCCGTCACCGTTCTTTACTATCTTGGGGGTGGGACAACCCATGTTAATATCAATAATATCCGCGCCGTCCTCCCACAGCTTTGCCGCCTCCTGGGCCAATATCCCGGGGTCGGAGCCGAACAGCTGGACAGCAACCGGACGGTCGGCGGGCTGTATATACAAAAGGTTCTCTGTTTTTTTGCTATCGTAATGCAGCCCCTTGGCGCTTACCATTTCGGTATAGGTCAGACCACAGCCCTGCTCTTTGCATAGAATACGGAAGGGCCTGTCTGTTATGCCGGCCATTGGCGCCAGAAAAACATTGTTGTCAAGCTCAATATTGCCAATCCTCAATAGGCTTCATCCTTCCAGTCAACCTATTTTTTGTTCATTTGATATATTATATGCAGGCCGTCCAAGGTAAGCAGGCTGTCAACAGTATCAATGGCCCTGGTTTCCCCGGCAATCAGCCTTGATAATCCCCCGGTGGCTATTACCTTGGCATGGTTCCAACACAATTCCTTTTTCATATTGTTCACTATATTTTCAACCAGGCCGGCATATCCGTATACAATTCCCGCCTGCATGCTGCTTATGGTATTTTTACATACATACCTCTCGGGCTTGATGAGTTCCACCCTGGGCAGTTTGGCTGCCCTTTGGAATAAAGCATCACTGGAAATTATTATCCCCGGAGCTATTGCCCCTCCAAGATACTCGGCTTTATCACTTATTGCGCAAAAAGTGGTTGCAGTCCCGAAATCCACCACAATGACCGGCCCTCCGTATTTGCGCAAGGCAGCAACAGCATTCACTATTCTGTCTGCTCCCACTTCCTTGGGATTATCGTATTTGATATCTATTCCCGTTTTTACCCCGGGACCAACAATAAGGGGATCAATACCGCAGTATTTGTTAACTGCGCGCTGAAGGGAATGCATGAGGGGAGGAACCACCGATGATATTACCACCGCCTCCATATCCTGCATCTGCAGCCCTTCATACTTAAACAGTTCATTGATAACCATACCATATTCATCCGATGATTTGTTCTTGTCGGTGGAAATCCTCCAGCTGGTTACCATTCTGTTGTTGTTAAAAACCCCCAGTACAATGTTGGTATTGCCTACATCTAAAACCAGTATCACAATATCACCCGCTTACCGTTAAAATATCACTTATACATTCTAGCACCAAAACATACAGGTTGCAATAATCACAGATATCCCTTAATCCCTCTGACCGAAACATCCCCCGATATGACCTCAACCGTTCGGCCGTCGGTCTGTATCAACAGAAGGCCCTCGCCGGATATGTCAACGGCTGTTCCCCGGTACGTCCTGTCCATCTGTGTGACTTGAACCTCGCTGCCCAGTAATAGGGAATATTTTCTGCAATCAGCCACAGTCGCCTTAAAGCCGTTCTCTATAAATGCTTTATATTCATCTTCTAATTTTGACAGAGTAACCGCCAAAAGCTGTTTCCTCGAAATGGCATGTCCGCATTGGCTGCTCAGGAACCCTATTTTATCCCTTAGCTCGGAAGGCACACTCTCTCCTTCATGATTAACGTTAATCCCAATGCTTAATACAATGTGGTTGATGATGTCGGCTTCGGCATTCATTTCGGTGAGTATTCCGCATACTTTTTTCCCATTGACAATAATATCGTTGGGCCATTTAATACCTGCCGCCAATCCGGTGATCTCCCCGACGGCCTTTACCACCGCAACCGCAGCCACCTGAGTTATCTGGTAAGCTTTGTCGGGTCTTATTTCGGGTTTGAGTATAACAGAGCACCAGATTCCTCCGCTACGGGGAGAATACCACTGTCTCCCAAGCCTTCCCCTTCCCTTTGTCTGCTCCTCGGCAACCACAACGGTACCCTCATGCTGCTGCGGAGCTATCTCCTTGGCCAGCAGGCTGGTAGAAGCAAGGCTTTCCTTATGGATTATGGTTCGTCCCAGGGCAGAGGTTGTGAGCAGAGGATATATTTCCTCCGGGGTAAGTACATCGGGAGAGCTCAAAAGCCGGTATCCTTTGTTTGATACCGCCTCTATCTGGTATCCCTGCTGCTTCAGAGAGTTTATATATTTCCATACCGCCGTTCTGCTGACGCCAAGCTTATGGCTCAGGTCCTGGCCTGAAATATATTTTTGTCTGTTGGCCATAAGTTGATTTAGGATTTTTCCCTTCAAAGGATGGACCTCCTCTTAGGTGCTAGGTGCTAGGTGCTAGGTGCTAGGTGCTAGGTACTAGGTGCTAGGTACTAGGTGCTAGGTGCTAGGTACTAGGTACTAGGTACTAGGTGCTAGGTGCTAGGTGCTAGGTGCTAGGTGCTAGGTGCTAGTTAGTAGTTCGCGGGTCACAGATGACGGATGCCGATGCCATATAGCAGATTACGGATCACGGTGCAACGTCCAACCCATATCATAATTATAACAGATAAAAAGGTATGAAGACAAAAAAACAGGTGACGCCATTGCGCCACCTGTTTTTGAACTCTTTTATCCAAATATTGTTAACATCACTCCTGCCGCAACAGCCGAGCCTATTACTCCGGCAACGTTGGGTCCCATGGCGTGCATTAACAGGAAGTTGGCCGGGTTTTCTCTCTGCCCCACCACCTGGGATACACGCGCCGCCATAGGTACTGCCGATACACCGGCCGAGCCAATAAGCGGATTTACCTTACCACCTGATAATTTGTACATTAGCTTGCCAAATAATACTCCGGCAGCCGTTCCCACACCGAAGGCTATTACACCCAGCACTATTATCTGGATGGTCTGAAGCTGAAGGAACTTTTCGGCAGTAGCCGAAGCGCCTACGCTTACTCCAAGGAATATGGTTACTATGTTTATAAGTTCGTTGGCTGCGGTTTTGGATAAACGGTCAACCACTCCGGATTCCTTAAATAAATTCCCCAGCATAAGCATTCCCACCAATGCCGCAGCAGATGGCAATACTAAAGATACTGCTATAGTAACTATTATCGGAAATAACACCTTCTCAGTCTTGGATACAGGCCGCAGCTGATCCATCTTGACCACCCGTTCCTTCTTGGTTGTCAATGCCATCATAATGGGTGGCTGTATTATTGGCACCAGAGCCATATAAGAGTACGCCGCCACGGCTATGGGCCCTAAAAGATCGGGAGCCAGCTTGGAGGTTAGATATATGGCAGTCGGACCGTCGGCACCGCCTATTATGCCTATTGAAGCTGCCTGGGGACCGCTAAAGCCAAGAAGTATGGCGCCTAAAAAGGTTGTGAATATCCCAAACTGAGCCGCTGCACCTAACAGAAGGCTTTTAGGGTTTGCGATAAGGGGTCCGAAGTCGGTCATTGCGCCTACGCCCATGAATATTATGGGCGGGAATATGCCAAGACGGTTACCCTGGTAAAAGTACTGCAAAAGTCCGCCGGGCTGTAGATCCGATTGCTCTGTTATGACCATTACCTGCTTTCCGGCTTCTTCAATCAGCTCTATGGGCTGATGGGTAATCTGATTGGCCATTAGGTTTGCCAGGGGCAGATTAGACAGGAGCATACCAAATGCTATGGGTACAAGTAGTAGCGGTTCATATTTTTTGACTATGGCCAGATATAGTAATATGCAGGATATAACCAACATTATAAGATGCGGTATGTCCATTCCGGCAAAACCCGTATCCTGTATAAATTTAACTAATATTTCTATCATAGGAGTAACTCCTTTCTTAGAGTTGTTCTATTTCAGGGATACAAGTACGTCTCCTGCATTTACCGATGCGCCCACGCTTACCGTTATTGAAGCTACGATACCATCGGCGGGTGCAAATATTTCATTCTCCATTTTCATTGCTTCAAGCACCAGCAGTACCTGCCCGTTCTTAACGCTGTCGCCTTCCTTTACCTTTACCTCAAGAATGGTGCCGGGCATTGCAGCTGTCACCTCGTTGACGCCTGCAGGAGCCGGAGCTGCCGGTCTGGCTGCAGGGGCAGGAGCCGCTGCAGGTCGTGGCGCAGGAGCCGCTGCGGGAGCTGCCCGCGGTAGTGG
>JAENYX010000002.1 GCA_016841565.1 Clostridium thermobutyricum | reverse complement strand
CAAAAAATATGGCATGTATAGTTGTTTTCTATTAATTATAGTCAGATGTATAGATATTAAAATCGCAAGAATTGTTAGCGTTGCAGCAATTGCTGTAATTATATTTTGTAGATTTCCCTTAAAAAACTTCCTTGCACCTATAATTATGGCTATTAAGATAACCAACTCTATAGCTATAAATAAATACTCTTTACACATAATCTTGATACGTTTTTTCATTGAATCACCTCTTTTATATACAACGCATTAATAATATTACATTCCTCTACCTGTCAATCTGAGGGCCAAGCCCGAAGAACCTGACTTGAAGATGGACATAAGATCCTTCGCTTGGCTCAGGATGACACGTTGGTAGATGTAAAGTCTTAAGTACGTTATATAGTTTCTGGTCATTGATTTGCGTATCGTTCATACATTTCCGCCTTTTGTATGGGGGTGCTTGCCGCTTCCATTACTCAGTGCGTACCGTATCCACCACCCTTACCACCCTATTTCTGATAGGGTAAAATGCCAAAAAAGACAATAGAACCGTCAGGCTGCACCAAAATGGTTAGAAGCACCATTGACTTTCTAAAAAGTGGAGCTATTTGACTAAAAATCTACCGTTTTATGATACTTAATCCTAAATAATAAGCGTTTTAGCTTTATAAATGGGGCTGGTACACTTATCCGATCAAATTTTAACACAGTCTGCCGTCCCCGTGTCTTGTTGTCACGACTGCTGTAATGCTTAACGGCATATAACGTTTACCTACTCAATATCCTGCAATGCCGCTTTAGCAGTATCTGTTGTTGAAGGTAAATCCAATTTTTTCTTGAATTCGGATAGATAACGATATAGATAGTAAATTGTCAACATATGATATAACCAAAAGAAATACGGTATAGTAAGTTTTAAAAGACCGGCAACCATACTGACAACGGTTGGCAGAGTGATGGCATAGACGCTGAGCTTGAAAAGGTTTTCATACAGCAGCCTGGTCTTCATAATGGCATTAACTATCAAACCAAGCATGCTGACAAAAACCACGTTAATAAATTTACCTGCAAGAATTATTATAAGACCAAAGACAAAAACAAATATTGAGGCAGGTCCAGACCACTTATCAACGAATTTTATCATATCCTCTTTGCTAAAATTCAACCAATCAAGATCTTTAAAACTGACCGTTCTATATTCTATTGAATTGCTTTTTTGAATAAGGTGTGTAGAAGAAATGAAAATGCCACTCTCATACGAATTTAATATTTCTTCATTAAACCTACCGGTGGTATCTATTACAAAGATACTGTTCCCTTCTTCTTTAATTAACGGCATCTCCCTCTCACATTTCAGGTATCCATTTTCAAACCTGAATTCAGGTACTTCCTGTTGTATGATTTGCGTAGTTTCCTTTAAACCTGTTATTATTTCGCAAGAAATCGGAACCATTGTTATTGAGCCTATAATAAGCATAAATAAAAGAAAATATTTTATCGCCGTACCAAGGGATTCAACCACAACAGTTTTCCCATAGCCCCTTTGCGTGAGACACAGCTGAATCCGCTTAAAAAATCCATTCGCATTACCCATATTAACCCTCCTCTTTCTAAAATTCAGTTTCAATACTGTATTTTATAGGTCTTCCTTCAATATTGCGTATAAATCACTATCTTCCCATCCTACATGGCTAAGATACTTTTTGCGCATTCTACCCTCATATTTCATGCCGGCTTTTCTCATTACCCTGCCGGAAGCAACGTTATTTATTGCATGATATGCCTCGATTCTATTGTAATTCACCTCTTCCAATCCAAACCTCAATACAATGGTTAATGCTTCTGCAGCAATCCCCTGACCCCAGTATTGCCTTCCCAAACAGAATGCAACTTCGGCACACATGTCATATTCGTTGGTACTAACCAATGCAATACTGCCGATAGGCATGTCTGTACACTTAAGCACAATAGTCCAGTGGTAAGTACTTAAATTACTATATCTTTCTATGTTGTTTTGAAGAACGTTTTTTGTTTCTTTGATATTCTTATGGGCATTCCATCTCATATACTTAGCGACTTCCTCATCGCTGGCCCAGTTATTGAACATTGCTTCTGCATCATCCATTGTGAATCTACGTAATATCAATCTTTCATTTTCAAGTGATACTGTTCCTTTGTGCTGTAACATAGAACCAGCTCCTAAACATAAATCATATGGCATAAGAGCAGCATAGGAAAAGATAGGAATCTTCTTTCCTGATAATCATATATTATCACCGTTTAGAGTGTTAGACAATTCATTATTTAGCATGTATTTCCACAACAGACAATTGTTCAATCAATTTTACCTTGCATAAACATCAGCCAAAAGGTTTGCACGAACTTTTGAAATGTTATGGTTTCGCTGACTTAAACATATAAGAGGATATACCATAAGCATCCTTTTTTGTTAATTGTGATAATTTATTATACAACTTATCTGCTATTGCTTATGTTCAATGACATTTGGAAATATTTTAGAAATATTATTGATACGATAGGAATAAACATATTCCTGTAGAACTTATAATATATTAAATAGCAGACAAACTTACTGCAGAAGTTGTTGTGCTTCTGTACCCTTTTCATTCGTGTTAAACGCTATTTTAAAAAATTCAAAGGAGGATGGTTATGGCAAAAAAGAAAAGTGTCCTTGATTTTGCCAGAATGAAGAAGGACCATGAACAGGTAGCATGGATAACTGCCTATGACTTCCCTATGGCATCATTTGCCGAGCAGGCAGGTATGGACATGATTCTGGTAGGAGATTCCCTCGGCATGGTGGTACTCGGCTACAGCAGCACCATTCCCGTGACAATGGATGATTGCATTTCCCATTGTCAGGCGGTCAGAAGAGGAGCACCAAACACCTGGGTTATCGGCGATATGCCCTTCATGTCTTACCAGAAATCCGATGAGGAGGCTGTGGAAAATGCAGGCCGTTTTCTCAAGGAGGCCGACATGGACTGCGTAAAACTGGAAGGCGGCAGAAGGGTTGCCAGCCGTATCAGGGCAATAACCAATGCAGGAATGCTGGTAATGGGACACATCGGGCTGACACCCCAGAGTTCGGGACAGTTGGGAGGCTTCAAGGCACAGGGAAGAGATGTATCCAGCGCCCGGGAGCTTATAAAGGATGCCCTTGCAGTGCAGGAAGCAGGCGCATATTCGCTGCTGCTGGAAGCTGTGCCACCCGAGTTGACCAAGTTCATACAAAACAAGCTGGATATTCCGGTCTACTCAATAGGGGCCGGCCCATGTGACGGACAATTGCTTATATGCGGTGATATGCTGGGTCTTTTCCAGGCGTTTACACCAAAGTTCGTGAAACAGTACGCCAATGTAGCCGAGATAGAGACAAATGCCTTAAAGGAGTATATCAATGATGTAAGAACCGGCAAATTCCCCACCGATGACCATGTTTATCATATCAAAGACAGCATAGAAGATTTCCAACGGTTGTTCGGAGAATTTGAATAAAGCAAGACCGGATAAAAATAATAAGGAGGATGTTGTATGAATAAGGACTGTTTGTCCATCAGCCCTTGTGTTATCGACGACATCAATAGCTTTATTACAGACTCTTCAAATCAGCTTATAAAAGATGTTCTCAGGATTGTCGAAAAGTACGGCACGCCTCAGGAGATTAATGCCCGTGCAAAGGAAGCACGGCAGCTGCCCAATATCATGAGCCGCCTTCGCAATCAGGATTCTCCCTATGTAGAAGACCTTGAATGGCTGATATCGGCAAGGGACAAAGGAGCCTTTACCACAATCTCGGAATACAGAAAGGGGATTCTGGGAGACAAGTACGGTACCATATCCTTCGATGAGGGTAAAGCAGTTACCCTGGAAATAAGCGCAATGCAGTTTTTCCCATGGTTTATTGAACAAGCCAGACAAGCCATAGATAAAAAGGAAATAATGCCGGGAAGGTACATTCGCGTCCGCTGTATGAAAGAGCAGGAAAATGACAGCGGTGATATCCTTGCCGTTGCAGCGGCCATGCAGATTATAGGTGCAAGCTATGTGGAAACCCTTGACACCAAAGGCACCGACGGGTCAAACCTGCATCTTAACGGCCCTGAAACCATTACAGGCTACTTTGGCGGTATCGGCCAGCCAAACCAATATCCCCTTGCATGGGTGGATGAATACCTTTACTACTACACAAATTACGGCATAGATGAAGTGCTTAATACCAATCCGGGAACAGTTTTGCTTGGGTACATCCTTTACAAATTGGGAATCGACGTAAGGTTCAAAATTTCTGTTTTCATGGGCAATGATAATCCCTATTCGGTGCTGTGGACACTGCTTATGGGACGTATGCTTGCAAGAGAGGATGGATCTACTCCCCTGTCAGGCTTTAACCTCAGCAATTCGATAGACAACGGGACTCTTGAGCTAAGCTCCCAAATAAGAAGCAGCCTGGGGCTGGAAAGCAATGTCAGGATTGAGCATCATATAACCGAAACCTATAAGAGCATTGTACGTCAGCCTTACAACAGACGGGACGAACTGGTGGAAATAGCCCGCAGCGTACCAAACATTTCGGCTAAGCATGAAGGAGGAGATCCTGATATTGAGGTAACTTTAGACCATCCTTCGGACATTCTGGATTACTTCCGGCCCAAGCACGAAATTGAAGCTTCAGGAGAAATGGATAAGCTTTTAAGGAACTACCTTGAAAAGCACAATGCCTTAAACAGGACCGCAAAAGCTCTTACCCAGGCAGGACTTGCCTTTATAGGCGCCCCCAGGCTTCACCGCAGATAAAGTTGATTGTCCGAACTTTAATATTGGAGTAATTAAGGGTTCTCATCCGAGAACCCTTCTATCTTTATATAAAAATAAAACAGGACCCTTTGAAGGTCCCAAACCCTTATAATATTATGCAGATTAAACTTCCGGTCCCTTCGTTGACTATCCTCTGAAGTGTATACTGCAGCTTGGACTGGGCATCCTCCGGCATCTTGAGCAGCTTGTTTTGAAGCTGTTCCCGTACCAAATCATACAGGGATTTACCGAAAATATTTGACTCCCACAGCTTGGATGGATTATTTTCAAATTCTGAAATCAGATAATTCAGGAGCTCTTCGCTCTGTTTCTCTGTACCAACCAAAGGAGATACCTCGGTCTGTATATCAGCTCTAATCATGTGAATGGACGGGGCACTGGCCTTCATTTTTACCCCAAACCTGCTTCCCTGTTTGTATATCTCCGGTTCTTCCAGAATGAGTTCATCCAACTTGGGTGATACTACTCCATAGCCGTTATCCCACACATCTTTTAATGCAGAAGCCACTCTGTCATATTGTTTCTTAGCTCCCGAAAGCTCTTCTACCAAACCGAGAAGCTGATGTTCTCCCTCCAGGGAATACCCTGTAATCTCTCCTATCACTCGGTAGAAAAGGTCGGTTTGTGGCTTTATATTAATACGCGCAATACCTTCTCCCAGGCTAATATCTTCCAGTTCAGCCACTTCCACAAATTCATATACACTGAAGGATTCGGGAATATTTTCGGTATCTTTGAGACTATTAACCTCATCTGTACATTCCTTTACAGCTTTAATTATATCCTTCTTCAGCCAATGCTCCAGAACCAAACCATCAATCCAGCGCGGAAGATTAATATGTATTTCGGTAACCGGAAACTCGAACAGTATCCTTTCGAGTATAAAATGCACATCATCCATTGACATGTTCATACAATCTACAATACATACCGGTACTTGGTATTTTGCTTCCAGAGCTTCGGCCATGTTCCTGGTTTCCTCAGCTCTTGGCCTGGTACTGTTGAGAATCATAACAAAGGGTTTGTTCAGGCTTTTTAGCTCTCTTACCACCCTTTCCTCTGCCTGTATATAGCTTTGTCTGGGTATTTCGGTAATGGAACCGTCGGTTGTAACCAATAATGCGATGGTCGAATGGTCTGTTACTACTTTTCTTGTTCCAAGCTCGGCGGCCTCTTCAAAGGGAATTTTATTTTCAAACCATGGCGTTGACACCATCCTTGGCATCTCATTTTCCAGATGACCCATAGCTCCCTTGACCATATACCCTACACAGTCAACCAGTCTCACCCTGAATTTGGCATTATCCTTTAACATCAATTCAACCGCTTCATTAGGCACAAATTTAGGCTCTGTGGTAGAAATGGTACGCCCTGCACCGCTTTGCGGCAGTTCATCCTTGGCCCTTTCCCTGATATAGGGATTATCTATATTTGGCAGCACAAGTAGATCCATAAATCTTTTTATAAAGGTTGATTTCCCTGTTCTCACAGGACCTACAATTCCAATATATATATCTCCTTGAGTGCGCTCTGCTATGTCTTTATATATGTTGAATTCTCCCACCCCTTTTATCCCTCCTTTTACTAAATTGAACATGCATTAACAATATATATATATGAGTTAAAACAAGTATTATTACTAAAAAATCGGCTTCCCATTGCTCATGTGCATACTAAGTCCGGCATTGTCCCCATTCAAAAAAGCCCCGGGGTTTTCCCGAGACTGCTGAAAAACTACGCTTTTTTGCTTGTCATTCTGAAACGCAGTTGAAGAATCTAATGCTTTCAATAACTTAAAGATCCTTCGCTGTCGCTCAGGATGACAAAAAGGGACTTTTTCAGTGGTCTCGGTTTTCCCCGGAGCTTTTTTGTGATCCGTGATCTGTGACCTATAATCTGCCATCTACCATCCTTCCACTATCTCTTCCACCTCATGGGTCTTACTCCTTAACATCAGGTTCTCTACCGATTTTTTAACATCGGCCCCCTCAAACAGTACACTGTATATTTCCTTTGTTATGGGCATTTCAATACCGTGAAGCACAGACAGCTCATGAGCCGCCTGGGTGGCTTTCACTCCTTCAACTACCATATGAGTTCCTCCCAAAACCTGTTCGAGGGTTTTTCCCTGCCCTATTTGTATGCCTGCTCTTCTGTTCCTGCTGTGCATACTGGTGCAGGTAACTATCAGGTCTCCTATCCCTGAAAGCCCGGCGAAGGTGGAAGCCTTTGCTCCCATTTTAATTCCCAGCCTTGCGATTTCAACTATTCCTCTGGTCATCAAGGCTGCCTTTGCATTGTCGCCGTATCCCAGCCCGTCTGAAATACCTGCTCCCAAAGCTATAACATTCTTTAGCGCCCCTCCCATTTCCACACCGATTATATCAGGGTTTGTATAGACCCTGAACACCGGAGCCATAAACAGGTTTTGTACATATTCCGCCATTTCCCGTTCAGGACAGGCCGCAACCACTGTTGTGGGAATACCTTTTCCCACCTCTTCTGCGTGGCTGGGCCCCGACATAACTGCCACCTGGTTGTCGGGCAGTGCTTCCTTGATTACCTGGGACAAACGTTTCAGAGTGCCGGAATCCAGTCCTTTAGCCACATTGACTATTCTTTGCCGGGGCTTAATGGAAGGAGCCAGCGATCTCACAACACTCCCCACCACGTGGGAGGGTACCGAAAACACCACAGCATCACACCCATCTACACATTCTTCCATATCCCCGGTTGGGTTAATGTTCTCTCCAAGCTTAACCCCAGGCAGGTACATGCTGTTTTCTCTGGTATCCTTTATTGTCTTAAGCAGGTCTTCCTCACGAATCCACAGATTTAGTTTTATACCTTTGCTGTCAAGTACCGTCGCAAGGGCGGTGCCCCAGCTCCCTGCTCCCACTACAGCTATTTTCCCGCTCATATCGGTCAGTCCTCCTTTTTTGTTGCAAATTTTATGCTTGCCCTTGTTTCCTGTCCCCTCAGCAATCGTTTAATATTCTCTTTATGCCTTAACAGAGCAAAAACGCTAATAATAAGCGAAAATACCATCATTTCTTCAGACAGCTTAAAAGCAATAACAAGAACCGGATACAATACCGCCCCAGCTACCGAGGCCAGAGATACGTAACGGGTTGTTAGTATTATCACTATGCCAACTAATAGGAGTATCAGTGCTACCTGGTAATCCAGACTGAGCAAAACGCCCAAAGAAGTTGCTATTCCTTTCCCTCCTTTAAATTTGAGAAAGAAAGGCCAGTTATGCCCGCAGACAGCTCCAACGCCGGCCATAATAGCTTGCATATCTCCACCGCCAAGGCTCCTTGCCAGGATTACCGCCGTCACTCCTTTAAGAAGGTCTATGGCCAGGGCAAATAGGGCGGGTTTGCTTCCTAGAACCCTGTTAACATTAGTTGCACCGGCGTTTTTGCTTCCGTGTTCCCGTATGTCAATACCTCCAACTACCCTTCCTACTATGTATGCTCCGTTTATATTGCCAAAAAGATATCCCGCAAAAAACGGGACAATTATCCCCATAGGTTAGACACCTCCTTTTCTTTCTCTTTCCCTTACAATAATTCTAATGGGCGTTCCCTCAAACCCGAAGGCATCTCTTAGTTGGTTCTCTATATATCTGAGATATGAAAAATGCATCAACTCCTTATCATTTACAAATATTGCAAATGTCGGGGGCTTCACTGCAAACTGAGTCCCATAAAATATCTTAAGTCTCCTGCCCTTATCCGAAGGCGGCTGGTTCATAAGGGTGGCCTCACCTATTACGTCATTGAGTACACCGGTGGAAACTCTCAGCGCCGCCTGTACGGATATTTCATCCACAAGATCGAGAATTTTACCCACCCTTTGACCGGTCTTTGCCGACACAAAAACAATGGGCGCATAGTCAATAAATGCGAGTTTGTTTCTTATACTCTTTTTATGCTCTTCGGAGGTCATGGTTTCCTTTTCTATCAGGTCCCACTTATTGACCACCACTATACATCCTTTACCTTCCTCATGTATATGGCCTGCAATCTTGGTATCCTGTTCGGTTGGACCTTCGCAGGCGTCTATTACCAGAAGGCTTATATCACTCCTTGATACTGCCGTTAACGCTCTGATAACACTGTATTTTTCTATTGCCTGTTCAATTCTGCTTTTTCTTCTTATACCGGCGGTATCTATCAGAATATATTCTCTGTCGCCAACTTTAAAGGGAGTGTCTATTGCGTCCCTGGTAGTGCCTGGTATATCGCTTACTATTACCCTTTCCTCGCCCAAAATCCTGTTCAGTATGGATGACTTGCCCACATTTGGTTTGCCCAGTATGGCAACCCTTGTAATATCATTGTCCTGATCCTCTCCTTTGTCGGATGGAAATTTATCAACCACCTCGTCCAACAGGTCGCCAAGACCCAGCTGCTGCGCCGAGGAAATTGCTATGGGCTTACCCAGTCCCAGATTATAAAATTCGTATACATGGTCCTCCATTTTTTTTGAATCAACTTTATTGCAGACAAGCAGTACCGGCTTACGGGTTTTTCGTAAAATTTCTGCGACTTCATAGTCGGTTGAAGTTATGCCCTCCCTCACATCCACCATAAAAAGAATAACATCCGCCGTATCTATTGCAATCTGCGATTGTATCCTCATTTGCTCTAAAATGACATCATTTGTGGAAAACTCAATGCCGCCGGTATCTATCAGGGTAAACCTGTGGCTGAGCCACTCAACGTCCGAATATATCCTGTCCCTTGTAACACCCGGTGTGTCCTCCACTATGGATATCCTTTTCCCGGCTATCTTATTAAAAAATGTAGATTTTCCCACATTTGGTCTTCCTACTATTGCAACAATAGGTTTTGTCATAATTTTTCCCCCTGAACTATTTTTCGCAGCAACTCCCGCCCATTAACTTCACATACTTCCACCTTTGTATTCAGGCATTCCTGAATCCGGGACACAGAAACACCGTCAAGAAACAGTTCTTCCTCCGCCTTTAACATACATCGGGGTATCAACAACCTGTCTCCAAGGTCTTTGCCCTCCAGCTGTTTTAACAGGTCCCGGCCGGTAATCAGTCCGGCCACATCTATAGTCTCTCCAAAAAAATTATTTGCTATTGGGTATACGTGCACTGTTATTTGACCTGATAACTCTTCTGTTTTCCTGACAAGTCGGCTTATAAACTCATAGGCCGCCAACCCCGTAGCCACCGACATTTCTCCTGGTCTTTGCTGTTCCCAGTCAGTTGCCTCCAATTCACTATTAAACTGCTGACCGAAAAGAGCCGTCATTCCTATTCCGTTTTCCAACTGCGGAAAACCGTCATAGTCCCCGGCCGCGGGAATGGGTATTCCAGCCTTCTGGTATAATTCGTCGGCGGCATACACAATCCTGCACCCATAGCGCTGTAATAAATATTTCTGCCATTTAACAACAGTATTTACCGCCGCTGCGGCATCCTCCCTGTCAAAGGGTTTCAAGGAGAACAAGCCCTTTCTGTATTTTGTTATGCCGACCGGTACCACTCCTATACTGTTTATTCCCCGCCCCATGTCACCAAGATCCTTCAGCGATTTGTCCAGGTGCCGACGGTCGTTTATTCCCGGACATAATACTATCTGGCAGTTGAGCGTCAAGCCATGTTCCAAAAACAGTCCTATTAAAGCAAGGGCTTGGCCGGCCTTTGGATTTCCCAGCATCTTTACTCTCAGTCCGGGGTCTGTTGTATGTACCGAAATATTCAGCGGACTTATTCTATATTTGATTATCCTGTCTATATCTTTTGTCTCCAGATTTGTCAGTGTTATAAAGTTTCCGTGAAGAAAGGACATCCTTGCGTCGTCATCCTTAAAGTACAAGCTGTCCCGCATACCCTTTGGCAGCTGGTCAATAAAGCAAAACAGGCATTTGTTTTTGCACCTTTTTCCCTGGTCCATAAGCCCGGTTTCAAATACAAGGCCCGGATCCTCATGAAATTCTTTATCTATCTCAAGCAGCCACTGCTCCCCGGAGGCTTTTTGAATCAGCATTTCTATGTACTCTTCGTTAATCAGGTATCTATATTCTATTATATCTGCCACCGGATTACCGTTTACTTCCAGTAGCAGGTCCCCCGCCCTGACATTCATTTCTTCTGCTATGCTTCCTGCCTGGACTTCTTTAATAAGGTGGCCCCTTTGCTCCATCATCATTACCTCCATTTAGTACCTGCTACTAGTATTATATCACAAATATTCTTCATTAAGCACATACACTTATTATGACATTTTTCTTCCATAAATCAAATAGATTCGATACTCTTTTCAGAGCACCGAATCCATCAATCTGTCCATTCTTTAATGCCTCATTATTATCAGGCATCCGTTTGACAAATCATGCACCATTCCCAGGGTTATTCCCGCCAGCATCATTGCCACCCTCTCTTTCTCCTCTTCATTGCAGGCATAGAATACGGGGGCGGAGGAATGAATAACCCTTTCCTTTTCGGTTGTAACTATCGCCAGAATGGTTTCTTTAAAAGCAGTATCCACATTTACACCTCTAGTCTGCAGCTTTCCTGCCGGCAGGTGAATCAAGGGGTTTTCTTTTCGAGCTTTCCAGCACCGGTGTCTTCTTTATGGCTTCAATAAGACATTCAATATCCGGTTCCATGGGAAAAACAGCAAGCACTATATCTCCGCTTTCAGTGTTTCTTCTTGCTATCGGAGTGAACTCGGGCTGGTCTACATCTTTTCTAATCCCCAGCTGGGCCGCTGCATTATGCGCCAGGGCTTGTCTCTGCCCTATGCTCCCCAAAGTTGCTCTGGCATTATCATCTCTGGGTATAATCCTTGCCGCCAAACCTCTTGTAAGATATTTTTCCCTTACCCCGGCAAGGCCGATATTCATTATGATTACCCCGTCCACCATAAGAAGGGGCCCGTCAAAGCTGATGCTTGCTTTAATAACGTCGGCGATATCTCCAACCTTTTCAGTCTTCAGTGAGTATACAATACTTCCAAAAACCACAATTCCCGCCAAAACTCCTGCGATGATATTCCCGGACAGATAAACTATAAGGCTTACTGTTAGTGCGGTAACCATTGCAATGTAGTTTCTGGCCTCAAAGGTTTTGGCTATATCCTCTATGTAATCCGAGCCCCTTGATACAAGCTCGGATTGGTCAATTTTGTCAAGGCTGTCCCTCTCCATACTTCTGATTTCTCTGAACTGCTGAGCCGCCAGGGCCAGAAATGTAACCGCAGTGTACTCCTTCTCAGCCAGGGCAGGTATAGCTATTGCACCCAGCGCAGCTGCAATAATGCCCAGTACAAGGTGAGTGACATATCCTCTCGGAAAGCTGGGATATTGTCTGTAATCAACTTTTAGAAGTAAAAACCTGCCGAGACTTCCCACGGCTATACCGGAAACCAGAACCCGGCCATAGTTTTCCATAGGCTCACCGCCTGTCCCCCTTTTTATTCCTTCTGGCAAGAAAGCTGCCAAACTCTTTCTTTGCAAATCTCTTAACCTTTGATTTTATCTCTCTTCCCCCGGTGCTGAGGAACAAATAAGCCAAGCCTCCCAGTCCGGCTACAGCAACAATCCAAATAATCCCCCATCCCGACCCTTTGCTGCTGTCCTGTTCTCCCTTTATTTTCGTTCCCTCGGCCGTTTGGCCTCCGTACAAAGCCTTTGTGACAATCTCGGCGAAGATTTCCGCACTGTTCTCGGCCCGGTCCCTGGTATGTTCATGAGTCCCGAATTCGAATAAAAGTGCCCTTGGGGTAAGGTCCTGATTGTAGCCTCCCCTGGCGTAAAATATATCCTTTAAAAAACCCGGATGGGCTTTATCGGATATGGCCTTAATCTTAAGCGCCAGTTCTTCGTTTGCCTTGAGGTTTTGGTTCCTCCTTCCCAATACAATCCTGACCTTGGACACGGGAGTATTATTTATTGTATCCACATAATACTTTTTGGGTATGGCATCCCTATGGATGTCAAATACCGCATCGGGCCCCTGCTGCAGCAGCCTGGTGGCCGTCCTCCGCGAACGCACGTAGGAATTTGCATCGTGGGGTTCATGGGAGGTTTTACTTATAATTGTTTCAACCCCGTATTTTTTGAACCCTTTTTTAAATGCCTCCCCCACATTGATTATTCCACCGTTTCCCGGTTTGCTGTCGGTACCATCGGTGGGCACGTAGGATTCTGCATTATGGCTGAAATACAAAGCCACCTTTTTTTCCTTCTTTGCCGTCTGAAGAGTCTCGATGACAAAGGTTTCATCAACTTCGGGCAGTTTTATTTCTTCGATGAAACTTGCAAATGCCTTAAGGTTGTTCTTATCTACCTCAACCACCTCATACATCTTATTGTCTCCGCTAAGATACCGGTCTCCAACATCCACCTCCCATGAAGTGGCAAATACTTCATTATGGGTATCCTTCTCATATACTATATAGTATCCCTTGTTGCTGTGCTCAAACCCCTGTGTCTCTGCGTACGCTTCAATACTGATAAACATAAACAGAATCAAAGATAGAAATATAAGTTTTATTCTATTATTCTTCACCCGTATCCCCGCCGTTTCTTTGCATTTTGTCTTTGTTTTTAACAAATTTCCCACTCTCAAAGGCCATATCCTTCTTATCGGTACCACCCTGCATCTTTTCTCTGGTCTCTCCTACAACCTCTGCGAGAACCACAGCAAAAACCCCGGCTATAATGGTTGCATCAAAGGCTCCTGCACCGCCGAAAACCGTCCTGCCCGGGCTCCCGGTATACCAGTTGACTACCGCCTGCACAAGGTCGCTCAAAATGATGGCCATTATACCGGCTATAAAAGCAGACCGCCTGGACCTTCCCAGCAGATAGGCTATTCCTCCCCCAATAAGCGCATACAGATACTGGTAATTCATAAACTGGTTTTCTTCGGGTCCTGCGGGTAAGAATTTGCTCAGACCGTAAACGACCGCCCCTGCTGCCACCGCAGCAACCACTGCCCGGGTCTTTTCTTTTGCGGTTCCGGCTTTTATAAACAGATACACCGCCAAAGCTATTGGTATTATAGCTCCTCCGATATTGACAGCCACATTTTCCGTAATACTTATGTCGGGTATGAATGTTCCTACAAGTATTGCTCCTACCACTGCCAGTGCCCCTCCGTCTGTAAGCCTTAATCTGTCAAGCACTCTATGAGCCACACCTAATAGTATCAGAACAGAAACAGTCACCAATATTATAAAACCTACCGGCATTTCCTCACTCCATTCTTTAGTATTTCTATATTTTAGACTTCCCTCGGCTTTAAAAAACTATTCATAACCACTGTACCTAAGCCATACGCAAGATATAGCTTAACCAATGTATCCCTTTTTTCTATTAATATGCGCAATAAAAAATGAGGAGAATTCAATCTCCTCACAGTATGAAAACTTATAATATTAAGCTGCTGTCTTATGAATGTTTTTATGAAAAAATAACCCATGCTGAAAATGAAGAATTATTCTCCCCCATCAAGCGGTAGCTCTATCTTAAACTCGGTTCCTTCTCCCGGCCGGCTGCTTACATCTATTGACCCGTTGGCAGAAAGCACAATGTGCTTGACTATTGCCAGACCAAGCCCCGTACCTCCTCCCTTCCTTGACCTTCCCCGATCCACTCTGTAAAACCTTTCAAACAGCCTTTCCTGGTACTCCAATGGAATGCCTATACCGTTGTCCTTAACCTTTAATACCATGTTGCTTTCTGAACGGCAAGCCGATAACAGTACTCTGCCCCCTTCACGGTTATATTTAACAGCATTATCTATAAGGTTTATTAGCATTTCCTTAAATCTGTCCTTGTTCATCTTAAGGATTGGCAGTCCTTTACCAAAATCCGTTTCGATGATGATGTCTTTCTCCCGGGCTTGCTTGTTCATTATTGAGAGTATTTCTTCCTCTATCACTCTAACAACATCAATATCGTTAACGGGCAGCTGTGAGGCTTTGTTCTCTATTTCCGAAAGGGTAAGTATGTCGTCTATCAGCCTTTCCAGCCTTTCGGCCTCCAGACTTATTATATCAAGAAACCTCACCCGTGTATTTTTATCTTCTATGGCACCTTCCTTAAGCGTTTCAATAAAGCCCCGTATGGACGTCAGAGGGGTTCTCAATTCGTGTGTCACATTGGCAACAAAATCCGAACGCATCTTTTCCAGCTTTCTAATCTTTGTGACATCCTGTACTATCAGCAGCGTACCGATAATTCTGCTGTGCCTGACCTTAGGCCTGATAGGAGAAGAAAAAACTCTGAACACTCTGTATTGCGGCCGTGACAATTCAAATTCCACCGGCTCCTCATGGCTGGATGAAATAACCCCCTTCAATAATTGGTACACTTCATGGTCTTCTATTATTTCAGACAAAGGTATACCTTCAGAATGATTCCGACCGATGCCAAAGTATTCTTCGGCTACCGGGTTTATCAGCATAATGCATTCGGAATTATCCACCGCAATTACTCCGTTTTTGGAGCTGGTGAGCATGGCTTCGGTCTTGGATTTGCCGTCAATAAGCTCCTTTATTGTGCTGCTCAGCTTTTCTGCCATATAATTGAAAGATCTGGCCAGTTTACCTATCTCGTCATCGTTTTTTACCTCTACCCTTTTATGAAAAGTCCCTCCGGCAATGGTACGGGCCATATCGGTCATCTCCCGTATTGACTTTGTAATCATAGAAAGATATCTGTAGCCAAGTACAAGAGCCACAGTTATTCCTGTGAATATTGCGAAAAAAATATACCTCCAAATTCTGTTCTGAATGACATCAATATCGTTAAGGGGCAGCCCTACCCTGACAGCGCCGGTGGTCCTGTTCCCATCATGCAATGGAAGGGCAATGTACAGCATCTCTTTCTTTAAGGTACTGCTTGTTCTTATACTTATCCCGAGACCTTCCTTATATGCCTGCCGGATTTCGGGCCTTTGACTGTGGTCTCCCATTTCATCGGGGTCGGCCTCGGAATCCCCCATTACGCTGCCATCTATATCCACCATTGTTATTCTTTCTGCCGTTTTACTGCCGTATTTTACGGCAAGCTCCCTGAAATCCAAATCCGAACCAACCGAAAGTTTATCATTTATATCCTGCTGCAATAGTTTTCCAATGGAAATCAGTTTTTCTTCAACGCTCTTAAAATAGTAGGTTTTGGCTATTTCCATGGAAAACAGGCCGGTCAACAAAACCCCAATTAAAATAAGGACTGTAAAAGCCCCCATAAGCTTTCTAAGCATGGTCATCACCCTTATTGGCCATCCGGTACCCAATCCCCCTGACCGTTTCTATATACCCTGGATAGGCGTCATCCGGTTCAAGCTTCTTTCGAAGATGCCTTACATGAACGTCAACAGTTCGTGTTTCTCCGAAAAATTCATATCCCCAAACCTTATCCAACAAATAGTCCCTTGTAAGTGTTCTGCCCTTATTAGCTGCCAGCACTTTTAGAAGTTCATATTCTTTGTTTGTAAGCTCTACTTCGTTACCGTTTTTATATACCCGAAAGGCTGACGTGTCAATAGTAAGCTGTCCAACCTCTAATACCCCGGGCCGGTCTTCATTCCCGGATGTACGTCTTAGGACAGCCTTGACCCTCGCTACCAATTCCCTGACGCTGAAGGGTTTTGTAAGATAGTCATCGGCACCCGTCTCAAGGCCTGCCACCCTGTCTGTCACCTGACTCTTCGCGGTAAGCATAATCACCGGCACCCGCATGGTCCTGTCGTCCTCCCTGAGCTTTTTGCAAACCTCCAATCCATTCATTCCCGGCAGCATCAGGTCAAGAATCAAAAGATGGGGAATCTCCCGCCATATAACCTCCAGCCCGCGTTCTCCTGTCTCGCAGGCCAAAACTCTATATCCTTCCTTTTCAAGATTATATCTAATCAACTCAAGTATATGCTCTTCATCATCTATCACCAGAATGGATTTACCTCTCAACATAACTCCTCCTTACCCGGTCTCGGTTAAACCAACTGCAAAAGCGCCGCCAGGCTTCCTACAGCCTTTCCTTCTCTTCTGTAGGAGTAAAAAATATCATTGCTGCACCTGGTGCAATAGCCGCTGACGGTTATATTCTCTTCTCTTATTCCATATTCCATCAGTATGCTCTTATTTGTCTGTTGTAAATCCAAAAGGTATTTGTCTTTACCCAGAGGGATAATAACCTCCCGCCAGTATTTAAAATTCTCCTTCAGCCCGACTATGACCGGAGTATCCACTTCATAGCAATCCCTGCATATGGAGGGGCCTATACCCGCCAGAATATCTGCCGTTTGAGAACCAAAGGCTTGTTTCATATGCGTAACGGTCTCTCCTGCTATTCCCGCAACCGTACCCTTCCATCCGGCATGGGCCAAACCAATGGCTTTATTCCTGGGATCCAGAAAAAAAAGGGGTACGCAATCGGCATAAAAAGTGGTGAGGGTTACCCTCCTATGGTCGGTTATCAGTCCATCGGTATTTTTAATATCCGAATCCCGCCATATTCCTTTACCTGCATCCTGAGCGGTCACCTTCCTGATAGACTTGCCGTGCACCTGGTGGGATAATACCAGGCTTTCCTTCTCTACTCCTATTACCTTGCACAGGCTTTCAAAATTGGCAATTACGTTCTCTCTTTTATCAGGTCTTGAGAAGCCCAGGTTTAATCCCTTAACCTGGCCATTACTGAAGCCTCCAGTCCTGGTAGAAAAGCAGTGCTTAACAAGCCCCGTATCATCGAAGGAAGGTATGGTAAAATACGCCAGGCCCTCCCGGTCATGTCTTATAAACGCCATTTTATTCCTCCGCAAATTCCGAGTTTTCTTTGTCCAGCAGTTTGTTCAGTTCCTCCATAAAAGTATTTATATCCTTGAACTGGCGATAAACCGAAGCAAACCTTACATAAGCTACCTCGTCCAATCCCTTTAGCTTATTCATAATAATTTCTCCTATGGTTTTGCTGGTAATCTCTTTTTCCATCATGTTATAAAGTTTTTTTTCAACCTCATCCACCATATCGTTAAGCTTGTCCATTGAAATAGGCCTTTTTTCGGTAGCCTTAATCACTCCGTTTAGTACCTTATCTCTGTTAAAGCTTTCCCTCCTGCCATCCTTCTTAACCACCATCAGCGGCAGTCGGTCCAGCTTTTCATAAGTAGTAAAACGACCGCAGCATTTATTACATTCCCTTCTCCTGCGGATGGTAAAACCCTCATCGGCAGGCCGGGAATCCACCACCTTTGATTCGAAATTTCCGCAAAACGGACATTTCATGCTCAATCCTCCTTGACATTCTTACTAAACCTTTGTATGAATTATAATATATATCGTCGTCTTTTACCAGTAGGGCTACTCCCTTTCCATATCGATGGTCTCTTTGAATTCAACCAATATCACATCTATCCCGATATTAACAATATCCTTCCATGGTATCAACAAATCGTTTTCCCTGTTAAAAAAGCCGAGGAACTTGCCCGGCCCTGGAATGATTATGGCCTCCACTCTGCCTTCCTCCAAATTTACCTGAATATCCGAAATTGGTCCCAGATTCCTTCCTTCTTTAATTGTTATAACTTCCTTTTCGGCGAGATCAGAAGTCTTTATCATAAAGCACACCACCTTAGTATTCTTTCTTAAATATTATGTGGGACATGTATTCATTATGCCATACACAGAAAAATCCATATAACTCTGTAAAGGGACCCGCCGTCACAGCGGGTCCCTTTAGTCTATTCATATGCTCTAATATTGCTTCCCTTGTCAATCTCAAATGCTTTTATACCGAAATAGTAATCACCAAATTCGTCGGTGTAAATATTTGAGGCGGTCTGCCAATTCCCATTTGTATCCCAGGCAGTCACCCGCCAGTAATATGCACCCGGCTGCAGGTTTTCAACCTCAATGCCCGTATCTTCTATGTCGCTTACAGAAACCACGGAAGAAACAAAGCTTTTATCCCTGCTCAACTCAAAATGGTAGTACAGACTGTCTTGCTGGAGGTCATAGGACTGCTCCCATGTAAAAATGTATTTGTTTTGCTGCTGCCGGGGGCCAGTCATTTCAAAGGGCATTGGCTTCTCCAGCAACTGGTGGTAACTGACACGGTTTTTTTCAACCAGATCAGGCAATATTTCATACCGGCTTAAATAGTCCTCCAGGGTAACAGGCAGATATTTAAGATCGGGCAGCATAGCAATGTTTGAAAGAACAATATTATAATAAGAATCCAGAAAACCTTCCGTTTGCTGTCTGTTTACCACGCTGCCCAATTGTTCAATTTTCCTGCCGAGGGCATGGACATTTCCGGGATCCCGGAGGAATCTCCTATGAAGTACATTATCCCAGTACATAGATATACCCCTTTGCCATTCCGGTCTTTCTTTTTCGATACCCCACGAATCCTCGCAATCCCACGGCATAAAATACCACTTCTCAGAATTTAGCGGACTGTACAATATGAAATTGGCATCCGATACCTTGTAATTATCAAAAAGTATATTGGCAGCCAGCCATGTCAGGTAGTTTTCCCTGTCGAAATGCTTATCAATAATCCGATTAATATCAATATTTTCATCGTTTACCTTCTCTAGTAGCCCTATCAGCTTGCTATGGTCGTCGTTGCCCCTTATTTCCAATATCTCCTCAAACTTGTCTTTAGAATAGTCACTCTCCTGCTTTAGTTTTATGCTTTCGGAATACCTCAAAAACTTGAAGCTTTCAGCCTCATACAGGTGCGCGTTTGGATCCAGCCCATGGTTGGTAAGAAATAATCCGTTCGGCTGTTCAACCTGGGTAAACAACCCATAGTCAATAAAACTGTCGTCTAAGGTCTTATTGGATAAGTCCTTTATGAACAGTCTTACAAATCTGGTTCGAAAGCTTGTTATATCAGGCACTACCGAAAAGTAGTCAAAGGACAGCTTGTTGCGTATTCTCAGAGGGTCTGTATAATGCTTGTTCAAATTTATTATCTTCTGGCCGTTCCATAGTCCTTCATTGTCATACAGTCTCAGTTTGAAGGACTTCCTATAATCGG
This sequence comes from Clostridium thermobutyricum, assembly GCA_016841565.1. Classification (GTDB taxonomy): domain Bacteria; phylum Bacillota; class Clostridia; order Ch29; family Ch29; genus JAENYX01. The sequence continues at coordinate 101,797 of JAENYX010000002.1, read as the reverse complement.
CCGCCTCGGGTGCTCCCCTCAGTTCTATGGTTGCATTTGGTTGTCTCATAAACAGACTGTTATCAACTATACCTTTGCTGTCATCCCGGAAATAAACCTCAAATACCGGCTCCCAGCCATTTCTGGGGGCATCCCGGCCTAACAGGTCTGCAAAATTATACAAGCTGCCGTTTTCATCCTTCGCCGCGCCAAGAACAGTTACATACAACACATCTGCCCTTGCCTGCATGTTATCTTTATATATGGCGGCATTTTCACTGATGCCCATTCTGTTAAGAGGGTTAACCCAGCCATCCCGGTCAAATACATCCGGTGCTCTGTTTTGAGTGCTATATTGTATATAATAACTGCCTCCGAAATATATAACGGCGCAGCATAGAATAAAAAAAACGCTAAGCCTCATCCAGGGCCTCATAATACAAATACCCCCATTTCCATTGACGTTAACTATTCTGCATAATCACCATTGTACTTTACCAGCACTGCATTCTCCACACCTTTAATACTGGATAGAATGTCGACAAAGGAAGTATTTTCCCCGACTTTTTTTAATTCCATGGTCAGTTCGGTTTTACCGTTTACAACAGATTTGGATCTCAAAGCATATTTAAGCTTTTTTAGTATTGTCAAAACATCCTGCCTTGCCGATTCATCAAACTTAACTATCAGTAGGTATGTAGTAATGCTGAACTTTTTGCGTGCCATGAGCAGCATTATTATGCCTATGTAGAAGGAACCTCCCACCGCCAGCGGATACATTCCGGCACCGGCCGCCAACCCCGCCGCTATTGCCCAAAACATGAATACCACGTCCTTCGGATCCTTGATAGCTGCCCGAAACCTCACTATACTCAGCGCACCCACCATGCCCAGCGAAAGTACAATATTGGAGCTTATGGTCATTATTATTAACGATGTAACCATACTCAGCAGCACCAGGGATGTGTTGAAGCTGTTACTGTAAACCACTCCCCGGAACGTAACCTTGTATATGACGAATATGAATAATGCCACCAGCAGTGATATGGTGAGGCCGATGAGTACGTTGATCAAGGAAAGGTTGGAAAAATTCGGCAATTCAAGTATGCTTTTTTTGATAAAATCTTCAATAACCAGTCTATCCGGCATATTATGACCCCCAGTAAATAAAATTTTATTTGATTTCGTTAACTGCTTTAACACCCATAACGTATTTGGATGCGGCAGAAATATTGTGACTGCATATCTGAATCAAGTTGCGTATATGTGTAGGCAAAAACGAATCATACTTTACCTCCATTACCATAACCGGTCTTCCAAGAACCGTCTTTGTAGCTACTGCTCCATCAAATATGTCCAGGGAATTGGTACCTGCCCTCAGGTTTTTGTCAAAGGTTATTCTAACGCTGCCTGCACCATAGGTATAGGCTTCCCTTTCATAATCCACTATTACCACCGGCCTTAACAACTTGTCCCTTATCTGGATATAGAAGTCCAGAAACAGGCTGTGGTTGGAATCCAACAGCCATTGACAGTCATTGCCCAGTATTCTGTAAAACTCTTCCCTGGTAAGGTTTTTGGAAGTCTTACTGATATAATAGCTGTATTTATCCTTTCTTTCCAGTCTGATCACACTGTCATCCAGATTGTATGTACGTATTCTGTATTTTTTTCTTTTTAGTACTCCTTGTTCCTTTTCAGTCAATGCGCTGTTATAAACATCGTCAAAATAAAGGCTCCTTACGTGATAATTGCCGTCAGCGGCTGCATTTTCATCTCTGTCCAGTGTCGCTTCAAGCCGTGTCTTCAGATAGGTATATTCGTGATAATTTATTAAATATTTCAGTTCGTGCCGTATAGAGCCGTTCATAATATTCATTGTCCCTCTCCCTCATCATTGACGCCGTTTATATTCGAAACAGCAAATCTCTTCACTCCGTACAGAGTATTACCCTGGGTATCCTTACAATAATCAAAGCCATGCTGCCGGTTTCCCTTTGAGTCGCAGGCTGTAACCCTCCAGTAATAATCTCCCGGTCTTAAACCGCCAACTCTGCATTCTGTCTTTATCAGATCGTTGTATGCAGCCACCATTCTCTCAAACCGTGGGTCTTTGCTTAGTTCAAAACTATAAAACACATGGTCATTCTGGAGGTCGTAAGATGCGTCCCATTCAAAGGCGTAACTCCCGTTTTGGTATACCACGTCTCCAAGATAAAATGGCATTGGATTTTCCAGTGAAGCGTGGTAATGCTTTCTGTTCAGTTCGGTTAACCCTGCCACCGAATAGTATTCGGCGGCGTACTGGCTTGCCGTAAGCCCTAAATACGTTGAATCGGGAGGAACCAGAACATTCTTCCTTGCAACATCATAGTAGCTGTCCAGAAGCCTCCGGGTATTGTCCTCATTAACTATTTCTGAAAGCTCCTCAATTTTCCCGCTCAGATCATCAACGTTGCCGGGGTACCTGAAGAGCCTGTTGAAAAGCACCATTCCCCAGTAATTGGACAGACCCCTCTGCCATCTACCCCTATGATTATCAACCGTCAACCCTTTATCGTAATCCCAGGGTATGAAAAACCACCTGTCTGAATAAAGGGGGCTGTACAGCATAAAATTTCTGCTGTTGGTATCATTGTTGTCCAACAATATGTTTACCGCCAGCCACGTCAAAAGGTTGTTCCGGTCAAAGTATTTGTCCACCACTTCATTAATATCCCGGTTGTAATCGTTGACGGCATCCAGCATTTCTATCAGTTTATCATGGTTGCCGGCTCGGTGTGCCTCCAGGATTCTGTCAAATTCCGCCTGGTCATAGGCAGGATGGTCCTTTGGTTTTATACTATCAGGATACCTGAAAAATTCAAAGTTTTCTGCCTTGTAAAGGCAGCCGTTTCTGTCCAGACCGTGACTCTCAAGGTATTTCTTATTAGGCTGTTCTATGAAGGTAAACAGTCCGTAGGATTTGTAATCCCTGTCCGGAGTTCCGGACGATAAATCCCTTATATACAGCTTTACAAAGCGCGTCCTCATGCTTACAAAATCGGGAATCCTCTTGAAGTAATCAAAGGAAAGCTTGTTCCTTATCCTGGACTCATCGTCAAAGTGTTTGTTCAGATTAATATTGTCAAACCCCAGCCATGGCTGGGTGCTTTCAAACATCTTGATTTTATATGATTTTTGCGGTTCAAGACGGGCAGATTGGCCTCGCAGCTCCATGGTTGCATTGGGCTTTAAACGGGAAACATCTAACCTTTCGGGGTAATCGGCGGAAAAATAGACTTGAACCACCGGGTCACAGCTATCGCCCGTATATCCGTCTTGTGGATTGTACATGGTGTTATTAAGCTGGGCAAAGCTTATGGCACCATCTCCTGCAGGAGGCAGCACTATTACATACAGACTGTCCACTTGGGAAGCATGGTCCCGGGCATAAACCTCCCTGTTGTCCACCAGGGAGATATTATTCAACGGGTTTTGCCACTCCTGCAACAACCCTGCGTCCCCGGGCACACTTTTTTCTTGAACCAGTCCCGGCACCGCCTTTGTATTGTCAATATATGTGCTTATTAATACTATGGCAAGCACTAGAACAAAGAAACCAAGTCCCAGGCCCTGCCTATTTTTTCTCATAGGATTGGCCCCCAATACTGTTAAGCTTGTCGGCAAGGCTTGAAAACCTCCCGCCTTCCTTTTCCTTCCACAAAGCCTGTATGCAAAAAACATAATAATCTATGTTGTTTAAATATATGTTCAGCCTGTACAGCGCAAAGGCTAGAGATACAAATCCCGCCAAAAAGAACCCTACACCGTAATAGTTCTCACCCAAACAGACCGATACATAGCTGAAGCCTGAGCTTGACAGCACAAATATAAGAGCAGTCAGGCAGGCACTCTTTTTACTGTCAAAGTATAAAAGCAGTGTCATGACCACAAACATAATAATGGAACAGTAGTACCCCAGAGCCAGCAAATTATACAAATCCACCATGCTGGCTGTGAAACCGGCCATGGGCAGCAGCCTGATACCCAGTATCATAAAGGCTATGGTGAAAAACAACTGTATCTCCATAAGATAAACCAATTCTTTATATACGGTTTTTTTCATATCATCCCTGGCCGTTTCTATATCCTCCCGGCAGGCGCCGTTGTTTATAAGGTAAAAGTAATTGTTGTATTTTTCATAGAACTCGGTTTCAACTTTGACTACAAACATGACCATGGTGGGCACTATGCTTAAGAATGCGTAAAATGCAGGCAAATCATAGGGTGGAGCGTATACATATGTGCTTTCAACAACAAGCTTCATATCCGAAAAAAACCAGAATATGAAATTGTGGGCATACAATCCTGTCATATAAAACAAATTGGTCAAAAACACCAGATAATAGTGGTCATAGTATCTTATAAAATTAAAGTATAAAGTGCTTTTTTCCCTGAAGTACTGTTGAATTTCTACTGCCAGCACGACTATTACCACAAGTATGCACATGTCGAAACCAATCAGGACCGACAGTATTTCATCAATTCCGAAAACCCTGACAAGCACATATCCGGCCGCCAACCCCAAGACGGTCCCGTATGCAAAGCTGTGGGCCACCAGCTTTATATTCTTCACTGCCGAAATATACACGCCAAGTAAAGTTTGGATTACCAGCCCAATAAACAGCAAATAGGAGAATAATTTATACACAGTGTCCATGGGAGAAATATAGTAGAATATACATCCAATCAGCCCTGCCACAACAACAATTATTGAAACCGACCCGTACAGCGACGGCAGAATATCCTCCTTTTTATTCAGATACAATCTGTCCGACAGATATCGGGACAACAGCATTCCATAGCCTCCCGACAGTATTACCGAAAATATAAACGAATACATAATGGTAGCCTGTAAAACATCCCTTCTGTATCGCTCGACGCCAATATACCTCAATAAAAACTGCATGAATGTTATGGCTGCAACGCTTATTATTATAGGACCTACGGTAACAAACACAGAGTACATATGGGCCTTAAGCGAGGCCATAATCCCGGTATTCTTATATAGCTTCTTGAGCTCAAAGCCTATGCCTGCCATGTCATCCGTTCCCCCAACTCCTTATATATTTCTTTGTAATTCTTAACGAAGTCTTCCTTTCTGTACAGGTTGGCGATTCTGTTGTAACCGTTGAGCCCCATCCGGGTGCGCAGGTCTTCATCCCTGCATAGCCTGATTATTGATTGGGCAATCCCTTGCTGATCCATAATATATTCGACAAATCCAGCCTGGCCGTAAATGTCCTGCTTCCCCTCCAGAAGCCCCTTGCAATCGCCTACGTTTGTACATACATGGGGTTTTCTTGCCGCCATACCCTCCATTACGGCCAGGGGCTGACCTTCGCTTATGCTGGTAATGACCAACACATCCATTTTACCTATATAGTCACGTATGTTTACGGTAGCCGTAAACTCCAGGTCCTGTATATCAAGGTGCCGGGCCAGTTCAAGACATTCTTTGTAATACTCCGGTTCTTCATCTGTTGGGCCCATTATATAGAACCTGGCATTTTTAATCTCTTTCTTAACCATGTAAAAGCTCTGCAGCATGGTCTTTATATCCTTGATGGGAGCAACCCTTATTATTGCCCCGATATTTATGCTACTATCGTCCTGCTTTTCAGGAATGTGCTCAAACTCCGACACATCAATACCGTTTGGAATAATCCGGATTTTTTCTTCGGGACACCCAATTTCCACCTGCAGCTCCTTATTTATATCAAACAGTGATATTACCATGTCAGCCGCATTGTATGCACAGCCCGACAAGGCATAAAAATAGCTTATCCAGATGTCCTTGTAATACCCTCTGACCCAATTGGATTTTATAATCTCCTCTTCCCGTTCCCGTGTATAAATACCGTGCTCGGACAGTAAGAAAGGTTTATCATTCAAAAATTTAGCATAACTGGCCAGTACTCCGGCATAACCTGTGGATACGCTGTGGTAGACATCGGCTTTGGGCATATCCTGCATCAGCAGATAGAATAGTACAACGTACATGGACCTTACAGTCCACACAAACTCGGTAAAGGGAGTGTAGGGGTATCTCGCGGCGTACATGTCAATAACAAGGTCATAAAAATTCTTGCTCATAAAAAAATCGGTAACCCGCTCAAACCTGATATCCCTGAAGATTTCAAATATGCTGTTCCACGAAACCGTATTCCCAATAAGAAGCTGGCGCAGTGCATGATGCCTGTCATGGCCAAGTCTGTACCTCTTACCCTTTTTCCCTCCTATAAGGTTTATCTGGTCCAGATAAGCATCGACAATTTGGGTTACATTTCCGGGAAGCCTGTATTTGTAGCTGTCTGAGTTCTTTGTATCGGCGCTTATTGCATATATGATAAATTCATGCTCGGGACAGGACCTGACCAGGGTATCAATCCAGCTGGATACCCCTCCCAGTACATATGGGTAGTTTCCTTCGGCAAAAATGCATATTCGCATAAGCTCATCCCTTAAAATTTATTTGAAATATTGGTTTACTGCTTTCAATAAGGTAAAGGCATTTATCAATTTGTTTAGCGCTGCAGTTTTCCAGCGATTTTATTTCCCTTTGACTTCTTAAGACAAAGTTCAGGTCGTCCATATAATTGTTGCAGTATACCTTTATGTATGTATCTCTTTTCTCGTATCGCGGCTGACACAGCAGATATTTAACCATCTCGTTGGCACCCTGGGAGGCAGTCATACCTCTAAGCCACCTGAAATTATCAAACAAAAATTTATTGAACTGCTCATACTCTTTATAAAGCTGCGTCCACCCCATATCTCCGGTACGCTTGGAATCCAGTACGTCGTCGGGATGGACAAAGTGGGAAGAAAGCCCGTGCAGGGTTATGGCGTTTAGTGTCATCCACCGGGTATCATCGGTGAACAGGTACTCGGACGTCAGACGTGGAAATTCAATTATTCCATCCGGGGCAATCCCTAATTCCTGCTCGTATGCATCTCCACCTACCGAATGATTATATATTGAACAGATGGTCTTTATATCCGGCTGGGCAGCCAATACCGCATCCCTTCCAAGAGAGTCCAGAATATTGGAAGGGGGCACATATATATTAAACTTATATCCGGGAAAGGCCTGTTTGGACAGCCGGACTATTTCTCCCATCGAGTCCACCATTGTATGGTAATCCTTCCAGGGCTTATAACCAAGCTCTTTATCTGCCGGTTGGCCTGTAAACAACGGCTGGTGGTTATACCCGTGTATGCCAATCTCTCCTCCATGGGCAACAAGCTCCCTGCCGAAAAAAATATAATCCCTCAGGTTCAACTCGGCTGACTCGGGCTCAACATTTTCTGTTTCCCGGTTATAAGTCCCTATCGCCGCTCCGGTGTATTTCATCCGGTATTTCACCGCCAGTTCCAGCATATCGGGCCACCATATGTCCCTGTAGAATCTGGGAATTGTCCGGCCAAATTCATTTGAAATCTTCTCATGGGTACCCTCGAGTATGGGAGCCGGGAAATCGTCAATAAAACTTATCTTTGAATTAATAACGGGATACATAAAGTCTTGCACCGGTAAGCTCAGCATCCCCAGTATCAATCCTCTGTTTATGGATGTATCCAGCATTGTACCGTTAAAATATACTATACTACCTCCGCCGTATTTTTTCATCCACAACAGTTTTGTTCCATCTACAGCCTGGGCATACTCCCTGCAGTCATCCTCAAGCGTAACGACCATAGATGAATTCAACATCAGCCGACTGTCGGTTATCTCTGTACCCTGTCCCTTTATAAGAACATTGTCCAGCAGACGTATTCCGACAACATCCTTGAATTCTCCGTGTTCCACAATACCCAGCTTTCTGTACACGCCATTAAAGCCTGATGAAGCAGCCAGTCTGAAGGCAAATAATACGTTTCCTCCGTTATACACATAACTTAGCAAACCATCAATATTTCCGACCTTGCTTATATCCTCCAAAATCATCACTACAGTCCCGTACTCAATATCAATACTTTCAAGCTTTCCCGCCTCTACAGCTTTATAATCGGCCTTTATATAGTCCAGCACCTTCTCGGTATTTTCCTTAATCTTTAGAAAATGCTCCTGCTCATCGTACACAATCAGGTATCTTTCCTTTGGGATGGATTCAAACAATGCCCTGTCCAACTGTGACCCCTGGTTTTCACTTGGATCTAAAATGCCTGTATTCTGAAATTTATTAAGCTGTATGACAAATTCAGAACGGGTTATTTCAACCGCCACAGCCAGTATGGTAACCATGGCCAAAATCATTAGGATTTCTTTTTTTCCTCTCATCTAAGCACCTTCCAGCCAAAACCTGACTATGTCTATACCTTTGTCGGTAAGCTTAACGGGAGAAGACTGAAGTCTCCTAAGAATGCTGTAAAACCGGGCTTTATCCTTGGTAAGATAGCTGTATTTCAAATTGAGTATGTATGCATCTTCGCTTTCATGCTTTTCCAGAAGGCTGGCGCAGTAATTGCCGGCCATATCCAGTTCCCCCGTTTCAAACAAAGCGTTTATAAGTTGGATATCATAGTCGGTATCATTTTCACTGCTTTGCACAATGCTCTCCAGAACCCGTATATAAGTTCCTGTCATTATCTTTCTGCCGGTCTGATCCAACAGATTACTGTCCAGGTACTCTTTCAACGCTTCAACGTATTTTTTTGCCAGTTTTATGCTGGATTTATCCTTTTCATACTCAACGGAAATTTCCTGAACCCTCAGATCCAGTTCCCTTTTAATTTCGGTTATTGCCGAAGCGGCGTAGTGCGATGTTTCAATATCCTGGTCCTTAAGAGCAGTGCTCAGCATATATGTGTATTTACTAAAATCTTTCTTCAGAGTATCAATCAACTGTTGCCTTTTTACCTTCACGTCATTTACTATCAAAGCTTCTTCGAGAGGTACAATGTTCACATCCCTTTCAAAATTGGCACGGTCATTAAAAAGCATTACTGTATTTTTTATCTTCAACGGGTCATCCATCTCTTTGGTTTCCTTGTTTCTCAGAAGATATAAAACCAGAACAGCAATATAACCTCCAACCGGAAAAAAGAATGATAAACAAAAATTGGAGAATCTTTCCTGAATGTTTATTTTATTGCGGCCTATCAGCGCTATAACACTGCTAAGCGCCAAGTGTATCATTATAAACTTCATGGTATTCGTCCTCTTCTATTACTTCTATATTTATTTTCATATCAGTCAGCCTGTCAATTACATGCCTTGCTTCTGCCGAACTGGTATTTGACAGCAGTATATGAATCTCTTCCTTTTCATTAACACCCATATAATCAGAATCCCTGATGTTTTTTTCTATTTGCCGGGATATACTCCATGGGTCCATCTCTCTTAAATCCGATACTCTAAGCAGCACAAAACCGGTACTATGATTTTGTTTGTCTTGAATTTTGTTTTGAAGCAACCGGTCAAAATGCTTTTTCTTCAAAATCCTGGTACCCTTTATATACTTTTCTTCATAAATAGCCTGATCGTATTGGTAAGCCTGTGTAAGGGAAGATGTTATAAGGTTTGACACAATCTTCAGAAGGTTTTGTTTATACAAAGTGATGGTTTCAAATTTTAATGAGTAAACGCAAATAATGGCAAGTACTTTGTTATCTAAAACTATTGGAGCCGCCATAACAGGCAAAGTCTTATCAAAGTCTCTGTTTACATATATTCCCTTTGTTCTAATTAAATTTTCGATTTCCGGAAAATCACTTACCTTGATGGATTTTTCCGCATTTATGCTGCTTCCCTTGGATTTCGAAACCAGCCTTAAATAGTCCTGAGTCTTTGAAACTGAATATATATATATCCTTTGATTTTATTACCTGCTCCATCACACCAACAGCCTCACCAAATATCCTATCGGGTTCCAGGGTATCCAGAACGCTTATGACCTTGTATATTTTACCGAAACTATCTTGAGTATTGGTAAGCTGGTCCTGGAGTTCCTTTCTTATGACCTTGCTCTCATTATACATTTCGTACAAATAATCGAATTTTTCGGTAATATCCTTTAACTCGTCTTCTTTGGCATCCAACCGGTATTTCTTGCTGTCCATCGAATATCCAAGGACCGAACCCACGAAAATATACATACTGAAATGGAGCAGTGCATTTATATTATAAATGAGTGAAATTATATCGCTGCCTGTTCCCCGGATCTCCCATAAAAACAGGGCACAGGAAAGAAATACCGATATTAGTGTCTGTTTCAGGCCGTACATAATGCCAAAGATTATTATATAGACCAATTTCATATCTATTAATATAGGTATCCCATGGTTTCGCGAGTATTCGTGCAGAAAAAACACTATTAGAAATGCCAGTATATTTTCTATGTACGGTACAAGCTTTCGAAAAATACCATCCCTTTCGGGAACTTCAGCGGCTGCACTCTCTTCATCACCTATGGTTTTGTTCAAATGGCAGGAACTTTTATACCATTTGTATGTTTTTTCAATGCCCCGTTCAATGGTATATATTGGTACCCAGTTGAGTGCAGACAATGCCTTGGCGTTTGACAACCTGGAGTGCATTATGTCTCCATTTCTCGGCATTGAATATTCAACCTTTACCAATGGATTGAGGCTGCTAATCAGTTCAGCCAGATCCTTAACGCTTACCTGGGTATCTGAAGATATATTAAGAACATCACTGTGACAAAACTCAGCAGATTTATAGACTGCATCAACTACATCTTCAACATATATGAAATCCCTGGTCTGCTGACCGCTGCCGTGTATTGACAGAACCTTGTCGTTAAGAACATGGTCCATGAATGTAGCTATAACTCCACCCTCACCCTTTGTCGATTGTCTGGGGCCGTATACATTGGAAAACCTTAAGGATATTGTATCAAGCTTGTTCACTGTCTTCCACAACTTACAGTACTGCTCGCCGGCGTATTTTCCGGCGCCATAGGGAGACATCGGAAGGCACCCGTCCTCTTCTGTCAGAGATAGTTTCTCGGAGTCCCCATATACCGCAGCCGAAGAGGCAAATATGAATTTTTTTACACCGTATCTGCCCGACAGGTTCAGCATGTTTATAAGACCCACAATATTGGTCCGTGCATCATTGCAGGGTTCCTCCATCGAAGCGGTTGCATCCACTTGGGCAGCCAGATGTACAACCACATCGAATTGGTTGTTTGAAAAGAGCTCTTTGCATGCCTGGTCCTGAACATTCATGGGGTAGAATTTATGCCTGATTTCAACATTACTGCTGCTCCCGGTTGATAGGTTATCAATAATGTATACTTCATAGCCTTCCTTATGGAAGCGTTCAGCGACGTGGGAACCGATAAAGCCGTACCCTCCTGTTATTAGAACCTTCATCACTATGTATCCTCCTTAGATACCAATATAGAATACAAAGGGTCACCTGTGTAATTGGCTCTATGTGTCATCTATACTGTTATTGTGCTGGGATGCAGGAATGCGTAAAACATTCTACAACTTTGTGTATTTCTACGTTTTTTCTGCCATTCCTGCTTTTTAGAAATGAATTATTCCGAAAAATTAACTATTTATATCAGTTTATACATGATTTTACACAAACCGACAAAGTACCAAAGGAGGCATTTACATTGCCACCATCCATGGAAGAAACGCCCAATCCCAGACCACTGTTAATGAAGCACAGATGACGGATTGCAGACAAATACTGTATAACACTGACCTGTTAAATAAACGTCTCATTAAAATAAAAAAACTGTGACTTATATCGAGACTGCTGAAAAACTACGCTTTTTTGCTTGTCATTCTGAAACGCAGTTGAAGAATCTAATGCTTTCAATAACTTAAAGATCCTTCGCTGTCGCTCAGGATGACAAAAAGGGACTTTTTCAGTGGTCTCCTTATATCACAGGTTTTTTACATATGCTTTTTCATATGGCTTAAAGCGGATTTTTCCAGGCGGGATACCTGGGCCTGGGAGATACCTATCTCCTCGGCCACCTCCATCTGTGTTCTTCCTTCAAAGAACCGCAAATTGAGTATAAGCTTTTCCCTGTCGTTAAGCTTTCTCATGGCTTCCCTCAACGCTATTCCTTCCAGCCATACTTCATCGGAATTCTTATCATCCTTTACCTGGTCCATAACAAATATCGCATCTCCGCTGTCATGATATATGGGCTCAAACAAAGATACAGGATCCTGTATGGCATCAAGGGCAAAGACCACCTCTTCCCTGGGCATGTCCAGCTCTTTGGATATTTCAGAAATGGTAGGCTCCTTGGAATGCTTGTTAATAAGCTGGTCACGGACCTGCAGCGCCCTGTACGCAATATCCCTTAATGAACGACTCACCCTTATGGAATTGTTGTCCCTTAAATACCTCCGGATTTCGCCGATAATCATTGGAACGGCATAGGTGGAAAATTTTACGTTCTGGCTCAAATCAAAATTGTCTATCGCTTTAATAAGGCCGACACAACCCACTTGAAACAAGTCGTCAAGGTATTCCCCTCTGTTGTTGAACCTTTGTATCACGCTCAACACCAGCCTAAGATTGCCCTTTATAAACTTTTCCCGGGCACTCTTGTCACCGTTGTGCATTTTTTCGAAAAGCCCTCTCATCTCCTGGTTTGTTAGCACTGGGAGTTTAGAAGTATTTACCCCGCATATTTCCACCTTGTTTATGTGCATTGTATCAACCTTCTTTCGCTCATCAACTGACATTTTGATTATTCCACCCGCCAGATTCTTTTATACATAAAAAAACCACCATGGAGTTGGTAGTTTTTTCATGATAGTCGTCATGTGATTTTTTCTAAACCATCCTGCTTATCTCTTTCTTCAGTCTTTTTATAATTCTCTTTTCCAGTCTGGATATATAGGACTGAGATATACCCAGCAAATCAGCCACTTCCTTTTGAGTTTTCTCCTGGCCTCCGTCCAACCCGAACCTCAGCTTCATGATTCTTTTTTCTCTCTCGCTGAGTTTTCTCATGGCGAGTCCCAGTAACTCCCTGTCCACTTCCCGTTCCAGGCATTTGAAAATTATGTCATTCTCAGTACCCAAAATATCCGAGAGCAACAGCTCGTTTCCATCCCAGTCGATATTCAGGGGCTCGTCGAAGGATATCTCTGCTTTTAGCTTACTGTTTCTTCTGATATACATAAGTATCTCGTTCTCAATACACCTGGATGCATAAGTAGCAAGCTTTATCTGTTTATCCGGGTCAAAGGTATTTACTGCCTTTATAAGTCCTATTGTGCCTATAGATATCAGGTCCTCAACGCATATTCCGGTGTTTTCGAATTTCCTTGCGATATAGACAACCAGCCTGAGATTCCTTTCTATAAGAATTGTCTGTACCGATTTCTCTCCTTCCTTCAGCCTGGAAACAAGATAGCTCTCTTCATCGGCAGTAAGCGGAGGCGGTAATGCTTCACTACCACCGATGTAATGGATACCCTTGGTTGGATACAGCCCTATATTATAAAACAGCTTTAACAGGTATATATGTAATAACAGTCTGCATCGGCGCAGCATTGCAATCACAGGCTTCCCTCCTACTTAATCAATTCCGGGTTAAGCAAAGCAACATATTCTCCGTTCTCCGACAGGGGTTTGGAATAAACTGCCACAATTACTTCCTCCAAACATTTATCTCCGATGGTTACCCGGTCTGCCTTAAAACCCAGCAGCATTCCTTTTTCCTTTCCAAGGGAATTAAAAGGAATTAATCTTAACCTTGAAACCCAGTTTGCTTCTTTAAACCCGTTGTATATATTGTCAAGGTCATCTTCATGATTTTGCTCGAATATCTCCCTAATCCTTTCATGAAGCAGCTCCTTAACTGCCGAATACTGTACGACTATTACAGGGTAATTTGTAATGGGGTCATACAGTTCATTCCCGGTATCCAAGAGCCCGACAGCACCTGCCGACCTGTCCCCTACACGGATTGTAAAGCTGTGGTAAAGGGATTTCCTCTCCAGATAATTATACAGGGGCACCAGGCACGCCCTTATAATAATAAAGGTGACCAAACCGGCACCTGCCAGCACTGAAAAGGGTATGCCCTTTATCAGGAAGATACCGCTTGCCGTTACGGTACCTATATTTGTAAAATAGAACAAGCCAAATACCGCCCCGCCCAGGATAAAAGAAATCAGATAGAACACAGACAGCTGCTTGATAAACTCCTTTAACCGCTGAGGGGTAAAGGCAATTATGATAATCAGGAAGGACAGCAGTACCTTCATTATGGTTGAATACAAAATCCTATACCCCGGAAAAAAAATCAGCAAAGCATACAGTGCTCCTATAATTGAAGCTGACAGCATTTTAATTCTGCCGGTACGCACCTTCACCGTTACCGACGTCAGCCACAGGATAAGGTAATTCATCAGAATATTTTCCATCATCAGGATGTCTACATAAATATCCATTTTGACCCCCAGGGACTAGCCCGTTCCGGTTACACTAATCTCATATTACAATTACTATTCACCACCCTTAACCCGTATGATTATTATAACTTATGCCGGTTCAAAATTTTGTCGTTTACTGTGGGGCAGCCACTGCAAACATTCCTTTAAACCCTCCACAATTCCCCAAACTATCTTCCTTTTTGTATTTCGGTCCTCAAGTGCGATTTTATCAAAAGCATTGGTTGAATAACCGCACACAACATATAAATCCCAAACCATTTTTTCACCTCTGATGCCTCTGTTCATAAAAGCCGTATTACTGCATATGCCATTGATCAAGTGCTTTGCCAGCCTTTCATTTATGGACTTGTCGGTATTATAGAATATTTCAACTCCCCGGGTGTTTGCATTATCGCTCTCTCCCTCACCTAACATTACATTAAAATGACAATCCTTTCTGCTGTGGGTAAACTCGCATTCAACTCCCAGGGAAGCGAGATATTCCCGTGCCATTTGTTCGGCAAAGCCTTTTAAATCCCCTACCCAGAACTGCGGGTGGGCATTTATCCGTATCCTCATGATACACCACCCATTAAATTAATCTGAGCCATGATTTTGCGACCGTGTTACTATATATAATGCATTAGTAATACTACATTCCTCTATCTGTCATTCTGAGGGCGGAGGCCGAAGAATCTGACTTGAAGACGGACATAAGATCCTTCGCTTTGCTCAGGATGACAGGCGTCTCGCTCAGGATGACATGTTAAGAGGTATAAAGTTTTAAGCACGTTATATATATTCTATTCGCGAAAAATAAAAAAGGAACGGAAATTGTTATAGAATTTCCGTTCCTTTTACTGCCGTTCTATTTTACATTTTTATTTTTTCTTAAAAACGTTGGTATCTCCAAATCGATACCTTCATAATCTCCGAATAGGCTATCCTTTGATTTTTTCCCTTCCATCTCCCTGATTACCTTTTTGGGTTTCTCGTTGCTGAAGCCGGTAGCTATGACCGTTATTCTTATCTCGTCCTTAAGGTCTTCATCGATAACCGCCCCAAATATTATGTTGGCATCCGGATCTGCAGACTGCGCCACAAGTTCCGCGGCCTCGTTCACTTCAAAAAGCCCAAGGTTTGGCCCGCCGGTTATGTTAAGCAGGACCCCCTTGGCACCTTCTATGGAAGTTTCCAGCAATGGGCTTTGAATGGCCTGTTTAGCCGCTTCGGTGGCCCTGTTTTCCCCGTTTGAGCAGCCTATACCCATATGTGCCATTCCGGTATTCAACATAATGGTCTTTACATCCGCAAAATCCAGATTTACAAGGCCGGGAACAGCTATCAGATCTGAAATACCCTGAACTCCCTGGCGCAATACATCATCTGCTGTTGTGAATGCTTCGACTATTGATGTCTTTTTTTCTGAGATTTGCAACAGCCTGTCGTTTGGTATAATTACAAGGGTATCAACTTTCCCCTTGAGCTCCTTTGTCCCTTCCTCAGCATGTAATATTCTTTTACGTCCTTCAAAGGTAAAGGGTTTTGTCACAACTCCCACCGTTAATATCCCAAGCTGTTTTGCTATATCAGCTACTATGGGAGCCGCCCCTGTTCCGGTCCCTCCTCCCATACCGGCAGTTATGAATACCATGTCGGAATCCTTTATCACGTTATGTATAATTTCCTTGCTTTCTTCAGCCGCTTTTTGGCCTATCTCGGGGTTGGCTCCTGCACCCAATCCCTTTGTCAGCTTCTCGCCAATCTGAATCTTCTGTGCGGCATTCGATAATAAGAGGGCTTGCCTGTCAGTATTGATTGCTACAAACTCTACCCCTTTTAGCCCTGCATCAATCATTCTGTTGACAGCGTTACTGCCTCCGCCACCAACACCAATCACCTTGATTACAGCAAATTGATTGCTTTCTACATCAAATTCCAGCATATCCATGACCCCCTTCTTTTACACAGCCATACAAACAGGTTCTAATTCGAAGTAAGGATTCTTCCTGCTATAGCTACTAAAAATATTCATCGAAAAAGTCCTTAATCCTGTCTAATGTTTTGCCTTTTTGTACCTGTTTATTCTTCTGCTTTCCGAAATACCAGGACTTCTTTGATGTCCCCTCTGTTTCACTGCTATAGTAATGCTTTCTTCCTGCAAGGTATTTAACTATACCAACCCCCGAGGAGTATACCGGAGAACTTACCCCAATGTATTCCGGAATACCAATCCTTACAGGCAATCCCATGACCTCATGTACTACCTCTTTACATCCCCTCAGGAAACTTACTCCTCCACCGGTAACCACCACGCCGGACGATAGCTTGTTCTTGATGCCGCTTTTAACAAGCTCACGGTTTACCAGAAAAAAAATCTCATATACCCTTGCTTCAATTATTTCGCACAATTCATCTATGCCGATTTCCCTTGGGCTGTCCTCGGCAATGCTTTTAACCTGTATGGACGTCTGCTGACTATATTCCGGTTTTACCAACCCATACTGTTTTTTCAGTTTCTCAGCCTCACCAAAGCTAACCCTTAAGCCCACTGCCAAATCATTGGTGATACTGTCTCCTCCGACAGGTATAAAACCTGAACTTTTAAGTAAGCCATTCTCAAATACCGAATATTCCGTCTTACCTGCACCAACATCTATCACGGTTACTCCCAGTTCTTTTTCATCGTTGGTAAGCAGCACTTCACCCAATGCCAGGGGTTCAATTACTACCCCTGCTATATCAAGTCCTGCCCGTTCAACGCTCCTGACCAAATTTTGCAAAGTGGTGCTGCTGCAGGTCACTATGCAGGCATCCACTTCCAATCTTGTACCGAACATGCCTATCGGATCCCGGATTTCATCGTACCCGTCAACTATAAACTGTTTGGGTATTACATCAATGATTTCTTTTTCGGGGGGCAAAGCAAATATTCTGGCAGACTGCATAACCCTCCTGACATCTTCACCGGTTATTTCCTTGTCCTCTCTTGTGACAGCAATAACACCTCTGTTTTCAAAAAGGGTTGCATGCCCGCCGGATATATTAATAAATACCGAATCTATTTCCATGTTGGTCATATTCCGGAGTTGGTCTACGGCCTGTTCAACGGCCTTTGTAGTACTCTCAATATCTACTACAACGCCCTTTTTGACACCATCATTCTGGCTTATTCCCACTCCCAGAACCTGAAGGCCCTTAGAGCTTGTTTTGGCTAATACTGCGCTTACCTTTGACGTTCCTATATCTAAACCGGCGATAATGTTGTCCATAATCCTACCTGACCCCCTTAGGCCCACCCGCTAGTCAATAACATAATCCAATAATAAATTTCAACGCGGCTGTACCTTTTCCTTTATTTTTATCAAATTATTTTATGGTTTCCCGCCGTATATTGAAGAGGTAACGCCTAATCACAGCAAAGTTCTGGAACAACCTTGTCCCGAATGCAACTACCGCTGCAAGATATATTGGTACTCCAAGCTTATCTCCTATGTAAGCCAGGGATGCTGCAAGAATTGCATTGCCAAAGAAACCCGTAATAAATATGTCGCTGTCAAAGCAATTCTCCAACGAAGCTCTGATACCGCCGAATACCGAATCCAACGCGGCAAGGATTGCAACCGACAGGTAAGCAGAATACACAACAGGAATATTAAAAGGCATAAACAAACCCAGAATAATCCCCAAAGCAAGCCCAACTAATGGCAAGAGCACATTATTCACCCTCTTTATATGTTTTTAAAAATTTGAAATTAATACTGCCGACATATGCAGGAATAATAATCCTTTCCTTTCTCTCAATACTCACTTGGAGTCCGTAATATTCAAGCAAGTCCAGATAGCCGCCTTCAGAGTCGCTCAAGTACCCGAAAAGGGTATTTGGCTCGCCAATTGCTGCAATTGTATAGGGAGGAGCATATCTTACCGAGTTTATATTTATGGTAGGTCCTCCACAGCGGATTTCGGTATTGTACATAATCCTTTGTCCGTTTATGGAAATTGCCTCTGCTCCTGCCGCCTTCAACTCCGAAACAACAGCCAGTATATCCTCATCATGCACCAGCAGGAGGTTTGGATCATTCTCTCCTACCGTTTCCCAGTTACTGTCATCCAGTGTGATTTCAATCCCCGGCCCTTCCACGTCCGACAATCCGGCCAAAATCTTCACATGGGCCAGCTGCCCTTCTATCACCTCGTTAAGGTTGTCCTGATCCCCCATCGCATTTTCATAAGCCTCAACCCTTTTTTTTAAATCACTTTGCTGCTGCCGCAAGCTCTCTATCTCGGTTTTAATGTTATGAAGTTCATTATTGAGCTGCGGTACCGTATCCGGTGTGACAATCCCCACTCCCTGCTGTGTTGTCTTAAACTGGATGGTAAAGGTCAGTCCTAATAATAATGCTGCCAAAAAGATTACAACATTTTTATACAGCCTCTCCATTGACCTACCCCCTATTTACTGACAGGCTCTGCATATTTGAACTCAAGTACTTTGCTGTATCTGGGAATAAACACGTTCTGCTCCCTTTTTATATCAACCGAAATACCATAATACTCAAGTTCTTCGCTAATACCCCCCTTAAGCTTCAACGCCGCCTCCAGGGTCTGGGGGTCCCCGATGGCCTTAAATACAAAAGGAGGTGCAAACCTCTGATAGTTTATATTAATATGAGAACCGGCAAGTCTTATCTCGGTTATGGCTATAACCCTCTGCCCGTTAATTGATACCGCTTCTGCTCCGGCAGCGTTCAATTCATTAAGTACCTTTAAAAGCTTGTCATAGTGAATATAAAAAACATTATACTCCTGTTCTGACTGGGTTTCAGAAAGAGTGACCGTGATACCGGTACCTTCCACATCGGTCAGACCGGCCAGCAATCTGGCCTTTTCCAAATCATTTCTCATACCCTCGGCCACCACGCTAACCTGGGCTGCGGATTCTTCGTACTGCAGTATCCTGTTCTCATATTCCCTGACTTTTTGCTGCAGAGAGTCCCGCTGGGTTTTTAAATCCTTAAGCTCACTGGCAAGCTCCTGGGCTCTCTGTACCGACAGAATACCGCCATAATTCTGAACATTTCTAAACTGTAAGGTCAGCATTAAACCCAGCACCAAGCAAACCAGACCTATTGACAGCTGTGCCTTTAAAGTTTTCAAAATCCTTCCTCCCAATCCTACCAGGGTCTGAAGAAAGCTTTTTCTCCGTGGGAAACATCTATCTCCCCTCCAACCTCTTTTGAATAAAGCTTTTCCAGTATGGTATTGCTATATTCCAACTTGTAATCCAGCCCCTCTGTATCGCCCACTTTCAGCACAAATCTATTGTTCAAATGGATAGTAACGTTTCCCAGATCTTCTACATTGACTTCCATCGGGGCATACTTCTTGATATTCCTGGCTATACTTTTCGAAATATATTTAATTCTATCAAATATCTGTATATTATCAATATCCAGTATTTCCCGGACTTGAAAGTTTTCTACTTTAATGCCCTGAAATACCGGCAGGCCTTCAACCGGCATGTGGGCAGTTGCACTTATTACCCTTCCCTCATGGTCTACCAGAAGAAAACTGCCCATATAGGGTAGATACCCCACCAAATCCCTTTCATGCACTCTAATAATAATGCTGTCGGGCAATTTTCTTTCAATATCAACTTCCAGAAGATATGGATGAGTGCTCAGTCTATCCTGAGCTTCATCAAGTCTAACCGAAAGAATATTCATGCCTGAGCTGATGCCGGCATGCTCAACAATTTCCTGCTCACTGATATAATTATTACCTTCTACTATAATATCATTTACATCGAAATAGCTTGTCCGCATAAAGGCCAGCAGTCCGGCTGCAAAAATTAAAATGAGAAGCAGCAAAACCGGCCCCTTTTTTTTCTTCTTTTTACTACTTCTTCTCATTTATGACACCCCTTATACCATGGTAATATCTGCTCCCAGTTCTTTCAACTTTCTGCCAAGGTTTTCATAACCTCTGTCTATGTGTTCAATACCATCAACCTCTGTAACTCCTTCTGCCACCAAGCCTGCCATCACCAAAGCCGCTCCTCCCCTTAGATCCTTAGCGGTCACCAACGCGCCGCTGAGTTTCGGGACACCTCTGACAACGGCTATTCTTCCATCCACTTTTATGTCGGCGCCCATCTTAATAAGTTCATCGATATGCCTATACCTGTTCTCGAAGATATTCTCAACGAATATACTGGTACCCTGGGCAGTACACATAGCTGCCATCATTTGCGGCTGGGCGTCGGTGGGAAACCCGGGATACGGCAAGGTCCTGACCAGGTCAACAGCTCTTAATCTCCGGGGAGCAGCCACCCTCATATTGCTGCAGTTGGTTTGTATCATGCATCCACTTTCCTTTAGTTTATCAATAACCGGATGAAGATGCTCGACAACAATATTCTCGAGGGTAATTTCTCCACCGGTAGCGGCAGCGGCCGCCATATATGTCCCGGCGGCAATCCGGTCGGGTATAACGGTATAGCTTGTATTATGAAGCTTCCTAACCCCTTCTATCCTGATTATGTGATTTCCTGCACCATATATCCTTGCTCCCATGGAGTTGAGAAAGCCCTGCAAATCAGCTATCTCGGGCTCCTTGGCGGCGTTTCTTATTATGGTGGTTCCCTTTGCCAGAACGGCGGCCAGCATGATATTCTCGGTAGCTCCAACACTGGGATAATCAAGCTGTATTTCCGAACCAACCAGATTTTCACCGACACATACTATTTGTCCGTGCATCTCCACTTTAGCGCCCAATTGCCGCAATCCTTTCAGGTGCAGGTCGATGGGTCGTACGCCGATAGCACATCCTCCGGGATAATTGGTAATAACCTTTCCTGTCCTGCCCAGTAACGAGCCTAACAAAACTATTGAAGACCTCATTCGCTTAACAAGTACCGTAGGAATCTCATTTGAAGTGATGTTGGAAGAATCAACGGCCACCGTATTATTCTGGTAATAAACAGAGCATCCCAGACTTGTGAGTATCTCCAGCATGGTATCGACATCGTTAAGTGCAGGCACATTTTCTATAATGCTTTCTCCACCATTGAGTATAGTGGCTGCAAGTACCGGGAGTACCGCATTTTTTGCACCCTCTACTCTGATATTACCATTAAGCCTATTCCCCCCAACTATCCTATACAATGACATTAGTTCTTTCACCTCCGGGATTTCTGCATGTAACTTTTGGAAAAAAGCAGTATTATATATTCCATATTATGCAGTATCCCAAAGAGTGTTACTTGATGAGCATCTCTATTATAATATCACAAATTCTTTCGGCTGCATCAGCTTTTCCGATTTTTTTGCTGGCCTCTTTCATTGACATTATTAGTTTTGCATCCCTGATAATTTCTGAAATCCTATTATACAGCACGTCTCCATCCAGCTGTTTCTCCAGGAGCACAACGGCAGCACCCTTCCTTTCCAGCATTCGGGCATTATACTCCTGATGGTTATCCACAACATGGGACTTGGGTATCAACAGCGCAGGAATTCCCACCGCCGTTATCTCGGCTATGGTTATTGCGCCGGCACTGCTAATCACCAGGTCTGCCGCCGCAAGGGCTTGTGGCATCCGGTGAAGATAGGGCATAACCCTTATACCGCTTATGTTCCCCGGTTCAATCTTCCTGGCTTTTAAAGCTTCTAAAAATGCATTATAATGACCCTCGCCGGTAATATGCAGCAGTTGAAAACCACCTTCTCTATGGAGGTTTGCTATAACCTCAACCATGGCTTGGTTAAGCTTTCCTGAACCCTTGCTGCCTCCAAAACACAAGACAAACGGGATGCCTTGCGTAAATCCAAATTCTTTAATCCCTTCTTCCCTGCTGCCTCCAAGTATTTCCCTTCTAATGGGATTGCCGGTTACAAAAACTCTCTTCTTCTTACCGAAATATTTTATGGCTTCTTCAAAACTCACCGCAATAACGTCTACAAAACGTCCCAATATTCTATTGGTTGCTCCCGGCAGCACATTCTGTTCATGTATCAGGGTGGGCACACCCCGTAAATGTGCAACCAGCAGCACAGGTCCTGCTACATAGCCGCCGGTACCCACAACAATATCGGGCTTGTATTTGCTGATAATTCTGTTGGCATCCGATAGCCCTTTTATAAGCTCGACAGATGACTTAACAGTATCCGTTGACAGCCTTCGCCTAAATCCTTTAACCCTTATAGCCTTAAACTCATATCCCTGCTTGGGAACAAGGCTGCTTTCCAAGCCTGACGCTGTACCTATGTAGAGTATTTGCACTTTTTCATTCCGTTTGTGCAGACTATCTGCAATGGATAACCCCGGATATATGTGACCTCCCGTGCCTCCCCCGCAAATAATTACCTTCATGTCATCAACTCCAGTTTAAGGATGTTCTTTTTGAAATGTTGAGCAGAATTCCTATTGATGAAAGGGTGAACAACAGGGATGAACCTCCGGCGCTGATTAAAGGGAGCGGGATCCCAGTAACCGGCATTGATGATGTAACCACTGCAATATTCATTATCACCTGTATGGCAATCATGGCAACTATGCCTGAGGCAAGTACACTGCTAAAAAAATCCGGAGCGTGGATAGCAATTCGTATTCCCCTCCAGATAAGCAGCATAAACAGAAACACTACCGTCACAGTACCGATAAAACCCAGCTCTTCGCCAATAATTGAAAAGATAAAATCGTTCTGCGGTAAGGGTATGTAAAAAAACTTTTGTCTGCTCCTTCCCAATCCCAACCCAAATAATCCTCCCGAGCCAAGAGCATACAATGACTGTATTGCCTGGTACCCGCTTCTTTGGGGATCCTGGAAGGGGTCAATAAAGGACGTCCATCTAATCAACCTGTAAGGCTCGCTTACAATAAGCAGTATTATAGCAGCCAGTCCCGGAACGGTAAGCCCCAATAAATGGCCTATATTGGCGCCGGCTACAAACAGCATAACCAATACTATGGCAACAATGCTTATCCCTGTACTGAAATCGGGCTGAAGCATTATAAGGCCGAATACAATCCCTGCCACTATTAAAAAGGGAACAATTCCCCTGGAAAAACTCCTGACTTCATCCTTCTTTCTGTTAAGAGCACTGGCAGTGTATATAATAACAGCCAGCTTTGCAAATTCGGATGGCTGAATGGTGCTCCCGGCAATAGCAATCCACCGGGTTGCGCCGTTCAAAGTAACTCCCAGCCCGGGTATAAATACTGTAAGCAGCGAAAGCAGTCCGGCCACCAGTATTTGCTTTGACAGCCTCTCATATCCTTCGTAGTTGAAGTTTGACAGTATAAACATAGAAATAAAACCCAGTATTGCCCACAGCATCTGTCTCTTAAGATAATAATAGCTGTCCCCGATCTTGTAATATGCACTTGCGGAACTGGAGCTGAAAACCATTATTATCCCTATAATCACCAGTAGGAGCACTGTAAAAAGCAGCGTAAAATCCACAGCATTGTCCTTGCCCATTAACTAATCCTCCTCAACAAACCTACGGCTTTCTTAAACTCTTTTCCTCTTTCCTCGAAATTTTTATACATATCCCAGCTTGCACAAGCCGGGGAAAGTAAAACAGTATCTCCGGCCCTGGCCATCAATGCTGCCCTGTTTACCGCCTCTTGCATATCCTTTACTATATATATACTATTCATATTTTTCCTTTGACATGAACTCTGTAAATTCTTTGCAGTTGCTCCCATAAGAACCACACCCTTTACTTTGCCGTCAAAGCCTTCTACAAACCCGTCAAAGTCTCCGCCCTTGTCGTACCCTCCCGCAATCAACACTACCGGCCCATCAATGGCTTTTATTGCTTTAATGGAAGCATCCGGGTTGGTACCCTTGGAATCGTTTATATATGCTACTCCATTAATGGTATCGACGTATTCCAGCCTATGCTCTACTCCCTCAAATCCTTCCAGTGCATTGGCTATAGTCTCCAATGGAATCTCTAAAGACCATGCCAGCGCTACGGCAGCAAGGGCATTTTCAATATTATGGTCTCCCGGTATCTTTAGGCTTCCGACCGGACAGACCCTCTCGATTCTTTTATCCTTTTTTATAATAATGTTCCCGCCCTCAACAAAAACCCCTGAATCCATAATATTCTTACGGCTGAAGTAAAGAACCCTTGCGCTGCATTTTTCTGCCAGTTTAACAGTATTCGGCTCATCGGCATTTAGTATGGCGAACTCACCCGGTCCCTGGTTTCGGAATATCCTGGATTTAATATCAACATAGTTTTCAAAGGTCTTATGTCTGTCAAGATGGTCGGGTGTAATATTCAGTATGGCCGAAGACACAGGTTTAAACTCCCGTATCCCTTCCAGCTGGAAACTGCTTATTTCTGCCACCATAATATCTTCCGGTCGTGAATTGGTAGCCACCTCAATAATCGGCGCCCCGATATTCCCTACCACATGGGTTGACCTGCCCGAAAGCCGGAATATTTCCCCCGTCAGTGCTGTGGTGGTGGTCTTACCGTTTGTACCGGTTATTGCCACTATAGGGGTATGGGTCAGCCTGTATGCCATCTCTACTTCGCCTATTACCTCCCTGCCCCTTCTTATAATTTCCTGTACCATTGGATCCTCCATTGGAACACCAGGGCTAATTACTGCAAAGTCGGGCCAGTTGGCAAGCTCGGGCGGATGTCCGCCCAATACATAGCCGACTTTTATATCCTTCAGTTGTACCAATGCTTGCTGCAACTCGGCTTGGGTTTTCCTGTCATTCACTATTATCTCGGCACCCAGGCTGTGCAGTGTCTTTACCGTAGGTAAGCCGCTAACCGCCAACCCGATTACCAGGATTTTTTTATTCCTTATCTCCATAGCATTTTTCTCCTATCTGATAGCCAGTACTCCCACCAATACAAGCACAATTGTGACTATCCAGAATATCACCACAACCTTGGTTTCTTCCCAGCCCTTAACCTCATAGTGATGATGCAGCGGAGCCATTAAAAATACTCTTCTTCCTGTAAGTTGGTAGCTAATAACCTGTATAATTATTGAAAGGGTTTCCAAAACATATATGCCTCCTATTATTGGCAGAAGCAAGGGCAGTCTGAGTAGTACCGCCACTGCGGCCACTGCTCCTCCAAGAGCCATGGAGCCGGTATCTCCCATAAATATTTGAGCCGGGTGGGAGTTGTATCTTAAGAAACCCAGCGTGGAACCGGTAACGGCGGCTGAAATAATAGCAATTTCCTTCTGGCCTGCCTTTAATGCAACCAAGCTTAAAAAAGCCATAACTATCATTGTAACACCGGCTGCCAGACCATCCAAACCATCGGTAAAATTCACACTGTTGACGGTGCCCACAAATATGATTGCTGCCGTAAAAGGCACATACCAAATCCCCATATCCCAAAATTGCGAAGTGAACGGTATAAGCACCGCCGAACCAACATTGGGGGACGTGTAGGCATACCAGGACAACACCACGGCAAGCAGTACCTGCGCAATAAGCTTATATGTTGCCCGAAGGCCAAGGGAGCGCCTTAGTACCACCTTTATGAAATCGTCAATCAGGCCTATAAAGCCAAACCCTAAAATGCTGGCCAGTATGAAAAGCATCTCTCTTTCCCACTGTGCTGTGATTAGTACCGAGAAAAATACGGCAATTATTATTATAACTCCACCCATTGTGGGTGTACCGGATTTCTTGAAATGGGTTTTGGGACCATCGCCGCGGATACTCTGCTCCATCTTGAGTTTTTCCAGTATGGGTATTACTATAGGTCCTATTATTATTACAATGAGAAACGCAATAATTATAGGGAAAATAATCTGTTGATGCTCCTGCATGGTTTAGCTCCTCTCTAGTATTCTGTTCACCAGCTCTTCCATTTTCATCCCCCGTGAACCTTTGAGCAGAATTACATCATCTTTTTTTATTATTCTATCCAGCAGTTCTGCTGCATCCTGTTTAGCTTGAAAATAGTAAACCGAATGCTTCTCCATTCCCCTTTTCCTGGCTTCCAATGCTATAAAACGGCTGTCCTGACCCACCGTAACCAGAATATCCGGTTTGACCTGTGCGGCATATTGTCCCACAATTCTATGCCCCTCTTCGGCAAACATGCCCATTTCCAGCATATCTGACAGTACTGCAATCTTCCTTCCACCGGGTATATGGCTCAAAACTTCAAGGGCCGATTTCATAGAATCCGGACTGGCATTATAAGCATCATTTATTATCTTAACACCGGCGTTAGTGGTTATTATATCAAGACGCATCTTTTCCCCTTCAAGTTCCTTAAGGGCTTGTATTATTTCTTCAAAGCCAATATCAAACAGTCTTCCGACAGCAATGGCGGCCAGGGAATTATATACGTTATGCCTGCCGGGCAGCGGCAGTTCCACTTCATATTGGCTGCCTTGGGCAATCAGTGTATATGATACCCCCTTATCTCCCCGCACAGATATATTCCTGGCTATGTAATGGCCGCTACCTGTCCCATAATAAACCACCGGAATGCTCAACTCTTTGCTAGCCTCAAGCAGCAGCGGGTCATCGGCATTGATGACGGCTGCCGGGTTGGAAGCCATACCTTCAAATATCTCCATTTTTGCCCTAAGGATACCCTCACGGCTTCCCAGCATTTCTATATGTGACATACCGATGTTGGTTACAACCGATATTCTGGGTCTTACTATTGTCATTAGATTCCTTATTTCGCCGAAACTGCTCATTCCCATTTCGGTCACGGCTACCCCGTAGCTTTCATTAAGTTCCATTATTGTAAAAGGAAGACCAATCTCATTATTGTAGTTGCCGGGAGTTTTGAGAACAGAATATTTTTTGCCCAAGACCGACGCAATTATATTTTTTGTGGTGGTCTTTCCGGTACTTCCGGTCACCGCTACAAAGTCTGTCTCAAACTTATTTCTATACCATCGGGCAAGATTATGGAATGCCTCCAAAGTATCTCTTACCCTTATTACCGCCACTCCCTGATAGCAATACTTGCCGTCCCGGTCAACCATCACGGCCTTGGCACCTCTTTCAACGGCTTGTTCTATAAAATCATGTCCGTCAAAGGTTTCCCCTCTCAGGGGTATAAAAAGGTCTCCGGGTTCCAAAGTCCTGGAATCCAAAGAAATCCTTGATACTTCTGTATCCGGATGTCCATAGATGATAGTGCCTTCAACTGCTGCGGCCATTTCGCCCACGCTTGTATCTCTCATGTTAAATCCTCTCCAAAATCTCTGATACTATTTTTCTTTCGTCGAATTCAATCCTTCGGTCAGCAAATTCCTGGTATACTTCATGGCCTTTCCCGGCCAATAGTATAATATCATCTTTGGCAGCCATTCTAAGTGCATACTCTATGGCTTCCCGTCTGTCCACCACGCATATGTAGCTGCATCCTGTCTTTTCGACCCCGGGCATTATTTCGTCGATAATCCGGTGGGGCTCTTCGTCCCTCGGGTTGTCTGAGGTAACCACAACAAAATCCGACCATCTGCCGGCTATTTCGCCCATCATGGGCCGTTTTTCCCTGTCACGGTTTCCACCGCACCCGAACATGGTTATTATCTTCCCTTTTACAAAACCCCTGATGGTGGTAAGTATGTTTTCCAGCCCATCCGGCGTGTGAGCATAGTCTATTATTACACTAAATCCCTTACCGGTATCTATGGTTTCCGACCTGCCGCGGACACCGTCAATTCTCTTAAGGCCCTGCTGAATATGCTCTGCCGGTATTCCTTCGGCAATCAGCGTTGAAGCCGCTGCCAGGCTGTTATATACGCTTATGATACCGGGTATCTTAACCTCAATGGGTATACTGTTGTTCTTCCATACCAGGTTGTACCTGACCCCCGTACAATCCACCTTTATATCCTCGGCATTAAAGTCGGCTTTATTTTTGATGCCATAGGTCAGGGTCTGTGTTGGCAGATTGCTGAGTTTTTGTATAATAATTTCACTGGAAGGGTCGTCGGCGTTAATTATGTTGAACTTGTCGGTGGATTTAAAAAGCTTTATTTTGGCCTCCAGATAGTTTTTCATATTTCCATGAAAATCAAGGTGATCCCTTGTAAGGTTTGTGAAAACACCGTAGTCAAAATCCACATATCCTACCCTGTCCAAATCCAATGAATGGGATGAAACTTCCATTACTGCATAATCTATTCCGCCTGTAACCATTTCCGCAAATAAACGGTGAAGATCCAGCGATTCCGGTGTTGTCCTCAGCGATGGTATCTCCTTGTCGCCTATTCTTATTGCAATGGTGCCCATAAGCCCCACTCTGTATCCCGCATTTTCAAGTATTGACTTTAGCAGGTAGGTGGTGGTGGTTTTGCCGTTGGTTCCGGTAACCCCTATTATTTTTAGCTTCTGGGATGGAAAGCCATAAAAGACATGCCCAACTGCACCCATTGCCTTACGGGAATCCTTCACCCTGATTACGGTAATATTATCATTACTAACAGATATCTCCCTTTGAACAACAATGGATGTTGCTCCTTTCTCAATAGCTTGATCTACAAAATCATGTCCATCCCAGTTGAAACCCTCAACGCAGACAAACATATGACCCGGCTTGACTTGGCGTGAATGGTAACTAATTCCTGTAACAGGTGCCTCCGGGTCCCCCTTTATGTCCAGTATATCAACAAAATTCCATAAATCGGATATTATCATCATGCAACCTCTATTCTGATAGGTAATGGTAAACCATTAATCCGGTCCTCCCGTTATGGCTCTTCCGGTTCCTCAAAATACACTCTAATCACCGAATCCTTATCCACCACTTCTCCGGCAAGAGGACTCTGGTTAACCGCTATCCCTGTACCGGATATTTGCATCCTAAGTCCGGCTCCCTTAATCAGGTTTGTTGCTCCATTTACCGTTTTTCCTATTACGTTTGGTACAATAACTTCCTGGCTCTGCTCTCTATACGATTCAAGATACAGCAGAACAATGGATTTCTCCGAAACCATTATATCAGGTTTGGGTGTTTGGTCAACTACGCGGTTGTCATCGCCCTCTATCACATTTCCAATCACCTGATACTGGAGCTTATTGCTGTTTAAAGCCTTTAATGCATCCTGGAGCGGCAGGTCATTGATGTCGGGGACCTTGACCTTATCCATAATCAATCTTTCTGCCTCCTCCTCGGTATACCTGGGCTGTATCTTCAAATACCTCAGCGTATCACTCATAAGGCTTCCTACTACCGGTGCAACTATCTGACCTCCGTAGTAGTTTGCGGGGTCAGGTTCGTCAACAACCACCAGCACTACCACTCTGGGGTCATCGGCGGGGGCTATTCCGATAAAGGAAGAAACGTATTTCCCCTGAACATATTTGCCGTTTACCACCTTCTGGGCCGTTCCCGTTTTGCCTGCTACTCTGTATCCCGGAACATATGCATTTGACCCTGTGCCTTCCGACACTACCGTTTCCAGTATCTGCAACGTAGTCCTTGCAGTCTGCGGTGATATTACCTGCCTTCGCGCCTTTGTCTGGTACCGGTGCACAGTATTCCCTTCCTGGTCCTTCAACTCAAGGGCTATCCTGGGCTCCATAAGTACCCCGTCATTGGCAATTGCCGCAGCTGCCGAAACCAGTTGTATGGGTGTAACGGCCACTCCCTGGCCAAAACCCATATTGGCCAACTCCACCGGTCCCACCACCGAAGGATTCATAACCAAACCGTAGGCTTCGCCTGGAAGGTCTATACCGGTAGGCTCCCCAAAGCCAAAAGCCTCAATATACTTCAAAAATTTTTCTTTACCCAGCCGCTGTGCCACCTCTATAAATACAGGGTTGCAGGAGTTCTGGGCGCCCTCGATAAATGTCTGATGCCCGTGAGGAGCATAGCTCCTCCAACACTTCAACGTCCTTCCCCCAACCAAAATGGAGCCTTTGCAATAAAAAGTGCTGTCGGGTTTTACTACCCCTTCCTCCAATCCTGCCGCTGCAGTAATTATCTTAAAGGTGGAGCCGGGCTCGTATATGTCGGACACCGCATAATTTCTCCACATCTTGAGCCTTTCATCCCTCAGTTCCTCTTCAGTAAGCCCTTCCCATATCTCCTGCTCCTCGGGACTTATAGGGTCAAAGGGTGTATTGGGGTCATAGTCGGGTTTGACAGCCAGTGCAAGTATATCCCCTGTCTTTGGGTCCATTATTATGGCAGCGCCTTTTTTAGCCTTATTGTTTACCACTGCCTCCTCTACTGCTTTTTCGGCAAAATGCTGTATTACTTCGTCAATTGTAAGCACCAGGTCATACCCGTCCTGGGGTGAATACTGTGTATCATAGCCAAAGGGAATGCGGCGTCCGGCTGCGTCGGTTTCTGCAATATTCCTGCCCGGCAGACCGTACAGATACCTGTCAAATAGTATTTCCACCCCGTCCAGCCCCTGGTTGTCGGTGCCGGTGAATCCAAGAATATGAGAAGAAAAATTTCTGTTTGGATAATACCTCTTGCTGTCATCCACCGAATAAACACCCTCGATATCTCTTATCTTATCAACCTCTTCTTTTTCCACCCTTTTTTTAAGTAATACTGTATCCGCTTTTCTTGTCAGCCTTTCCAGTACGTCCTCCCTATCCATATCAAGAACTTCGGCAATTCTATAAGATACCTCCTGGGCATCTGATATCTCTACCGGCCTGACATACAGGGTCTCAATGCTGGCACTTATAGCTAGTTTTTTTCCATTTCTATCATATATTATACCCCTTTTGGAAGGAATAGGTATATCCCTTGTCCACTGCTCCACTGCCATATCTCTGTACTCATCGCCACGTATTATCTGTATCCAGGCCAGCCTCAGGATAAGGGCGAAAAACAGAAAAAGAACTGCAAAGAGGCAGAATATTAACCTTTTCCTAAGCCTTATACCCGGTGCCGTCAATCTCCTTCCCCCTCATAAAGACATTCATTTTATATCAAAGACCTTATTTACCTTGCCCGCCAACACCGCAAACCAGCCGTCTGCGGCAAAAACGCTTTGACTATTTTCATCCTCCGCAGCCGCAAGGGAAGTTCCGTCCGACCGCCCCTGAACGGCAACATAGACAATGTCCTTGTTATCCGGGTAAACCATATCCAATTGGTTAATAGCATGTTCTTCAATCCAGTTTATGTCCATGGCCTGAGCATGCTGAAGCTGCAGCCTCTCATTTGCTTTTTTTAATTCCTCCAGTTCCATTTCCATTGCTCTTATATCATAATTGCATTCTGATATGGCCGCAAATCCGGAAATGACCATAATTGCAAGAGCCGATACCGCACAAACTCTGGCCAATGCTCTTCGTTTTTTGGCATATTGGTTTTTCTGCCTGACAGGTCTTCCAGGCCGGGTATTTTGATTATACTGCTCCTCATTCAATGTTCCGTAGTACTGTCGCTTTTCTGCTACTATCAAGTTTATTCACCCCTTGCTGCAATTAGAACTCTCATACCTTCTCGGCCACTCTCATCCCTGCGCTTCTTGCTCTGGGGTTTTCCCGGATTTCCAAAGGGCTGGGAGTAATAAGCTTTCTATTAACAAGCCTTACCACCGGCTGTTTCCCACAAACACATACCGGCGCTCTGCTGGGGCATGTGCACGGGTTCTCCAATTTTCTGAATACTTGCTTAACCCTTCTATCCTCCAGAGAGTGAAAGGTAATAATGCATATTCTGCCCTTTTTATTTAATAAGTCCACCCCATCCTTTATGGCATTTTCCAATATACCCAATTCGTCATTTACCTCTATTCTTAGAGCCTGAAAGGTTCTTTTGGCCGGATGGGGGCCTTCTCTCCTTGCCGAGGCAGGTATGGCAGCTTTAATTATCTCAACCAGCTGGCCTGTAGTCATAATTGGTGCTTTTTTTCTATGGTTTACTATAAATAAGGCTATCCGCTTGGCCCAGCGCTCTTCGCCATACTCTTTAATCAACCTGCTCAGCTGCTCCTCATTATATTCATTTACCACTTCAATAGCACTAAGGGTTTGGCTTCTATCCATCCTCATATCCAAAGGAGCATCCCGCTTGTAGCTGAAACCTCTTTCCCCCTGGTCCAATTGATGGGACGACACCCCAAGGTCCATCACAATCCCATCAACACCCGTTATGCCCTGACCCTTTACCAGACTGTTTATATCCTTGAAATTCCCGTGTATCAAAACGATTTTATCCGAAAACTCTTTTAACCTGCAGCCTGCAGCTTTGACAGCGTTAATATCCCTGTCAATCCCAACCAGCTTACCATCCCGACCCAGTCTTTTAAGTATTTCCATGGAATGCCCTCCCCCTCCAAGGGTGGCATCGACATATACGCCGTCGGGTATAATATTGAGATACTCGACAGCCTGATCACGCAGCACTGTTTTGTGTTCAAATTTCATTTGTTTCATCTCCGGTTTTTACTGTGGCTTATATTTTCCCTAAATCAAATTCCCAACTGCTCCATTTTTTCAGCAATTTTATCGTATCCCATTATTGTGTCACTGTTATATCTGTTCCATTCTTCCATGCTCCATATTTCCACCCGGGTGGAAACCCCTATGACCACTACATCCTTATCTATCCCCGAGTGTTCCCTCAGGTTTGTCGGTAACAGTATCCTTCCCTGCTTGTCCAACTCACAATCGGTGGCACCGGAGAAGAAAAACCTTACAAAGGCTCTGGCATCTTTTGAAGCCAGCGGCAGGGTTTTAAGCCTTTCCTCAAAGTTGTGCCATTCCGAAAGGGGATAAACAAAGAGACAGTTATCAAGACCTTTGGTTAAAACAAATCTTTCACCAAGGCCTTCCCTGAATTTTGAAGGTATTATCAATCTGCCCTTACTGTCTATTGTGTGTTGAAATTCACCAATAAACATATCAACACCCCATTTAGGGACTACCTCCCACTTTGTCCCACATTTATCCACTTATCCACTATTTCTACTTCTTTTTAATAATTCCTCCTTTTAATAAAAAAAATTTTCCATAAAAAAAACGCCGGGCTTTAATCCGGCGTTTTTTCGGTATTCTTTTTCTTTTTGCTCCTGTAATACATAAAGGACAATCCGGCAGCCACCATCACTGCGCTGGCAAGCTGGGCCACCCTTATCTCTCCCAGCATAAGGCTGTCGGTCCTTAAACCTTCTACGAAGAACCTGCCAACCGAATAAAGAACCAGGTAGAGCAGAAAAATATTGCCCTCTGTTTTTTTTCTCTTTCGGTACCACAGTAATATAATAAATACCGAGAAATCCCACAGGGATTCGTATAAAAAAGTGGGGTGTACCTTTACGCCTTCTATCATTATTCCCCAGGGCAGGTCGGTGGGCGTTCCATGAGCTTCCTGGTTAACAAAATTCCCCCATCTGCCAATGGCCTGTCCCAATATAAGCCCCGGTGAAGCAATGTCTGCCAGGGTCCAAAAATTCACTTTTTTAACCCTTGTGTAAATAACAGCGGTTATTATAGCCGCAATCAACGTCCCATGGATTGCAAGGCCGCCCCCTCTGATGTTGAATATTTTCCACAGGTCTCCGGAATAATAATCCCAATTGAAAGCAACATAATACAGCCTGGCGCCTATTATACCTGCCGGAATTGCGAGTATCACCAAATCCAGTATAGTGTTTTCGTCAACGCCCAGCCTTTTGGACTCACCTAATGCATATACCAGGCCGCATAGTATGCCGGCAGCCATAATAATTCCGTACCACCTCACTGCAATACCAAAAACCTCAAAAGCCACAGGATTCATGTTATACCTCTTTTCTATCTATTGTGGTGACACTATGGACAAAGATGCAGCCCATGGTCTTATATGTTCCTCAAATCTGCTTCTTGCAGACTCCAGACCGGTCTTTTCCAGAATGTCAACAAAGTCCAGGAAGTTCGCTCCCTTAAAGTGATAGGAAATAAAGTTGGAAGCAATATATTCCAGTGTGTCGAAATTTCTCAGATATCTACCCAGCAGCTTATTCCTGGCCAGCATGAAATCCTCCTGCTGCAAGTCATCAGCCTTCATATCCGTCACCGTTTGACGAATGATCCGGAACAGCCTGTCGGGGTCAGGGGACTCGCCCCCCAGCATAGAATAACTATAACCGATTTCGGCAATATAGTCAAAACTGAAGCTGTCATTGATAAGCCCCTCGCCATACATTCTTTGATACAAATCCGAGCTCTTGCCGAACAGCATCTCCAGCAAAACCGTGGTGGTAATATCCTTTGCCAACAGCTCCTCGCCGCGCAACCCCACTCTATGGTCCTTAAGGCCTATGTTGAAAAGCGGCTGGGATACTGCCAGCACTTGCTCTATCCTTTCAGTGTGTATATGTGAAGGCTCTTTGGGAAAATATCTTGTTATGCTGCTGTCCCTCTCGGTCAGGGTTTTTGAAAGACTCCTTTCTATCAAATCCATGGTATCGTCAATATCAACATTGCCTGCAATAAAAACGGCCATATTGTCGGGGTGGTAGAAGTTGTTATAACATTTATACAGAATGTCCTTATCAATGCCTGATATGGATTCCACCGTTCCGGCTATATCTATTCTTACCGGGTGGTTATGATACATGCCCTGCAGCATATTAAAAAATCCTTTCCACTCGCCGTTATCATCATACATTCTAATCTCCTGCGCAATAATACCCTTTTCCTTTTCTACATTCTCGTTGGTAAAGTGGGGATTCTGGACAAACTTAAGTAGAACCTCCAGGCACTCATAGAAATTGCTGGTTGAGGAGAACAGATAGGCTGTATTTGTAAAATTAGTATAAGCATTAGCAGAAGCACCCAGACGGGAAAACTTGTCGAATACATTTCCCTCCTCCTCCTCGAACAGCTTGTGTTCAAGAAAATGGGCTATGCCTGCCGGAACTTTTGTTACAACAGTCTCGCCGGGAGCCGAGAATTCCATATCCACCGAACCGAAATTTGTGGCAAATATGGCAAACTGCTTGGAATATTCCTTCTTTGGAAGAATAAAGACCTCCAAGCCGTTGTTCAGTTTGGAAAAATACAGGTTCTCCCTAATCCTATCCATTCTAATCTCTTGAACGGGTACTGTCATATTTCTTCCTCCTTTCCGCTCATCTCTCTGCCGGTAAGAAAATATGTTACTGCGTGCTTTATGGTGTCTGCAACCCCTACCACTTCTGCCCTGGTCACCTTACTAATTCTGTCAATCAGCTGATCGGGAGTCATATTGTGACCAGATACAATCCTGTTTATTAGCATATCGGTAATATGCATCTGACTGTCCTTCATGGAATGTATATTATTTATAAGAGCCTTTTGGGCTGCTTCCATCTCGTCATTGCTTATGCTGCCCTTCCTCATTTCCTCAAGCTGCTGATTTATTATCTCAACAGCTCTGCTGTAGTTGGCTATTTCTATTCCTGAGCCTATTACCATAAGCCCCTTGAACTTCTCCAATCTGGCAAAGGAATAATAGGCAAGGCTTGCTTTCTCCCTTACATTGTTAAACAGCTTTGAATGGGCTCCTCCTCCCAGTATGCTGGCGTATACCAGCGAAGGCACATAATTCTCATGGGTGTAGTCTATACCGGTGGTATAACCCATTGTCAGCTTACCCTGGGCTACATCCATGGGCTCTACGACCTCCCTTGGGTTATCATTCCAACCGGGAGACATGGTCTGCCGGGGGTATTTAATTTCCCGTCTTTCTACAAAAGCCTGAGCATCCAAAAATCCTTTAAGATCTGCTATGTCGACATCTCCAACCACAAATATATCAATGGGCACCTCGGTCAGCATACTTTCATAATATCCGGCAAGGCCGGGCGAAGTGATGCTTTCCAGCTCGGCTATATCACCGTATTTATATCTGCTGAAGGGCTGGCCCTTGGCCGTTTCTTCATAACACCTTTCTATTGAATATTGTACCTTGTCATTAATACGCGCATTTATCAGTTTTTTAAGGTTGTCCTTCTCCTGCTCATAATACTCCCTTCGAAAACCCTCTTTATCTATAAGAGGCTTTGCTGCCAAATTTACCAAAAAATTAAGTATGTCACATACAACACCTTCTCCTTTGATGGTATATTTATCACTGATAACACTACTTCCGAGAAATATAAGCTGCATATCCCCCTTCTTCAATACATTCACATTGAGGGAAGCTCCATAACGCTTACCCAGAAACCTTTCAATAGACTTGGTGTCCTCAAGTCCCTCAGACCCCCGTTTCAGTATATGGGGCAGCAGTGCGTTGCTTGTAGTGCCTTCGTCATAGGTTCTGTACATGACCAGACTCACCGAAACCGTCTTAAACTTCGGCTCTCTGACCAGGTACAGGTTTATTCCTTCCCCCAGCTTTTGCTGGTAGTATACCCCTTCCATTATTCGCCCTCCTCGCACATCTTGTACTATAATATTATTAAGAATATACTTCATATTTATCCATACAATTCAAAAATCCTGCCTCATATAAATAAAAGCGGGGAAACCCCCGCTTTTTACAGCTCATCCACCATCTCCAGCCTGTCAATCAATGCCCGGACCAGAAAATCACTGTCCCCCCAGGTACCAATAACCACCGCATCAACGCCCCCCGGCAGGTCCAATCCCTCTATCATACGGGGTATATGGTATTCGGTGTCTATCCCCGGGTTTTCAAAGCCTGCAGTTACAATAACCAGCTTACTAATACCGTAATCAAGTAAATAATCTATAGCATCCTTTAGCCCCGGACGTCTGTGCCTTAAATATGCTATCCTTATTTTTCTGCTCTCGAATCCGTTCTTAACTATGCTTTCCTTGATTTTGTTATAAAACACTTCTTCCCTGTTTAATGTTTTGGGAAACTTTCTTTGAGATTTTCTTCCTGTACCCCTGGCTACCAATACCACTCCTATCTGCTCGGGACTGATCTCCTGGGTTTTTTCCAGTATACATTGTTCATAATAAGAGATAAGTCCGTCATGGTTCCAAAGAGGAAATGTGAATTTTACCTCAGCATCCACCCGGCTTTTTTCAATAACCTTTAATATTTTGTTATCCACCACTTCTTTATATGGCTGTTCCACCAGAAAATTGTTCAGTATAATAATCTTTTGGTATCCGTCATTCAGTATTTGACTTACTGCCGTTTCTATAAACGGAGCTCCGAACAGACTGGCATTGTAAAACTTAAACCTGTCTCCCAGGCTTTGCTCCAGCTTGTGGTAAAGGTTTTGGTTTATCTGGGTGTAAGTATTGCGTTCCATTTTATTCAGGTTATTCTTAAGCTGTTGTGCCTTTATGGGTATATTCCACCATCTGACACCGCCAAATCCGGTCTCCCTGTATACCCTCAACCGGTACAAGGCATCCCGGTAATGGTATTCGGTGAGTTCTCCCGGAGACAACAGCAATATGGCCGTTTCTTCTTTCTTTTCCACCGGGGTAATATCCCCCGTATCCACCCTGCCCAGGAAGGCACCGACATATGCGCAGGACAATAGATATCCCGCCACCAACAGTACTATGTATAGCAGCACAGCCCTCGATTTTTTCGGGAGTTTTCTAACGTACAATACCGACGCAGCAAGGCATAAGCATAGCAGAACTATAAAAATGATTTGCATAATGCCCTGAAATATCATTGACATTGTGGCAAAAACGCCGGTTATTAATCCAAGAGGTAATTGTAATGGAAATGTTTGTTGGCCCTTGATTTTCACAAAACCCCCCTCCTTCATACTAATTCTTATGCTGGATAACCATAATAAATAACAAAAAAAAGACCCGGAGCAATCCCGGGTTTTATATTTATGATTTGGTCTGAGGTCCATGTATTAGTCGGTAATTACTTCCACCATGGCTCCGTTGCCTATGCCTGCAGCATTGCCTTCCTCAACGTCAATATGCATATCCAAAGCATAGCTGGGTGATACCCTTATAAGTACATTTTCGAACACCAAACCTCTATATCCTTCCACCCTTACTTTAACCCTCTGGAAATCTTCCACTCCAAAAGCCTTGGCATCGTCTGGATGCATATGGATATGCCTTGCTGCAACAATAACGCCATACTCAAGGTCCACTTCTCCCTTAGGTCCAACCAGCTTGACTCCGGGAGTACCGTCAAGATCTCCGGAATCCTTGACAGGAACCTTAAGCCCCAGTTTATAACCATCTGCTATAGATACTTCAATTTGTGTCTCTTTTCTTACAGGTCCAAGAATCCGCACTCCCTTTAATGTCCCCTTTGGTCCTACTATGTCCACCTTTTCTTCGCAGGCGTATTGCCCGGGCTGGGACAGTACCTTGAACTCAGTCAGCTGATGCCCGGGCCCGAAAAGCGTCTCAAGGTGCTCCTGGGATACATGCAAATGCCTGTTGGACAGACCTACGGAAACCTTTTTCTCAGTCATGTATTCTCCTCCTATCTCTTTTGTTTATTGGGCAGAACAATGCATATTAATGCTTTAGAATGAACTATACATTGTATTTTACCAGATTGTATAATAAAATTCCAGTTACCTCGTTCTTACGTATTTAATATAGTTATTGTAGTTTGCCTGCATTTCACCAAGGGAATCCCCCCCGAACTTTTCGGCAACCTCTGCGGCAATAACCCAGGCTGCCGATGCTTTTGCCACCACCAGAGCAGCCTCCAGTGCGCATACATCCGACCTTTCAAAACCTGCCTTAACCCCTTCCTTGGTATCCATATCCACGCTGTCCAATGGTTTTGAGAGTGTGGGGATGGGTTTTAATGCGCATCGCACAGTTAATGGACTCCCATTGGTGACACCGCCTTCCAATCCTCCGGCATTGTTTGTTTTACGTAAATACCCATTCTCCTTATCAAAAAAGATCTCATCATGGACCTGGGAACCCAAAAGCTCTGATGCTCTAAAGCCCATTCCTATCTCAACCCCCTTGATGCCCTGTATGCTCATTAAAGCTGCCGCCAGCCTGCCGTCCATCTTTCTGTCGTAGTGGGCATAGCTCCCAAGCCCGGGAGGCAGACCCCATGCCCTTACCTCCAGCACTCCCCCTATGGTATCACCCGACTGCCGCGCAGCCACGACTGCCTTTTCCATCTGCTGAGCCCTGACGGCCGGATCTTCCGACAGCAGAGTACCGGCAACGCTTACTAATTTGCCGTCAACAGCAATGTCAAAAAAACTCAGCATCTGAAGGGCTACCGCCCCCACAGCCGTCCTTACGGCTGTCTCCCGCGCGCTGGCTCTTTCCAGTACATTTCTTATATCCCTGTGGTTATACTTTATGGCCCCGGCCAGGTCGGCATGTCCCGGCCTTGGCCTTGTCAGAGGCTCTCCGGCCAGTGGCGTGCCTTGGCATTCCATTATATCCTTCCAGTTATCCCAATCCCTGTTTTTTATATACAGGCACAGGGGGCTGCCCAGAGTATATCCTCCCCTTACCCCGGCAATCACCTCCACGCTGTCCTTTTCAATTGCCATACGTCCTCCCCTGCCCTTTCCCTGCTGCCTCTCGGAAAGCATCCGGTTTATACCCTCCACGCTGACAGGCATATTGGAGGGCAGGCCTTCCACTATGGCAGTAAGCCCCTTGCCGTGGGACTCACCTGAAGACAAATATCTCAGCATACCCAACACCACCCATATGTATTAATACTCAATTATATATAACGCATTAATAATATTACATTCCTCTGCCTGTCATTCTGAGGGCGGAGCCCGAAGAACCCCGCTTGAAGGTGGACATAAGATCCTTCGCTTGGCTCAGGATGACAAGCGTTACGTCCAGGATGACACGTTAAGAGATGTAAAGTCTTAAGCACGCTATATATAGAATCATAGTATTATTATATTACATTTCCCCCTGCTGTAAAGCCCATCGGGCATACCCCTGGAGAATGTAATAATTCTTTCTGCCCATACAGAAAGTATGCCTGCAATAAAAAACAGGGATTATGCTCCCCTGTTTTTTATGAGTACTTTTTATTCAATTCTTCAATTATTCCATCCGCTTCCACGCCATAGGTTTGAGCTGCCCGCCCAATGCTCTTATACAGAGCTCCTCCTCACCCGAAACACCGGATCCCAAACCGCTTAAAAACCTTCTCGGCCTCGGGGTGCTTCTTAAGTATATCCTTAATCATGCTGTCCTTATCATACAAGGTTAACACCTCCAGACTGGTCTATTCCTTCTATATTATATTATAATTCCCCCGAAACGGATATATATCTATTCTTTTTTTGTCTTAGTATTCGTAAAAATCGTGATTGCCAATAGTGGTCACATAATTCAGCTTATTCTTAAACCATTTTGCGGCACCCTGGTCGGCAAGATCCTCGTATATAAAAAACAGTGCATTGCCAACGGTTTGGCCATTTTTGCCAACCGGTTTTTTGCCTTCCAGAGCTTCCCTTGCAGCCTTATATGCCAGCTCGGAGGGCTCCTTGCTCTCCCATCCGCCGTCGGTCATTGGCTGGAACTGCCCTTTTTGAAAAATAACCCCTTCTATGGTGTTGGGAAACCTCCCGCTCATTACTCTGTTGAGCACCACCACACCTACCGCTACCTTTCCTTCATAGGGCTCGTAACGGGCTTCACACTCAATCATTCTGGCCAGCAGGTACAGGTCCCGTTCACCAATCTCGGAAAACCCCCTGCCCGCTTGCATTTTCGGATGCGCTACTGCCGGCCTCATCTTGGGTTGCGGCATCAATGCCACCGCCGGCGCATCCAGATACGTATCCTCACCACTGAATTCCTCTAACCCGGTATTTCCTGTGGACAATGCCGCCACAACAGACAATGCCACAGCCCCCAATACTACTCCATAGTTTTTTTTCATTGCTTTTCCCCCTAATAATGGTAATTTAAACCAATCCAGTTTAATACTATACCAAATATTTCTAATAAATACAACCTCTTTTCTTTTTATATCCATTTGTCGGTAAAAATATAACCACAAAAAAAAGACCGCAGTTCTGCGGCCTTCAGTAAAAAGTCCCGTAAGCTTTCTCACATAATTAGCATCTAGCACCCGTGATCTGTGATCTGAGTCAAATTTCCTTTAATATTTCCTTCAGCAGCATAATAAACCTGTCCTGTACTTTTCTTCCCACCTCCAAAACTTCCCGGTGGCTGGGTGCGTGGTGTAGTATCCCTGCTGCCATATTGGTTATACACGATATACCTAAAACCTTCATTCCGCAATGGACCGCAGCTATAACCTCGGGTACCGTGGACATACCCACGGCATCCCCTCCTAATATTCCCACCATTCTTATCTCGGCGGGGGTCTCATAACTGGGGCCTGTGACAGCACAGTAAACTCCCTGCTTAATATCAATTGACAGACGCTGCGCGCATAATGCAGCAGTCTTAACCAGTTCTTTATCATAGGCATCCGACATACCGGGGAATCTTGTCCCTATCTCATCAACATTTCGTCCTATAAGAGGATTGTCCCCCATTAGGTTTATGTGATCGGTAATTAGCATCAAATCCCCGGGTTTAAATCCCCTGTTGACTCCTCCTGCAGCGTTGGTAACTATCAGTCTTTCAACTCCCAGCAGCTTCATAACCCGTACAGGAAATATTACCTCTCCCATAGGATAGCCTTCATAGAAATGGAACCTTCCCTGCATTGCAATCACTTGCTGTCCCATCAACTGTCCTGCTATGAGACGCCCTGCATGGCCTTCCACCGTTGACACCGGGAAACCCGGAATATCAGAATAATCCACCACCTGACTATTTTCAATATTTTCTGCCATTTGCCCAAGCCCTGAACCCAGTATCATACCTATTGCAGGTTTGGCCTTTAGCCTTTCCATTATGTACTCTGCGGCTTTTTGGTACTTAGCCATTTTATCCAAATCCATCCCTCCTTTTTTTAGTATACCATTATTATCA
The DNA here is from genome assembly GCA_016841565.1 of Clostridium thermobutyricum. Classification (GTDB taxonomy): domain Bacteria; phylum Bacillota; class Clostridia; order Ch29; family Ch29; genus JAENYX01. The sequence continues at coordinate 59,547 of JAENYX010000002.1, read as the reverse complement.
AAAAATTTAAAAGCCTGCACAATGTGCAGGCTGGCAGACTATATTCCTAACCAGGGTTTGGGGTCTATTACCTCTCCATTTTTTCTAACTTCAAAATGCAGATGTGGCCCGGTTGACATTCCTGTACTGCCTGCGAGAGCTATGGTGGTTCCCGCACTCACTATGGTTCCCACTTTGACCTTGATACTGGAATTATGTGCATAAAGAGTAACAATACCGCCTCCATGGTCTATCATTACGGCCTTTCCGTATGATCCGTAGGTATCGGCGTATATCACTTTGCCGCCTCCTACCGCCACTATCTTTTTACCCCAGGGTACGCCTATGTCAATCCCCGTATGGTATTTCCTGGTCTTTAATATGGGATGCACACGCCACCCGAAATCGGATGTGATTCTCTTATAACCCGGAGCCGGCCATACAAATTTACCTCCAACAAACTGACCATTACCCGATAAACTCAGTATGGTCTGTGTTATCTGTTTCGAGGTTTTTTCCAACTCTGCCAGCATATTATCTAACTGTTTTTCCTGGTTTTTGACACTGCCTAATGCATTGTTCCTGCTTGCTGTAATAGCCTGGGTCTCCTGCTTCTTGATTAACAGATCATTCTTAAGCGACAGCATCCTTATTTCCTTTTCCTTAACCTCATCCTTCTTGTCCTGAACCAAATTACGATATTCCTTCAGTTCTTCCAGAATGGATATATCATAGGCAGCTACCTTGCTTACAAGATAGAAACGGGAAATAAAATCCGAAAAACCCTCGGAATCGAATAAGACCTCCAGGTAGCCATAGCCGCTGTTTTTATACATGGTCCTGAGCCTTTGTTTGTACAGATCGTCACGCCTGTCCAATTCTTTCTGAGCCTGTTCCAGCTCTTTGGTGACTCTCTCCAACTCTTTCCTTGTATCCTCGATATCCTTTTCTACCTGGTTCAATTGGTTCTGGGCTTCATTCAGCTGGTTGTTGAGCCTTTCCAGTTCCCTGAGCAGGCTGTTTTTGTGCTGCTGCACACCCTTGAGCTGGCTTTCGGTTTTCTGCATCTCCTTTTGAATCTGCTCAAGCTTTCTTTGTTCATCCGCCAGGTCGGCAAATACAACGGTACTATGTAATACAACCAATGCTGCTGCAACAATTAGTGATACTATCTTTTTATTCCTCACGCCAAGCCCCCCTGGTACATTATTCTGCTATTATTTTATAATAAATAGGATGCTTTTTCATATAATTTGATGAAAATTTAATATAATTGTAATATTTCATAATAATGGTACTCCCTCAATATGACATTTTTTCGTCGCAGGCATAAAAAAAGTACCGTTTGCTGTAGAAACGATACTCAGACTGAAGAAAAACCCGATTGCTCAGACTCATAAGGCTTCATGAAACGCAAGCGCAATCTTAAAATGGTTTAGCAAGGAAACTCGCCGAAACTTGGCAGAAAATCCGTAGGGCTGGCAGGACGCCAGACCAGGCTCCTTTGAGGCATGGACGCCTCATAGGATGCGTTAGGATTTTCAAAAAGCAAGGCTTTAGTTTCCTCTAAAGCATTTTTGCATAAGCGGGTATTCATGAAGCCTAATTGTATTTGTCTACAACCTGAGTACCGTTTGCTGTAGAAACGGTACTTTTTACAAAATATCTCAGATATCCCATAAAGCTAATCCTGTTGTCTGGTCATGCTTCCTCTCCAGATCCTCTCCCTGAAACTCCTCTATTATAAACTCGGCTGCAAAGACTACCGTTCCGCCCATCAGATGCCCTCCAAAGCTACGGCCTTGCTCATCACCCAGTGTCACGTGGGCATGGACAAAGGGCTCACCGTCCTTAACGGAAATATTCCCGGTAAGACTTAACACTTCCATTGATTTATCGTATACAATGTCCACATATTTACCCGACCGGCTGTCATAAAAACCCACCACAGCCCGCTGTACCGCACCAATCATCTGTAGTCTGCCCTTTTTGATGCCTTTTTCCCGGACAAATCCCGTGAGGGAATCCAGAACATCCTCCCCGTATGGGATACGGCCCATAAATGTTCTTCCTCTCTTGTACTCTATACCTGCCATTTTAATTCCTCCTCATATTGTGCTGTTTGCATTCTTCCATAATTATAATACCACTACTGGTTCCAATGCGATTTGCCCCTGCTTCTACCATTCCCATAAGGGTTTCCAAATTCCTTATCCCACCGGAGGCTTTTACTCCGATATGGGACCCCACCGTCTCCCTAAGCAGCCTGACATCCTCAACCGTTGCGCCTGCTGTGCCAAAACCGGTGGATGTTTTGACAAAATCTGCACCGCATTCCTTTACCAATTTGCACAGGTGTACCTTCTCCTCTTGGGTAAGGAAGCAGGTCTCAATAATCACCTTAACAATATTATCGCCTGCCACCCTCTTTACCTCTTTAATCTCGGCTTCCACCACCGAATAATCCTTATCCTTCACCGCCCCTATATTAACCACCATATCCAGCTCATGGGCTCCCTGTTCCAAGGCAATGCCGCTCTGGAAGGCTTTGACCCGGGAAGCACATGCCCCCAACGGAAAACCAATTACAGAGCATACCCTGACCCTTTCCCCCTTCAACATATCAACCGCCGGCTTTACCCAATAAGGGTTTATGCAAACCGAGAAAAAGCCCTGCTTGATGGCCTGGCTGCACAGTTCCTGTATATCTTGACGGCTTGCATTGGCCTTTAACAATGTATGGTCAATTAATTTGGAAATATTATCGGATTTCAGACTCACTTTTCACTACCTCCATTTCCGGTTTCTTCTTCAGAATACCAGAAATCCCCTTTGAAATCAACATACCCGGCCATCATCTCTTTCGCAGGTATTTGTTTATCATGTCCTGACTTATTACATTGCCTCCCGGAGGTGCAGGTATCCTGTTCTTTGCACCGGTACTATTCAGTTTCTCCTTTAACCTTGCCACTTCGGATTCTAATTTTTCCAGTCTTTCTGATACACTGGCCTGTATCCTTTGCTCAAGGGCAGTAAATTCGCTCCTTACCTTTTCTATTTCGGCCGGTATTCCTACGGCAGAACCAGGAGACGACTCATTGTATTGACCGCTGCCGGGTTTTCCTTCACCGGCAGAATCCGATATCTCCTCGCTGCCAGTACTCGAAACGCTGCTTTGGTCTCTGCTGCTTTGTGGTTCATCACTGCGGTACCGGTAATCTGGACCCGTTTCAGGCACACTGGTGCTTTGTCCATATTCCCCGCTGCCTTCCGGTGTATCAGTGATGCGCAGGCTATCTTGGCTGCAGCTTTGAAGCCTTTTATCTTCTTCCCTGAAAACATCCTCCGGCAACCTTATTCTTTCAACAGACCTGTGCAAAAATGGTATGTGTAATTCCGGAGGACTGGTGGCAATTACCCTTTTTGCGCTAATAAGAAGTGAATAGGTATTTGAGAAACCATAAACCTCCAGTGTTTCACCCCGAACATGGTGGTAATACTTGACCCTTCCCCAGCTTGCTCCTCCATCGTAGGATGTCCTGTATCCCAGGCTTCCCCCTTCGGTCCATGCTACATATAATGTGTTTTTCCTGTTAATAATAACCGGGCCTTTCTCCACATGCTTTCCCTGAATTATTTCCTCGGGCTGAGCTTTGTCAATTTCCCGGGCTTTGTTTGCAAAAAATACTCCCCTGACGTTCTGTATCAGAATATAATCTTCCTGAAAAGTTATACTCTGAGTATGTTCCCATACATCACCGTCTTTTCTGAGCGCCTGCACCCACCTGCTTCCATCAAATTCCCAGAGATAAAAGGTTTTTCCGGCAGTTGCTGCTATACACAATTGATTCTTTCTGTCGACGTTGACATCAAAACACATACTTACGGCTCTTCCAGGCATATCAAACACTCTGTGACCCTTCCATTCATTACCCGTCCATTGATGATGGAAAAGGGCCGAGCTTCCTCCGTCCGCCGAATAAACATACAGCAGGTGCAGATGAGCGCCGTCTTTTATTATCTTAAGAGCGGATATATTTATTGATTTCCCCGAAAAACCATATAGGTTATGAATTAACCAGTCCTTTGTATCATGCCTCAGGTAAACCACCTTCTGCTCGGAGCTCAAAGCCACTATATGTATATTATCCCTGTCGTCCACAATTATATCAAACTCTTCTATTGATCCAATCGCTTCCAGCTGTCCGGTAATGGGTTGACCCCTGTTCTTCTTAACTATATAACCAATTTTGCCGTCAGACATTGTATAAAACAGCCACACATTCCTTTTGCTGTCTATAACCAGTTTTTTTTCGTCAACAGCCCTAACCATAACACCACCCCCTTAGAAATATATGCATGATTACTTAAATTAGAAGAAACGTAAGACCGCAATGCACCAAATCTGTTCCAGACTCATATATTACTACTGCAACAGGGTTATATGCCCCAAAACGTGTGAAAGGAGTTGAATATATGTCTTTTTATACTGCTGCCAGCAGAGCAAACAAAAACTGCCCCGGGCTTGTAGCCGGAGGTCAGGATACTCTTGGAGTACGTGAAAGAGTCTGTGTACAGGTTAAGAAGGTATACGATGCGTGTTTACAACAGCTTGTACTCGAAGATGAAAAGGTGGTAATATGCCCCACCGGAGGCCCCTTTACAAGACCTCTAAACTTCATCGGGTGCAGGAATGTGAAATCCAGAGGAGTTGTTAAGAATCTAAGGGTTGATAGAATCAGAGACCGTGATAAAAAACATGATAAGAATCATGATAGGGATCGCGATAATTTCGCAAGGGTAAGGGCGGATGTTGAAATACCCATTGTGGTTGAATTCGTTGACGCTAATGGAGTAAGAGGCACAGGAACAGCGACCATCACCGTTCCCAAGGACGTTGTACTCTTTGTACCCGACGAATCCATTATTCCCTTTGAAATTGAAGCAACGGTAGGTGCCACCTGCGCAGACGGTAGATTCTTAAACGACTTCAGGTTCAAACTTGACCTCTGCATCACCATAATACTGAAGGTAATTGCAGAAGTAGAACTTCTTATACCTGCTTTCGGCTTCTGTTTCATACCTCCCTGCGAGGAATTCGCCGAAGCCATCTGCACGGAATTCTTCGGACTTCCGTTATTCCCTCCGCAGTTGGAGGACATACGGATTACCGACTGATAAAAAAATTCCTGGCGATAAACCGCCAGGAATTTTTTTATCTTATATAGAGTTTCCTATTTCCCCAGCAGATTTTTCAGCACCTGCGCCATTTCTGCTCTTGTGGTCGTATTGGCCGGGAAAAGTTTGCCGTTGCTGCCGCCTACGGTTCCGGTCTTGACTAGCACCGTCATAGCTTCCTTGGCCCAGGCATCTATCTGTTCTACATCGGTGAAATCCGAGAGTGTCTTGCCAGAATGGCCCTGCGGGAGCTGTCCGGTTACCTTAAGGACATTGTATAACAGGTTGAACATCTCCTGGCGGGTAATCTCTTTTTCCGGCGCAAACATATTGTTGCCCACCCCCGAGGATATGCCAAGCTTCTTTGCTGCGGCCAGGTAGCCGCTGTAATAGGTGCTGCCCGCGTCTGCAAAGTTATCCTTAAGGTTTAAGTCGGGGGCTATGCTGTACGCTTTCATCAGCATGACTAAAAATTCGCCCCTTGTCAGCTTTGCTTCCGGGCTAAAATTGCCGTTGCCCGTGCCTGCGGTAATCTCTCTTGCTGCGATAAAAGAAACCGCTCTTTCATACCACGCGTCCTTGGCCACATCCTTGAAGCTTACTTGCTTGAAGCCTACGGCGTAATAGCTGAAATGGGTGGTTGCGAAGGTTACGGTTCCGGTGGCCGTGTGGTAGCGCCCGTTGGGCACCGAAACAGCATTGCCGCTACCGTCTATATACCATATAACTATGCTTTCAGAATTGGCAAGTTCTGCGGCTGTTGGCGTATAAGGTATTGAAACCATTACCGGAGCGTCGGGATTGTTCCAGTCGGTCTGTTTGTCATCGATGGACAGCGTGAGCTGGATGAGCGGCCTGTCGCCCATGGCGGCTTTGACATCCTCCGCTAGATTGTCCTTATCACCCTGCCCTATGGTGATTTCCGCCTTTCTTCCTCTTATACCCGCAACGCCTGTCAGCATATTTAACGGAACTGTAATGCTGCCGGCGTCGGTATTGAGAGACAACGTACCTTGCCCGTCGGGCATTGACAGCTCTGAAACCGGTATGCCTACGGAATAGGTGCCCACGTCGGGAATGGAGGGAACCGTGATGACAGTATCGCCTAAAGTAAGATTCGGAGAGCCTATCTCTATGGCTGCGCTTCCGATTTTTTTATTAACCGTGACCGGAAGAGTCGTTTCAGTGCCGTTTCCTGTTTTAACATCAGCTTTATAGGTCGGGGCTGACCGAGTTCTGCTTCTGCCGCCACCATGGGAGGAGCCGCCATCTGGCGTCCATTTTGCGTAGACGGTTATACTGGCATTGACCGTTGTTGAAGATGTAAACAGCGTTCCCGAGCCGTTTGTTCCCGTGTACCAGCCGTCGAAGGTATAGCCTGCTCTCGTCGGGTCGGACGGCCAGTTGCCGCTTCCGATACTCTCACCTTCGTTAACGGTTTTGGTGGTATACACCGAGCCGTTGCTGTTAAAGGTAACGATATAGGTTGTGCCCGGAACCGTACCTACGGTAAAATTGACCGTATAAACCTTGACAGTCCCATCCTCGGCGGTAACTGTCACCGTGGCACTGCCGGGCAAAGTGGACACCCGGATGATGTCGACCCGAGCCAGAGGGTCATTTGCCGTCGCGCCAACCAGAGACGCCGCGCTGCCGGGCAGAGTGCCGTAGGGCAGCTCCACATAATAGGTGTAGTTACCCGGAGCAAAACCATTCACTGTGCTGCCCCCTACCGTCAGGTCACTCAAAAAGGCGTCACTGCCGGGTGCATAGTTGTTAGCAATGGCAACTGTAAGGATTGTAGTGAAACCGGTGTCAAAGGTAATCTCAAACTCCGCTGTATCATTTTCGGAAAAGACCTGGGCAGAAAGATAAGCCTCCTTTATATTCAGAATATCGCCGTTAACGGTATAATCAATATCTTCGATCAGTATGTCTGAATTGTATACAACATCGGTTACCGATTGCGCATTGTTCCAGGTGATGGTGGTAATTACGTCGGCAGGACTGGCCAAATCATAAGTAACCGTGCCGGGGCTGATGCATGGAGGGGTGCTGTCTGTGATATTTACTGTCAGTGAAGACGGGCCGCCTATGTCGAAAACAATTGTCAATACAAGAGTGCCTGAAGGCTTGGTTGCCAGATAATTCTTCGTGATGGTCAGGATATTGCCGTTTACCGAGTAATCGGTGCCTGCCGTCAGACTGTCTGAATTGTACACCACATCGGTTACCGACTGAGCACTGTTCCAGGTTACGGTGGTAATTACGTCGGCAGGACTATAAACGTCAAAATTGCCGGTATCAGGAGAAATGGATGCATCGGTCACCGGCTCTTGTGCGGCGTTCACTATTAGAGAGTAAGTTTTTGTATCTGTTAACGAACCGTCGGTAACCTCTATGACTATACTGTACGGTGAACCCAATTGCGTATCCGCATCAGGTATCCCGCCGACAAATCCGGTACTATTATTAATTGAGAGTCCGCCCGGAAGTCCTGTTGCACTGAATTGCAGCGTACCGCTGCCTGTATAGCTGCATTCAATGGTCTGGCTGTATGCTAAGCCCACCGTAGCCTCAGCCAAAGAAGACGTAGTTATGGAAAGCCCGGTCATCAGCTTATATACCGTTACTGTCTTTGGTGTCCCCGAAATGGTATAGCCTTCCGGTTCCGATACTTCTACAGATACATCACCCTCCCCGGCGACGGATGTCAGCGCAATGGTCCACGTCGTTCCCGAGCCGGTCAGCTCCCCCTTGGTCACCGAACCTGTGCCATCCGTAATGGTGATATGGCCTGCAGTCAGCCCGGTGATTGCGTCATCAAAAACAAGGTTAATCTTGGTTGATGTGGTGGTGCCGGCCATACCGTCGGCCGTCGCTGATATTAGCTGCACCGCAGTGGGCGTGGCAAACACTGCAGTTACCGTGACATCAACGGCCGGCATTATGTCGGGGAGCCCCGCCCATTCCGAGAATATGCCGCCTTGGCTGGTGGGGTTGGCTACGCCGGCCGTCGTTACGGCACTGCCGATGTTGTAATACTGCACCGCGTGTTCATCGGCACCGTTTAAGTAGGTGAGCTTAAATACCGCATTGCTGTCGTTTAATGTACGGAACACAGGTATGGTATCGGTCCCCAACGTCTGGCCAAATGAGGAGCCCAGCAGATACGCCACCTCGCCGGATGCAAATGCGTCTGCAGACTTGCCCGTAGCTGTACCGGTCCCCAGGTTATTACCAATTCCACCGGCAGAACCAAGAAAGTAACAATTCGTAATGGTACCCGTATCCGGAACATAGCCGCACACCAGCCCGGTATTGGAATTGCCGGTAACTGCTCCGGTATTGTACGCGTTGGTAATGGTGACCGTATTATACCCGCACACCCCACCCACATTGTTGTTGTTGGGGGCAAAAATATCTCCGGTATTGCAGGAATCAATGATACTGCCGCCATCACAGTTTCCACCGCTTATACCACCAAACCCGAAGCTTGCACCGTTGCTGTCGATGGTTCCCGCATTGCTGCAGCCCGTGATGGTGCCACTATTTATTCCGGATATGCCGCCCGTTAACCCCGGGCCGGTGATTGTTCCGGTATTATAACAGTTTCTAATGACACAATTTGCATTGTTATACCCGCATACACCACCCGCATACTTACCTGAACCAACAACAGTTGCGGAGACATAGCAGTTTCTAATTTTACTGGTCATGCTCAATCCGCAAATGCCTCCGACATAGCTTTTACCTCCGATATAAGACTCTGTCAGGCTAAGGTTTTGGATGGTGGTATTGGCTCCTATATACCCGAACAGGCCTTGATAATCGCCCAAGCTGTTAATATAAACGCCGCTTATGGTGTGGTTATTGCCGTCAAAACTGCCGATAAAACGATTAGTTATACCGGCTCCGATAGGCGTCCACGTACTGGTGGGAGGATTGGTTGCCCAGTTCTTCCACCCTATGGTGTCGTTTAATGCAATATCAGCCATTAGAACTGCATGAATGTCCCGCCGACCGCCGTTAACCTCTCCGGCAAACCAGGTCAGCTGTCCCTCTGTAAAGATCTGATAGGGATCTCCCGGTGTACCGCTGCCCAGGGCTTGATCACTGATCTCGATACTCAGTTCCCTGGAGTCCTCGCCGGCGTCATTTACCACGTGGACAGTAAACGTGCTTACACCCACCACAGTGGGTGTGCCTGAAACTATACCGGTAGCTGAATCAAGGCTTAACCCGGCAGGCAGACTGCCTGCACTTACTGTAAATGTAAAGGGAGTTTTACCCTCCGCCTCTACCTCGGCACTGTACGATGCACGCAAGGTTCCGGACGGCAGGGAGTTCGTCGTGATGGCGGGCTCAGCTTTTTTAACGGTAATGCTCAGTTCCTGCGTATCACTGCCAATATTGTTCTCTGCTTTAATAGTAAATGAGTAGGTACCCGCCGCGGCAGGTGTGCCTGAGACAACACCGGTAACCGCATCAAGGCTTAACCCGGCAGGCAGAGTGCCCGTCGTCACCGTAAAGGCAGTGGAGGTACCCTCCGTCTCTATCCCAGTACTGTACGATACACCCACGGTACCGGACGGCAGAGAAGTGGTGGTGATTTCAGGCGCTGCTTCCACCGTGATGCTTAACTCCTGTGTATCGCTGCCGGCGGTGTTTTCCGCCTGTATGGTAAATATGAATGTCCCTCCCGTAGTAGGAGTGCCGGTGATTTTGCCGGTATCTGCATCCAGACTTAGACCGGGTGGAAGGGCGCCGAAACTTACTGAATAAATGATTGGCCTTGAACCCTCGCACTGGATTGAGCAAAAGTAGGCACTGCCCACCACCGCGTTCCCCAGAGAAGTGGTAGTAATGAAGGGGACTTCAGCCGCCCCGAATACCGCTGTTGCTGTCACATCATCGTTCGGCATGGCAGCGGGAAGATTGTCCCATCTCAAAAAGTACTCTCCGTCCTCACCGGTGGGAGTGGATATGCCGTCAGCAGATACCGTACTGCCGCTGTTGTAATACTGTACCGCGTGTTCAACCGCACCGTTGAAGTAGGTCAGCTTAAAAACCGCGTTATCGTCATTGGATGAACGTGCAACGGGAATCTGATCTGTACCCAGCACTTGGCCGAACAGTGGCCCCAGCAAATACGCCACCTCACCGAGGGCAAACGCCGCTGCAGATTTACCTGTTGCTTCAACTGAACCTTGATAGCTGCCTCCTACGGCGCCCGAAACATTCAGAAAATAACAGCCCGTTATGCTGCCCTGCATGTTATAACCACATATGCCGCCTGATGTGGTGCCCTGTACTGTTCCGGCGTTAAAGCTGTCAAGGATCTTTGCCCGGGGCTCTGTGGCTGCCGAGAGGCTGCCGCACACCCCGCCCGCGTGCTGTGCTGTGCTGGTGACACTTCCCGCATTGCCGCAGCGGCTGACAGTACCGCCTGCTACGTTCACGCCGCATATACCGCCAACGCTCTGAGCACCCCGCACCGAATGGTAATTATTACATCCGGTGACCGTTCCTAAATTTTGGCCGCATATTCCCCCCGCATAGTTGCCTGTGTCCCCAACGGACCCGTGATTGTAACAGCCGGTAACAGTTCCTATATTGTCACCGCATATGCCCCCTACAAAGTTTCCCGAGCCGACAACGGACCCGTGATTGTAACAGCCTGTGATACTGCCGCCATTGTTTTGCCCGCATACGCCTCCGATATTCGAAGACCCGCTAATATAGGACTCAGCCACCCTGACGTTTTGAATGCTCCCGCCGGCACCGACACATCCGAATAAACCAAGCTTATCGCCGCTGCCTATATAAATGCCTCTGACTGTGTGACCATCACCGTCGAAGCTGCCGGCAAACTTGTTGGTACCGTTACCAATGGGTATCCATGTATTTACCGGGGCTGTGGTTGCCCAATTCGCCCAATCGGCCGTATTATTAAGCTCAATATCTGCGGTGAGAACTGCACAAACCCCTGTGCTTCCACCGTTTACCTGCTGGGCAAACCATGCAAGCTCTTCGGCTGTGCCAATCTGATAGGGTTGGCTCGAACTGCCTGTACCCAGTGTCGGTGCCTCTGCAGATCCGTCCCAAATATCGGCTGCGCGTACCGTCACCGGCATGAAAGAGAATACTATTGCTGCACATAACAACAGGCTTAAGATTGTTTTTTTTCTTTTCATAATATTCCTGACCCCCTTTTATTTAAACAATCAAACACCGCTTAAGTTTATTCCGGGTATTCACCCATCAGAACAACGTCCATCAACTCTTTTACCGTTACTTTTACCCGCCCGTCGCCCCAGATTACATAATCGCCATCTGTCTTCGCGTTGCGAAATATCCTTTCGTCGGTAAGGTCCTTATACTTCATGGTGTTCAGCTTGACGGATAAATCCACGATAACATTGCTGCCGCTCTCCATGTCCATGAACAGCCGCTGATCCTTCATGGGAACAACCGTCTTGATATAACTCATAGCTCATTTCCCCTTTCACGGTAATCCATTCCAATTACCCGGATTGCTTCACGACAGTCCCGGCTTAACTAAAAAAATCCCGTTCTACAATTATTGTAAAACAGGATTTTAAATTGCGCCTTATACGAATGGATGATCTTTTTGGATGATCTCAGTAGTGTTGCATAAAAATTTTTGACGAAGGTCAACTGTAATATTTACCTGTAGAAAGATTGAAAGCCCCTTTGTTAATATCAAAGCATACTAAACTCTGGTTGATACTCTTTCTGTAATACATTTTTTAAGATACACAGTCCCTTTTCCAGCATATCAATCGTATAAGGACCTGTTAATGAAATACGGATGGCTTGAGGAACCGGACTGCTTCCAACAACAAACTTCTCTGCACAAAACACCTGCACTCCGGCTTCACGGGCTAATAACTCAAAGGCCCTCCCCTGACCCTGCCAGTTATCCGTTAGAAACAGCCATTGAAAAAAGCCGCAAGCCCTGTATGCTATTTTATATCCGGATAACATCTCCAAAGCCAGCTTATTTCTTTTTTTGGCTTCATCCCGTTTTTCCCGAATAACGGCATCAGCTCTTCCACTAGTAATCAGGCGGGTCACAATTTCTGCAGTAATTGGCGAAGCCATCCATGTTGTATTAAGAATTCCCCTCTTCATAGGTTCCATATATGTCTTTGGTATTTTTACGAAAGAAATACGAAACCCGGGGCCAAGCAGTTTGGAAGTCCCACCCATGTAAATCCCATGTTCCGGAACATGTGCAGATATTGGGACGCTTTTAGGATTACCGGTATAAGCATAAGCATCATCTTCCATTAGAATCAGATTATATTTTCTTATTATTTCAGAAATCTGTTCTCTACAGCTTTTTGACATGAAACCGGTTGTTGGGTTTTGTACTTCGGGCATAAGATATATACCTTTTATACCCTCATTTTTGCATGCATTCAACAGACCTTGCACACTCATTCCTGAACCTGTCATATCTATCGGAACAAGCCGGATTCCATATAATGCAACCAACGATTTAAATCCAGGATATGTCAATGAATCGACAGCAATACGGTCTCCATATTTAAAAAGGGTTAATAGGCAGTTTGCTATTGCACTTTGTGAGCCTGGTGTAATCAAGATTCCCTCCGCCTGTGAATTTATATTAAAACGCCTAAGCCACTCCGCTCCTACAGCTCTATGGTTTAGATGTCCCTGCGGTTCGGAATACCTGATCAGTCTTTCCATATCCATATCCTGAAGAAAAGTTCTTGCTGTTTTTGCTGTATCCTTATCAAAGGAATAAAGCGGCAAAACCTGACCCATATCAATCAGTTCATTACTATCCTTCTCCATGAGTGACAGGGATACCCTGGCATCTGAAGAAACGAATGTCCCACGGCCAACAACTCCGTATATCAATCCTTTCAGTTCACAAAGCCGGAAAGCCCGGGTAACTGTGCTCAGATTGACTCCAAGACTATCTGCCAGTTCTCTTTGAGGCGGCAATTTCTCATTGGGATTCAGTATGCCTTTAGCAATATCCTCTTCTAAAGCTTCTGCGATAGCGGTACAAATAGATTTTTTCCCTTTCTCTATTTTAGGAATCCATTGTCGATTATTCATAATAACCTCTGAAAAATATTGTATTGCATACAATTATATCATTGACTGCATACAATTTCAAGCATACAATATCTAGTAGATGCATACATTTCTCTCAAAAAGAATAAAAACATTCAAACGGTGTTGCGTTAATATAGTTACCGGAAATTCTAAGGAGGTTTTGTTTATGGACTGCAAGAAAAGCCGTATAGTAAGTGATCGTCTCAGGGAAGAAGCCTTAGACATGAAACTTTTTGAACAGGTAAAGGACTATGCAGTCGAGTATATGAATAATATACCTGATCAACCTGTTTCCCCGGACCAAAATTCAATTGACGGACTAAATGTCTTTAGGGAGCCACTGTCTGTTGATTCAGGCGACCCCTATGAAATAATCGGAATGCTGCACCAATATGGTTCATCTGCAACCGTCGCTCAGACCGGAGGTCGTTACTTTGGATTTGTCAATGGCGGCATTATACCGGTTTCGCTGGCAGCCAAATGGTTATCCGATACGTGGGATCAAAATGCTGCGCTATATATTATGTCTCCTGTCACTTCTGTTCTTGAAGAAGTATGTGAAAAATGGCTTATAGACTTATTCAACTTCCCCGCAGAGACTGCCGCAGGATTTGTAGGTGGCACCTCTACAGCGTTGCTTTGTGGACTTACTGCAGGAAGAAACCGTTTAATGGAACAATTAGGCTATGACGTAAGTAAAAAGGGACTGTTCAATGCCCCTGAAATTCGTGTAATTCTTGGAGAAGGTGCACATTCATCTGTTTATAAAGCACTTTCAATTTTAGGCCTTGGAAGTGAGCGTGCCATAAAGATTCCCATGGACCATCAGGGAAGAATGTCTGTTGATGCCGTTACAAAACTAGACAGCAGGACTTTGCTGGTTTTGCAGGCTGGAAATGTTAATACGGGTTCATTTGATAATTTTGAGGTGCTTTGCCAAAAAGCCCGGGCTGCGGGCTCCTGGGTACATGTAGATGGAGCCTTCGGGCTATGGGCAGCCGCCTCAAACAAATTAAAATACCTGACTAAAGGCATTGAGAATGCAAACTCATGGTCTTTGGATGCACATAAAACCCTGAATGCTCCTTATGATAATGGAATTATCATGTGCGCAGATAGGGAGGCACTGACGAAAGCCCTTCATATGACCGGTTCCTATATAATTTATAGTGATAAACGTGATGGCATGCTCTACACCCCGGATATGTCCAGGCGCGCCAGAGCTGTTGAGCTATGGGCAGCATTGAAATCTCTTGGAAAAAACGGTGTTTCGGAGCTTGTAGAGGATTTACATGACAAATCGGTTTACTTTGCAGAAAAACTTCAACAAAATAATTTTATTATCCACAATAATGTTACATTCAACCAGATCCTCACTTCCGTAGGTAACCCGGATATAACCGAAAAAACACTAAATAAAATACAAGCTTCCGGAAACTGCTGGTGTGGTGGTGCAAAATGGAATAACGTTCCGGTCATCCGCATAAGCATCTGTTCATATAGAACAACTTATGAAGATATAGATCGCTCCTTGGATGCATTTATTAAAGCCAGAGAAGAGATCTTAAAAGATATTGAAGGTACACTTTGATAATGCAGATAAACAATAACCTATTAGGGGTGATTGCAGAATGAAATATTATTTTGTTGCTCAGATTCAAATACATGATGATGAAGAATACAAAAAGTATCTGAAAGATGCTAATGAAGTATTTAGAAAATCTGGAGGAGAGTATCTTGCCGTCGATGCAAATCCGACAGTACTGGAGGGAGAATGGAAATACGGTAGGATTGTCATTATTCAATTTCCTGATAAAACTGCGTTTAAGCGATGGTATGAATCACCGGAATATAAAGCAATTCTTCAGTACCGTCTGAAAGCTGCAAAATGTGATACCGTATTGGTTAAGGGGTCAACATAAGCAATTGACGCCCAAAAACTTACCCTTTTATATATAACACATTTAAAACTTTACATCTCCTAGCGAGTCATCCTGAGCATAACGAAGGATCTATCTCCAAATCAGATTCTTGGAGCTTCGCCCTCTTAAATGACAGATATAGGAATAAAAAAATATTAATAATACTTCACGCCATCAACTTATTCCTTCCACCTGTATATATATCATTTTTCTTTAAACACTATACCGTCAAGCTTATTGCCAATTAATTCCGGGATAGCAATTAAAGCTCCTGTCTTAAAGGGAACGTTTCAGGAAAAATACAATTCCGCAAGCGGTACGAAATGGGAATCGATTCTTTTAGAATTATAGCAGTTTTTCGGCCAGCCTCGCACGCCTGTCAATATCCAGCTTTTGAAATACCGAATGCAGATGGGTGCGAACCGTATTTTCAGTTATAATCAATTTTTCCGCAATTTCGCCGTTTTTAAGCCCTTTGGCCGCGAGAAGCGCGATTTCACGCTCCCGTACGGTCAGATTGTCAAGCAGAGAATCGGGCAAAAGGCTGGCGTGGAGCCTATTGAATCCTTTCTCAAAGCGCTCCTTGATCTCCAGGTATCGAGTCAGGTATTCAGGGTATTTTTTACGGATGAGCACCTCCGGCAACCCTTGCAGCAGCCAATGGTAGACAGCGAACAGGTACGTGAGACAGTCCGGCATTGCTTGTTCCATAGCTCGCTCCAGATTCTCTGTCGCAAGGGCCTTGTCCCCTGTCTGGGCATGTCCCACAGCTACCAGTATTGAAAGCAGCGCATCCCCAAACGGTGAATAAAGACACAGGGCTTCGCGAAGTGCCTGCGCAACGCCGGCCATTCGCGCATATTCGCCCTCGTGCATCAGAAAACCTATGTGCACGAACAGCGCATTGTTTCTGACCGCCGGAGGCAGCGGCCTCGCTTGATCGGCGTTTTTAAGCCAACCGGCAATACGGTCCTGATGCTCAAGTTCATTAAGGAGAAGCCCACGCAGCGTATCCAGTACCGTACGCACCACAGCATTATTCTGCAAGACAGCTGCATGCTCCATAGAGTTTAGCGCACTCTGCCATCCTTCAAAATCGGACTTTTCCACCGCGATCTCGCAAAGATGCAGCGCCGCGCCAAGCTGCACAATACTCTGCCGATTGCCTTCGGCAAGAAAAATCGCCTTATACGCCAGTATCTCCGCTTGATTCAAGTCACCCCGGTAATGGGCTAGCTCTGCGCGAAAGAGCGCATCCGCACCGCTGCCGTGACCGCCCGTCAGCTTAGAATACAGCGAAATAAAATCTTCAAGCACATCCGCTTCCCGGTCGGCTTCTCCCGGCTTGCGGTGGAACACAACCATTTGCGAATAGTCCCCGAAGCACCACGGAGCGCTGGGTAAAATCACCCGCGAACTTTTCCCGTCAAACAAAGGAACGGCTTCCTTCAACAGGGGCATCATATTGTCGATATGGGGGTAAAACCGATAGGCGGATAACAGCAGCCATTCCGCCCGCATCCGGCCGTGCTGCTCAAGCGTTAAGTCCAGTTCGTCCAATAACTGGGCAAACGCCTCATCATTACCCCAAGCTTTGAGCGCCCAAGCCATACGCAGCATTGAAAGAGGATGTTCCTTCTTTATTTCAGCCGGACAGTTTTGAGTAAGTTCCAGAGCAACCGCCGAAAAGGGCGTATCCCCGGTTTCATCAAAAATCAAATGAGAGAAGTCAAGGGAAAGTATTCCCCTGTAGTCTTTAACCTGCCAGTAGAAAGCCAGTGCTTCGGCATTTCTGCCGTTATCCCGGCACAAGTCGCCCGCACGAATAAGGCATTCGCAGTCAAATGCCCCGCTGCGTTCCCTGCGCTTCTGCGCCAGCAGCTCGGACAGGATGCTGTGCAACTCATACCGCGCCTCGGCTCTTTCATATCGGATAAATGGGCTTTGCAGAGCCTCCATCGCGTATCCGGGTATCGCGTCAAATTGAGCCAGGGCACACGCCTGCTGCACGGTGACCGCTTCAAATGGGGACAGACGCAACAAGAAAATCTGCTGCTCTTCCGTCAGCCTTTCCCACACCAGGTGGTCCATCAGGGAGATGATTGCCGTGTCGGAAAAGGCCCCCGTTTCCTGAAACGCCTTTAGTTGCAGATACACGGCGATAATCCAGCCCTCGGTATAGCGCACAACGCTGTGCGCATCCTCTTTGGTTATATCCACGCCTGTGAGGGCGTAATAGCGCCTGACGTCCCCTGCCTCCAGCCGCAGATCGGAGGCGGTGATATGTAAAAACCCCCGGCCGGCAATCAACCTATGGATGTCCCGCCCCAGCATCTGTGTAACAATGACAATATGCAGCCCCGCGCCGCCATGCTCAAGAAGTGCAGCCAGAAAGGAGGGCGGCAGGCCGGTGTTCAGAAACTGGAAGTTATCAATCACAAGCCAGGTTTCACGACTGCACACGATGGATCTCAAAGCTTCACAGGCTTCCCCGATGGTGACGGCGTTGGGAAAGCCGTTTCGAAGCAACCGGGCTCCTGCGCGGCTGTCTATTTTTTCTATTTCAAGGCAGAGCCGTCGAAAGCCTGCCTCAAGCACTTCATCTGCGGCGGTAAACCAGTAAACCGGTGTGCTTTGCAAGAGCCCGGCTTCAAAAAAGTCCCGTATTGCCGTTGTCTTTCCATAGCCTGAAGGGGCTTCTACAATCGTAGTGTGTGCAGATTGAAGTGTATTAAGCTTTTTCTTTAGCCGCTCGGAGTAATAATGCGGCTCGGCTTTCACATTCTTCTTCTGCCCCATATGGCAGCCCCCTTTGCATGCGGTTCTACCGCGGATGGCCAAATTATTTCCCTTCCTTTGGGGTCATCCATCAGCGTCCGAATTTAAGAACGACGTGGATACGCCCTACCACGCAAAGCTTCTGCCCTCCGCCGCTCGCAGATATTATATTTGCCAGCCGCGTTCCTCACCGTAATCAAGTCCATATCCCGCATTCACACGCTGACAGGATTATTCCAATTTGACAACACCATTATATACAGTTATACGAGCAGATACAATACTTATGGACATAGAGGATTGTGTATAAAATCGGCTCGTCTACATATTTGCAGAAGAAGCTTAAAAATCAGCCAAGCAACGGCAAAGGCAGGCAGCTTAATCTGCTGCCTGCCTAATTTAATTACCCACGGTTCATAAAATATCCCGAGGGAAATCCGCCTAAACTCCGGAAGCTTTTTTATCCTATTATTTTGAAATAAACATTTGGGTCACTGTAACCATATTGCCGCTTCCTACTATTCCGATTCCTACATGGGTAAAGCTGGAATTTAGTATATTTGCCCTGTGACCTTCGGAATTCATAAGTGCTGTATGGGCTCCCATAACCGAACTGTTCTTTGCAATATTCTCGCCGGCAGCCCTGTAGCTTATTCCGAATTCCCTCATCATTTCGAAGGGAGATCCGTAGGTCGGCGAATCGTGGTCAAAGTAACCATTGTCTACCATATCCTGGGATTTTGCCCGTGCTACCCTGGCAAGGTCAAGGTCCACCTGCAGCGGTGCAAGACCTGCTTTGACCCTTTCCTCATTAACGTATTCCACCATCTCCCTTTCCTGGGCGCTTAAACCGGAAAGGTTCTGGTCCGCCGGTACTTGCGGTTGTTCTGCCGCCGGTACCTCCGGTTCTTCTGCCGCCGGTACCTCCGGTTCTTCTGCCACCGGTACCTCCGGTTCTTCTGCCACCGGTACCTCCGGTTCTTCTGCCGCCGGTACCTCCGGTTCTTCTGCCACCGGTACCTCCGGCTTGTTGTTTATAAGAGCTTCCAAAGCCTCATTATTTTCATTTTTCAAAGCCTTCGGCCCGTTTTCTTTATCAACCTTCGCCTCTTTATTGGTGCCTGCTTCACAATTGCTTGCAACGTTAAAGCCACCGGCAAAGGCTGTGGATGTCATTGACACCACCAGTAAAGTAACTACTAATACAACTACTGCTAAGTTTTTCTTTCTCATACTTCCCCTCCTGTTCATTTATTTGATATTTATTTGGCCAAAACAGACATATTACCAACCAGGTTTTACATTTTACATGAAAAGAAGGGGAAAATCAAAAAAAAACCCTATATATTGCCTATGTAATATGTGCCACATTAACCATGGTCCTTTTCAATCACTTCCTTAGCCGCCCATTCCATAGGTTTACCTTTGTCCATACTCATTTTCCTGAGGCGGTTGTAAGCTTCCTGCTCGGTGATTCCCAACCTGTCCATAAAAATTCCTTTAGCTCTGTCTATGGTCTTCCTTGCCGAAAGTGAGCTTTCCAGCTTTTCCACCCTTTCCTCAAGCACTTTTATTCTATTTGAATTTACCAGTGAAAACTCAACCATCTGGATTAACTGCGCAGGATTAACAGGCTTTGTGATGTATGCGAACACCTTCATGGATCGTATTTTCCCAACAAAGTCGCTTCCCGGTTTCGACGTCATATAAACCACAGTTGAAAGACCTTCCCTTTCAATAATATTGCCGGTTTCAAAGACATCGGTTCCCCAGAGATTCACATCCATAAGCACAAGTTCAGGCCCTATGCCCCTGGCAATACGCATAGCCCCTGAGCCGTCACTTGCCTGATACACCCTGTAACCTCTTTTGACCAGAATATCCTTTATAAGGTTTCTTGAGGTTTGACTGCTGTCCGCAATAAGCACGCTGCTAATACCCATACGACCACCCTGTGAAATAAAATTTTAATTAATTATAACACTTATCCGAGATAATCCAAAACCGTCTGTACATGAACGGCGGTACCTATACAAAGGGCATCCTCATCTATATCAAAACAGGGGCTGTGGGCTATGCACTTTATTCCTTTTTCTTCGTTTCCGGTTCCAAGCCTCCAAAAGGAACCGGGAGCTCTCTGGAGATAATAGGCAAAGTCCTCTACCCCCAGCCTGGGTTTCCCAATCTCAATCACCCCTTCTCCCACAATTCTGCCGGCAGCCTTTTTCACCAGATCTGTCATCGAGCTGTCATTTATAAGGAGCGGATACCCAGGTTCAACAATAACCCGATGCTGTCCGCCCATTGCCCGGCTTACACTGGCCGTTATTCCTTCTATACTTTTTTTAATCCTTTCCCGGGTGGCACTATCCAGTGTCCTTATTGTACCGGTCATTTTCACCCTGTCTGCGATTATATTTGACTGGGTACCCCCCATTATTGTTCCTATGGTCAATGTAGCCGGCTCCAGCGGATCGATCTTTCTACTTATTATCTGCTGCAGCGCATTAATAACCTGTGATGCAATTACTATGGCATCCACTCCCTTGTGTGGCTGCGCTCCATGGGCCGAACTTCCCAGCACCTCTATCCTTACGTCGTCGGAGCAAGCGTTTGCGGTGCCATACCGAATGCCCACCGTTCCCACCTCAAGCTCCGGAGATACGTGGAGTCCGAAAATGGCGTCAACATGCGGGTTCTCCATAATCCCCGCCTCTATCATCCGTGCCGCTCCTCCTGTATTCTCCTCGGCGGGCTGGAATATAAACTTGACGTTCCCGCAGAGCCTATCCTTCATCTCCGCCAGCACCATTGCCGCGCCCAGCAACATTGCGGTATGTGCATCATGGCCGCAGGCGTGCATCTTGCCCTCCACCCTGGATGAATAGGCAGCCTCTTTCCGATCCTGTATGGGAAGAGCATCCATGTCTGCCCTCAGGGCAATTGTTTTTTCGCTGCTGCCTCCCTCCAAGAGCCCCACTACTCCTGTGCCTGCAATACCCCTTTCTACTTTCAGACCAAGCCCTTCCAGAACCTCGCTCACCACTTTGGAAGTGCGGAATTCCTCATTCCCCAGTTCCGGGTACATATGCAGGTCTCTTCTTATCCTTATAATATCACCCTTATATTTTTTCACCCTTTCCAACCCACGGCTGATTTCTGTCGGCAATATAATTCCTCTCCTTGTCCTTTACTCTGTTTATTTTTCTATGCCTTCTCTGGCTTGGACGCCCTTGCTGTAATAGTGCTTTATTTCCTTCATTTCGCTTACAAGATCCGCCCTTTCCAGTATTTCCGGGCAGGCTCTCCGGCCGGTAAATACCAACTCCACTTGTTCCGGCTTTTCCTCTATAAGCCGAACGAAATCCTGCACGGGTATAAGGTTGTAATAGGTTGCTATGTTGGCCTCATCCAGTATCACTATGTCGTATTCTCCCGACATTATTACCTCTTTTATCTCATTAAACCCCTTTCCGGCAGCGCAGATATCCTCATGGGTAGGCGTCCTGTTAATAAAACATCCTCTGCCGTACTGTTTTACCACAATACTGGGATAAAACTTCTGAAGGGCGTTAAGCTCACTGTAATACATTCCCTTTACAAACTGTCCTATGAAAACCTTACGCCCCGCCCCAACTGCCCTTATGGCAAGACCTATGGCCGCCGTTGTTTTTCCCTTTCCGTCTCCGGTATAAACCTGCACATAACCCGTCATCGGTATCCCCCTTTTGTCGGATAATAACAAACTTATTTTACCATAAACATGGCTCATAATTCTCTTTATATTTTATTCATTTTTTTGTTCTTTATTGGTTAAAGGTTTTAGTAAATAGCCTGCCATTTTTAAAATGTTTCTGTTACTGTTAAAAATTCTGTTGCCTAAGGAGCCGTTTAGCCTTTCAACTATGAAATCGAATCCGGAATTGTCCAATTTTTCCATACTCTTACGCAGTGCAATGGAAAGTTGGTAGCTCTCTTTAATAGGTTTTATGCATTCTTCATAGTTACCCATGCCACAGATATCTTTGGCTGCCTGAATACCGGTATATAGAGATGCAAACTGTCCAAATCCCAAAAATGGCATAATGGATCCGAAATTATTACCGGTAAAAAAAGTATTGCCAATGCGGGGATATTTGCATATACCTATTATATATTTACTGACTTCAAAGTTATCGGTTATTCTGAGCTTTTGGTCACATATTTCGCAAACATTCCTATAAAATCTCTCCCATAAGGCATGGGTATCCAGTGCCTGGTTCTCAGGATAGTCGGGGTAGGCAATTACTATGTTTGCCTCTTTGTCGGAAATGGGAATAAGATATCCATACCCTTTGGGTGCAAATTTATTGTTCAGCCAGGCTCTCACTGTATACCGGTCAAAATTGCCCGATACAATTGCACCCCTTAGAGTGACAGTCAGATCTTCCCTGAAATCCTGTACCCGTGCAGCATATGCTGCATCGCCGGTAGCCATTACAACATGGGTAAAATCCTGCAATAAATGTTCATATGAATGCTTAGAGTTAAATATGATTTTGCTTTTTACCTGTTTGGCCAATTGTCTCTCGAAGGAGTTGTCATGCCTGCCCCTTGTATTGGTAAACCCAAGATGGCCTCTGATATGTGCCTGCCGGTTCTCGGAATGTATTACCAACTGTCTGATATTGCCTGTCGGCTGCAAGTATATCCCATGTTTCTCGGAAAAGTAGGCTATTGAGTCATGTATTGGCTTGGTCAATACCGACATCAATATCTCACAGTTAACAAAACGGTCACCCACCTGTCTTCGTTTTTCATAAATGGTAGGATTAATGCCGTTTCTCTCCAAAGTTATGGCACAGGCAAGTCCTGATAAGCCTGCCCCCATTATTGCTACTTTGACCAATGTATTCGCCTCCCAGTTGTGTTAATAACGGCCGGTCCCCTTCTCTTATGATGCTGTCTTTGGCTTGCAAAGGTGCTGCTGCTTAAATCCTATATCCATAGCAACGCCGGCCGTCGACTCCAATATTATGATAATATTTTGTTCAAACAGGCGAAAGAATAACCGTATGACCAAAATGGCCGAAGGGAGATAGTTATGAAAAACAGCCAGCGGAGAATGAAAGTTTTCGGGGAAATAGTTAAGCTCACCTTTAATCACCAGCTCAAGAAGAGAATTGACCAGATACCTCTAATGTTTGAAACCGGTCCCGGCGGCATAGCCGCCGTAAAAAATGAGGCTCTGGTAGCCATGGGCCTTAACCCCACAGCAAATGCCGACACCGAACTGTCAGGGGAAGTGGACGCCGCCCTCAACCTTGAGGATATAAAACTTCCCCTTGTAACGGTTAATAAAAGCATCTGTGATGATTGCAGCCTGCATGACGGGCGGGAGTGCCAAAATCCCTGCGTCTATGACCCGGATACCGGGACCCGGTGTAATCGACCCATTATAGAGAACGGAAAATGCCTTTCCTGCGGCAGGTGCATACCCCGCTGTCCTCTGGGAGCCATTAGCGATAAAATTGAGTTTCTGCCAATGAGCAGATTTCTTGACCAAGGCATTCCGGTGTACGCCGCTGTTGCCCCGGCGGTGGCCGGACAATTCGGCAGGAACGTAACTATGGGTAAGCTAAGAAGCGCTCTTAAGGCAATAGGGTTTGCCGATATGTTGGAGGTAGCACTGTTCGCCGATATGGTTACCCTAAAAGAGGCCGACGAGTTCAACCGCCTGGTCAAAACCGAGGAGGATTTTTTGATAACCAGCTGCTGCTGCCCCATCTGGGTAAACCTTCTTACCAAACACTACGGAAAGCTGTACGAGAGGCTGACCAAAACAGTATCCCCCATGATTGCCTCGGGGAGAATAATAAAGTCCATTTTCCCCGACTGCAAGACCGTGTTCATTGGCCCCTGTGTGGCAAAGAAAGCCGAGGCAAAGCACCCGGAACTTAAAGGCGCAGTAGATTATGTATTAACCTTCAGTGAACTTTCGGAAGTGTTTAAGGCCCTGGAAATAGATTTGGAATTGCTGCCCGAAGACAACAAAGAGCAATCCTCCTACGGCGGCAGGACCTACGCTCGCACCGGCGGCGTAAGCCAAGCGGTCAAAATAACCCTTGAAAGGATAGCCCCTGACAGGACAATTGAATTTAAAGCTATCCAAGCCGACGGAGTGGCCGAATGCAAAAAACTCCTTGACCGCATCAAATCCGGCAAGCTGGAGGCAAACTTCATAGAGGGCATGGGTTGCCAAGGAGGCTGTGTGGGAGGGCCCAGAACCAACATGGATGCGGCAGAAGGCAGGCAATGCGTTGAAGAGTACGGTCACCGTGCATCCTTTACAAACCCCATTGACAACATTAACGTGAGGCAACTTCTTAAATACCTGGAAAACATGGAAACGGAACAGTTTGAAAGGCTGCTGCTAAGGTAATTCAAATGACAAGGGAGGGTTTGACAAGGATATGGAGTTGTCGTCATACCCCTATGTCAGCTGGATAGATTGCCAGGCACAGAAAAACCCTTTGTTGCATACAAAACTGCAACAAAGAGTTTTTGGTCTGGGCTGCTTTTGTTATTCTGTGGAAGCTTCTTGTAATTATTAGTTTCCGGTACTGCTCAGTGCATTTTCTATTGCCTTCAAAATCACCTTGCTGCTGTAGGTAGCCCCGGACACCGCATCCACATCAAGACTTTGGGCTTCCACAACTCTATCCGGTATTACTTCCGCCGGGGCCCCCTTGCCGTTGTTGTGTTCCAAAAGTTCAATTCCGGTTATCCGTTGACCCTCTATGGTGACCCTAACCTCGGCGGAAACCGGAAATGCTTTATAGGATCCCATGTAAACACCGTCCTCCAGTTTGGCCAGGTCTACGTCTGTAATGGTTGAACTGACCAACCGCTCCAAATTTCTTTCGGCATATGACATAAGCCCCATCGCTGCAATTACAGCTCCTATGACAACTATCAGTACAGTCAGAAGTATTGTACGCTTCCTTTTCATAATTAAACTCCTTCCTCTCATTACAATCGGTCTCATTTATACGAAACACTTTCCTTATATCTATACTTTATAACGCTTTTTTAAAGTCCTCAATAAACTCAGCTATCACTTCATCTTTGGTGGCCCAGGAGGTAACGAGACGGATTGCAGAGCTGTCGGCGTCCACCTTTGACCAGACATAGAACCCATAATTTTTCTCCAGCCGTGTGATAACTTTATCGGGCAGAATAGGGAAAATCTGGTTTGACGGTGAGTAGGTCAAAAATCCAAAACCCGCCTTTTTGATTTCATCCCTGATTAAACCTGCCATTTTATTAGCGTGGGCAGCCAGTTCAAAGAACAGGTTGTCCCTGAAAAGCTCTAGAAATTGTATCCCCAGAAGTCTTCCTTTGGCAAGCAGTGCTCCTTTTTGTTTCATATGAAAGCGAAAGTCCTCTTTTAAATCATCGCGGCAGATAACCAGTGCCTCACCTATAAGAGCCCCATTCTTGGTCCCTCCTATATAGAAAGCGTCGGTAAGTGCTGCCAGGTCGGAAAGCTCCAGTCTGCTCTCCTCACAGCACAAAGCCGAACCCAGCCTGGCTCCGTCCATGTACAACAAAAGATTGTTTTCCCTGCAAAACCTGCTCAGTTCTTCCAATTCGCCCCTGTTATATATTGATCCGATCTCTGTAGAGTTGGATATGTAGACCAGCTTTGGCTTTACCATATGCTCGTCGGTGTGAGCCTCCAGAGCAGCTTTTACCTGGAAAGGCTTTAGCTTGCCGTCCTCCGTCCCAACCGGGATTATTTTATGGCCTGTAGCTTCAATGGCCCCCGTCTCGTGTACCAGTATATGGCCCGTTTCGGCAGCAATGGCAGCCTCATGGGGCCTTAAAAAAGCTGAAATAGCAGTCAGATTGGTTTGCGTACCTCCCGGGATCAGGTGAATATCAATATTATCGCTTCCTATCCTTTGCTTCAGCAGTTCAACCGCCTTTTGTGTATATATGTCCTCTCCGTAACCCTCCGTCTGCTCAAGGTTCGACTGGGTTAAAGCCTTAATTATTCTTGGATGCGCTCCTTCACTGTAATCACATTTAAAACTGTACATTTACAATCCTCCCTCCGGACTATACCCATTCATCTTTGCCCGTTCATATCACCCGCCGTTTTATCGGGACACCTATATATTCTGATATGCATTTAAATAATAATATAATATTTGTCAGTATAATACAACAGATGCCGGGAACCTTTCCCAATATGGGGAAAGACACTGTCACTTTCCAAGTACAATAGCGACCAGCGCAAAAAGAAACAGTGCTCCTCCGGCTACCGAGCCCATAGCCAGGGTCTCGCTGCCGACTGCAGTACCAATTACTCCGGTAATACAGGACAGCCCGTTAAGTATTAGCAACCATCCCCCGGGTACGCTGACTTTTCTGTCCCTCACCAGCAGCATTCCGAAAATAATTGACGGGATACCCAGCACCGCATAGGCCAGTTGATTAACAGCCGATATTGCCGATCCGGACCAGCTTTGGACAAACTGGCCTAACATGGCCTGATATACTTCCGGGTACCCTGAGGATTCCATAAGTGCAACCAGCCGTGGAACGACGGCTATCTGGGAAAAATACACCAACAGGTTTAAAACACAATAAACAGGCACAAAAATAAGGCCTGCAAAAGACCAATGATCATTTAACGGTTTGCAGCGACAGTATAGGCATATGAAAAACACGGCTGCCGTGACCGTTACAAAAACTGCGTTAATGTAGGTTATCCGAAACAGTATCCCGGCGTTTGCTGCAGAGTTTATTGCCTGTTCGAGGGTTCTGACGGGTCCTGTATTTGAAATCGACAGTATCATCAATACCATCCAAAGAACGGTAAAAACCAAACATACCAGAGCCGAATTCCGTAGATTTTTTGTGTTCATCATCTATCTCCTCCAATCCTTCTCTACATCATCCAATAATCCATAAAGACACACCCTCACAGTACTTTTCAGTTGCTGTTCCAGGCCTTCCAGCGAGTTTCCGGCGTCAAACCAGTTAATCATTCCCATAAATAATGAATTGTTCAGCACATTGATTTTAACATCCGTCAAAGAACACGTAACCCTTTCACTGTCCTTCGAGTTATTTATTATTTGGCGGTATATGCCGGGAAAATCAAATTGCTCGGTATACCTGTTATGTCCATGAACCTTTAGTACCTCCTCAAGAAAATACCGGAACAGCTCCTTCTCCTCCCCTATTGCCTCAACCATTATCCCTATAAGTCTATTCAGATTTTCTTCAAGAGTATTATTTCTGCTCATAACCTGTTCCATATCAATATTTTGAAACCTTTTGACGGCCCAGGCCAGCAGTACTTCCCCCTTGGAAGAATAGAAGTTGTAAAATGTCCCCTTGGCAACCCCGACGGTTTTTGTTATTTCATCTACTGTGGCATTCTCATAGCCCTTCTCTTTAAATATGGTAACCGAGGTGTCCAGTATGCTCTTTTTAATCTGCTCCCTCTGTTTTTGATACAGTGACATAGGCTTCCCTCCTTTTTTGACTTTGTTCATTTTATGGACCGGGTCATATTATAACGGATTATTCCGGTATTGTAAATACTTTATTAAAAAGTAACGTCACTATACCCTTGGGCGACAGACATACCACACCGCTCTTTTGTTAATGTCAATTGTTGCGACATCTGTAAATGACTCTTCCATCTCGGCTTTTGCATGTTTAATAAAGTTGAAATAATCCCCACCTTCCAGCCCCTCGACTATATCAACTATAAACGACCTGTTTTTGTTATAATCATGGATAATAATGATATGCTTGGTAATCCTGCTCATCTCTTTATACATGGTTTTTCTTTCCTCTTCTTTTAATCCATGGGCAACAAAGGATGCCGTCGAAACATCAAAGCTTTTGTCCTCAAAGGGCAGTCCCTTAAGAACATCTGCCTGCAAAAACCTGACTGCTTTGTTTTCCTGTTTCTTGGCTGCAATGTCCAGCATTCCCACGGCGGAATCCGCCCCGGTAACAATAAAACCTCTTTGGTGGAGTACCGAACATAGGGCACCGGTACCGCAGCCAACATCAATTATTCTTTTGTATATTGACAAATCCAAATGATCCTGCACTCCGTCCAGAACCGCATTATAGTATTTTTTCTGGTAGCAATAAAACAAGCCGTAAAGGGGTGCAATCCTGTGAAAGACGCCCTGCTCTGTTGTTGTAGTTTTACCCGGGTTCATATACTTCACTTCCTATGATATATTGGCTGCCTTCCCTGACAGTATACTCTCTTACTGAAGTATTCTTGCTTTATCTGGAAATAACATGCATTTATAAGGCAAATCCTGCAGATTTAAAAAACCACACCGGTGAAGTGTGGTTTCTTATCTGCAGGAAACACTATCTTAGATTATTGTTGAGTTAGAATTAATGGCCCGTCTTCTGTTATGGCCATGGTATGCTCGTACTGCGCCGACAACTTACCGTCAACAGTCCTTGCTGTCCACCCGTTTGAATCCACTTTACAAAACCATGTTCCCTCATTTATCATTGGTTCTATTGTTATAACCATGCCTTCTATCAGCCTGAGACCTTTTCCCGGATGGCCAAAATGAGGGATTTGCGGGTCTTCATGTATCGTAGGTCCGATACCATGGCCGGTAAAATCCCTGACTACCGAAAAACCCTCTGATTCGGCATAGGATTGAACTTCATATCCAATGTCGCCAATTCTTTTTCCGACTTTAAAGTAACCAATTGTAATCTCACCCTCTATATTTTATATCAATAGGCGTACTATAAAAATTACTATTAATAAAGCAGCATGAATTTTCAAGCCTTCCTTAGTAGTTTAACACAAAAACCAATGCCCTGACAGTTCCCGTTTCATGAGCCTGTTCCAGTTTTCAACCACTCCATACCTATGCTATAATTGCTGTATACAATTAAGCGAGGTATGTATTTTATGTCCAGGACACAGATTGGGGAAAATATACATATGTTTAAATGTCCTCTATGCGGAACAAAAATGCGGATGAGTGGTGAGCAAAGCATTGTATGCGCAAAAAATCACTGCTTTGATCTGTCCAGAAAAGGATATGTAAACCTGCTTCTTTCTCCCGTTAAAACTGAATACAACAAGGATATGCTTCAGTCCAGAAACCTGATAATTAAAAGCGGTCTTTACAGACCCATGACAGAGCTGCTGGGCCAGCTGATACTGGAGCACACCCCGATTACTGCCGACGACGGCATAAAAATACTGGACGCCGGCTGCGGTGAGGGCTCCCACCTTGCCCAGATCATTGACAATATAAACAGCCGCTCCAATACGCAAATAACAGGGGTTGGTATTGATATCTCCAAAGAAGGTATACAGATTGCTTCAAGGGACTACCCCGGTATTACATGGTGTGTCGCCGACCTTACAAACATACCCTTTACCGACAAGAGATTTAATGTTGTGCTTAATATCCTGTCGCCCTCAAACTATACCGAATTCACAAGGCTCTTAACAGATGACGGAATCCTCATAAAAGTGGTCCCCGGCAGTAACTACTTAATAGAGCTGAGGAAATTCTTTTACGGAAAGACCGATAAACAGGAATACTCCAACGACAGGGTCATCGAGCATTTCGGGGACAACTTCCATATAACCAACACGCGGCAGATACTGTATAATATGCCGGTAGACCAAAAAAACCTTGAACACCTGATAAGGATGACCCCACTGTCCTGGAGAGCTGCCGATGAAAGGATACAGGCCACCCTAAAGACCCGATTGGACAGCATCACGGTGGATTTAACGGTAGTTTTGGGTAAAAAATAGGGCGGGAATAAAGTACCGCAACAGACGGGGTACGGGCCCCTCGATATCTCGCCTTTCCTCTACTCGCCAAGCTGCATTATTATCCATTCTCCCTGCAGGTCCCTTGTTCTTCCCTTTTCCACAAAGCCGTACCGCGAGTAAATCCTTAAGGCGGCAGAGTTTTCCGGCCTCACTTCCAGCTTTATAGTATCAACACCTCTGGAATTCAATAGATCCAAGCCACTGTCCACCAGGGCTTTGCCTATACCCTTTCCCTGGCAACAGGGATCTACCGCAATCGACAATATCTGTCCCACCGGTTTGGTTGACAGCTCAAACCCCATGTAAAAAAGCTTATTCCGTATAATCCTGATAACCGAAGTCATACCTATACCGTAGCTGCCGGTAAGCCAACGGTATAAAGCCCTGAAGGCAAATCCGGAAAGGAAAGCATCCTTCCAGAGGCACCGTATATCGCCGGTGACCACGATATAACCCAGTACCGTTTCCTTATCATCAACAGCCACTAGAATCCCTTCCGGGATGGAATGATGAAGCAGGGTAAATATATCGGTTACTGCTTCACTTATCCGGAAATTATTCGGTACAAAGAATCCGATACTATCGTCAAAGGCCCTGCAAAACAAGTCCGAAACCGGGAGAATGTGTTTCAAACTGCATTTAATAATCTTCAAACAAACCCTCCTCCGCTTCAAACAAACCTTTAAGTATTATCATTTCGTCTATGGTTATAAAACTGTAACCCCTTTCGATAAGACCGTCGATTATGACAGGCAAAGCCTTTACAGTATTGCTCCGATTGCCGCCGGAGGATGAAATAACGTTGCCGCTGTCATGGAACAACATTATGGATCCGGGTTGCGTTCTATTCATTATATTTTTCACTATATCGGTATGCCTTGTCTCTTCCCAGTCCTGGCTGGATACATCCCATAAGACAATTGTATATCTCTTATCTTTAAGTAATTCCCTTGCGTATTTAGAATATACACCCCGGGGAGGCCTGAAAAGGGTGGGTTTTTCACCGGTAATGGCTTCAATTGCTTCCTCTGCCAGCATGATTTCACCGTAGGTAGCTGCCTTTGAAAGGGGAACAAGGCTTCTGTGGGAATTGGTATGATTGCCTATGGAATGCCCCTCTGTATGTATCCTCTCAACGATTGAAGGGTATTTTGAGGCATGATTGCCAACAAGGAAGAAAGTGGCCTTTACATCCTTTTCCGCAAGTACGTCCAGTATTTGAGGCGTGTATATCGGATCCGGCCCGTCGTCAAAGGTAAGCGTCACGTACTTGAGTTCCCTGGGTCCGTTCCTAATCAGGTCCACCTGCATTCCAAAACCCTTGTATACGTACCTGTTAAAGAACATAAGTACCGCAGTCACAACTATCACTACAGCAAGTACTATCTTCAGCAATACGGATTTTCTGAGAAACCATCTTCCTGCCAACCGTTTACTTATTTCCTCGGGATGGGATAAGAACTGAACCATGGATATTAGCAGCATAAATATACCGGTGAATACTAAAGAATCGGGCTTTCTTAGTACCAACAACACCAGCACCAGCATAAAGCCCGTTATCACAATGGATATGTTGTGTTTTTTTATTGTTTTTTTCAATATCAGGAAAAAAAGACCACAGGCTACAGCAATTATTGTAGAAGTGGCAAGCAGGATGCCCAGCAGGACCGCTTCACCGTCCCTCTCGGCAAAACGTGATGTAACAGGCCATTTATGACCTATTACCACCCCGATGGTGGATACGAGAAACGAAAGCCCGGTATTAACGTATGCGCTGGCCAGCACTACACATATAAAACCCTTTAAAAAATCCAGCATCAACGCCCTGTATTTTTCACTAAACCCAAGATTAATAAGACCAAAACAATAGGAAAAAACAAATATATGGACAAATGATGACATATTGACCCCCGCGGTTTTGATTCAATTTTACAGCCATACTTCAATATAAGCAATGCTTAACATAAATTGTCTCCTATGTTAAATAAAAACCTGCCCTTAAGCAAGTGCACAGGAAATAGAAGGCAATAAAAATACTGTGGTTTATTGCTTTATATACTACATCTTTCTTATTTTGCTAATGCAAATGACTTTACAGGCTTATCTAAGAATTGCTATAATGCTCAGCAGAGGCAGTACTGTTATTATACCCCCTACCACTATATACAAGTATTATGAGTAAATACCAGGAGGTGTATTTTCATATTCAGGATAGGAGAGTTTTCAAAGCTGACACAGATCTCCGTTCGGATGCTGCGCTATTATGACGAAACAGGGCTTCTAAAACCTGCCCGGGTTGATGAATTCACCGGCTACCGCTTATATTCCGTCCAGCAGATACCCCTTTTGCACAAAATATTGTTTCTAAGGGATACGGGTTTTAATGTATCCGAAATAGCCCTCGCCATTAAAAACTGGGATAATGCCCTGGTAGCCGGCCAACTGAAAAAAAAGAGGCGTGAAATTGAAGCGGCAATTGAGCGGGAGCGGGAAAAGCTGGCAAGAATCGATACTGCCCTATCAGACCTTAACAAGAAAAAGCCATCCATCCGTTACAATATTGTCATTAAAAGCATACCCGGCTATCAGGTCCTTTCCCTGAGAAGAATTATCCCCGACTATTTCTGTGAAGGGATGCTGTGGAAGGAATTATCGAAGTTTATAAGCAGCGAAGGCCTGGATATACCGCAAAACAGCTTTTGCTTTGCTATTTATCATGATGCGGAATATAAAGAATCGGATGTTGACGTTGAAGTGTGCGTTGAAGCGGGCAGGTCCGGAGAAAACAAAAACGGTTTTGTGTATCGCACCACCGAAGGGGTTGACACCATGGCCTGTGCAATGGTATACGGCCCTTTCGAAAACATAGCCGGCGGGTATGCCGCCTTTGCTCATTGGCTTATGCAGCACAGCCTGTACAAAATAACGGGACAGGACAGGCAAATATGCCACCGGGGTCCCTGGAACGAGGAGGACCCGGAAAAGTATCTAATCGAAATCCAAATTCCTGTGAAAAGGATTTGACTCTCACACGGTGTCAGGGTTTACAGTAGATTATGCAAATAATTATTGATATGGAGGTTTTGGTATGAAAAATTTCTATGTAAACCCTGTAGGGAAGGTGAGAGTAGGTGAATACGGGATGATGGTAGAAGTCAATGAAAAGTATATCCCGGCACTAAAGGAACTGGACGGGTTTGGCCATCTGGATATCATCTGGTGGTGCGACAAATCCGACTTTGAAGAGGCAAGAAGCATCCTGGAAGTAACCGCGCCCTATAAAAAGGGCCCGCAGGAAATGGGCATATTCGCCACCAGGTCGCCGGCAAGGCCCAATCCTCTCGGCCTTACTGTTGTTCAACTGCTGCATATTGACCATGAGAACGGCATATTACATATAGCATATATAGATGCCGACGACGGCACGCCGGTAATCGACATAAAGCCTTACACCCCCAGCCTTGACAGGGTGGAATCGCCCCGGGTACCAAAATGGTGCAGCCATTGGCCGGCCAGCCTGGAACAGTCTGGGGATTTTCCCTGGGAGGACGAATTCAACTTTTAAGCAGTAGCAACCCTATTCCATTAACCTGGACCAAGAGAGGGACAGCATTGAATCTTCAATGTCTGTCCCTCTCAGGTTTATTTGCTTAACTCCTCGATTTCCGGGTATTGTGACAACAGTTTTTCGTTTGCGGTTTCCAGCTGTTTGTAATATTTTGCATAAGAAGAGCTTAATTGTTTCATTGCAGGAATAAACACATCATAGTAACCGCTTGCACTATTAAACTCTTTTAGCATTGTTTGTATTCTACAGGCAGGTGAATTTTTGTACTCTTCGGACTGTTTGAATGCCAGGTATTGTTCCAGTACTTCCTTATTTTTGGATAAGAATTTATCAGGGTCTTCAATAGACTTTTTAGTGTTCTCTATCATATTATTAATATCTTCTGTACCTATATGCTTTGTACTTTCTATCAAAAACGACTGTAAATCTTCAGGAAAGTCCAACGAAGGTGCATTATCAAGAAACGAAATAATTTCTTCATATGCTTTCTGCTGTTCTTCGGTAACAACGGGTTCATTCAAAAACTGTGCAAAATGCAGGCAGATAAACCGGCCGTAGTATCCGGGGAAAGCCTCCAGTAACCTTTCGGCTACGGTTGAACTCTGCTCAATAGATTTTAGTTCCGCATTTATTTGGGCATAGCTTATGCCACAACTGAGCTTATCAAGAATTGACTTTTTTGCCTGTTCCCTCTTCATTTCCAATTCTTTCCGAACAGATATCATTTGCAGTGTACTGTTTGCCTCATCGGCAAGCACCGCCTTAATCTCCTTTATGCCAAGTCCCAGTTTTCGAAAAACGGAGACCTTTTGTAACCGTTCTATATCCTTTTTGCTAAAATCCCGGTACCCATTGTCTAAAATATCAGGGTAAATCAATCCTTGCTCTGTGTAATACTCAATAGCCTTTTTTGTCAAATTTGTCAGCTTACTCGCTTCATTAATCAACATATCTATCACCTCTTAAAAGAATTATAAACCAACCCCCAAGGTGATAGTCAATGGTTTTTTTGTATATTAACTATATATAAAGTGTTAATATAGTTACATAAGATGTGTCATCCTGAAGGAGGAACAACTTAAAGGTCTTTATTTTGTCTTCCGAAAGGTTCTTATCTTACGCAAGATCCTTCGCTTCGCTCAGGATGACAGCTGTGTAAAGCATTTAACACGTTATATATGTCATGGTTTAGCTGAAAAAGGTCTATCTTTTCTGCACCGTTGAATTTCCGTAAAAAAAATGGTATTATAGATAAATGCATATAATGCACCTATGCTATAATACCACACATATATACTAGCATAATCGTGACGTTTTGTCAAGGGGAACTTTCGAAATCTTAATAAGCTTGCCTTTAGGAGGTAGACCATATGTCATTTGATTTAATTTTATTTCCCGGTTCCCTGTTTCAAAAACAGGCGGTTTCTGAAATCTTGAAGTGCAACGAAATAACCCGGCACTACATGCTGACTTTGACGCAGCAGCAGGCCGCCGAGCTGGTGGAAACCCGCTCCCTCTCCCTGCGGGATACCGGAAGGATAGAATTTGGCGGCGGCATAATTGACAGAATAATCAAAGAGTTTTGCAGCTCGCCGTATATCTGGCAGGACAATTATGCACAAACCCTGAACGATCTAATAGAAATATTCTATTACTACAAAAACGAAACCCTTGACATAATTAGCGACCATGATTTGATAAAAATTATGAAGAAGTGCTTTGACGGTGAATGCCAGGGCTCGCTGGACCTTTTAAAGGGCCGCACCCTTGATAGAATGGCCCGTAGTTTAAGGTACGGCTGCCACCCGGAATTTGATGGAACAAACAGTCGGGATACGGAGGAAAACGACCATGAGTAATATCGAAAAACATTTGATAATAAACAGAGAGCAATTAAGCGAAGAATTCTATTTTCAGTCCTTATTACATCAGGCATATAACGGGACTGCACTTAGTGATACGGAATTCGAAGGCATTCAGATGCAGTGCATAAAACTTCTGGCCGATAATACCGAGCGCTACAATAAGGGAAGAAGCAGCTCGGTCAGGGTTGAAAGAGCACAGGCTATTATGGCGTCAAACCTTTATGCGGTGGGAATATACCTTAAGTCACTGCCGGATACGTCTTGCGCTCTTGACAGCATCAGGAGTATACCTGTCTCAGAGCTTTATCTTAAGGGCCGCAGGCTAATTGACACAAAGCTGAAAACGGCAAGGCACCTTTATATGCTGATTGAAAGAACTAAAATCAAAAGCCCGAATCACACCTATAACGCTACAATCAATGAGGGCTTAGAGGGTTTTTTTAGACAGTATGACGCAGACTTTGGGGCCCATGAGGTTCCGGCGTCCATTGACTACCAGTTGATGAATCCTGTCATCGGCCTGGCCGGTGTTGAATATATAATTAAATACCTGGGAAGCTTGTATTTGGAAAACCGTTTTTGTTCGAAATTTGATGCCTCCGCTATTCATGAAACTATGCTGGGATACTCCCAAGGCTATCAAAACCTGCTAGTAAATATTTCAACGCAGGTACTGATAAATGCTGTGGGATGCTCACTGCTAAACAAGAATGCATTATCTTTGAAGCTGACCCCCCATGACATCCAGGAGCTTGAAAATCTCCTGAAAGGTAAACCTGAAAATTCAATCCGGGATTCTTTAAGCCGGGAAATACAGAGGCTGGTGAAGACCCTGGATGTTACCGCTGCATCATTAAATGCATACCTGCAAGCAAGCCTGCCGGAGTTAGCTTCAAGAATCCATACTGCTGTGATTGACGGCGCATTACAAAAGGTTTTCGTGCCTCGTCGTGACAATCCCCAAAATCAGATCTTCAGATATTCCATGGGTAAAAAGATGGATGATAATAAATATCGGGAGATTGCCGATGAAGTGCTTACATGCAGGTATTCCGAAGACAAGTTACAAATAATAAAAAAGCACATAAAATCGCTTGCCGATATGGAGGACATACTTTTGGACTGCGAACTGAGCCAGGCCGAAGCCTTTGCGGTTTTTGATATGCTGGAGGATGTTGAAATTGCCCTTTTAACAAAGCGGCACTCCTACCGCAGGGAAATTGACGCAGTAGAATTCACGGAAGGTGAAATCCGGCTTCAGCGGTATCTGGAAGAGTATTTGCAGCAAATGCCAAAGGACAGGTTGGGCCAACTCCAAAGGATGATGTCAGGCCGGGAACCGGTAGTTCACCCCAAGTGGCAGCATACTGTTTAATGCGCCAATACTAATTATGGATGGTCCACAAAACCGGATTTCATACTTTACCCGTCACTGTGATATACTTCCTATAAAATGTGAAAATTGGAGGTGTAACCATGAAAAACATTGACTGGGAAGATGCAATAAACAAACGGCGGTCCACCCGCAGCTACGATATACGTCCGGTTGAGCAGAGCAAAATAGACCTTTTAGAATCCTTTATTAACGATATGCGTATGCCCTTTGAACACAATGTAAAAATACGTTTGTTCAGGGCCAGTCCCGACAAAAAGCTCTATACCGTATTCCAGTCCCCACCCGACGGAGCTGCCTTTGTATCGGATACCGATGTGCGCTCCATATCCAAAGCGGGATTTTTGGGAGAGACCTTTGTACTGTACGCCACAAGCCTTGGACTTGCCACCTGCTGGTACGGCCATTATTCGCTTGCCGAGCTTAAGCGCATTATGCCCCACCTTGGGGCAAACACCGGACTGACAAAGCCGAAATACGGCTACGGAAAGGGTGTGGTTGAAGGAGAACGGGCCATATGCATCACACCGCTGGGATACTGGCGAAAGGAGGGCGTCAGGCTGGTGGATAGAATGCAGACGTCCTTTTTCAGCCATAAACGGAAAGACGTCGGCACTTTTCTGGAAGACGGCATAAACCAAGATGCCCTTCCCCCCGAACTTTTGTATGCCTTTGACCTTGCGCGAAAAGCCCCTTCGGCCGCCAACAGCCAGTTCTGGCGGTTTAAGGTTTCACCTGACTTTAAGAGCGTTTCCATAGCAATGCCGGTGGGCTATAAACACTTCAAATGGGAGCATCCCGACGTGGATATCGGCATATGCGCCTGCCACTTCTGGCTGGGGCTTATGATGAAGGGTATCGACTGCAAAGTCTCGTTAAATGAGGAACAGGGTCGCGCCGTATGGCACTTTGAAATTTAAATCTGTAGCCCACCACTTTGATATGCTCTCTTCATGATTACAGTTTTATTATTTCACCTGTCTACCATAAAGGGAGCATATCACTTAGGGTGGGCATTCCTTTTATTTTTGATAGAAATGCAACCCTGTGGTAGAATAATGTGTCTAATAAACAGAAGGGCAGCGGAGGAGTTTCAATGGATGAGCGAAGTATTGTAAAAGGCATAAAAAACTCGGAAGACTGGGCGGTGGAGGCGGTGGTTGACCTGTACGGTAACC
The DNA here is from genome assembly GCA_016841565.1 of Clostridium thermobutyricum. Classification (GTDB taxonomy): domain Bacteria; phylum Bacillota; class Clostridia; order Ch29; family Ch29; genus JAENYX01. The sequence continues at coordinate 21,723 of JAENYX010000002.1, read as the reverse complement.
GGCTGGTAAAGTCGGCCTTTATGGTGTGCGGTGATCGGCAGTTGGCAGAAGAGGCCGTCCAGGATGCCTTTCTTACCCTTTGCCGGAAAATTGCCAGCTTTCGGGAGGATTCCTCGCTGTATACATGGCTGTACAGGATTGCAATCAATACTGCCAAAAACAAAACCCGGAACCGGTGGTTCAAAAAGGTACTGCCCCGGGAGAAAGCGCAGTTTGAAGAAACCCCCGACTACAGGACCCCCGAGCAAAGCATTGTAAAAAGTGAGGTTTCAGATGAGGTTCGGCGGTCGCTGTCCATGCTGCCCCTTATATACCGGCAGGCCATTGACCTCCACTATATACAGGATTTAAAGGTCCGGGAGGTTGCAGATGTGCTTGGGGTGTCGGAGGGTACCATAAAGAGCCGTCTTGCCAGGGGCCGTCAACGGCTGGCCGAAATACTGGATGAAAGGTGGGAAGGATGTCATGAATAATGGAAAAGAAAGGACAATAATAAAACTGCTGTCAAAGGAACTCGGTGAAATAAAGCTTTCGCAGCAGAGCAAAAGACATATAACAGACAATATGGCAAAAAGCCTGGCATACCGGAAGCTCCCTCTCCGGAAAAGGCTTGTTATAGGGCTTAGGGAATTCTGGCATTCCACCTTTGAAATATCGGTGGCCCCGGCCGCACTGACCGGCGCCGCTGCCGTAATGCTTGTATTTCTTACCGTCTATCCCGGACTTGCTCCTATAGATAAGCCTTTAAACAGCGAAACAGTCTACGTCCAATCGGTAATCGAACAAAACGGTACTCAAACGGTGGTATATCTGCCGGTGGAAGTGAGGTAAAAAATTATGCGAACAATTAGGCTAAAGGGAAAACACATTATACTATCGGTAGTTTTTGTAGCGGTGGCACTGCTTGCTGCCTACATTGCGGCTCCGCACCTTCTGATGTACCACGCCCAAAAACTTAATAACAGCGGAAGGATAAGGGAAGCGCAAAGGGTGTATGACAGGATAGCCGGCCATTTCCCCTACTCTTCCGTAACACCGCTGGCCCTGTATCAGTCGGCGGGCTACGACTCACCGTCCTACCACTGGTTTGGTTCCCGCATTGAGGAAGCCGGGGTTGTATACATCTTCCCGGATTTTTCCTCCTCCTTCCACGGAAAGCAGCTGACAAAAGCCCATGCGCAGTCGGCCATAGAGAAGTATAAAAGGCTGGTGGAAAGATACCCCACCTCCCCCTGGGCGGGACATGGGCTCAAGCAGCTGGCTGCAGCCTACAATTACCTGAAGGACTATGAAAAGGCAGAATATTACATTAAGGAGTATATAAACAAATCAAGGCATTCCGCCGCCGAGGGTTACCTGATGCTGGCCGAGCTCTACCGTAAACAGGGTAAAATGGAACAGGCCCTGGATACGGTAGACACACTTCGGTCGGAGCACCCCGGAAGCTATACCCTTGATGCCGCCCTTCTGCAGGGCGAAATATTGACCGATATGGGAAGGCTTGACCAGGCCGAAGCCATTGCCCGGATGATTCCGGATATGGCCAAGGCAGAATACTCCGACCTGGCAGACCATATGGGCGAGGACGTCCGAACCGACAACGTGGATATATGGGCAAACAGGGCCGACAGGCTTACCGCCCGGATTGAGGCTGCAAAGGATAATCCCGACTACGGCGGTAAGATTACCGGAACCATTACAAAGGGGGGCAAACCCTTTGAGGGAGTGTACGTATATGCTCAGAGCAAGACCTATTCAAACGTCTCCCAAAGCCCCCCCGATTATATCGCAAAAACCAGGACCGGCAAGGACGGCCGGTTTTCCATAGAAGGCCTTGTCCCGGACCATTACCAGGTAGGTCTGGCAGTCCCCGCCCACCTTCTGGAAGGCTGTACGCTGGAGAAGAAGGATGCCATGTCAATGTTGTCGGTTTCCCGGAGCGGGGAAGCAAATGTTGACTTGAATTTTGTTGAAACACTAAAGCTGATCTCCCCCACCGGCGGGGAGCAGGTGGACATGGGCAGCATAACATTTATCTGGGAGGAGGTTGAAGGAGCCAGGTCCTATTCGCTTTACGTAGGACCCATCACAATTAATAAAAATGGCATCATTTCCTCTCATTCCTTCGCCCCCCTTGAGACAGATATAGCCGAAAACAGTATTACCCTGTCGCTGGAGGACTTCGACCTTAAAAGACCGCTAACCATGGCCTTCGATGAAAAGGATGTATTCCCCGATGCGGTGCTGGGACTGTTATACCCGGGAGGCACATTTACCTGGGGAGTTTACGCCTACGATGATAACGGTTCCGAATTGACGTCAAGCAGGGGCTACGGCTCATTGTACAGTCAAAGGGATCTTCCCCTCATCTCGGTGGCGGGGCAGGTAACAAATAAGGGCGACAGGCTGCTAATGGAAAGAGATTATACACAAGCCATATCATTCTACAAAAGCACCCTTGAGGAAAACCCCAGAGACATCCACAGCCTTTCGGTGCTGGCAAAACTCAGCCACTACGGACTTAACAAAACTCGGGAAGATTATTTAATGGCCGCCGGTTACTACCGGCGCATACTGGACATTGTCCACGCCCCGGAACTTCGGGAATCCCTGGCGGAGGTTTTATTCGATGCGGGAGACTATCAGCAGGCCCTTGCCGAGTATAGCAGGATAGTGAAAGAAGGTAATGCCGATTGGTCAATTTATTATGAAACAGGGAAATGCCAGCTCCTGACGGGAAATGCGCAGGATGCCTTTGACAGCTTTGACAGGGCGGCGGAAATGAAAAACGGCAAATACATGCGGGGCTATCCGGTGGCTGCTGCCCTTGTTACCAACCGGTTAGACAAGGCCATTGAATACGCAGGGTTTGTAGATGAAGGGACCCTCTACCTGGATGGACTTAAGGAATACACCGGCAGGGGCTATTTAGTGGACCATGAGATTGTGGCTTTGATTGAGGATGGCCATTTGAACCGAGCCATTGAAAGCCTTGACGAGAACAAGCCCTTCGACTTGTTTGTCAAAGGGCTTATATACCGCCTTACCGGCAATCATCAACAGTCCCGAAACATACTGTCCCGGCTTATGGAAATGGCTTCGGGAGAAAGCAAATTTCTGGGCCAATTGTTAAAGAAAATCGCAAGTATACAGTAGCCGACAGGGAGCGGAGTTGTTTTTACCGCATATGTTAACAACCTCGTCTTCCTGCTTTATCTGGCAGCATAAAATTTAACTACCTCTTTTCCCTTCTTGTTGGTTACCACCTCTCCGCTCTGCGGGTGTACAAGGATAAGCCTTATATCCATCCACCCCTTAAAACCAAACATAAAACTCTTGTGATATTTAAAGCCGTTCACGGCATGGGTCACATCACGGTCGGGCCTCTGCCCGACAACCATAACTCCTGTAACAATGCTGGACATGTGTTCTTCATGGGGAATCACCAGTTTATCGGAGGCGCATTTGAGGACCTCAATAAAATCGTTGAGTTCCTGCATATCCAACTGGGAGTAATATTTTACAAGAGTGTGCTCATAGTTTTCGAAGCCATATACTCTGGCTTTCTTTGTGAAGAAGAATTTTTCATTCTTTACATAGGATTTGGCGTATAAATCACAGCTTGTGCTTTCAAACTTCCAATCCCTTTCAATATCAAAATACGCACTCAGCCTGTCGGCCAGGTTATCAATATACCCATAGTCCTCCATACCGTCACCTTCCCGTTATCTTTGTTATCATGTATTATAGCACAAATTACCGGACATTCCCACCGTATGCAAACACCAAAGCCCGTTCCGGCGCATAGAATAATACAAGGAGTAAAACCCGTTAATCCTTACCGGCCAGGAGGTATGAATATGGAGAGGGATAATTTGCTGCACCATCTCTCGTTAATAAATTACGCACTGGGGATTTCGATAGGGGCGGTAGCCGTAACGGAATATAAAAGTCATCGGAACATAACTCCTTTATTAATCATCCTCGCCGTTATAATAGCCGGCCCTCTGGAGGATTTTTTGGTCGAGGTAATAGAAAAAAAGCCTATTCCCGCCCCCAGCAAGGAAAGGGGCATTCAGCTTGTGGATCAGCTGACCAGTATGGGTTTTCTGCTGTTCCTGCTTCTGGCCGCCCTGAATGCATAGCAGAAGTACCGCATTAGGCTGTGTCTTCAAATTCTGGAAATCCTTTACTTCCTGTAAGCCTTAACTATCTCGCCATAGTACAATACGTGGTAGTCTCCCTTTGGATAACAGGATTTTTTTAAGCTGTCGGCCAGGTTATTTTGCTCCATGCCCTGCTTGTATACAATCTTGCATTCAATATGAATATCACACTCGCTTATTATCGGTGTATCCACCATCCGGCCTTTTTCGGTCTTAAGACCGCATTCCTTGAATTTATCCATGTCCCTGCCCGATTTGGTACCGCATATATTCAGGGCTTGATTCAACTGCCCCTTAAGCGGAATACTTACTGTAAATTCGTCAGCCTTGTCTATTAGATTATGGGTATACCTTGAATACCTTACCAGGACCATAAACACAGGCTTTTTCCATATGTATCCGAGGGAGCCCCATCCTATTGTCATGGTATTGGTAATCCCTTGGTTGCTAACTGTCAGGAAAGCTCCCTTTTGCAACTGCTCCAGGGCTTCTTGGGATATTTCGGTAAAATCCATTTCTTTATACACGTTTACACCTCCTATAAGTGCTCTAAAAGCTCTATTCTCTCACCCGACGGTCCTCTAAGAAATGCCGTCTTAATACCGTTAAAAAGACCGGGCAGTGTTGAGGGCTCATCCGTCTCAAACTCGATACCCTTTTCCTTCAATGCTTTGGAGATTTCGGAAATACCCTTAACTTCTATGGCAATATGGTTAATACTCCCACCTTGCCCTGTCCCTGCCTTGTTTTTATCAGAGGGCTCCACAAGCTCTATCAGCATAGACCCCAGACGGAGAAATGAAAGGTTTATCCATTGACCGCCCGGTTTTTCAAGCCTGGCCTCGTGTTCCAGTTTAAATCCTAAGTTTTCTATGTAAAACGCCTTTGACCTCTCCATATCCCGGGTATGAATACCAATGTGGGCAGGCCCTTTAAAAACTGCCATTTATACCACCATCCTTTAATAATGTATGGGGACACACCTTTGCTTTGCAAGTACGCTTTATGGATAAGGAATGTCCCCCGCTACTGCAGGGAAAACCTTATAAGCTTTCCCCTGGCAGCCACCAACCGGTGCCTGTGATCTGTGATCTGCTTACATACTACCATTATATTATGCACTTATCTGCCATTCAATATGTCAGGTATAATTTTGCCTTATTCAATGCTGGGCGCAATCCTGCTCATTAGCGCCGCCATCTGTGCCCTTGTCATTTTTTCCCGGGGCTTGAAGGTACCATCCTTATACCCCAGAAATAACCCCCGGCTGCTCATACCGACAATTGCCTCATAGGACCACCTGTCCCGGTCTACATCCTTATACCGAACTGCCTCTTGCTCCTGCTCCCGGTCCTGACTTTCAATAATCCTTTCCAGCATTGCAGCCATCTCTTCTCTGGTCAAAGAATCCTCGGGACCGAATTTACCATTTCCCTTACCCTGCATAATGCCTTGCTGCTCAACTATTCCAATTTCTTTTTTTGCCCAATGCTGCCCTGATACATCGGTAAAAGAGCTTGCCCCGCGACTTTCTTCAAGTTCAAGTGCCCTCACCAGAATTGCTGCCGATTGAGCTCTGGTCAAAGGCTTGTCGGGAGCAAAATGCGTGCTGGACACCCCCTGCATCCAGCCCCTCTCTTCCATATGTGAGATTTCATGCTGGGCCCAGTGGTCATAAGTATCAACAAACCAATTGCCGTTCAGCCACCTCTCAAAATAGTCCCATGTACCATCGGTTTCCTGTCCGAGGCTCCAACTGCCGGCACCCTTTAATCCATACTTCTGTACCAGCCTCAGCTTATGTTGTATTGATTCCTCGTTTTCATACCATATCACATAGGTTCCGGGAGCGAGCTTGCTGCCGGATACCACCGACTGTACATCCTGGGGTCTTACTGTAACCGTTGCTTTGGGAGAACCTGAAAATTCGTCAAACTCCACTTTGCTTATACAACTGCTTAGCAACTGGTCAATCTTGTTTAGGTGCATTCCGTATCCGCCGTAACTCTGGCCCACTTTCCAATACCGGCCATAAAAAGGTATTCCCAGTACTATCTTTTCGGCCGGCACATGCCCAAGGGCATACTTAATGGAATTTTCAACAAAGGAAATACTGGCTACCGGCCCCTGCACTTCACCCTCACCCTTTTCGTCATAGGCCATAATCATCAGATAGTCGCTGTACCTTGCCAGAGCTTTATAATCATACGAGCCCTGCCATCCGGTATTGCTTGCCGTTGGATTGGCAGCAACCGCAACCGAAACCTCCTTGCTTTCGGGCAACTCCTCTCTTACAAGCCTTACAAAATCCACGTAGGCTTCCCGGTCAGCTTCGGTTAAGTTTTCTATATCCACATTGACTCCGTCAAAGCCGTATGTTTTTACTGCATTGGCCACCTGCCGGGCTAAAGCCTCTCTGTTGTCCAGCGCAGCCCTGCCCTTAGCCCTGTTCCAGTGATTGCTTAGAAAAGGAACAACTCTTATACCTCTTTCCTCCATGGCTTCCACGAAGCCTTCATCGTTGCTGTTGTTAATGACAAGGTTGCCGTGGTCGTCCAGGTCTAAATAACTTGGTGATACTGTGTCCAAGGTTCGTCGGGTTTTGTCCACACTATTTATAAATGCCTGGGTATTTCCAAAATATATATAGGACATGTTGAACCTGTTTCCCTTTGCATGGGCATATCCTCCCAATACAATGCCGGTTACAATAACCAATGCAGCACTTATTGCTGCAATTCTTTTTATTGGCGCCAATTTATTCATGCCGTTCCCCCTTCCGGTTATACTAAAAATGATAAGGGACAGCGGCATAAATAGCAATGTGCAATTTATGTTAACCAATTATTCAAAGCTTCTGTTTCCCCGACCGCACCGTTATTTCCCTGAATGCCCAATACTCATGGCTGGCTGTTAACCATTTGACTTTTTGCCGGTGATGCTGTCAATCTCAATCTTAATGACTGCCAGGTTCTCCATCATAGTCTCGGGATAATCGAAGGAAGGTTTGCCTGTATATTTCCTGACTATTACGTCAAGACCTTTTCTTTTCTGCCGGATATCTTCAATAAATACTGCCCGGCCAAATCCAATCACGCTGTAATAATTCATACCCCAATCACAGGGCTTCTCCGCCTCTATGGGCTGACAATCAATGTCCATTTCAAAGCATACTTGTTCATTTTTTTTGAGAATATCAATCTTTCTACCCTCATTGATAGAATGCAGATAAATACAGTTGTCCTCATACCCAAAATTCATTGGTATTATGTAGGGTTTGTCGTTCTGGCTTACAGCAATTCTACAGAAAGAAGCCTTTTCCATAATCTGCTCAATAAGTGCCCTGTCGGTTATTTCCTTGTCCTTTCTCCTCATTGAGTATCCTCCTCTCTTATAAATAATATTTTGGGGAACATTCATTCGTAATCAGATATTACCCAGTAAAAGCATATAGATTGGGATAAACAGCATGCCCACCATGGTCGAAACCGCTGCTGCCAGTGTTACATACTTGTGGTCCGACCCATAGGTCTGGGCTACTATGGCGGCCTGTGTCATCACAGGCATTGCTGCTTCAATTATGAATACCTTTTTCATCAGAAGAGGAATATCGGCCGGAATAAACAGCAGATATGCCACCACCGGTGCGATTATAAACCTTCCGGCAAGAATCGCAAGCATTTCCCTGTCAATCTTTAACTTTTTTAAATCTATTGAATGAATCACTATTCCCATAAACAGCATGGACAATGGAGTGGTCAGATTGCCCAGGTATCCTGCCGTATCCAAAATAAACCTGGGCGGTCTGATATCCAGAATAATTAACACCATGGTCAGTACAAACGCAACAAGAGGAGGTGATGCTATTTTTTTTAAACTGACACTTATGTGCTCCTTAACATAACCCGAAGGATGGTCTCTTCTGATTGCATACACCGCAATTGTCCAGAAAAGCATGGTGTTAACGGTATAGAACAATACCACATAGGGAACGCTTACCTCGCCGAACAGTGAGACATTTACCGGCAGCCCTATGAATATGGTATTTGACAGAGAAAACATGGCTAAGAAAATTCCCCTTCTCCCCGGACTGACTTTGATTGCTCTTATCACCACCAGCCCTATAACAAACATAAGCAGCATTGACAATAGCGGGTAAATAAAACTTATGCCTAAAACGCTAAGCTCTTCCCTGTCCATAACGCTCATAAAGCTGGAAAACATGAATGCAGGTAGTGAAATCATTACTGCCAGCCTGGAAAACAACCTTGCGGTATTCTGATCGAACCATCCCCTGGACGTGAGAACATATGCTATCGAAACCATAGTGATAATTGTCAGAATACTCTGCAATGCATCTAATACAACCATACTTACGCCCTCCTAAGCTGTTTATTATAATATATCATCTTTCCTTTGCCAAAACCACACCAGAGTATAAGTATCACCACGGTTTATTAAAAATCTCATATACATGGGCAAAAAAATTATTTTGATAAAATCATTTACCCAATTTAATATTGTGCAGTAATGTTGTAAAATTAGTTTGTAGTTACTGCTAATAAGAAGATATAATAGGTAATTCGGTGATTGCCAATCAGGATGAACTTGTTTCTCAGGTGGGGAGAGTGATTGACCCTTACAAACAGCCGGCATGAAATGCCAACAATTAATGACCCGTATTCTTAATGAAGCACTGCTTCGATACCGAATGGATACAATCTAATCAACACGGGTTATAATAAATAAAAAACATTTATAAGGAGTGCCTATGTCAAATATTGAACTCATTGCTACTTCCACCTTCGGACTGGAGGCTGTTGTTAAACGGGAAGTTATTAACCTTGGATACCCAGACCTTTTAACCGAAGACGGAAGAATTACTTTCTCGGCCGATATATCGGCTATTCCCAAGGCCAATCTGTGGCTTAGGACTGCCGATAGGGTGTTGCTCAAAATGGGACAGTTTAGGGCCCTGAGCTTTGAAGAGCTTTTTGAGAATACCAAGGCCCTGCCATGGGATGAATGGATTACCGAGGACGGCAGGTTTACGGTAACCGGAAAATCAGTAAAATCCAAACTGTTTAGCGTGCCCGACTGTCAGGCAATTGTCAAAAAGGCCGTTGTGGAAAAAATGAAGCTTAAGTATAAAAAGGACTGGTTTAGTGAAAGCGGACCCGAGTTCACAATACAGGTTTCCCTGCTTAAGGATACAGCTACTCTTACTATAGACACCAGCGGTACCGGCCTTCACAAAAGGGGCTACCGGTCCAAGGCGGTGGAAGCGCCTCTTAAGGAAACTCTGGCCTCGGCCCTTGTACAGCTCAGCTTCTGGAATAAAGACAGGCTCCTGGTTGACCCCTTCTGCGGGTCGGGAACCATACCCATCGAAGCGGCTTTGATAGCAAGGAATATAGCCCCGGGCTTAAGCAGAAGCTTCGCATCCGAAGAATGGCCCAGGGTGGGAAAAACCCTATGGAAGCAAGCCAGGGTAGATGCCTTAAAGGCCATTGACCAGCATTCCCGGATACGGATTGTAGGCTCTGATATTGACAAAAATGCAATAAGGACAGCCCGGCAGAATGCCGCCAATTGCGGTGTTGATGACTGTATAGAGTTCAGGGCAATGCCCTTTTCACAGCTTTCCACCGATGAAAACTACGGTGTGGTGGTCACCAATCCTCCCTACGGTGAAAGGATGGGCCAAACCCAGCAGGCCCGGGAATTATACAAGGACATGGGAAACAAATTCCGGGACAACCTAACCTGGTCGGTATACGTAATAACCTCGGAGGAGGACTTCGAAAGCCTGTACGGAAGACAGGCCGACCGTAAAAGGAAACTGTACAACGGAAGAATTAAGGTGGATTACTACCAGTTTTACGGGCCCAAGCCACCCTCCAACGAGTAATGGCTGCCGGGTGTCCCCGGCTGTCTCAATCCTGTCTGTATGGTAGAGGTTGTTCCCGCTGCTGTCTATTGCGGCGGTTAGCGGGAATTCTTCTACACTCGGCCTGATTAGCCCTTTGGGCCAGAAGCACTCCCACTCCTACTCCCACTATTATGGGAGGGCATAGGTTGGAGCCGGCGTTTTGTACCGTCTCAACAACAAAATCCATGACCTATCCACTCCATCCGACGGTTTAAGCATACCGACACCACTCATCGTTTCGCTTCCTCCACCCTTGGGAGCAACTATAATCCGTGTCCTGTCCCCCGGAACTATCCTTGTGTGTATTATAGCCGGAGTGTTGTCCCCGGTGTTTTTTCTTTCAAAAATTGGATCGTCCACCACCGACTCTCTTAAGTATTCTCTGGTATAACCCCGCCTCGTCCCTTCGTTTATCGCACCATTCACGTCACCGCCGGTTAGAAACACCTGCCGTCCCGGTTATTTGGCCCACATTTATTTTCCGCACAATTCCCACTCTTTTGCGCAGACCGGTATTATTACCCGGATGATTTAATTCTTTAAAGCACCCAAAAATCCTGTATAAATCTTTAATATAATATTTTTTAAAACAGGGGAAATAATACAAATAAGTTATACCGGAGGTGCAAAATAATGAGGATTCCTCAGCATATTGGGATTATTCCGGACGGCAACAGAAGATGGGCTGTAGACAAGGGCTTCAATAAAGAGAAGGGCTACGACAAAGGCCTTGACCCCGGCCTGGAGCTTTTTTTTCTGTGCAGAGACCTGGGCGTTAAGGAGCTGACTTATTATGGTTTTACAATGGATAACACAAAGAGGCCCGCGGTACAGACCCTCGCCTTCACTAGGGCGTGTATCAAAGCCGTTGAAATGCTTTCAACCCAGGATGCCGATTTGCTTGTTATTGGCAATACCGATTCTCCAAAATTTCCAAAGGAGCTACTTGATTACACCCGGAGAAAAACTTTCGGAAAGGGAGGCATGAAGGTCAATTTCCTTGTGAATTATGGATGGGAATGGGATTTGAATAACCTGATAGAGACTAAAGGAAGCCTTAACCTTAAAAACCGTATCAAATCCAGCGATATATCCCGGGTAGACCTCATTATCCGCTGGGGAGGCAGAAGAAGGCTGAGCGGCTTTTTACCGGTTCAGTCAATATACTCGGATTTTTACGTGCTGGACGACTACTGGCCGGATTTTAAACCCGATCACCTGTACTCTGCCCTCGAATGGTACGACAAGCAGGACATAACCCTGGGAGGATGATCTTGATACATGCCGGATATAAATTATCCGGCATGTATCAAGATTCTATTAAAATGAACAATGTTCGGTTCTGGTAATAATCTCATCCTGCAGCTCTTTGCTGAGGTTGCTGAAATAATCGCTGTACCCCGCCACCCTGACAATCAAATCCCCGTACTTCCCGGGATTTTTTTGGGCTTCTCTCAGGGTATCGGCACTTACCACGTTAAACTGTATATGATGACCATCCAGTTTAAAATATGACCTTATAAGATGGGTCAGCTTCTCAAGACCCTCCTCCCCTTCCAATACCTGGGGCGTAAACTTCTGATTCAGCAGGGTACCGCCGGTCTTTATGTGATCCATCTTTGAAGCCGACTTAATAACCGCCGTAGGACCGTGCCTGTCGGCCCCCTGTACCGGAGATATGCCCTCGGACAATGGCTCCCGGGCTCTACGCCCATCGGGAGTAGCTCCTATTACCGAACCAAAGTAAATATGACAGGTGGTGGGCAGCATATCTATCCTGTAATTGCCGCCCTTTACGTTCCTTCGGCCGTCCACTTCATTATAAAAAGCTTCAAAGACCGATACCATGATATCATCTGCATAATCATCATCGTTTCCGTATCTGGGCGTCTTGTTGATAAGCATCTGCCTTATCTTCTCATGACCTTCAAAATTATCCCTGAGAGCCGTCAGCAGCTGTTCCATTGCTATTGTCTTATTGTCAAAGACATGGTGTTTTATGGCCGAAAAGCTGTCGGTTATGCTGCCAATACCCACTCCCTGAATATAGTTTGTATTATACCTTGCACCGCCTGCATTATAGTCCTTCCCCTTCTTAATACAGTCGTCCACAATAATCGAAAGGAAGGGCGCCGGCATATATGTGGCGTACAGCTTTTCTATTATGCTGTTTCCTCTCAGCTTTATCTCTATGAAGTGGTGCATCTGCTTTTTGAATGCATTAAACAATTCCTCGAAGCTTTCAAACTGCGTAGGATTCCCCGTCTCAATCCCGAGCTTTTTCCCGGTCCTTATATCAATACCATTATTCAGCGTAATTTCGAATACCTTTGGTATATTGAAGTAGCCGGTCAGAATATAAGCTTCCTTACCAAAGGCACCGGTCTCAACGCATCCGCTTGTTCCACCGCATCTTGCATCGTCTATTGATTTACCCTGGCGAATTAGTTCCTCTACCACCGCATCGGTGTTAAATACCGACGGAAAGCCCATACCCATCCTTATAATTTCACAGGCCTTTTTTACAAACCTGTCGGGGTTCCTTTGGCTTATCTGGACGTTGGTACTGGGCTGCAGTATCTTCATCTCGCCAATAATTTCCAGCAGCATATAGGATACCTGGTTTACACCGTCCGAACCGTCGGGCTTTATACCCCCGATATTTATATTGGCAAAATCCGTATATGTCCCGCTTTCGGCCAGGGTAACTCCCACTTTTGGCGGCGCAGGCTGGTTGTTAAACTTCACCCAAAAGCACTGCAGCAGCTCCTTGGCTTTCTCGGATGTCAAAGTACCGGTTTCAATCCCCTTCCTGTAAAACGGGTCAAGGTGTTGGTCCAGTTTGCCGGGATTAAAGGAATCCCACGTGTTAAGCTCGGTTATCACACCAATATGCACAAACCAGTATGCCTGCAGTGCCTCCCAAAAATCCCTGGGAGCATTGGCAGGAACGTAAGAACATACCTCCGCAATCCTCTCAAGCTCTTTCTTTCTTTGGGGGTTTTTCTCGGCCCGGGCCATTTCCAGGGCTTTGCCGGCATGCCGTTTTGCATAACTGATAATGGCGTCGGCACACACCTGCATGGCCATTAATTGTTCCTGTTTGTCGTAGGCTTGCGGATCGTTGAGGTAATCAATGCTTTCAAGGCTTTTTTCTATATCCTTCTTAAAATCCAGAAACCCTTTCCTGTATATCTTGCCGTCGGCAACAGTATGCCCGGGGGCTCTTTGCTCCATAAATTCAGTGAAGATACCCGCATTATAGCACTCTATCCATTCATCGGTCATGTTTTTGAAAAGCTTATCCCTGATGGACCGGCCCTTCCAGTATGGTATTATCTTATTTTCCTGAACATCTCTGACCTGGTCGCTTACCCTAAAGAAAATCTTATCTCTTTTGTCTATTATATCCAAGTCCTCAAGGGTATGGCAGCATAGCTCGGGGTAAGTAGGCGTGGCCTGAGGTGCCGGTCCTCTCTCTCCCACTATCAATTCATCCTGGTTAATGCACACGGTTTTGTTTTCCATCAAATGCTTGAATGTCAGTGCCCTGAGCATGGGTATGGAAACCTTACCCGAGTACTCCCGGTAGGCTTCTGTAACAAGCTCGGCCCTTTCGGTGGAAATGCACGGTACCGCGTCAATGCTTTGCTGTCTAAGTTTTTTTACCCTGTCATTCATATTTTCTTTAGCCTCCAATCTTTACATATAATCCGGCTGACATAAGCGTTTCCTTGATACTGTCCAATGATTGGGCTGCAGGTTCTTTTGTGTGGGGCAATCTGTATTCTTTTCCCAGCCTGCCGTATTTGTCCATACCCGTATTGTGGTATGGAAGTATATTCACTTCCCTTACATTTATTGAGCTGATAAACCGGGCCATATTTACAATATTCTCATGGTCATCGTTTATCCCCGGCACCAGCGGAACCCTTATTACTATGTTATTATGCACCTTTGACAGCTTTTCCAGATTGTCCAGTATAACCCTGTTGGATACACCGGTAGTTTTTATATGCATTTGGTCATCCATATGCTTAATATCATATAAAATCAAGTCAATACTGCCACACATACCCGACAATACATCCCAGCTTGCATAACCGGATGTATCAACAGCAGTATGAATGTCTCTGCTTTTACAATCCCTTATAAGCTGCTCCAGAAACTCCGGCTGCATGAGGGGCTCTCCGCCCGAGAATGTAACCCCTCCACCCGACTGATCGTAGAATATCAGGTCTTTCTCTATTTCTTTTATTACATATTCGGTTGTAACTGTCTTTCCTACTACTTCCATAGCGCCGGTAGGACAAGCCCCTGCACATACTCCACAGCTTAAACACCTGCCTTTATCTATATGGGGTATGCCGTCCTGCAAAGCAACTGCATTGTTAGGGCACGCCCTTTTGCAGTCCCCGCAGCCCAGGCACCTGTCCCTCCATAGTACCAGCTGCAGCTGCCGTTCCTGGCTTTCGGGATTATGGCACCACCAGCAATTAAGGGGGCAACCTTTTAGAAAAACGGTGGTACGGATTCCCGGGCCATCGTGAATTGAATACTTCTGTATATTGAATATGGTTCCGGTTACCATTGTTGCACCCCCAACCGTTCCCGTTATGCCCGGGAAATCTGTCATAATATTCATAATTATATAGCAATAATCATACCAATCACCAATCATGGGGACGGTTCCTATGATTACACTATTTGTTAGTTGGTAGTTGGTAGTCCGTAGATCACAGGTGAAAGGTGCCTATTCTTGGCCGCCAACGACAATGTCCCAATACCGGGACATTTGTTCGCACTATATTTAGGCGTTTGTCCTAATAATGGGACATTATATGCCTTGGCATCAAGTTCAAAATCAGATGGTCAGATAGGACACGGGATTCTTGTAATGGGCAAGAAAGCGTTCAAAATCCTCAAAGGAAATAGTAACCGTAGCGGTATTTACGTTGGGATGAAAGCTTACCTTGTCGGCACCCTTTAGCTCCTCATCCAGTATAACCCTGACCTCCCCGGTGGGATCATTGATGATCCCAAAGGGCGAAACTGCACCTGCCGTAAGCCCTAAGTGTTTTCTCAGCCTTTCCTCGGAGGCAAAGCTCATTCTGCCGTCCCCTATCTGCTGGGCAAGATTTGCCATATCCACCTTCTTGGAATGCACCATAACAACCAGATAGTGTTTTTTTCCCTTCTGGTCACGCAAAAAAAGGTTTTTGCAGTGGGTTCCGGGAATATCCCTCCAGAACTTCTCCACCTCTTCCACCGTATATACCGGCGGGTGCTGCTTAACGGTATAATCTATCCCCAACTGTTCCAAAACATGGTATACTTCTTGTTCATTTGTCATTGTACAGCCAAACCTCCTAATCCTTAGTAATATACAATGGTAAAATAACTGGTGGTCTCCTCTTCATTCCTCCCCAGCACCAAAGCCGAGTTGGAATGGTGCACAACCGTCATATCATCTGCACCCAATCTTTCCATTGCCATTAACAGAGCAACAATGCTGGGAGGAGAATCCAGGTACTCATCGGTCATTTTCAAAAGACGTGCATAATCCCTCTGTTCTATTGCCTGAATGGTTACAACGTCCCTTTGCTCGGCGTCCCCCAGCCTCAGATAATGTGAAAAATCCACCGACGCCACTATCACATCCTTCTCCCCGGTATTCCGTATCAAAAGGTCTGCCAGATTTTCCGTCTCTCCATAGGTAAGATCGGGATGGAAAATAAGCGGCACCAGTCTTGCCTGGGGCAGATAGTATTTTATATAGGGGACAATACCGGCGATTGCATGATCCTTAACAATGGCTTCCTCGTCAATGCCGGCAATCCCTTGATTAACAAAGTCCTCCACAAGCTTGGTATCGGTTTCCAGCACCCCGAAGGCTGTCAGCCAGTTGTACCTTGAACTGACAACTCTGGGCCCCTTTAAATAATGGTTTGGTCCCATTAGTATAACCCGTTCAATCTCCTGGTCGGCCAGAAGATTAAAGAAATCTGCTATCATATAGCCGGCCACCAGGTGGTGGGGAATTACGCCGCCCCTTATTTGTATCTCCGCCGGATCTGTTTTATCCTGGGATACGCTTTCGAAGAAATCCCTTTCATTATAAAAGCTGCATTGGTGGGCGGGAGCTGTGTCCTTGGGCTGGGGTGCCGTATTTCTTCCACAGCCCGGACACAAAATCATTATACCAAGTACTATCGAAAGTAAAACCGTTATGGGGGTTAATAGCCTTTTCATCTTATTGTTACTTTCTCCTCACCGGTCATTTTTATTTCTGTATCTGCCTTCATATTCTGTATAAGCGCTCCCTGGGCTCTGAAACTGCCCTTTGATACCACCCTGGCGTAATATACAACCGGGTCTTTTGTGTTCCATTTATGATTATTATTGTACAGATAGAAGCTTATCCTCTGTCCGGCAATTTCATAGGGATACCTTATATTGGAAAGCCTAAGGCCCCTTGTATAGGGAGCCGCTATAATTTTGAGCCCTGAAGGAAGGAAATCGGTTACCTGGTACCGCCCTTCCAGCGATTTGTCACTAAAGCTGTAGTTTATCACAATTTCTACCATATCGCCCTGGCCGAACTCCTTAACCGGCTTGCCGTTTACGTAATACTGCCTCGTTATCTCCAAGTCACTGCTGGCCTGGGTATCCTCCGGTGAAAAGCTATCGTTATATATACTGCTTAATCCTATTTCCCCGTCAACCTGTAAAATCTCAAGGCCGGCCAGCCTCCCTGGAGTCATCAGAAGCTCGAAGGAATGGCCCGGTTGCAGTTTTTGCACCATTTTTTGGCCGTCCAGCGTATACGTGAATTCCGATGGCTTGCTCTCGGCTCCCGAAAGGACCTCCGAAAGGTACATTGCCTTTTCCAGCAGTACCAGAATATCCTTTGTACTGTTGTCGGTTATATAGTTATACATACCCCCGGCCTGGGGAGCATCCACCCTGGCTGCCAGTACTGCGGCAAGGGAGGTCAACTCCATAAGGTCATCCCGGTCGGTGCCGGAATCCACCATTATATAGGGGCTTTTAATCCGGCTGTTATCTTCAAGGACATCCACCAGTACCTCCCGGGCTGCATTTTTGCTTCCCAGCTCCCAGAGGGCAAGCCCCAGCTGCAGCTTGGCCTTGACGCCCAAATCCCCGGCAGACAGCATCTGCTTTATTTGATTTAAAACCGGCCGGTCCAGGGCCGCCAGCCCCCACAGAGCTGAGCTTATGTCGTCTTCGGTCAGACCATTTTCCAGCAGCACAGTAACAAAGTAATTTTCCAAAGCACTTGCATCAAAGCCTTGCACACCCAGGGCCGCCACCCTAACGCTCAAATCGGCCTGGCTGTCACTGTATGGTAGTAGTGATATACCTCCGTCGGGTGTCTGATAGGAATCGGCTTCAAACTCGTCGGGCTTTTGTATGTCCATATCAAAATGCTCTTTAAGCAGGTTGTAGGAATAATGTGCCGCAAGCCTCTGGTCAATCCTCTTGCCGTAGGTATGGTACAGACCGTACAGCGGCTGTATATACATCCCCTTGCTGCCGTCGGTGAAAATCAGTCTTGTCAGGCCGTCTTTGCCGCCCTTTATGGTCATACCTTTCTTAAGGGTACAGTATTCAGTCATACCTTTGGTAAGATAGGTATCGTACACTTTTATTTCCCGGGTAAGAATATCCCGGAGGTCCTGACCGCAGGCAGCCTTGATTGTAACGGTATGACTGCCCGCTTTAAGCCCGGGTAATTCAAGATAAACAGTTTCAAAGGCATTGGCCTCCATAACCCTTTCCCCGTCAAAAAGGGAAGGAGAGGTTACGGTAAACCTGACCCTGTCCTTTTCGGTTACGGCATCCCCGAAGGAACGAATGGCAATAGCCGGGCTGTCACCCTCCAGATAGCTCTCATTGATAACCGCATCGGTAAAAAAGGGCAGTTTAACTACTATGGGGATACTGCCGCCTCCGGCTCTAAGGTCCTCTGTTACTCCATTGAAGGTTGCCCTCCAGGATGTAAGGTTGTCGGGAACCTTCAGGGTCAGGCTGGCCATCCCCTTACTGTCGGTAGTAACGGTATCAAAGAAGGCGGTATCCCTGAAGTCCACCCTTTCTCCTCCCCCTTCGCCCATTTCCGCCCCTCCTCTGGGAATATCCGGGTACAGGTGGGAACAGGCACTTGTCACTATGCCTGCATCCAGTGTTTTTGAATACAATCCGTCAAGTATTCCGGATTCCTCATCCATCAGCATATACATAGCCTCATCCACCAGGCTTATATTAACGGCTGCCTTCCTGGGTTTTCCGTCGGCGTCCCTTACCGCTATATCCAGGGTTACCTCTTCTCCCGGACGGTAGCTTTCCTTATGGGTCTCAACGGTTATATCCAGCTCTCTTTCCTTTTTTTCGTACCGGATTAGCCGTGGGCTTGTTCGGTAGTATGTGCGCCCGTCAAAACATACCCCCGTCACATGCAGGTTGGGGATATCCTCTTCTTCAAACCGGTCGCTGAAATATGGGCTGGTGTTTACCTTATACCCTTTCAGACCCTTTCTGTTTGTATGATAAAGGTATGTCTTTGACCCGTCCTGGGGCAATACCTCTTTGTTGTTCTTAAATATAAGTGAGTATTCATCGCCGGTCCGGTAGTACCTGAATTCATCATTTGGATACCCTAGGTGGTAATAATCCCAGTGCATCATTTCATAATCCACAAAGCTGCGGCCGTATAAGCTCAGCTCACGTTTTATAATCCTACCCATTCCGTCGACAGTCTCCAAAATTATCTTGTAGGATTTGTCTTCCTGGTAGGGAAATACAAATGTCCCTTTACCCTCTGCATCGGTTGTTATGGTAAAATCGGTCATGAATACGGAGTCACTGTAATAACGGTAATTGGTCCTTACCTCTTTGTTAATAAAATCATAATACTGCCCGCTCTCTTCCTTACGCCACCGGTTTTCATAGATTTTGCCGGTTATGCTGTGTCCCTGAACCGGATCTCCTATATACAGGGGAGTACCGTCGGGCTGGTTTTGGCTCTGACCGCTGCCGCTATTAATGGCATCAAGGGTTATTCTGTTCAGCTTCACCGCAACCTCCGCCCCGACCTCGGTTACACCGGCAGAGCTGTCAAGATTCATATCATTGTGAAATACCGTATAACTTGTATCCACAAATATTTCCCCCGCCTCGGGAAGTCTGTTGTAAACGCTGAAGTACTCACGGTCGGGAGACCAGCTGTAGTCTTTATAACCCGGCCGCAAGGTAACCTTGGCCCGGCCTTTTGCATCGGTTTTAACCATTCCCGACCCTGACCTGTCGTTGTATGAAAGCTCCATTGAACTCACCGGAGTCCCTTCAAAAAACGTAGCCTGTATGTCAATGGTTATGCTGTCTTTATCCGAAAATACTGCCTCCTTACCCTTCCTGACTTCTATCCTGTACGCCGGCTTTGTATAGGTGGCAACCTCCAGCCTCTTGCCGGTTATTTCCTCCCCGTCCAGCCTAAATACAAGTTCATAATGCCCCGGAGACAGGTTTGGAATCGTAAGCCTTCCGGTAAAGGTGCAGTCCTGCTCCATGGCAATTTCTTCGGCCAGTATTTCCGGCATATCCTGTCGGTCACCGTAATAATTCGGCTTGCGCAGCTCCACCTCAAGCCTTCCATTTTGCCCGCTTCCTTCCATGGGCTTTATAATCCCCCACAGGTTTACGGTATCGTTGGGTAGGTATAAGCTTCTGTCAAGGTGGATGTAATTCCAATAGTCCTGATGGGATTGGACACCGTAATGGTAATGATAATTCTGTCTGAATACCGGCAGCACACAGTGACTGTAGCCCAGGTCGGCCGATGCAAAAAGCTCAACAATAGTATACGCCATCTCTGTATCGGAGTCGGACTTCATATCCGCAGGAGTATCAAACACCAGTATTCCGTCCTTGTCGGTGCTGCCAACGTTCAACCGGCCTCCGGTACCATAAAGCTCCACGCCAATGCCTTCCACCGGCCCGCCTTTCTCCGTACTGTTAACCCAGACCAGCGTTTTATCGGCAGCCACCGATACATACCCCGATATATCGCTAACCTGCAGCCAAATCTGCTCAGAGCTCTTTTCTCCGCTGGCATTGTCGGTGCAGGTAATATCTGCAAGATAATACCCTTGCTTCAGGCTCTCGGGAAAAACCATAAAATTATTGTAACTTGCTTTTTGTAGGGACGGCTGAAAGGAAGCCGCTTTTTCAAGCTTTGAGGCATCCTCTCTGTAAGCCTTTTTTGTGTAAGCAGCCCAATAGGGAACTCTGTAGTACTTATCAAGGGAATTTATAAACTGATCGGCATCCCTGTACCTGTAAAGGTCAACCGTAACAGACAGATTCCCGTCCCGTTTGCCGGAGATGTAGTAATCAAAGTCCAGTAACGGCCTTTCCCCCGATGGGTATTCATACATTCGTTTCGAGAAATAAACTGTAAATGGGGGCCTCCTGTTTTGAGCAGTCCCGGGAGACTGTGTTTCAAACTGGAAAACATAATCCTGCCCGAGGGTCTGGCTGCTCCCCGAAACCCCCAGATCTTTTCTAAGCTTAACTGTATATATTGTGCCCGGCTCCAACCCCTTTGGAACAAAAACCGCTGTCCTCTTATGCCTCTCAAAGGTTCCTTCAACATTGGGCACTATTTCAAAATACTCCTTTATGTCCTGATAGTTATCATGAGTGAATGTAATTTCTATCCCTGAATTAACCGGCACATCCTGCCCTTTATCCCTGGGAAGGGTCCCGGTCACTCCAAACTGATTTCTGGTCTGAAAGGACCACGCACCATCGCCCAATTGGAACCGGTAAACTCTATTGGGCTCAAGGCTGCCGTCGGGAGTTATTTTAAACTCTTTCCCCTGATCGTCCATTTCCTCAACCGCAAGCTCCAGCTGAGGCTCAATCTGAAGAAACTGCCTAATCTCGTCCTCCTCCAGGGCTGTATCGCTTTCCAGTATGAAATGGGTATCCAAGGGTATGCCCAGACTATCCTCATCAGATGCAGTAAGGGATACCCCTGCCGCCATCACCCTTTCGGGTGAAAAGACCTGTCTGCTTCCCAGTCCTGAAAAATATACCGCTCCGGCTATCAGCACCGTAGCAATTATCACGGCAATGGCCTTTTTTTGACTGCTGTTGGCTGTAAGACCCTTTAAAAATTCCATAATACACCCTCCCATAATTAACAACATTTCTCAGGCAAAGCCCATAGATGCTAAGAACTAGTTCGTAGTTCGTAGTAAACAGGCATCAAGTCATCGGTCGCGGAGTTTTTGCACGCACAGTTAATAGGAGCGCAAGAGGCGTACGGGCCAGAATTTCCAAGTGTCTGAGCCGTAAGGCGAGTTGTTGGAAATTCCCGAAGCCATCCAGCTCAAACCTCAATATTCTGCGTGCCTTACGCAGCGCAGATGACGGATGCCTGACTAGTGTGATCTGTGATCTGTCATCTGTTTAACTAAATTATACAGTGTATTGGGATTAACAACAATCATAACCACATATCCCCAGAACAAAAACCTCTGTTTTAATCGAGTAGGAGGTAAATAATTAATTTATTTACCGTCCTCTCACACCACCAGT
>JAENYX010000055.1:8021-14667 GCA_016841565.1 Clostridium thermobutyricum | reverse complement strand
CAAGTCCACAGCGGACTTTCACCGCCAAGTTATCGCCCATGCCGGGCGCACACAAAAAAAGAAGCATCCGGCGATGCTCCTTTTTTGCAGAGTGCCTTTGGCTTATAAACCCAGATATGCTTTTTTGACTATATCGGATTCCAGCAGCTGGGCTCCGCTGCCCTCAATAACAAGGCGACCGTTCTGCAGCACATAACCACGGTCGGCAATCTCCAGCGCCTCCTGTACCTTTTGCTCCACCAAAAGCACCGTCACACTGTCACTGATAAGCTTCAGGGTATCCATGACCTTGTCCACCAAAAAAGGAGCCAGCCCCAGCGACATTTCGTCCACCATAAGCAGTTTGGGGTTTGACATAAGGCCCCGTGCAATGGCAAGCATCTGCTGCTCGCCGCCGCTTAAGGTTTCGGCTTTCTGGTCCTCCCTTTCCCTCAGGATGGGGAACAGTTCATAGACCTCCTTGAGACGGGCCGCCTTCTCGGACTCCGAGCGTATCACAAAAGCCCCCAGCAGGAGATTGTCCTTTATACTCATCTTGCCGAAAACCTGCCGCCCCTCGGGTACATGGGAAATACCCCTTTCCACAATCCTGTATGCGGGAATGGTATCTATGCGCCGGCCCATAAATTCGATTTCCCCGTCGGTAGGCTTTAAAATGCCTGATATGGTTTTGAGCAGCGTGGACTTACCGGCGCCGTTTGACCCTACTATCGACACCACCTCGCCCCGCTTAACCTCGAAGGAAAAATCGAAGATAACCGGGACATTGCCGTATCCTACCTTAAGATTTTTTACTTTTAGCATGATATCTATCCCCCAAATAGGCTTTAATTACCTCTTCATTATTGACAACATCCTGCGGTATTCCCTCGGTAATCTTCTTACCCGCATTCAAAACCACGATATTGTCGGATATGGGCATAATGGCCTCCATGATATGTTCAACAATTAACAGGGACAGGCCTCTTTCCTTGAGCCTTAGGCAAAGGCTCATTACGTCCTTGATTTCGGTCTGGTTGAGGCCGGCCATGCATTCATCCAGCATCAAAATCCGGGGATTTGTAGCCAGCGCCCTGGCAATTTCGACTCTTTTTCTGTCGGCAATGGTAAGATTGGCACCCAGAATATTCTTTTTGGATATCAGTCCGGTAAGTTCAAGGATATCCCCGGTTGTTCGGGCAGCCCTTTTACGGCTGCGGGTATGAAGGAAAGCACCGGTCATGACATTTTCCTCCACCGTCATTTCATTCAGAGTTTTCACTATTTGAAAGGTTCGGGTGATGCCCAGACTGCAAATTTCATAGGAAGTCATACCGGTAATATCCTTACCTCTATAAACGACATTGCCGCTGAAGGGCTTGTAAAAACCTGTTATACAGTTAAACAAAGTGGTTTTACCGGCACCGTTTGGCCCAATCAGGCTTACTATTTCATTCTCATGGATGGTAAAGGATACGTCCTCATTGGCCACCAGTGAGCCGAATTTCATGGTTATATTTTTTATCTCAAGAAGTGGCTTCAACTTTACCCTCACCTCCGGTTTTCTGCTTTTTAAACTTGCCGGCCAGCTTTTCTATAATGCCGATAACACCCTTGGGCTGGTAACAGGTAATAAGTACTATCAGAAGCCCGTATATCATAAGGTCAATGCCTGTACCCGAGCCCCCCAGCTTTATCCTTGTAAACTCGGAAAGCGGGATAAAAATGGCCGCACCTATAATGGGCCCGAAAACATTACCGATACCGCCCAATACCGTCAGCAAAACAATCTTCATTGAAATATCCAGCGAGAATATCATAAACGGATCTATATAGAGTATGTACTGGGCATACACAGAACCGCAGAGAGCCGATATAAAGGCCGAGATTATCATTGCGTACAGCTTGTAACTGGTGGGGTTTATGCCTATGGATTCGGCCACCTCATGGCTTTCACGTATGGCTTTTAAATAATACCCCATCTTTGAGTTTTCCAGATAGTTGCACAGGAAAATAACTGCGGTAAACAGCGACAGGCAAATATACACCCATGGAAGCTTGTCATTGAACTGAAGATAATAAAGCCTTGTGAAAAAGCCCGACGAACGGTGGATTATCGGCACCGATATGCCGGTGGCACCCTCTACATAATCCCAGCTGACGAAGGTTTGCTTTATTATCTCTGCCACCGCCAGGGTGGCAATTGCAAAATAATGCCCCTTGAGCCTGAAACAGGGATAACTCATAATTCCGGCAATAATGGAGGCAATTATGCCACCCAGCACCATTCCCAGCCAGGGGGTAACTCCATAGCGGTAAAAAATCACCGCCGAGGTATAGGCACCAATACCGAAAAATGCCGCATGGCCAAAGGATGTTTGCCCCGCAAAGCCGGTAATCAAATTCCACGCTTCGCCCAATGTGGCGAAAATCAAAAGGAGAACGATGGCGTTCAGCACCGCCTTTGTCCGGGTTAAAAGAGGCACAAGTGCAAGTACCGCAATTAGAATCAATAACGCCTTTTTATTCTTTACCATCCGAACAACCCCTTTGGCCGAACTTGTATCACTATGAGATATATCAGGAATACAAGGGCATACTTGAATTGAGTACCAAGAAAATATCCTCCCAGGGCCTCGGTTAATCCTATGATAAGGCCGCCGAAAAGGGCACCCTTAATGTTGCCAAAGCCTCCCAGGGCAACAATTACAAAGGCGATAACGCTGTACAAAGCGCCCGATGCAGGATAAACGGGAAAAAATGTGGACATCAGTGCACCGGCTGCGCCCACACATGCGCCCGACAGGCCAAAGGTTATTGCATACATTCTTTTTGTATTGATTCCCATCAAAAGGGCTGTATTCTTATTTAACGCGGTAGCCTGGATGGCTTTACCGGTTCTTGTTTTATCCATAAAAGCCATTATTACTATGGTAAGAATAATGCTTGCAGCCGCCGCCACAATTTGCGGCAGGCCTATCACAATACTGCCCAGTCCAAGGGATTTGCCCGAAACCAGAGCCTGGTTTATATACCGGTAATTGGGCGTCCATAAATACTGAGCGAAGTTTTTCAGGAACATACTGAAACCAAAGGTGGCCAACAGCGCCGTTAAACCGGGTGCGTTTATAACCCTGCTGATAATTCCCGTATAGGTTAATATTCCCAATATAAAGAGCACCGCTATGCAAACAGGCAGGGATACCAGAGGGTCCAGAGCAAAGAGCGAAAACATCCAAAAAGCCGTATACATCCCAATCATCAAAAACTCACCGTGGGCAAAATTTATTATATCCATGACACCCCAGGTAAGTGTCAGTCCGACTGCCACCAAAGCATAAATAAAGCCCATGAGTATTCCGTTAGCTATTATCTGCCCTATTATCATATGTCCTCCTTCTTTACACTACAAACAGCCCTTCGGAACAGTTCTCCCCGCCTAAAACAAGTTAAGGGGGGCAGAGCCGGAAAAGCCCGCCCCCCAACAGCATTTGGCAGGGTTCCTCTAAAACAGCCTGCCCGCCGTCCATAGCGCAAATTTTACTATACTATCTTTTATTCCAGGCCGGGAAAGGAACAAGAGGTTCCGCCGTGGCGGTGTCGGCAGGATATACTGCCTGGTATTTTTTATCCTGAGTCTGCACCACATAGGAAGCAAGAATTTCATTCTGGCCATTGTCGGCAAATTTAACCGCACCGGCGGCATAGTAAGGAGCGTCAAATGTGGTACTCATGATAACGTCCATGATTGCGTCGCCATCAAGGCTGCCGGCAATATTGACGGCTTCGGCAAGCACAAGCACCGAAGAAAATTCCTCCAACGCAGGACCATCCAGGTCGGAGCCGGTCTTTGCCTTGTAAAGTTCATTAATGGCCGTAAGCTCAGGCATATCAGCAAGCTTCTCTGCCGAGAAGGCGGCTCCTCCGGCGAAGTAATCCCCGTCATTGCCAAGGTTGACTACAAACTGGGTATCCTGGAAGCCCCCGCAATAATTCAAAACGGCCTTGGGTGCAATACCGAATTCCTTATACTTGTTAACAAACATGGTAATGTCTGCAATATAGGAAGCATGGAAAATGGCATCGGCATTCAGACTCTTAATCTGCTGTACCTCGGTATCCACATTGGTGACATCGGCAGCATAAGCCACCGTACCGGCCAGTTGGAAACCCAGAGCGCCGTATTTTTCGCCGACCCATTTTTCCACCATATCCTTGGCATGAACGCCGAATTCATTGTCTATGTAGGCAACGGCCACCGTTTTGATGTCTGCGTCATAGTTCTCATTAAGGTATATTAAATAGTCGAAGAACATTGCTGTCTCGATGTCATCGTTTGGAGCGACACGGACGAAATAGTTCAGGCCGCGCTCGGTCAAAGCAGCCGAGGATGACGAACCGGCCACAAAGGGTACACCATATTGCTCGGCCGACTGGCTGGCCGGCTTTGTCGCAGAACTCTGATAGCAGCCCACTAAGCCTGCCACTCCATCATCTATAAGCCTTTCGGCTTCCGATTTAGCCATTTCAGGATTGCCCTGATGGTCGGCAAATACAATCTCCAGTTTGGCATTACCCAGGTTAGGCAATCCGGCTTCTTTGGCCAGTGGAATTGCTATCTCGGGATACTCACCGTTAATTATTTCCTGGGCAACTTCCATGGCTGCCTGCAGCTTAACCCCAGTAGCGGCGGCACCGCCGGACAAGGGCAGGATTGCACCGATTTTTACCGTGTCACCGTCTCCTCCGGCCGCCGGTTCCTGCGGAGTACAACCGGTAAAAACAGCCGTAATCAGCATAATCCCAACAAGCGATAATACTAGCTTAGATTTCATGTTTTCTACACCTCCATTTTTTTACGGGTATCCAGCAAAGCTGAACCCATTGGTTATAATTGATATTGAGTAACCGGATACAAACATATTCACCTCCCGTCCTCCAGAATTATAGAAACAGCGATTTGGAAAGGAGATGAGCGTTGGTTACTGCCAAATCAAATCATGCAGTGATTAATAATTGTATGCTTCGGGGTAAAAGGCGCAGCTTGTACTGTTATTAGAACCAAGTTTAGACTTGATTTCAATAAAATACTATCATAGCCAAACTTATCTGTCAATAACATATCCATAACCCCTTTTAATCAGGCATTTGAGCCTATTTTGAAACTTGCCAGTACACTGAAAATGAAATATAATGATTTTGCATTTAGTTATTGGAGGGAAATATGGCAAAAAAACTAACAAAAAGGCAGCGTAAATCCCAAGAGAATAAGAGAAAAATAGTTAATTGCGCTATGCGTCTTTTCGCCGAACATGGCTATGATAATATCTCGGTGGATGATATAGCAAGAGCGGCCAATTCCTCCAAAGGCTCTTTTTATAACTATTTCGGCAGCAAGGATGAATTGTTTGTGTTTTACCGCCAGGCATTGGATGCCCAATGTGTGGATTTCTATGAAAAGCTTCTACAGGACCCGGCCTATAGAAACCATAACGGCTTGCAGAAGTTCTATCTGATGAGCATGTTTGCTCTGCAGACCATGTCGGCCAATGGTGATGAATTTGCCCGGATTTCAGATATGCGCCTGTTCAAGGACGAAACCGAGCTTCATGGGCCAACCCCCTCCAGAGATAATTATCATGAAATTTTACCTGATTTAATCAATATGGGCAAAGCCGATGGAAGTATACGGCAGGATTTGCCGGTGGAAAATATACTAAACAGTCTTCACCTGTTTTTTAACGGTATCATGTATGACTGGGAGGTATCCCGGGGCTCATTTAATATTACCGAGAAATATGCATATATGATGGAGTTCTTTTGCTTCAGTATTTCACAACAAACAGGATAAGGATAAGCCAATATGGAAAAACAAACAGAAAGAAGGCTCGAACGGAGCGACAAAAAAATAAAGAGAATAATGCGTTCTGCCATCCGTCTTTTCCAGGAAGACGGCTATTACAATGTCTCAATTGAGGATATAGTAAAGGCCACCAATTCCTCCACCGGCTCCTTTTATAATTATTTTGGCAGCAAGGATGAGCTGGTGGTCTTGTACAGACGGGAGCTGCTTAGCTATTGTAACAACTTTTATGCCCATCTTCAATCCGACGCCTCATATGCCGGTAAAAACTCCCTGGAAAAGCTGCAGGCTCTTACAGTGCACGTACTGGAGCTGTTAGCCACGGTGGGCGAGGAATTCGGGCGGGTATTCACCGTACACCGCCTAAAGGAAACAAATGCTGTTCCTGAGGATAAGCCGTACTATCCGCTGGTCAGGGAGTTAATAGAACAGGGACAGCAGGATAAAAGCATCCGATGTGATTATTGCGTTGACCATATAGCCGATATTGTAGACTTTTTTATCATTGGCTGCCATATGGACTGGCTTATTAAACGGGGCACATATATTATTGCCGACGGCAATGCCCATGCAATCAATATGCTCTTTAACAATATTTCTTCGGCCGCCGAAAACCAAAAGCCCAGGCAGATGTACCTGGGCGAAATCTGGGCCGATGCCATGAGCCGTACCGCCCAGGACTTCAGCAGCGATATTAAACGTCTGGAAGAGCAATGGCTGGAAAGACTCTACGGGACAAAGCCCTATTAGGAGTGTCTGCTCTTAAGATGCCCCATAATGCTTGGTACCGTATATTTCTATTAA
>JAENYX010000055.1:0-7921 GCA_016841565.1 Clostridium thermobutyricum | reverse complement strand
GTATGGATATCAATGGAATTGAAATACTTTATAGTCTCGTTCTTTGTTGTCTCACCTGAGAGCACCCGCAGCATAAGATCGAATGCCTCTTCTCCCACCTGTTCAATGGTATTATGTCCGGTTATAATTCGCCCGGCATTTATATCCATATCGTGAACCATACGTTCGTAGGTGTTTGGATTTCCGCAGATTTTCATCACAGGCATTGTAGGAAATCCTTGCGGCGCACCGCGTCCGGTGGAAAAGAGCATACACTGAGCGCCTGTGCAAGCCATACCTGTCAGTATCTCCGGTTCACGGCCAGGAGTGTCCTTGATCCATAGACCCTTGTGGTCGGTAACTATGTCTGGGTATTCCATTACACCCTCAATTGTTCTTGTTCCAGATTTTACAATAGCCCCAAGGGATTTTTCCTCTATGGAACTCAGTCCCCCTGCAATGTTTCCGGGAGTGGGCTGACCCTTACGCATATCACAGCCCAGAGATTTTGCCCTATTCTCCATCCGCTCCACAATATCGAAGATTTTCTGTCCAATTTCCGGCGTCCTCGCTCTGCGGGCAAGTATGTGTTCGGCTCCGATAAATTCAGTAGTCTCACCGAACACAACCGTTCCGCCCAGATCCACTACCTTATCAGCGACATAGCCTATAACACAGTTTGAGGCCATACCCGAGGTGGCGTCCGATGCGCCACACTTTATTGCCATTATAACGTTGCTGATGTCCACCGGCTCCCGGAGCAGTCCGGATATAGCAATCGAAAGTCTCTGTGCAGCGTCGATTCCAGCAGAAATCGCACGACTTACCCCACCCAATTCCTGTATACGGATAATTTCAACCGGCTTGCCAGTTTTAGCAATAGCCTGCACAAGGCGCTCATGATCAGTCCCCTCGCAACCGAGGCTTACTACTAACGCCGCCCCCACATTTGGACTACAGCCCAAACCGATGAGGGTATCGGTGACCCTATCCAAGTCGGGGGGCAACTGGCAACAGCCCTGATGGTGGAAATATCCCACCGCATTCTGGGTCTGTGCCACAACTGCCTGTGCAACTTCATTGGCGCATACAACGCTGGGAATTACCGCTACATGATTACGGGCACCTACCTTGTCATTGTTTCTTATATATCCCATAAATTTCATTTCATATCACCTGCCTAATACTTTAGTCTTTTATAAATCGCCCCGTCCACGCATACTATCCAGATTGTGGACATGTACATAATCGCCCTTCCTTATTTTGTCTGTCGCAACACCAATCTCTTCTCCGTATTTATATATCTGCTCACCGATATTAATATCACCGATAGCGACCTTGTGTCCATAAGGAATATCAGCCGTCACTGTAATGATTTCTCTATTTCCCTTCTTGTCACGTACCTCCACTTTTGTGTCAATCTTAACCTCAGCGAAAATAGTAGCAACGTTATCCTTGTCGTTTACCTTTAACGCTAAATTCAAAGTCATAACTCTACAACCTCCAAAACATTCTCGTTAATATACTCATGATTAAAAATATGCTTTACTGTTTAATCGCCAGAACCGCTACACCATCAGGTATAACTACAACCCTGGCATCCTTTCCCTTAATGTGGTAAGCCATAGCAAGTGCTTGATCGAGAGTGGACGCTGGTATCATATTTGCCTTGCGGATCAATTCATGATTGAGATATGTGGTTACCAAAATAATTTTGTGCTTCATCATTATACGGGTAAAAATCTGAGCACACCACATCTCGGGAATAGTATCCTTTGGGGGAATCCTGGATAACTTTTCTGTAATTTCATATATCGAACCAGAAAGCATCAGTTGCTCAAAATGAGTGCCGCCGAAACCGTCAATACATGAAGAGCACATAATTATCACTCCGTCCTCACCAGCACAGACTTCCGCTGTAGCCACCGCCTTAGGCGATTGGTATAAATTCTGGTCTAGCGGATAGCCACCATTGCTGGTTATGACTATATCTCCGGTCACGCTTGGTACCTGTGAAAGATCTTTGATGAAACCGCAACCTTTCTCGTGTGCCTTAACTAAATCACCTGCAAAAGCAGCAATTATTTTTTTCTTATTGTCTAAAGCCACATTAAAGGTAAACTGTACGTTAACCTTACGGGCGGCATATACCATATCTTCATGAATGGGGTTGCCGTTAGTGATACCTGCGGCAGCTTTATCGTTGTTGATAGCCTTGTAAGAATGATTTTCATTGACCGTTTCCTGAGAACAAATACCTGGCAATATACTCTTGCGACCGCCGGAGAAGCCCGCAAAAAAGTGCGGCTCAATAAAGCCCTCAGTTACCAATAGGTCACAATCCACTGCAAGATGGTTGACTACAAACTCAGCACCTGAAGGCAACATGCCAATCCTTCTCATATCCTCCTCTTTAAAAGCATCATGAACAACAATTTTTTCATAATCCACTATAGCGTCCCCGAACATTCTGCGCTGTTCCGCTTCTGTAGTCGCTCTGTGCAGACCGGTAGCAATAAGTATGGTAATATCGGCGTTAGGGGTACCCTTTCTAATTTCGTCAAGAAGTATCGGCAGCGTTATCTTGCTGGGAACAGCGCGGGTGTGGTCACTGGTAACCAGAACAACCCGCTTTTTCCCCTTTGATATATTCGCTAAGGTATCTGACTCTATTGGGTTAGCCAATGCATTACGCACGATCTCCTCCTCGCTTTTATCAGCCATATACCCATGCATTTTGGGAGATAGAATAGCTTCCAGATTCTTCTCATCTATATTCAAATCGACATTAGATGTGTAATACGGTATTTTTATCGTTTTCATAGCTAAGGCTCCTTTTAGTGCTGGAATGGTCATTTCATAGGAGATACCATTTTCCCCGGTTTGACAATTTCATCAAATCTTTCTTCAGTCAACAACCCCAGTTGCACCGCTGCTTCCTTTAGTGTAATGCCCTTTTTGTGGGCTTCCTTTGCAATACTTGCAGAGTTTTCATATCCAATGTATGGGTTAAGCGCTGTTACAAGCATAAGGGAATTGTCCAAATATTCCTTGATTTTTGGAATATTGGGCTTTATGCCCACAGCACAATTGTTGTTAAAGGATACTATGGCATCGGTAAGCAACGTCACTGATTGCAGAAAATTGTATATACATACCGGCATAAACACATTAAGCTCAAAATTGCCTTGCGAGGCTGCCATAGCCACCGCCACATCATTGGCCATGACCTGAACGGCAACCATAGTCAGAGCTTCGCATTGAGTAGGATTCACTTTACCAGGCATGATGGAACTTCCCGGCTCGTTCTCTGGAATTGTCAGTTCCCCGATACCACATCGCGGTCCACTGGCCAGCCATCGAACATCGTTGGCTATTTTAAACAAGTTTGCTGCCAGCGCCTTAAGTGCACCGTGTGTAAAAACCAGCTCATCTTTGCTTGTGAGGGAGTGGAATTTGTTTGGCGCGGTTACGAACTTTTTGCCAGTAAGCATTGAAATTTCTTCTGCCACCTGAACACCGAAACCTGATGGAGCGTTTAGTCCGGTACCTACCGCTGTCCCCCCTAAACCCAACTCTCGAAGACTATTAGCCGAAGCAACAACCATTTCTCTGCCCTTGCTTAGCATCTCCTTCCAACCGCTTATCTCCTGCCCTAGAGTTAGAGGAGTGGCATCCTGAAGATGGGTCCGTCCGGTTT
The DNA here is from genome assembly GCA_016841565.1 of Clostridium thermobutyricum. Lineage (GTDB taxonomy): Bacteria > Bacillota > Clostridia > Ch29 > Ch29 > JAENYX01. The sequence continues at coordinate 4,242 of JAENYX010000055.1, read as the reverse complement.
TAATGATATCTTTGTACTCCTCTGCCATGCTGCTGAATGTCTCTTCCAGTGTGTAAATGGCCGGAATTAGCCTGTCCTCTATTCCGAGCAACGCTGCTATGTGCATTGCTGTAGGAAATGTATCATTAGAGCTTTGGGATTTATTAACATGGTCATTAGGATGGATAAGCTTTTCACCTAATAATTCATTAGCACGGTTAGCCACTACTTCGTTTGCATTCATATTTGACTGGGTACCGCTACCCGTTTGCCAAACAACCAGTGGAAAATGATTATTCAACTCTCCGCAGATAATTTCATCGCAAACTCGCGATATGGCATTGGTTCGATCTTTATCCAGCACGCCTAATTTATTGTTGGCAATAGCTGCAGCCTTTTTGAGGATGCCAAAGGCGCTGATAATCTCAACGGGCATCTTCTCAGTACTAATCTTGAAGTTTTCAAAACTACGCTGTGTTTGGGCGCCCCAGTAACGGTCAGCAGGCACCTTTACTTCTCCCATTGTGTCGTGTTCAATCCTATATTTCATTACTTCACCTCATTTCTTCCACATTATCATCTCAAACCTTCGGGTATCTCCTTTATTCTGGCAAACCCTGTATCAACCGCTTCCTTTGCCACAGCCCGGGCAATCGTCACGCCCACTCTGGGATCAAATGGGTCAGGAAGGATTTTCTCGGTATTAAGATCCGAATCCTTAATAATAGAGGCAAGAGCTTTGGCTGCAGCTATCTTCATCCCCTCGGTAATATCGCTGGCCCTCACCGCCAGTGCGCCTTTGAAGATACCCGGAAATGCAAGCACATTGTTTATCTGATTGGGGAAATCGGAACGTCCTGTTCCAACCACCGCAGCACCCCCCTGCTTGGCGAGATCCGGCATAATTTCCGGCGTGGGATTGGCCATTGGGAAAACTATTGCGTCTCTTGCCATTGTAGAAACCATTTCGGAAGTTACAATACCCGGCTTTGAAACGCCAATGAACACATCGGCATTTTTCATGGCATCGGCCAGTTTCCCCTGCTTTTTATCCCGGTTGGTCACCTTAGCCATCTCCTGCTTAACCGAGGTGAGCCTGTCTGCACCCTCGTATATAATCCCGCGGCTATCGCAGATAATTATGTTCCCGAAGTTCATTTGAAGCAACAGCCTGGCGATGGATATACCTGCAGCGCCGGCGCCGTTAATAACAATATTTAGTTCACCCAGTTTCTTTCCCACTGCCTTGACTGCATTAATAAGAGCTGCAGCAGCAATGATAGCAGTCCCGTGCTGGTCATCGTGGAATACCGGAATATCACAACGTTTTTTCAGCTCACTTTCAATCTCAAAGCAGCGCGGTGCCGATATATCCTCAAGGTTGATTCCGCCAAAACTCTTTGATATGTGTACTATGGTGTCAATGATAGTCTTGGGGTCTTTGGAGTCAATACAGATGGGGAATGCATCCACATCGGCAAAGGCCTTGAATAGGGCGCATTTTCCCTCCATCACCGGCATAGCGGCCTCGGGACCTATATCGCCTAAGCCTAAAACAGCGGTTCCGTCGGTAACTACCGCAACCAAATTGGATCGGCGGGTAAGCTCATAAACTTTTTCTGAATCGTCAGCTATGACAAGACATGGCTCGGCGACGCCAGGGGTATAGCAAAGTGATAGTTCTTCCTTGTTAGTTACTGGAGCCCTGGAAATGACCTCAATCTTACCCTGCCATTGATAATGCTTTTCCAAGGCACGTCTTTTCATATCCATGTTAAAATTTCCTCCTGTCAATTTACTATGGGTCTTCGTCCAGCCAATACTTTCGTAATGTCGAACAAAGACCCATTATTCATGTTATAATGTCAATCGTTTTTCCGGGCAGCTGTAATGTCAGCCAACACTTTGCGAGCAAAATAAGCACTCTGACCCGTATAGCCCGCGGGATCCAGAATCTTCTCCAGCTCTTCTCTGGATAAGTTATCCCGGACAATTTCATTATCCAATAATTTCTCAAGGAATGAAGCTCCCTGTTCGAAGGCTTCCATTGAAATTCCATATATAATCTCATGGGCAGTCTGTTTGCCTACTTTATCACCCATTACAAGCATAAGTGGCTCAGACATCATCAAACCTTTGAGCACGTCAAGGTTTTTACGCATGCGCTCCTCGTTGACCGTCAGGTTAGAAAGCAGCTTTTTCGCCTTTGCCACTGCGGCTCCTGTCATAATAACCACCTCATTGGCACTCTTCCATTCGACTTTCCACAATGCTCCGTCCCTTTCGTGCTCCGAAAACATTGATTCGTAGGTAGCTCCCATGCTTGCCTTGACCAGTCTGCCAAGATTGTGCAGCGACTCAGGAATGTTTGGGTTTCGTTTGTGCGGCATGGTGCTGCTTCCTACAGCTCCCTTGACAAAACCTTCTGCCAACTCTGAAATTTCGGTCTTCTGCAGGTTGCACACCTCATTACCTATTTTACCCAATGTCGCACTAACCATGGCCAATACACTAACTATCTCCACAATTCTGTCACGACTGGAATGCCATGCAATATCCGGAATATCCAAACCAATTTTTTTAATGGATCGATCGCTGACTTCTACAGCTCGCTCACCAAAAGCTGCCATAGTTCCAACGGCACCACTAAGTTGTCCTACAAAACACCTCTCACGGCAGTCCTTCATCCGCTCGATATTTCTTCGCACCTCGCTGCCCCAAATAGCAGCCTTATAACCGAAGGTTATTGGAATTGCCTGCTGACTGTGGGTTCTGCCCGCCATAATTGTGTCGGCATGCCGCTCAATCAGATCTAGAATTGCTTGCTCAACATCGCGCAGATCGTTGTAAATAACCTCAAAACCTCTTTTAATGGACATCATAAAACCGGTATCAAGAATATCCTGAGTAGTAGCACCAAGGTGGATGTATTCGCCGCAGTTGTCGTCACAAATGCGCTGAATGCAACGCAGAGTGGGAACAAGCGAATGTCCTATTTTATTGATGCCTTGCTCGATTTCGGCAATATCTAAATTCTCCACCTTAGCCTTTTTAGCAATTTCCTCTGCAGCTTCCATGGGTATGATACCCATCTGGGCCTGAGTCTGCGCCAGCGCTACCTCCAGATCCAGCCAGTTCTGAATTATAGTATTGTCGTCAAAGATTTCCCGCATTACCGGGGTACTGAATACATTTCGATATAACAATGAATCAAGCATATTACATGCCATAAACTATTTCCCTCCTTAATACTTCACCCAACCCGGTAATAGCCTGATCGTCCTTGAAGTCGAGGATGCAGTCCATAATTCTCCGGGCGTTCTGTTCGTTAATAACCATAGTTGAAAGCGATAAATATTTATTTTCAAGAAACTGCAGGGGTGGATGACCATCCGGCAAATCTACCTTCGCAAAAAGTTCCTTATCTTTTAGCCGGATAGTCACAGTCTCGGTGCGCACTGCCGGATAAGCAGCGTTACATGCCTCATCATCCAATACAGTGATCTTTCCCGCCAGCTTATGGATTCTAGAATCATTCAATGCATCAACCGAAAATGCGTTGAGATCCACCTGCCCAAGTACTATGCCTGCCGCAATACAGTAAGGCATAGAAAATTTGGCCTTTGATTCGGTAGAATTATTGAAACCTCTTGTCAATTCCACCGCTTTGCTATATGCCCTTACCTGTATACTTTCAACATCCTCATAGGTAAAGGAGTTTTTACTCATCAAATCCATAAGGGCGTCGAGTGCGCAATGGGTATGACCGCAGGAAGCATATACCTTATAGTAAGCATCCTCAATCATAAGCGGTCCCTCCGGCAAGGCAGCTATAAAAGACAGATCATTTTCCCTGCTTGTCGCCGCAGCATAGCCCTTTGGGTTTTCAATAATGTCCAAAGGCGCCGTAAAACCACGCTTGGCGAGCTGAGCCGCCATAATCCCTCGCGATGCAGCATTTCCTACATTCACCAGCTTGGCGTCGGTACCAAAAACGCAGACTAATCCTGAAGCCATTGTACCGGCAAGTCCTAGCGCTGTCTGAAGCTGCGTGGTATCCAAACCCATCAGTTTGCCGGCGGCAGCCACAGCAGCAAAGGCTCCACAGGTTCCGGTGGTATGCCAGTAATCGTAATGGGAAGGATTAAGGGCGCCTCCGAGTCGAATCATCACTTCGTAGCCTGCCACTACTCCAAGGGCGTATTGCCCGAAGGAAAGTCCCTCTGCTTCTGCCACCGCCAGAGCAACAGGGATAACCACTGC
>JAENYX010000054.1:2908-16066 GCA_016841565.1 Clostridium thermobutyricum | reverse complement strand
CTGGTGGTGTGAGAGGACGGTAAATAAATTAATTATTTACCTCCTACTCGATTATACATTATGGCATGACACAAAATGCTTTTCCTTTATTTCTCTGAATTCAGGAGTTACCTTTCTGCATATGTCTGTTGCGTGACTGCACCTGTCGACAAACCTGCATCCATCTTTGGGGTTTATCGGACTTGGCACATCACCTTCCAGCATAATCCTCTTTCTCTTTCTCTGAATATCCGGGTCCGGTATGGGGATAGCCGACATCAAAGCCTTTGTATAGGGATGGATAGGATTGGCATAAAGCTCCTCCGACTTTGCAAGCTCCATCATATGGCCCAAATACATAACTCCCACCCTGTCGGATATATATCTTACCATGGATAAATCATGGGCTATAAACATATAAGTCAGGCCTAATTTATCCTGCAGCTTTTTCAGAAGATTTACCACCTGTGCCTGAATGGATACGTCCAATGCCGAGATTGGTTCATCGCAGACAATAAATTTCGGATTTAAAGCCAAGGCTCTCGCCATACCTATTCTTTGCCGCTGCCCTCCGGAAAATTCATGGGGAAAACGCATGGCATGTTCGTCATTAAGCCCTACCAGCTCCAGAAGCTCAATAACTCTTTCCGAACGCTCATTTCTATTTTTGTAACCCTGATGAATATCAAGGGGCTCGGCCACTATATCTTCAACCGTCATTCTCGGATTGAGGGAGGCATAGGGGTCCTGGAATATCATCTGAAAATCCCTTCTTACCTCCTGCATTTCTTTTCTTTGGAGCTTATATATGTTCCTTCCGTTAAAAATAAGCTCACCCCCGGTTGGCTGGTAGAGCCGTACTATTGTCCTTCCGGCTGTCGTTTTTCCGCAGCCCGATTCTCCGACCAATCCGAATGTTTCTTTATGATATATATCAAAGCTGATTCCATCTACCGCTTTTAGCTTACCTCCTCCGATATCAAAATATTTTTTTATATTTCTCGCCGAGATTAAAGGTTCTGTCATAGTCCTTCACTCCCATCCGCCGAATTTACCCTTTGCGCCATGGGATGATTAAGCCAGCAGCAGCTATGGTGGCTGTGGCTATGCGCATCAAACCTTGGCATATGCTCCCTGCAAATTTTCATAGCCTCGGTGCAGCGATCATAAAAACCACAGCCCTTTGGTGGAATATACAGGTCAGGCGGCGTTCCGTCTATTGAGTAAAGGGGCTCATCCCTGTTCATGTTCAGACGCGGTACCGAAGCCAGCAGTTTCTTTGTATAAGGGTGCCTTGGAGATGCAAATATTTCTTGGGTCAGTCCAGTTTCTAAAATCTGCCCTGCATACATCACTACCACCCTGTCGCTCATATCGGCTACTATACCTAAATCGTGAGTTATAAGGATTATTGACATGCCCAACTGCTCCTGCAGTTTCTTCATTAGCTCCAGAATCTGGGCCTGGACCGTAACATCCAAAGCAGTGGTAGGTTCATCGGCGATAAGTAATTGGGGGTTGCAGGCGATGGCCAGGGCAATCATCACCCTTTGACGCATACCGCCGGAGAACTCATGAGGATATTGGTTTACTCTCTTTTCCGGTTGTGGTACGGCAACCAATTTAAGCATCTCAACAGCCTTCTTCCCGGCTTCTTCTCTGTCCATTCCGCGATGCTTCACCAGACCCTCAACAATCTGCCTGCCAATTTTCATAGTAGGGTTCAGCGATGTCATGGGATCCTGAAAGACCATGGTTATCTTACTTCCTCTAATTTCCTGCATTTGTCTTTCTGTTTTATTTAACAGGTCTTCGCCGTTGAAAAATATTTCCCCACCCTTAAAGAAAGCCGGAGGCATAGGAAGGAGCTGCATAATACTATTGGCGGTTACGGTCTTTCCACAGCCTGATTCGCCCACTATGGCAACGGTTTCCTTTCTTCCTACGTTGAAAGTTATACCGCGAACAGCTTCCACTTCACCAAAAAAAGTCTGAAAGGATACCTGTAAGTCTTTTACCTCTAGAATGTTTTCCATTTTACCACCTCTCTCTATTTACGCAGTCTTGGATCCAGTGCGTCGCGGAGTCCGTCTCCCAGTACATTAAATGCAAACATTATAAGAGAGATAAATACAGCCGGTATCAATATCTGATATTCATTACCAACTGCAAGACCCGCCAGTCCGTCATTAGCCAGAGTTCCCAGACTGGACCTGGGCGCCTGGAGGCCCAGCCCCAAGAAACCTAACGTTGCCTCTGCAAAAATAGACCTGGGAATTGTTAATGTAGCATTAACCAGTATGGGTCCAAGGGTATTGGGTATAATATGCTTTCTAAGTATCCAGCCGTTTGTACCTCCCAGGGACTCTGAGGCCAAAGCATATTCGCTTTCCTTAAGCTGCAGCACTTGCCCGCGTACCAATATTGCCATAGGTACCCAACTGGTCAGGGTCATAGCCAATATCAATACAAACATTGAGCTTCCCTGACCGGCCTGAGTAAACACCACCGATATTAAAATAACAACCAACAGATAGGGAATACTGTAGATTACTTCGGCTATGCGCATCATTACAGCATCTGCTTTTCTTGTTGTAATCCCGGCAATACCGCCGTATAACACCCCTATAATGAAGTCAATTAAAGCCGCCATAACGCCAATAAACAAAGAATATCTGACGCCATACCATGTCCTTGTAAATAGATCTCTGCCCAGTTCATCTGTTCCAAACCAGTGAACACTGTCAGGGTGCAAATTTATAAGCTCATAATCCTGTTCGAAATACTCAAACCCATTTATTTCGGTACCAACAAACGCCATCACCAGGAAAACTATTATCAGTGCCAAACCTGTCATGGCCAATTTGTTCAACTTCAATCTGCGCCATACATCCGGCCAGTATTTAATGCTGGGGCGACGTATTTTTTCAGCGTTTTTATCTTCCCTTAACACAGCCTTGAACAGCTCAGGTGAAAACTCATATTCCGCCTTCATTATCGCCCCTCCTTAATCAACTTTATTCGCGGGTCAATAACAATATAGGCAAGGTCCACAATTAACAGCATAGATACTAAAACTATTGCGTAGAAAACCGTAGTACCCATAATAAGCGGGTAATCCCTGTTGCTTATTGACATGATAAAAAACATTCCAAGACCAGGAATGCCGAATATCTTCTCTATAACAAAGCTTCCCACCAGTAGATTGGATACCACCGTACCCAAAATCGAAACTACCGGCAGTATTGCATTCCTGACAGCATGCTTTATTACAACAGTTGCCTTTGATAAGCCTTTCGACTGAGCTGTCTTAATATAATCCTGACCCATTACCTCCAGCATGCTGGACCGCATAAGCCTTGCAATTTGCGCCAGAGGCATCATTGCCAATGCCGCAGATGGTAAAACAGTATGCCTGAATCCACCCCATCCGCCTATGGGCAGATATCCAATATTTCTGGCCAGGAACCGGATGAAAACCGTTCCCATAATGAAGCTTGGCACCGAGATGCCAATTACCGCAATTACCATTGATAAATAATCGGGCCATTTATTCTGGTTCAAGGCGGCGACTGCCCCTAAAACCGGTCCCACGGCAAGGGCTATTATTAAGGCTTCAAGGCCGATCATAATCGATACCGGAAAGCCTCTTTCTATCATATCGTTAACTGTCTCGACCCTGGATTTCATAGAGTCTCCGAAGTCGCCCCTTACAATTCTGCTTAAGTATATAAAATACTGCTCACTTTTTGGTTTGTCCAATCCATACTTCTTCTGAAGATTCTCATACACCACTTTGGGCATTTTGGATTCACTCATAAAGGGGTTTCCGGGAACAGAATGCATCAGAATAAATGTTATGGTGATGACTGCCCAAATGGTTATAACCGCCATTATTATTCTCTTGATTAGATATCTTTTCATTTTATACCCCCTTTGCCACTAACATAAAAGAAAACCGAGGGCTATAACTTGTATAGCCCGTCGATCTTCCATAATAAACTTTATTTACTATTTGTTCATATCGGCATATATAAAGTAAGGATATCTGTTAAGCGGCTTGAACACACCGGTTACATACGGTTTCTGTGCATAGGGCTGGGTATAAAAATATATCGGTGCTACAGGCATATTATCCATTAGTATCTTCTCTGCTTTTCGCATATTCTCCATGCGGACATTCTGGTCTGTGGTTGATTTGGCTTCAAGAACCAGCCTGTCGTACTCGTCATTGCTGAATTCAGCATCATTGAAGGCACCGTCGGTAAGCCAGAGGTCCATGAAAGTCATTGGGTCAACATAGTCTCCAATCCACCCTGCACGGGAAACGTAGTAGTCCCCTGCTTTTTCTCTGTCCAGCTTAACCTGGAAATCAACGTTCTCAAGCTGCAGCTCGATACCCAGATTGGTTCTCCACATTTCCTGAACTGCCTGGGCTATTTTCTTGTGGGCCTCGAGGGTATTGTAAAGGATGGAAAACTTGCTGAAATCTTCAACTTTAAAACCTGTCTCTGCCAGACCCTCGGCAAATAGTCTTTTACCTTCTTCTACATTGTACTCTACCAATTTACCTGCGCCATCCCTGTACTCCCGGCCGTTTTCATCTATCATACCGAAGGGCACAACACCTTCGGCGGGAAGCTGCCCGCCCTGGGCAATCTTGTCTACAATAGTCTGTCTGTCCAATGTCAGCGACAAGGCTTTTCTTATTTTAACATTGTCAAAGGGTTTAACCTTTGTATTAAAGTTGTAATAGTATGTTGCAAGGTCCCCTCCGATTACCAGTTCGGGATTCCCTTGTGCTTTGAGCTGTGCCACAACTGCCTGGGGAAGAGGGGTCAGAAAGTCAAACTCTCCACCCTCATATCTCTGCCATGCTGTATTTTCATCCGCTATTATTGCCATTTCTATTCCGTCTATTTTAACAATGGATGCGTCATAATAGTTATCGTTCTTTGTCAGCGTTATTGATGCATTATGCTCCCATCCGGTCAATTTGAAAGGCCCGTTGGATACGTGGGTTTCAGCGCTCTTTGCCCAATCGGGGTTGGCTTCAACTATTTTTTTATTAACCGGGTAGTAGGTGTAGAATGAAGTTAATTCTATAAAATATGCTGTAGGTGTTTCAAGAACAACCTCCAGTGTTTTATCGTCAATGGCTCTGACACCTATATCGTCGATGGAACCATTACCGGCATTGTATGCTTCTCCACCCTTAAGGTAATAGAGCTGGAATGCATAGTCGGAGGCCAGGTCGGGATCCAGTGCACGTTTCCAGGCAAATTCGAAATCATGGGCTGTAACCGGATCTCCATTCGACCATGTAATATCATCGCGAAGTTTAAAGGTATATGTTACTTCATCATCAGCCAGGGTGTATTCCTTGGCCATTCCGGGTATAAAAGTACCGTCGGGTGATTTCTTGTACAGTCCTTCGAAAGTATGGTCCAACACCCAGGAATCATGGGTACCTTGTGCCAGGGCCGGATCCAGTGAGCCGGGCTCACTCATATTGTTGGTCCTTATAATCTTTGCCTCTGTCGTTTCCCCCGAAGTATCTGCCGGTGTACATGCTGTAAGACCAATGCTTAGAACCAATGTCATCGTCAGCACTAATGCAAGCAACTTTTTCATTAATTCATCCCCCTCTTATTTATTTTTTGGTGAATAGAACACCAAAAATTATTCTGCATACATTATGAAACGGCTTATAGCCGCCTGTCAGGTACACTGCTATTCCCGTCATTCCCGAGTCAAGTCGGGTATTAATTGCATATCTTTGCTGTACCCTGCTAAATGAATTTTTTAAAGAACTCTAAGTCAAACTTTTCCTCCTCCTTTTTCGCAGAATATGATTTATGTCCGCCATTCAATTTGAATGTCATATTTTCCTATTTATGCCGCATTAGCTAATATATTTTATGCGGACATGTATAATTTATGTTTTGTAATGCAAAAATGCATACTGCAACATAGACCCGATTGGGACATTTTTCAGCTCCTGACATTAATCCATTTGCATTATATTTAGGAGAACCTGAATGTGCATGGGATGGACCATTATAAGACAGTATGTCTATTAGCGTATCTGTATGCCGGACGGAATGAATAATATCAAGGTTGTGGAAACCTTCATTTGAGTTTTGTCCGGAGGAAATGCTGTGTGGCCGCAGATATGGTCTCTGCGGCCACCATTAATCGTTTACATCTGCTACTTCAAAAACTTTGGTTCTCCTGTAACTGACCTGTTCCGGTTTACAAAGACCTCCAAAGATTTATAATGGATGCAGTTTATTCGATTTCAGTCTCCTGTAATGTTCCTGCCAAAAATGAAGACCAATATCAGCAAAGCATTATTCTTCCTATATTTCGTATACATAACATAATTTTCCTCTTTATTGTATTATCTTTGCGAATGCTGCGATATAAAAATATTGCTCAATACTATCAGATTATTGTCATCGGTTGGCAGATGAAGTTACTTGTTCCTATGTCTCTAATGATTTGGGCATAATGCCGCTCTCCAGAATTTCACGGCGGTAGCCCGACGGTGAAAAACCGGTTTTTTCCTTAAAGACGGCCGAGAAATGGCTGTGGCTGGAAAATCCGCACAAAAAACAGATTTCGGTAATGGTTTTATCTGGAGTTTTCAGCATTTCCATGGCTCTCTTAATTTTTAAGTCGGTTAAATACCTGTAGGGAGTTTTGCCCGTTTCCTTTCTGAATGCTCTTATGAAATGATAGGTGCTTAAATTGACAAGGGAAGCTGCCTTCTCACATGAATACTCCTTATCTATATTTTCCTTCATAAATTCTATAACCCTATCCATGCTTCCGGTGTTTATTTGGCTGCATTTTTGCCCGGTATGGTCAGTGTCATTGGCAATACTTCTTAAAATCATTGCCGTAAGGCTGACACTTAAGCTTTCAAGGACAGACATATACCCCGGCTGCCTGTTTTTGGCCTCCCGGATAAACAGATTAAGTAGATCTATCAGATTGTGCTCCGGAACCTGGGGCCGGCTTGGAAACTCGGCCTCCTGTTTGCAATATACCTGCCGGGCTATTTCGAGCATGTATTCGGTATCGATATGCAAAGCTGTAAAGCTGCAGCACGGCATGTCATCTGCCGGCCCATGGAGGTGCCCGGGGTTTATCGGCAGCATCATATCTCGCTGCATCGGTATGGTCTCGCTTCCGACCTGCATAAAGGGCATAGAGCTTTCGGGAAAAATAAACTCGTAGCTGTCATGCATGTGCAAACCCTGAAACCGGAATGCATACAACGCTGCTTTGGACACAACGATATGAATGCCGCCATTTGAAAATATGTCAATGATTTTCTCTATGTTGTCCAATGGAAAGGCATATGGACCTTCTCCAAGTATTTTTTCGACCTTTTTTTGCATAATACCACATATTTCTATTATTAGTATTTTATTGCTACACTTGTATTATATATTACTTGGGGAAAAAAAGAAATCACACAAAAAGTGTGATTTCTAATAAGCACTGCTCATATTATGGCATTTAATATCTCCTCTTTTCATTAAATATCCAACCGCAGGGGAGCATACCCCATCATAATTTTTTCTGCCGTTTTGATTCCATCAACTGCGGATGACATTATTCCGCCTGCATAGCCTGCTCCTTCTCCCATAGGGTATATACCATGTATGTTGGACAAATGATTTTCATCCCTTATTATTCTTACCGGTGAAGAACTCCTGGTCTCAACCCCTGTCAGAATTCCGTCGGGCAGGGCGAACCCTTTTATTTTTGTATCAAAATACACTATCGCTTCTTTTAGCGTTTCTGTAACATAATGTGGAAGACAGTCCCTGAGCCGGGCCAATGTAACTCCGGGCTTATAGCTTGGCCTTACACCGCCCAATTTGCTGCTGGGCCTGTCGGAAAGAAAATCACATGTCAGTTGTGCCGGAGCCCGGTAATTTTGTCCTCCTGTCTGATATGCAAGTTTCTCCCATTTCCTCTGAAATTCAATCCCTGCCAGGGGATGCCGGCTGTTGAAATCATCAGGCGTAACCCCTACAAGTATTGCCGAATTGGCATTGTCTCCATCCCTTTTGTATTCGCTCATACCGTTTGTAACAATACCTCCGCCTTCCGAAGCGGCAGCCACCACATATCCGCCGGGACACATACAAAATGTATAAGCAGACCTTCCATTATTAGAATGATAAGAAAGCTTGTAATCGGCCGCTCCCAGCCCGGTATATCCGGCTGCTTTGCCATACTGTGCTCTGTCAATAATATACTGGGGATGCTCAATCCTGACGCCTATGGAAAATGGTTTCTGGTTCATGACTACGCCCCTGTTGTGCAGCACCCCGAAAGTATCCCTGGCGCTATGGCCTATCGCCATCAGAACTATACTGCACTCAAGTCTCTCTTTTTCATTGATGGTGACAGCTTCTATTCTTCCATTCTTTATTTCAAAGTCAGTTACCTTGGCCTTAAATCTCACTTCTCCCCCGTGAGCCATTATCTTCTTCCTTATATTTTTTACGGTAACCTTAAGCATATCGGTCCCGATATGGGGCTTGCTCTTATACAATATCTCCTTTGGTGCACCTGCTTTAATAAACTCCTCCAATACCGTACGGCATCGCTTGTCGTTTATTAATGTGGTAAGCTTGCCATCGGAAAAAGTGCCTGCCCCGCCTTCCCCGAACTGTACATTGCTCTCGGTATCAAGCAATCCTCCATTCCAGAACTTGTTAATACTGGCAGTCCTGGCTTCCACATCTTCTCCCCGTTCAAGAAGTATGGGCCGGTATCCGTTCCTTGACAGCATAAGTCCGGCAAAAATACCTGCCGGCCCCATACCAATTATTACAGGCCGTTCTTGCATATATTCAGTTCCCAATTTAACTCCTTTGTAGGATAGGTCAGGGGTGGGCGTTATGCCTTTAGAACCGTATTCGCCAAGAATCTGCTTCTCGTTAACGACGTCGGCATCCACCGTATATACATAGATTATATGGTCTTTTTTCCTTGCATCAATCGATTTTCTGAAAATTTCAAATCCCGTCAGTTGATTCTCATTTATTCCGAGCCTGGAAAATATAGCTTTTCTCAAAGCTTGTCTCTCTTTTTCATCACTTTCAGCTTTATTTATTCCAATTTTAATGTTTGTAAGTCTTATCATAAGAGCCTCCTGATGTTTAAACCGGCTTAGAGAGCCGCGTTTCTCCCTGCAATAAATCCCGAGGACCATGCCCACTGAAGATTAAAACCACCGCACTGACCGTCTATATCCATTATCTCTCCGGCATAATACAAGCCTTTGACCAATTTGGATTCCATGGTGCTTTGGTCAATTTCACCGGTGTCGACGCCGCCGGCCGTCACCTGGGCACTGGTCCAGCCCTTTGTTCCCCTTATCCTAAATCTCCAGTCGGTCAGAATATCTATAATTTTTTCCTGCTCCCGGGCCGACAGGCCGGCAGAAGGACGCTTATGTTCATTAATGCCCGCTTCTTTCAGCACTACCGGTATCAGTCTCTTATTAATAAGCCCAACAAGGCTGAAATCAACAGGCTTCTTTGAGCCTGTCTGAAAGCGTTTTTTGATAATCCTTCTTAACTCTTCCTTAGGCATCATATCAATTATAGTTATCTTCAGATACGCTTCTTTACCTTCATTTAGCAGTTCTCCGGCCTTCCTGCTTATCTGGAGAATGGGCGGACCCGATACTCCGTAATTGGCAAACAGTATATCCCCTTTGTCTTTGGCAACGGAATTATTATTGTGAATAATCTCAGCAGCTCCTACAAATTTGACTCCTTCAATGCGCCTGAACAATGAGCCCTCCAGCATTATCTGGACCAGAGCGGGAAAAATATCTGTAACAGAATGCCCCAGTTTTTTGGCTAAATCATAGCCGCTGCCATCCGAACCGCTGGAAGGCAGCGCCTTGCCTCCTGCAGCAATAATTACCCTGTCTCCCCGGTATTCTTTCCCATTCTCCAGCTTAATTGCAAAGCCGTTCTTTTCCCTGGCAATATCTTTTACGAAAGAGTCGCAAATAGTATTAACGCCCAGTTCATTTAATTCATATAAAAAAACATCAAGAATACTTGAAGCTTGGTCCGACATAGGAAAGACCTTTCCGAGATCCTCTACCTTATGTTGGATACCCAGCTTTTCAAAAAACCTAATGGTATCCTCCACCGTAAAATTAGATAATACGCTGTAAGCAAACTTGGGATTATTGCCGTGGTAATAATTAATATCAGTGTTAATATTGGTATAGTTGCACCGCCCGTTTCCTGTGGCCAGAATCTTTTTGCCCACTCTCGGATTTTTCTCCAGTATGGTAACGTCAGCGCCCAGTCTCTTTGCAGAAACAGCAGCCGTCATTCCGGCCGCCCCTCCTCCAACCACCAAAACATGCCTGCTTTTATTCATATATAGCCCTCCATGGGACAAGGGGACAGGTTCTTTGTCCCAGTCAGCTTCTATCAATCACACTTTTTGATATTCCTGTCGCCCTGGCCAACCTTGACTGTTATGCCCTTTGTCTTTTTAATCATTCTAATGACTTCATCCCGTTGTTCTTTCGCAAGTCTTTGTAATTCACTTATACTATTTATTTGTACAAGCACTCAATTACTTCCTTATCTGATATCATAACTCTTTCTTTATATTCCATGCACCAATCATTGTTTTTTACATTCATGTAGCTTTGAAATAATTTTACTGCTTTTGTCCTGTCAGTTAAGAAAATTTCCAGTGCGAAGCCGGTATCAGTATAGGCAGGAGTCCTAACATAATCACCACAAGCATATCTTACCATTCCATATGTCTTGGGACAAGTGTCCTGTCCCCTCATCCCTTAGATCATACCAAACATCCTCATACCGATGATTATTATGGCACTGTCGGCCAGAATGTGTACAATCCATGAGTTAACAAAGCTGCCCGTCTTTGTATCAAGCCAGTCAAAAATGATACCGACGGTTATAAGCCCCAAAAGGGCAAGTCCGGTGAGAAGTGGGGCAAACCAAGTCTTAAAGATTGCTATGTGGTACACGCCGAACAATACCGATGAGTAAATGTATGCGAGCTTTTCATATCCTTGATAATAAAGATTGAGGAATATGAAGCCTCTGAAAAAAAACTCCTCTAAGAAAGAATTACCCAGGGTTATATACAGCCCGGCATAGATGAAGTTTGAAGGGGTGATTTTGGACTTGGATTGGAGCTCCAGTGCAATGCCGTTCAAATCAATATATCCTCTTAAAACAAAATACGCAGCTACTATTACAGCAAAGGACAATGCCCCAAAAATCAGTCCAAGCTTAAACGCGGATGTGTCAATCCCTGTGAAGTTCAAAACATCTTTAGCCCCGCATTTTTTCAAAAGCTTTGAATAAATAAAGGGAATAAGTGTAAACAAAATCAGCTTTACAAAGGTTTTAGTGATATAGTCGACGGCAAAAACCTGCTCTACCAAATATAATATTATACAGGCTGCAAGGGAAAACCCAATTATGTATGCTCTTTTCACAGATTATTTCCTCCAATAGGGATCATTTCAGGAACCTGCCGCATTGATGGACTTATTGCAAAGCACCGCTTGATAGCTCCCTATCATCATAACACATACATTTCATATTTTAAAAGGAGATAAGATGCTTATTTGTATGTTTTACCTGACAACCGCATCATATATGGTTCTTTATGTTATACAAAAATCAAGGATGAAGGCAATAACCCCACCCCTTTGCCGCACCCCCCCGGAATTGCGAAAAAACCGCCGGCTTTAAAAAGGCGGCGGTTTTTTATATTCTATAGTTTCCTGAACCCCTTTGCTGAAATCAATACCTCGTAAAGGCAACGCTATTCATATAACCTAATCTATCGGTTTTAACGGATTACTCTCCAAAATTCTTTCCACTTCCTCGTACCCTGCGGGGAAAGCGTAGTTGTAACGGGCGGGAAGGGCCAATACATAATTGCCGTTACGTCCCAGCTCCCGTGGCCCGACAGGCGCTGCACCTATATGAAATTCTCCCCTCTTCAGCCCATCCCATTGAGCAAGGGTAAATATCATTACCGGGATATCCTGCCGCGGGTTTTCAGCGGTCCATTGGGGGTGTCTTATATTAATAACCGGGCCGGTTTCCGCCGCGCTGCCGTCTGCCAAATCTCCCAGGTACAAGCCTTCCCATTCACCGGTTACAATTGTGTAACCCTCCCAGCCCTCGGGCAGGGAAAAGCCAAAACCGTACCGGGCATTTTTATAGACAACGGATTTTTCTAATACAAAACTTTCCAGTATACTCTCTTTATCGTGCAACATATCCTTGTACTCCCTGAGACTGTCCCCCGAAAGCTCGTTGCTGCTTTGCGGCAACTCTGCCGCCAGCATATTCTCTTTGTTCTGGCCCAACAGCAAATAACTCCTGTTATCCCCAATCAATTCCTGTTTTTTCTGATCCCAGTCCTCTTTTGGTATATGATGCAGCGTAATAAGCTGGGTTCTCTGTTCGTTTTGGGCAATATATATAAAACCAACCGAACTGAGCGCCTGGATTTCATCCGTTTTTCTTTCAATTGTGTACTTACCCCGCCAGTTTTCAGGAATAATGAACCGGTAGCCTTCTCTATAATCTGAATATTCCTCTATCACCGGTTCTTTCACAAGGCTGCCCTGACCATCCAATTGGTACCAGCGGTTTATCCAGGGTATAGCTGCCATGGGTAGATGGTCTGTTTCCGGAGGAGCTGCCTGTATACCTACCTCTATTATTCCGTCATCATTTATATCCCTGCTGAAAAGGGGATAGGGCTTGAAAGTCAGCGGAACTTCGGTTTCGGTCAGAGCACTTTTGTATTCCCCGTTTTCCTTGAACAATATCTTTGTAACGCCCGAGTGGGCACCTACTCCAATGTCAATGAATATGGCCTGCCGGCCGTTGCCGGCCGCACCAATAATTACATTGTCGGGGTATCCCCCCTCTTCCAGCTCGCTTTGGTATTCCATTTCAAAGGATCCCCCGATATAACTGTAGACCTGAAGCCTAACCGAAGGAATTTCCGCATTTGTCCTCGTGATGGAGGCCATCTCCAATGTACCGTCCCCGTCCAGGTCCCCTACCGAAAAGCTGGAGCCCTCTGGAATAAACTGTTTTGCCGCTTTTTCTGCCT